>JBFMFC010000017.1:36981-63482 GCA_040752195.1 Pseudomonadota bacterium | reverse complement strand
CGGATCATGAAGTCCACGCTGCGCGACGCGCTGATCGCGCTGGTGAAGGCGTACGACATCGCCGGCAAGCCGCAGCTTGCGCTGATCCACCTGCGCGAACTGCTGCACCACACCAAGCGCTCGCAGATCGAAAGCGCTCTGCAGCACCAGCGCCTGCACCTAGAGAGGCTCGAGCAGAGCGCCGCGCGCTCGGAGGAGCCCGCGCTGCTCGGCGTCGCCGAGGCGGCGCCGCTCAGCGACGGCCGGCGCGAGCGCTTCAAGGCGCAGCTTGCGTTGCTGCACCGGCAGGCGATCACCGCAGAGCTTTCGGAAGACCCGACCGGCGAGCACGTCTACCGGGTCGGCAAGCTCGCGGCGTTGCTCGCAGCCGACTACGGCTGCGACGACGACACCTGCTTCATGATCGAGATGTCGGCGCGGCTGCACGACATCGGCAAGCTCGGCATTCCGATCGCGATCCTCGCCAAGCGCGGTCGCATCAATCCCGATCAGATGTCGCTGGTCCGGACGCATTCCGCGATCGGGGCGGAGTTGCTGTCGCAAAGCGGCCTGCCGCAAATTCACATGGCGGTCGACATTGCGCGCCATCATCACGAATGGTGGGACGGATCCGGTTATCCGGACGGGATCGCGGGCAAGGCGATCCCCGATGCCGCCCGCATCACGGCGCTGGCGGACGTGTTCGACGTGCTGACCCATGCGCGGCCGTACAAGGACGCCTGGCCGGTCTTCCGCGCGTTGGAGGAGATCCAGCAGCTCAAAGGCACGCAGTTCGACCCGGAGCTCACCGATCTTCTCGTGACGCTCGTGCGGCGGTTGCAGCGCGAGGTCGGCGATCTGGACGAATACCTCGGCGCCGAGGCGCGCGAGTCGCCGTTCATCCGCGCGCGCCGCAAGATCGCCGAAGCGCTGCGCCGCGCCAACAACCCGCGCCCCGGCACGCTGTCCTGAGCGGCGTCGCGGCCGGCCGTATCGGCGCCGCGGCGCCCGCCGCGTCGCCTCAGCCGAGCTTCACCAGCCGGTCGACTTCCCGCACGGTCTCGGGCCGGTGGCTGACGATCACCACGCCGATCCCGAGCGTCTTCAACTGTTCGGTGATCTCGCGTTCGCGCGCCAGGTCGAGTTGATCGAACGCCTCGTCGAGAAACAGGATGTGCGGCCGCCGGTACAACGCGCGCGCCAGCAGGATGCGCTGCTTCTGCCCGCCGGACAGCGCCATGCCGAGGCTGCCGACCATCGTGTTGTACTGCATCGGCATCGACTCGATCTCGGCGTCGATCCGCGCCAGCCGCGCGCACGCGCGCACGCGCTGCGGGTCGTGCTGCGGGTCGAAGAAGCTGATGTTGTCCTCGACGGTGCCGACGAAAAGCTGATCGTCCTGCATCACCACGCCGATGCGGCTGCGAAAGGCGCCGCGGTCCCAGTCGCGCACGTCGCGGCCGTTGGCGGCGAGGCTGCCCTCGGTGCGGTCGAGCAGGCCGACGAGCACCTTGACGAGCGTGGTCTTGCCGCTGCCCGACGGGCCGACGATCGCGACCGTCTCGCCCGGCTTCACCGAGAAGTCCACGCCGCGAAAGACGAAGCCCTCGACGCCGTACGAGAACCCGAGTCCCTTGCCTTCGATCGCGAGCGGCACCTTCGGTGCTTCCTGCGAGGGGCCGCCGGCGGGCGTCTCGGGCGTGGCCAGCGCGATGTCGGCGATTCGCTCTGCGTGCAGATCGAGCATGCGGAACTCGATCGCCTTGTCGACGAGGTTGTTCACGCGCGTCAGAAACAGCAGCTTGAACGCAAGGAAGCCGAACAGCATGCCGACCGAGAAACGGCCGTCCATCACGAGCAGTGCCGCGAGCCAGATCACCGCGACGTTTTCCAGCCCGAAGATGAGTCCGTTGGCGGCGCGGTGCGCGATCGCGATCGCCTGCGACCGCACGCCGGCATTGGTCTGCTCGACGACGAGGTTCTGGTACGCGGCGCGCCGCTCGGCCTCGCGCATGTTCAGCTTGATCGCCATCATGCCGCGCAGCGTCTCGATGAAGTGCGTGCCGGCCTTCGCCTCGTGCACGATCTGTTCGTCGAGCGCGCGCCGCTGCGGTCCGTAGAACGCCCAGCGCACCGCGCCATACGCGGCTGCGGCGCCGACGACGATCGCCGTCAGCAGCGGGCTGTACCACAGCATCACGATCAGCGTCAGCGCGACCATCACCCCGTCGACCATCGTTTCGACGAAGGTCAGCGTCAGCGTGCGCTGGATCGCGTCGATCGAGCGGAAGCGCGACACGATGTCGCCGATATGCCGCTTCTCGAACCACGCCAGCGGCAACCGCAGCAGCTGCCCGAACAGCGTGTCGAGCAGCCGCAGGTTCAGATGTGTCGACAGATACACGCCGAGCCAGCCGCGCACCGCGGTGACCGCGACCTGCATCAGCACGAGCAGTGCGAAGCCCAGTCCCAGCACGGTCAGCAGGTCGCGGTCGCGGCCGACGACGACACGGTCGACGACCAGTTGGACGAAGAACGGCGACGCGATCGCGAATACCTCGAGCACCAGCGACAGCAGCAGAACCTGGGCGATCGCGCCCTTCATGCCGGAGGCGGTCTGCAGCAGCTGCCAGGCGCGCACCTTCTCGCGCTCGTCGCGCTGAACGAAACCGGCCGCGGGCGTCAGTTCCATCGCCACGCCGGTGTAGTGGCGCGACGCCTGCTCGAGCGACAGCACGCGCTTGCCTTGCGCCGGGTCGTGCACGGTGATGCGGTTGCCGGCGACCTTCGTCAGCACGACGAAGTGGTTCATGTCCCAGTGCAGGATCGCCGGAAGCCGCAACTGTCCGAGCGCGGTGAGGGGGGCCTGAACGCCGCGCGCCGCGAGCTTCATCGTCTCGGCGATCGCGGCGATGTGCTTGAGCGTGACGCCCTTCATCGAGGGCGCCAGCCGCAGCCGCATCGCCGACAGATCGGTGCGGAAGCCGTGGTAGCTCGCGACCATCGCCACGCAGGCGATTCCGCATTCGGGCGCCTCGGACTGCAGGATCAACGGCACTTCGCGGCCGAAGAGCTTCACTGCAAGCGCCCCTTCAGCTCGAGCACCGGCTCGAAGATCCACTCGAGCACGGTGCGCTTCTCGAGCAGGATGTCGGCGTTGACGAGCATCCCGGGTCGCAGCGCGATCTCCTGGCCGCCGGCCGAGACGGTCTGCCTTTCGAGCGTGACGTCGACGCGATACGCGGGCTCGCGCACCGTCATCGGGCCGACCTTCTCGCCCGGCGTCCACACCGTGCGGCTGACCGCCTGCACCGTGCCCCGGTACTGGCCGAAGCGCTGGAACGGAAACGCCTCGTAGCGCAGCACGACCTGGTTGCCCGGCTGCACGAAGCCCACCGCACGCGTCGGCACCAGGAGCTGCGCCTGCAATCCGCTGCCCTTGGGCAGCACCGTGGCGATCGGCGCTTCGGCAGCGACCGAGTCGCCGCGCGCCACGGCGATATTGGTGACGATGCCGGCGATCGGCGCACGAATCACGTTCTCGCGGCGCGCGACCTCCTGCACGAGGTTCTGCTGCAGTTCGCTTTTCTGCCGCGCGAGCTGTTCGATCTGCGCCTTCGCGCGCGTCTCGACCGTCGGCAGCTCGGCGCGCGCGCCGCCCAGGTCGCGCTCGACCGCGAGCCGCTGGCGCCGGATCGCCTGCAGCTTTGCCTCCTGGTCGAGCAGGTCGTTGCGCTTCTGCGTGACCGCGGTGTCGGAGACGAACTTCTCCTTGACCAGATCGAGCGTGCGCTGCAGCTCCTGGCGCGCCGACGCCACGCGTGTCTGCTGCAGCCGGATCTCGCTGTCGAGCTGCGCGAGCTCCTTCTGCAGATCGGCGATGCGGCGTCTGAGCTTGTCGACTTCCTGCTCGGCGAGCTGGCGCGCCTGCTCGACTTCGGTGTCGATGCGCGCGGCGCGTTCCTTCAGTTCGCGCTGCACCAGTTCGGAGGAGGTCACGCCGGAGGCCGTGCCGCGTTCGGTCGCGAGCCGCGCGATCGGCGCGCCTTCGGCGACCTCGTCGCCTTCCTTGACGAGCAGCTCGGCGATCGTTCCGGTCTCCGGCGCGATGATGCGCGCCGCGCCGGTGTCGAGCGCAAGGAAGCCCTCGACGCGTTCGCGCCGCGTGTACTCGCCCCACACCGAAAACGAGACGAGCGCGGCGGCGAAACTCACCGCCAGCACCGTGAAGACCCACAACGGCAGCGGACGCGCGATCGAGACTTCGCCCAGCAGCTTCTCGCGCTGGGCGTCGATCGCTTCCTGGCGGAACAGTTTGCGCATCGGGGACGAAACGAAGGTGCGCGGCTCGGGCCGCGTCTGGTTCGACGACGCGCGATTATGCGGCAAGCGCCGCTCGCGGCCGCTGCCGAAGCGCGGGATTGTGCCCCGCGCTTGTCGCTACGGAGAGACTCGGACCCTGGGATCGCCGGAGCAAAGCCGGCCGATCACCGCGGCGTGCTCGAAGCCGTCATCGCGGAAGATGCGCAGCACGTCGGCGACCGCTTCGTGCGCGCACGAGACCAGCAGTCCGCCGCTGGTCTGCGGGTCGGTCAGCAGCTTGCGCTGCGTCTCCGACACGCCATCGAGCACGACGTCCTTGCCATAGCCGGCCCAGTTGCGGCCCGACGCGCCGGTCGCGTAGCCCTGTTCGACCAGCGCCTCCACGCCCGGCAGCAGGGGCACGCGCGCCATCGACAGCTCGGCGCCGAGCCCGGAGCCGCGGCAGATCTCGAGCAGATGGCCGAGCAGGCCGAAGCCGGTGACGTCCGTCAACGCGTGCACGCCGGTCAGCTCGGACAACCGTCGTCCGGGCGTGTTGAGCTGGGTCGTGTTGTGGATCATCGCGCGATAGCCGGCGGCGTCGAGCTTGTCCTTCTTCAGCGCCGCCGAATACACGCCCACGCCGAGCGGCTTGCCCAGCACGAGCGCATCGCCCGCGTGCGCGCCGCTGTTCTTCTTCACGCGCTCCGGATGAACCAGGCCGAGCGCCACCAGCCCGTAGATCGGCTCGACCGAATCGATCGTGTGCCCGCCTGCGATCGGGATGCCCGCCTGCGTGCACACCGCTTCGCCCCCTTCGATGATGCGACGGATCACGTCGAGCGGCAGCTTGTCGACCGGCATCGCCAGCAACGCGAGCGCCATGATCGGCGTGCCGCCCATCGCGTAGACGTCGGACAGCGCGTTGGTCGCGGCGATGCGCCCGAAGTCGAAAGGATCGTCGACGATCGGCATGAAGAAGTCGGTCGTCGCGATCAGCGCCTGTTCGTCATTTAGCTTGTACACGGCCGCATCGTCGGCGGTCTCGATGCCGACCAGCAGTTGCGCCGGAACCTTGCTGCTCAGCGAGGCGCCGGCGTTCTGCAGGATCTCGGACAGCACGCCCGGCGCGATCTTGCAGCCGCAACCGCCGCCGTGCGAGAAGGACGTGAGCCGGATCTTCGGTTGCTCTGGCGCATTCATCGTGATCTCCGGGAAACCGCTTTGATCGAATTATCCACAAGCCGCAGCACCGCCCGCCGCTCTCGTCCCGGGTCGAACAACGGCGCGCGTTTCTTACACGCCGCGTGCAAGGCACGCAGGAAACGCCCATCCCTTTCGGCCCGATACAGCAGTTCGGCCGCGGCGCCGGCATCGCCGACCGGAAAGAGCCCCGGATAGCCGCGGCCGAGCATGCCGACGTTGCCCGCACAGTCGCTCGCGATGACCGGCGTGCCGGCCTGGATCGCTTCGAGGATCGCCTGCGCGCCGCCTTCCATCTTCGACGGGTGCAACAGCAGCCGCGCGCCGCGCATCACCTGCCGCGTTCGACTGCGCGGCAGCCCGCCGACCCAGCGGTAGCGCGCGCAACGCCGCTCGGTCGACCGCGCCGCCCGTCCGAGCGCCGGGTCGAGCGCGTCGCCGACGTGCAGCACGCGGATGCGCGAATCGTCGGGCAGGCTTTCGGCGACGCGCATCGCCAGCCGCGGATCCTTCTCGTCGCGCAGATGGCCGACGACGGCGACGTCGAACGTCGTGCGGCGCCGCGCCCCCGGGGCCAGCCGCGGCGCCGACTGATAGATCACGACGCACTTGCTGCGCAGCGCGGCGGGCAGCGCATCCGGTCCGCGATCCTGCAGGACGACGAGCCGCGTCGCGAGCTCGAGCGAGCGCCGTGCGGCGGCGTCGGCGCGGATGTCGCGGTACAGGTCGGTGCCGGTGAGCACGACGATCAGCGGGCGACGCGGATGTTCGCGCGCGAACGCCTCGATCGACGCCGCCGAGCGGCGCGCGTGCAACGCGATCAGCGCGTCGGCCGCTTCACCGTTCCACGCGTTGAGCACGCGCACGCGATAACGCGCGCGCAGGAAACGCGCCCAGCGCGCGGCCGTGTGCCAGTTGCCCGTGTTTGCGTCGGCCAGCGCGGGCGTGATAATGGCCACGAGCGGACGGCGCCGGCGGGCGGCGCGGGAAGGCGAAGCGGGCATGCGGCAGGAGGATTCGGCGCGGCGGCTGGACAAGGTGCAGCTGCGCGCGGCGCTGCAGTCGGCGCGCGAGTATACGAGGGCGCTCGTCGACGACCTGACGGACGCGCAGTGGCGCGACATCGCGTACCGGCCGATCGTCAATCCGTTCCTGTGGGAGGTCGGGCACATCGGCTGGTTCATGGAGCACTGGTGCGTGCGCTGGCGTGGTGCCGACGCGCCGCTCGCGCCGTCCGTGCTGGCCGACGCCGACCGCTGGTACGACTCGAGCAAGGTCGCGCATCCGACGCGCTGGACCCTCGATCTGCCTTCGCGGCGGGCCACCCTCGATTACCTCGACGCCACGCTGCAGCTCGCGCTCGGCGCGCTCGAGCGCGCCGAGGACTCCGACGCCGGGCTGTACTTCTTCCGTCTGTCGCTGTTCCACGAGGACATGCACGGCGAGGCGTTCGTCTACATGCGCAACACGCTGGGCTATCCCGCGCCGCCCCGGCTGCCGCCGGCGCGCGCGTCCGCCGACGCGGGCGACGCGTCGCTGGCGGGCGGCGAGTTCGAGCTCGGCATGCCGCGCACCGCGCGCGGGTTCGTCTTCGACAACGAGAAGTGGGCGCACCGCGTGCGGCTCGCGCCGTATGCGATCGCACGGCGCTGCGTGACGAACGGCGAATTTGCGGCGTTCGTCGATGACGGCGGTTATGCGCGGTCCGCCTTCTGGACCGACGAAGGCCGCGCTTGGCGCGAGCGCACGGGCCGCCGCGCCCCGCGCGGCTGGCGGCGCGACGGCGGTGTCTGGGCGGCGGAACGCTTCGGCGCGCTGCAGCCGCTCGCTCCCGACGAGGCCGTGCGGCACGTCACCGCGCACGAGGCCGAAGCGTACTGCCGCTGGGCGAATCGCCGTCTACCGACGGAAGCCGAGTGGGAGAACGCGGCCGCGCAGGGTGCGATCGCGCCGTCGCGCGCGGTGTGGGAGTGGACCGCGACGACCTTCGACGCGTATCCGGGATTCGCGGCCGATCCCTACGCGGACTACTCGGCGCCATGGTTCGGCACGCACCGCTCGGTCCGCGGCGCGAGCTTCGCGACGCCGCAGCGGCTGGTGCATCCGCGCTTCCGCAACTTCTACCTGCCCGAGCGCGACGACGTCTTCATCGGCTTCCGCACCTGTGCGCTGGATTGAGGTCGTTGGCCGGGTCGGGCTCGCCGGCGGGCTCGGCATCGCCGCGCACGCGCACGCGCAGCCGACGTACGCGGAACTGGCGCCGATCCTTCAGGCACAGTGCGTGGTGTGCCACTCGGGAGCGAGCGCCGCCGCCGGGCTGAAGCTCGACACGCTCGAAGGACTGCTCGCCGGCAGCGCGCGTGGCCCCATCGTGCGTGCCGGCGCCGGCGAAGCGAGCGAACTCGTGCGCCGGCTGCGCGGCACGACCCAGCCGCGCATGCCGTTGACCGGCCCGCCGTTCCTCAGCGACGCGCAGATCGCGCAATTCGCGGCCTGGATCGATGCGGGCATGCCGGCGGGTTCGCCGGCTGCGGCCGTTGCCTCGGCGCCGCCACGACCCGCACCGGGCGAGCCGGTCACGTACGCGCACGTCGCGCCGATCTTCGCGCGCCGCTGCGCTGGCTGCCATACCGAGCAGGGGCGCATGGGGCCTGCGCCCGAGGGCTATCGCCTCAACGGCTACGCCGCGACGATCGCGACGATCGAGCGCGCGCGTGTCGTGCCCGGGCGGCCGGAAGCGAGCGAACTGCTGCGCCGCGTGCGCGGGCAGGCGCGCCCGCGCATGCCCTTCGACGGTCCGCCGTATCTCGACGACGCCGACATCGCGCTGATCGAGCGCTGGATCGCGGACGGCGCGCGCGACGCACAGGGGCGGGTCGCTCCGATCCCGGTCGGCGCCGCGGTGCGGCTGCATGGAACGCTCACCGGCGCCGCGCAGCTCGACGCGCTGCCGCTGCGCGGCGTGGCCGGCGCGCGCGTCGACCGTGCTCGCATCGGCGATTACGTCGAAGTGCGCGGGCGCGTGACGGGCGACGGCGAGATCGAAGTGCAGCGGCTGCGCCGGCGCTGAACGCAGGCTCAGCGCGCCGTGCCCGGCCGCAGGATCTCGATGCGCCGGCGCACGTGCAGGTTGATCACGTGCAGCGAGCCGTCGGCGGTCTGCGCAGTGAATTGCGAGAAGTCGGCGCTGAATTCGGCATTGGCGAGCGGCTCGTCCAGATCGATCCGTCGCACGGCGAACGGGCCGCCGTTCGCGATGCCTTCGCCCATCCGGTAGTCGTGCACCAAGCCGTCGTACACGGGCTCGGCGTTCGGGTCGTACGACAGCTCCCACGCCTCGGCGATGTCGGCGAACAGCACGACGAAGCTCTTGCGTGGCGGCGCATCGACGATGCGCGCCACGCGTGCGGTCTTGCCGCGCCGATCGGCGACCGGGATCCGGCGTACGACGGCCCCGTTCGTCGTGTCGATCGCGACGAGCGTGCGCGCGTCGTCGTCGGCCCGCAGCAGCCAGCGCCCGTCCGACGAGTGAACTGCCGGTTCGGCCGCGAACAAAGAAAAGGCGGCCACGAGGACCGCGGCCGCCAAGGCGCTGCGCGGCAGACGTGCGCCCCGCCGGACTACATCGCCAGTACCCACTCGACCAGCTTCTTGATGTCGGCGTCGGGCACGGCGGCATTGGGCGGCATCGGTACCGGTCCCCAGACGCCCGAGCCGCCTTTCTTCACCTTGTCCGAGAGCTTGGCCACGGCGTCGGCCTGGCCCTTGTACTTCTTGGCCACGTCCTTGTACGCCGGGCCGACGCTCTTCTTGTCGATCTGGTGACAGGCCGTGCAGTTGTGCTTCTTGGCGAGCGCTTCGTCGGCGCGCGCCGCACCGCCGGCGGCCACAGCGGCGCCGAGCGCGAGCGCGAGGATCATCGGTTTGGGTCGCATCGGCGCGCTCTCCTCAGTACACGTCGTGCTGCGTGTTGTAGATGTTGAAGTGGCCGGTCGGCGTGATCAGTTTCGGGTCCTTGATCACGGCCTTCGGTTTCAGCGTCTTGTCGTCGACGACCACCAACGCCGAGGTCTGGTCCTTCGCGCTCCACACCGCAAACCACACTTCGTCGCCGGCCTTGTTGTACTCCGGCTGGACGATGCGGCCCTGGCCTTCCGGAATGCCGGCCCAGTCGGCGATCGGCAGGATCTTCGGTTTGGCCGACAGGTCCTTGATGTTGAATACCGCCACCGAGCGCGCGATCTTCGAGTCCGGGTTCAGGGGGGTGTCGACGTACAGGTTCGTGCTCTTCGGGTGCGTCTTGATGAACAGGTTGCCGCCGCCCTGGCCGTCGAGCATCTGCACGACCTTCCATGCGTACTGCTTGTGGCCCTTCGGATCGGTGCCGATCAGCGCGATCTTCTCGCTGCCGAGATGCCCGGTCGCCCACACGGGACCGAACTTCGGATGAACGAAGTTGGCGCCGCGCCCCGGATGCGGGATCTTGTCGACGTCGACGAGCGCCACGCGCCTGCCTTCCTTCGCGTCGACGACCGCGATCTTGTGCGACTGGTTGGCGGCGACCAGGAAGTAGCGCTTGGATGCGTCCCAGCCGCCGTCGTGCAGGAAGCGCGCTGCCGGGATCTCGGTGACCGTGAGGTTCTCGGTGTCCTTGTAGTTGACCAGCAGGATCTTGCCGGTCTCCTTGACGTTGACGACGAACTCCGGCTTGAAGTGCGATGCGACGATCGAGGCGACGCGCGGCTCGGGGTGGAACTCCTGCGTGTCGACGGTCATGCCGCGGGTGGAGACGATCTTCAGCGGCTCGAGCGTGTCGCCCTTCATGATCACGTACTGCGGCGGCCAGTAGGCGCCGGCGATCGCGAACTTGTCCTCGTAGCCCTTGGCCTTGGACGTGTCGACCGAACGCGCCTCCAGCCCGATGCGGATCTCGGCGACGTTGTCCGGCTTCTCCATCCACAGGTCGATCATGTTGATCTTGGCGTCGCGCCCGATCACGTAGACGTAGCGGCCCGACGCCGACACGCGCGAGATGTGCACCGCGTAGCCCGTCTTGACGATGTTGATGATCTTCTTGGTGTCGCCGTCGATCAGCGCGACTTCGCCGGTGTCGCGCAGCGTGGTCGAGAAGATGTTCTCGATGTTGTAGTTGTTCATCTTCTTCTTCGGCCGCATCGAGGGCGGGACGATGACCTTCCACGTGGCCTTCATCTCGGCCATGCCGAACTCCGGCGGCGTCGGCGGCGTCTGCTGGATGTAGCGCGCCATCAGGTCGACGTCGGCGTCGTTCAGTTCGCCCGACGTGCCCCAGTTCGGCATCCCGGCCGGCGTGCCGTACTTGATGAAGACTTTCAGGATCTCGGTACCGCGCTGCAGGGTGATGTCGGGCGTCAACGGCTTGCCGGTCGCGCCCTTGCGCAGCACGCCGTGGCAGCCGGCGCAGCGTTCGAAGTAGATCTGCCGGCCGCGGTCGAACTCCGCTTTCGTCATCGGCGGCGCCTTCGGATTGACGTCCTGGTGCATCTCCACGCCCGCCAGCGGCGAGCCGCCCGCCTGGTAACGCAGCTCTTCGCCGGTCACCGGTTGTCGATCGTCCTTCTTGGCGTCGCTCTTGGCCTGGGCGAGAGCCAGCCCGGCAGCCAGCGCGCCGGCCAGCGCGGCGACGGCCAGTGTGCTTCGGTTCATCTCGGTCTCCTCTTGGGTTGAAGCGAAATCCGGCGGCGCGCGCGGTCCCGGTGCGCCGCGCTCGACGGCGACGCTAGGCGCTGCGCGCCGCCGTTTCCATGGCTTACATCAAGTCCGTGAACGCCGGGCCTCGTCATGGGGGCGGTCGCTAGATCTGCGCGCGCAGCAGCACCGACGCGTTGCGGCCGGGCTGTGTGTAGCGGTCGATCGTCGCGCCCTGGTTCGGCACATCGCGTACGTCGGACCACAGCCAGTACTTGCGGTCGGACAGGTTGAACACGCCGGCGGAAATCCGCACGCGCGGATGGACCTGCCAACTGGCGGTCAGGTCGACGACCGTGTACGCGGGCGGCGCGAACCGCGTGCCCGCGCGCGAGTCGATGCGCTCCTTGGCCCAGGCGTGGGTGGCATGCAACGCGGCGCTGAAACCGTTGCCGTCGTAGAACACGCCGGCGACGAGCCGTGTCGGCTCGATCGTGTTCAGCGGTGCGTTCGCGCCCGTGTCGTCGCCGCGCGCGTGCGACGCCGCGGCCTGCACCGACCACGGGCCGTGCACGCGCCACAGCGCGCCCGCCTCGGCGCCGCGGATGCGCGCGCGCGCGACGTTCTGCGACTGGAAGGTTGCCGTCGCACCCGGCACGCAACGCGGATCGGCGGGGCAGGGCAAGGCCGCGCGCGAAAGGATCAGGTCGCGGTAGTGCGTGTCGAACACCGTCGCGGTGACCTCGAGGCGCGGGTAGCGGCCGCGCACGCCGAGCTCCAGCCCGCGGCTGCGCTCGGCCTTCAGATCCGGATTCGGGATCACCGCGTAGCCGGACGGCAGGCTCGACAGCCCGATGTTGACGTCGGATGCAGGCGGCGCGCGGAAGCCGCTCGCCCACTGCGCGCTGAAGGTCGTCGACGGCGACGCGCGATAGAGCAGACCGAGCCGCGGCGACAGCGCCTGCTCCGCGCTGTCGACCGGCACTCGACCGGCGCTGCCCGACAGGAACGCGGCGTCGGCCTGCACGCGCGTGCGGAAGCGGTCGAACCGCAGCGCCGGGACGAGCATCAGGCGGCCGGCGGCGAGCGCGATCTCGTCCTGTGCGAAGGCGCCGATCCGATCGGTCGTCGACAGCGGAAAGTCGCGCGTCGGAAAAGTCTCGGTGCCGACGACGTTGGTCGTCACGCCGGTGTTCAGATTCGTCTGCCGGCCGTCGCGCATTTCGTCGGCGCGCAGCCGCGCGGCCTCGAGTCCGAACAGCCAGCGACCGGCGGCTGCCGTGTCGAGTTCGCCGAGCCAGCTTGCGCCCTGCTCCTTCTGCTCATAGCGAAAGCGAACGTCGCGCAGGCAGTTCACCGTGCCGACTGCCGAAAGGCAGGCGGCCGTCGTGTTGGTGCGCAGATCGAGCGTGTCGTTGCGCGTCAGTGCGCGCTGCGAGTAGACGAGCCCGCGTTGCCGTGCGAGCCCCAGGACGCCGGGCAGGTCGGCGTCGACGCTCACGCGCTCGCGCTGGCCGAGATCGTCGCCTTCGAGCCGCGTGGTGCGGCTCGACTGCGGATTGAGCGACAGCACGTCGGTCTCGATGCCGGCGACGTAGCGGTCGAGCGTCAGGCGCCAGCGTCCGCTTCCCGCCTGCGGCCACACGAGCTTGGCGAGCAGCGACTCGGCCGCGATGCGCTGCGGGTTGGGCGCGGTGCGCGCGGTGCCGATCGTGTCGTTCGTGCCGAAGTTCTCGGTCTCGCGCGCGGTCGCGCGCTGGTAGCCGACCAGTCCGGCGAGGCGCTCTCCGCGTGCGGCGACGAGCAGGCCGCGCTGCCAGCGTTCGCTGGCCGATGCGTAGCCCAGATCGAGCGTCGCCTGGGCGGCACGGGCCGGGCCGAGCACGTCGTCGGGATCGACCGTCGAGAAGGCGACCACACCGCCCAGCGCATCCGACCCGTACAGCGCCGAGCTCGGTCCGCGCAGGATCTCGACCTTCTGCAGCAGTGCGACGTCGAGCTGGTTGCGTTGTGCGTTCGAGAAGCTGCCGACGCGGTAAGCGTCGGGCAGGCGCACGCCGTCGAGCGTCATCAGCACGCGATTGCCGGTCATGCCGCGGATGCCGATCGAGCCGAGTCCGAAACGCGTCGGCGCGTTTTCGGTCGCCACGCCGGGTTCGTAGCGCAGCAGCTCGCGCAGGTTGGTCACGACTTCGCGTTCGATGTCGCGGCGGGTGATCGCGGTGGCGGTCGGCGCGACGTCGTCGATCTGACGTTCCATGCGATAGGCCACGCCGATGACTTCGACCGCGTCGAGCAGCCGCGCGCCGGTCTGCGCGGATGCCGCGCCGGCGCAGGCGAGCGCAACCGCGCTCGCAAGCGTGACGCGCCCGTTGAAACGCTTCGCCACTTCGTCGCTCCCTGATGCGGTGCGCGCAGGGTACGGCGCAGCCCGCGCGGGCGCCTTTGACCTGCGCTAACCGCCGCGGTGCAACACCTCCAACGACTCAACGCGCTACCTCCAAAGAGGCATTTCGGCCCGAAACTCACACGCGCCGGCGAGCGGCTCTGACGCAGGTCAAGACCGGGACACGATCGGCTTTACAGACTTGCGTCGATGCGGCGCATGCGACCGCACGCGGGCGCACGCGCAGCCGGGGCCAAGGTGCCGGCCGTTCGGAGCCGCTGCCGTCGGGACGCCCGCCACACAGGGAGACGACATGGCCGCAGTCCTGCACGCCGAAAACTTTCTCGCCAATCTCGCGCTGTTCCGCGAGCTGACGATCGAGCAGCGCGCACGCATCGCCGCCAGCACGCGCCAGCTCAGGGTTGCGCGCGGCGACGTGCTGTTTCACCGCGGCGATCCGGCCGCCGGCATGTACGTGATCGTGTTCGGGCAGATCAAGCTGTCGTTCGTCTCGTCCACCGGCGTCGAGAAGGTCGTCGAGATCCTCGACCAGGGGCAAAGCTTCGGCGAGGCGGTGATGTTCCTCGACCTGCCGCACGTGGTGACGGCGCAGGCGCTCGCCGACGGTCTGCTGCTGTTCGTGCCGAAGGAGACCGTGTTCGAGGGTATCGATCAGGATCCTGTCTTTGCACGCCGCCTGCTGGGTGGTCTGTCGCGGCGCCTGCACCAGTTGATCGCCGACGTCGAGTCGTACTCGACGCGTTCGGGGACCGAACGCGTGATCGGCTTCCTGCTGCGCGATTGCGCCGCCGCCGAACTGCCCGACGGCGCCGGCAGCGTCGAGATTCAGCTTCCGGTCGCCAAAGGCATCATCGCATCGCGGCTGAACCTCACGCAGGAGCACTTCTCGCGCATCCTGCATGACCTCACCTCGCTCGGGCTGATCGAGGTGAAGGGGCGCCGCATCCACGTGCGCGACCTCGATCGCCTGCGCAAGCACGCGAGCTGATACGCGTCGGCGGCCCCCCCTTTTGTCAAGCGGGCCAGGGGGACTTCCGGATGCGGGCCGATGGCGACCCTCGACCTCACTCGGCCGGGGGCGCGTCGCGCTCGCAGATGTCGATCTCGTAACGACCGTCGTCGCACGCGGTCGCGTAGTAGGCATAGCCGTTGCGCTCGAGCACGCGATACAGCGGAAACGGTTCGCGCTCGAGGATCAGGCGGATTCGTTCACCGGGTGGCAGACGGCACAAGGCTTCCATCACGGCCTCGAAGGGGCGCGGCGGTTCCCACCCGCGCGCGTCGATGACGATCATTCGGTCCTCCGTGCGGCGAGACAACGTTCCAGCAGAGCGGCGCAGGCGGCGGCCAGCGCACCGGCCGCGAGCGCGTGCGCGACGGCCGCGGCGAGCGGCCCTTCGTAGGCGGCGAGCGCGAGCCCGAGCGCGAACGCGAGCGCGGACGCGCCGACGACGGCGCGCACGTACGGCGTGCCCGGACGCCGCGTGCTCGCCGACGCCGCCGCGACCGCCAGCAGCGCGACGACGATGCCGCCGAGACGGTGCAGCGCGTGCAACGGTTCGCCGGCGCGCGTTCGTCGCAACAGGTCGACCGCGTTTCCGGCCTCGAGCGGATTCCACAACTGCGCCGCGCCGGGCAGCCAGGTTTCGCTGCATTCGATCGCGCACGCCGCGCCGGCGGAACGCGCGCTGATCATGGTGCCGCTCGCCGCTTGCAGCGCCAGCAGCACGAGCACGACGGCGAGCGCGCGCGCGTGGCGATGCGGCGGAACGTATCGCGCCACCGTGCGCTGGGCGCTGATCAGGAACCCGAGGCAACCCGCCAGCGCCAGACCACCCAGGACGTTCGCCAGCGTGATCGCCGGCAGCGTCGACGGCGTGTAGCGACCGACCAGCGCGAGCGCAGCCGTCACGGCGAGCAGCGCGACCGCGGCCGTACGCGCGGGCGCGCCCCAGCGGCGCCACCCGAACACGACCGCCGCCAGCGCGACCAGCGCGAAGGCCGTCGCCGCGACCCGATGCGTCACGCGCACCGCCTGTGCCTGCGCCGACGCGTTCGCCGCATCGGCAGTGACCTCTTTGCCGTAGCAGACAGGCCACGGCTCGCAGCCGATGCCGTTGGCCGCCAACCGCAGGTAGCTGCTGGCGCCGAGCACGGTGAGCGCGAGCACCAGAGCGGTCACGAGCAGCGGTTGCGTCAGTCGTTCCCTCAAGCCTTGCCCCGTCGCAAAGTCCGCAGGACGACGAGTGCGAATGCCAGCCCGCCGACCACCGCGATCAGACCGCCGACGCCCATCAGTGCCATGCCGGCGACCTCCGACGGCGTGCGCAGCACCTGTTCGGCGCCGGCGACCTTGCGCTGCACGCCGTAGCCGCCGGACCACACGAGGCCGGCGATGTGCAGGAACTGGCCTGCGCCGTACAGCGCCGGCTGCCACGTCGCGAGCCGTGGCAGTGGCCGCGTGTAGCCGAGGCGCGGCAACAGGGCGTAGGTCAGTCCCATCAGCGCGAGCGTGATCCCGACGATGGAGCCATGGTAATGCGCCGGAACGCGGACATCCGAGCCCTGGATCAGAAAGCCGATCAGCCCGCCCGCCGAAAACAGGACGAGCGACGCGACGAGCGCCGTGCGGCATGGGCGCTCGGTCGCCCAAACCGGCGCAGCGCGCGCCAGGCCCAGCAGCACCGCGATCGCCATCGGAACGATCGCCAGGCCCCCGCCAAAGCGCATCTGCCACGTGAAAAGCTTCTGGTGTTCGACCGAGGCGACGTCCCAGGCCAGGTAGATGACGGGTGTAGCGAAAACCGCGACGAGCCCGATCGCGAACAGCAGCACCGCGATGCGCGGCGAAAGCGGCACGCGCGCACCCGACAGCGTGGCGAGCCACAGCCACGCGACCATCATCAGTAGGCTCCAGCAGAACTGAACGACGTGGCCCGGGCCCCAGAACAGCAGTTCGTAGTAGGTCTTCGCGTCGAGGGCGTGCGGGATCGCGATCCACGACCAGACGAGCGCGAGCACCGCCATCGCCGCGGCAACGGCGGACGCGTTCAGCCCGAAACGCAGCGCGCCGTCGGGCGCGAGCCACGCGCCGACTTTCTGCGGAACCGCCAGCGCGCGCAGCGACGCCAGCCCGAAGCCGATGCCGAACACGACGAGCCCCCACAGGAACAGCCCGCTGTCGAGCACGGGCACGTAGTTCGCCATCACGGGCGCGCCGGGGCTCACGAAAGGTGCCGCACTCATCGCCACGGCGCCGAGCACGGCCAGCCCGAAGGCCGACCAGGCGAGCGGCAGCCAGCGCTCGGTGCCGGCCACGCTCCACAGCACGCCGGCGAACGACGCAAACCACACGAGCACCGACAGGTCGACGTGCACCACCAGCGCGACGCGGAAGAAGTCGACCGTCGGCAGCAGCGGCTGCAGGAACGGTGCGCGCGCGACGACCAGCAGGATCGAGAACACGCCGCTCGCCAGCAGCGCGGCGATCGCCAGCCACAGCCAGGCCGAGGCGAGCGCGCGTCGTTCGCCGCCGGCGACCGCGAGGGCGTAGTGCGCGTCGGCGGCGGCCGGCGCGCGCAGCGCGTCCGCGGCGGCGCCGAAGGATGCGATGAGCGTCTTCATTTGATCAGCACGCCTCCCTTTTCGGCGTCGAAGTCGATCAGCACGATGCGGCCGGGCTTGACGTCGAGATCGGCCGTTGTCTCGTAGGTGAAGTCGCTGCGGCGTGCGTCGTCGTTCAACTGCACGCGGAGGCGGTGCGGTCCGGCCTTGATCGGCAGCCGGCGGTACGCGGCGGAGGCGCCGTCCCTCGCCAAGCCCGCCGGCGCGAACGATTCGTCGATCACGGCCCGACCGTCGAGCTCGACGCGCACGCGGACGGCAGATCGCTCGCGCGGGCAGTCGAGCACGGCGCGCATCTGCGGCGGCATCTTCGCCAGCTCCTCCGGCGTGCGCCTGCGGCAGTCGGCTTTCGGCTTGCCCGGATGCAGCAGCGACAGTCGCAGCAGTGCTTCATCGTCGCCGAGCAGCCGTAGCGAAGGCGCGGTGGAGAAGTAGCCGACGAACGCGGCGAACAGCGCGTACAGCACGGCCTGCGCCGGATAGCGGACGATGGGACCGGCTTGCTGCGACATCTACGCCTCGGCGTGGCCGGCGCGCGCCGGCGCGGCGGCGGTTGTCGGCACGCAGGTCGGGCCCTTTCCGCGACGCTCGGAGCGCGCTGCGGCAACCCGACCTGCGACGATCGGCACGGCTCCGGTCGGCGACGAAAGCGACGCGGTTTCGTCGCGGCCGGCGAGCGCTTCGCGCACGCGGTCCTCTTCGCCGCGGCCGGCTTCGATGAGCCGCACCTTCGGTCCGCGCACGTGCGCGCGCAGCGCCGGCTCGCGCAGGCCGGCAAGCCGCTGCGCCGTCCAGCGCGCGCCGAAACGATATTCACACGCATGCTCGCCGCAGCTTGCGATCAGCACGCGCGCAGCGCCCCGCCGCAGCGCGTAGTCGGCGAACGAGGGCGGGAGCTGCCCGGCGCACGCCAGCGAAAGCTTCACGACGCCCGGCGCATCCACCCGATCGAGGTCGGCGCCTTCATCGCAGCCGAACACGACGGTCGCGCCGGGCCGCGCCGCCAGCGCGTCGCGCAGCTTCGCCCGCAGCGCCGCGACCGGAAGCTGCGGCAGGTCGATCCCGGTGGCGAGCGGCTCGATCGAGCGGAACGGATTGCTGCTCGGGCAGGCGCCGACGCAGATGCCGCAACCGGCGCACAAATCGGCTGCGACGGCCGCCTGCAGCGCGTGGCGGCGGCCGTCGCTGCGCGGCGCGAGCACGACCGCGCCGTACGGGCAGTCGTCGAAGCAGCGTCCGCAGCCGTTGCATTGCGCGAGATCGACCACCGCGGACGCCGGCCGCGCCTGCCGCACGGTCCACGGCAGTGCGGCGAGCAGCACCGTGACCGCGAGCGCCAGCAGCCAGACCGTCGCCGGCGAGGTCCATTGGACCAGCACCAGCGGCGCGAGGAAGAACCAGTCGATCGGCACCGGCAGCGGTACCCGCGAGAAGTCGGCCCGCGCACTCGACAACGCCGGCAGCACCGCGGCGAGCAGCGCGAGCGTGGCGCCGAAACCGAGCGCGAGCCGCCGCGCCGGCTGCGTGGCCGGACGGACCAGACGCTGCACGTGCACCCACAGGCCGAGCAGCACGAGCAGGCCGACGCCCAGATGCATGAACACGAGCAGCGAAAACAGGCGATCCGAGATCGCTTCGTCGGTGATGAAGTTGCGCAGCATCGCGGCGCCGACCCCGGGGATCGCACCGGCCCATTCGCCGATCGTCGTCGCGACGAACTGTGCGCGCGTGTCCGCGACGAGCCAGTAGCCCACCAGGCCCGCGATCAGCATCAGCCACAGCAGCGGTACCCCCGTCACCCACGAGAACCAGCGAAAGCCTGCGTAGCGTCGGTGGATCCATTCGCGCGCGACGTGCGCGATCGCCAGCAGCATGAACGCATCCGCCGAGTAGCGATGGATGCCGCGCGCCAACCCGCCGAACCACGGCTGCTCGCGCGCGAGCCGCTCGAGCGAGGCATGCGCGCCGGCGGCCGACGTATCGAAGAAGACGTAGACGAGCGTGCCGCTGCCGATCGCGATCCACAGCGCGAGGACCGCAAGCGCGCCGAGCTGGCGCAGCGGATTCGCATCGGCGCCGAAGACGCGGTCGCCCGCGCGCTCGAGCGCGCGCAAAGCGCGCGCGGCTGCGCTGTCGGGACTGGCGTGGATCGATCGCGTCATGCCCGCCATCTTGCGCGACCGCGCGGGCCGCGGGCATTGACGGGCGTCAAGCGCGCAGGCGGCCGCGGCGCAGCTCGCGCAGCACGAAGACCGCGACGGCGCCGAGGAACGTGATGCCGGCGAACAGCTCGAAGAACAGCGAGTAGTTCAGACGATAGCGTCCGCTCGCCGGGTCATACACGGTGCAGTACAGCTTGACCTTGGTCCAGACGTTGCCGACCGTGAGCTGGCGCGTCGCCTGCCCGGACAGCAGCTCCTTGAGCGGGCCGACGAACATCGGCAGCTCGAAGGCGTCGCCGTAGACCTGTCGGTAGATGACGCCGTCCGCGTCGACGATCGTCGCCTGGATCAGGTGATCGAATCCCGAAGGCGTCTGCTTGACGGTCAGTCCGAATTCGGCGAGCAGCGGTTCGACGTCGGCGGTGCGCGGCGCGAGGAATTCCCACTCGGCGAGGTCGATGCCCTGCCGGCGCGCGAACGCGGCGAGCGCTTCGGGCGCATCGAAGGGCTGGTTGAAACCGATCGAGATCACGCGAAAGCTGCCGGGGCCGAGCGCGGCGCGCGCTTCCTGCACAGCGCGCCGCAGGAATTGCGTCGTCGCCGGGCAGACCTGGAAGCAGCCGGTGTAGATGAAGCTCACTACCAGCGGTTTGCCGCGATAGTCGGACATCCGCACCGGGCGGCCGGCGCGATCGACGAAGGCCCAGTCGTCGACACTGCGGCCGATCGCAGCCTGGCTCACGCGCACGGCGCGCTCGAGTTCGTCCGCCGTGTTGGCGGCGGCCGGCACGCCGGAAAGGAGTGCCCCGAGGACCGAGAGGGCGCAGAGCAACCGAGAGGGATTCGGTTTGACCCAGGCTCTGCGGATCGGGAGAAGTCCTCGGGGCAGGGCGGGTGCTGCGTGCTCAGAGTCCGGCATCGAGCAGGACTCCGATGAGCAGCAGCGAAAGCTGAGCGAGCGACGCGTGGAACGAGCGGCGTGCCGTCGCGCGCGATGGCGCGCGCACCAGGCGCCACGCGGCATGCACGAACCAGGCGCCGCCCGCCGCGGCCAGCGCCAACGTGAGGGTCCCGCCGGCGAGCCGCGCCAGCACGAGCGACAGCGCGACGAGCGCGACCGTGTGCGCAAGGATCGCGCGCGCGGCCACAGCATCGCCCTTGACGACGGGCAGCATCGGCACACCCGCGGCCGCATAGTCGTCGCGGCAGACGATCGCCAGGCTCCAGAAGTGCGGAGGCGTCCACAGGAACAGGATCAGCGCGAGCAGCAGCGCCTGCGGCGACAGCCCGGGTGCGACGGCGGACGCGCCCGCGAGCACCGCGAAGCTGCCCGCCAGCCCGCCGATCACGATGTTCCACCAGGTGCGGCGCTTCAGCCACACCGTGTAGACGATCGCGTAGAAAAACGCGCCGAGAAACGTGAACAGCGCCGACCACCCGTTGCCGGCCGCCCACGCCGCAGCGACGCCGAGCGCGACCAGCAGCGCGATCAGCACGAGCCAGCCGCGGTGATGGACGAGGCGGCCGACGACGAACGGGCGCGCGCGCGTGCGGCGCATCTTCGCGTCGAGGTCGACCTCGTAGTACTGGTTGAAGGCGCCGGCTGCCGCCGAAGCGAGCAGCACGGCGCAGAACAGCGCAACCGACTGCAACGCCGACGGTCCGGCACCGGGCTGGATCGCCACGCCCGCCAGCGCGGTCAGCGCGATCACCACCCCGATGCGCAGCTTGAACAGCCCGAACACGAGCCGCACGCCCGACAGCGGGCGGTCCGGGCCGACCGTCGTCGCGTTCATCGCAGCGCCCCCCAGTTCAGCTCAGCCCCCACACCGTCGACAGGTACTTCCAGTTGACGAAGTAGTACAGGACGAAGGCCGCGAGGAAGACCAGCGCGAACACGAAGGTGCCCGGCGCGGCGAAGCCCGCGCTGCCGTGGCCGGTGATCGCGGTGGCCACGGGCATGCGCAACACGGTGCCTTTCGGCGAGTACGCGCCCGACTCGAGCTTCTTGCCCCACAGCAGCGAGCCGACCGTGATCAGGATGTACGCGGCGCCGCCGACGATCGCCACCAGCCCCGAGATCCCCATGATCGCCAGCATCAGCCAGGCGGTGCCGGGGAACTCGTACGGCAGCGCCGCGCCGGCGAACGTGATGTCCCAGTGACGGCGCGGCACGCCCAGGGTACCTGCGCCCATCATCGCGAGCACGAATACCCCCATGCCGAGGCCGAACAGATACGGCTGCCACTTCGCCAGCCCGGGCAGGATCACCTCGCGGTTGAACAGCGTCGGGATCAGGAAGTAGGTGATCGACATGAACGCGAGCGTGGTGCCGATCACGACCGTCGCATGGAAGTGGCCGGGCACGTAGATCGTGTTGTGGATCAGCATGTTGAGCTGCTCGGTGCCCATCATCACGCCGGAGATGCCGCCCAGGAAGCCGAAGCCCAGCAGCGAGATGAACATCCCGGAGAACACCGGGTTGCCCCACGGCGCCTTGCGGATCCACTCGAACAGGCCCTTCGTGAAACCCTTCTCGCGCTGCGCGACTTCGATCGCGCCCGGCACGGTCAGGCCGTGGATCATCGACGCCAGCACCGCCAGGTACATCGCGTACGAGGTGTTGAACACCTTCCACTCGGTCGACACGCCGGGGTCGGCCAGCAGGTGGTGCGCCGACGCGAGCTGCAGGAACAGGATGTACAGCGTGAACGCGACGCGGCTGACGCGCTCGCTCATCGGCTTGGCGCCGAAGACGATCGCGGCGATCGCGTACCACACGGCGACGTGCGCGCTGACGTTGATCTGCTGCGAGCTGTGGCCGAAACCCCACCAAACGAGGCGGTACATCAGCGGGTCGATGTGGCTGACGTAGCCGATGGACCACAGGAAGGTCGGGATCAGGATGATCGCGCCCGACGCGATCGTGAAGATCGCGATGATGCAGGCGGTGAGCGCGCCGAAGGTCACCAGCGGGATCGAGCCCTCGTAGGTCTTCTCGGCCTTGGCGACGACCAGGGTGCCGAGGAAGATGAAGCAGCCGATCAGCGCGCCGACCGCGAACAGGATCAGGCCCAGATAGAACATCGGGTTCGCGGGCATCGGCACGTACGAGGTGAACATCACGCTCGAGTCGCCGCGGAACACCGCGACGTTGTTCAGTACCGCGCCGGCGAGCATCAGCCCGAACGCGACCCAGGCGAGCCGCGGTGTCGCCAGCCGCGAGCGCAGCAGCGTCGACGAGCAGAAATACAGCACCGCGATCTCGAAGAAGATGATCCAGTACGCCAGCATGTCCAGACCGTGCGCGGTCAGGACCATGTAGAAATTCTCGGCGTCGATGATGTGCACCGCCTGCCAGCGCGTCAGCACCACCAGCAGCGCGAGGATGCCGCCGACCAGCAGCGCGACGACGGCGGCGACCGCGTTGACCTTGATCAGGTTCTCGGCGGACCTGTGGAACTGCAGCCCGGTACGGGGGCAGGTGCGGAATTCCGCGACATTGTTGGCCATCGCTCGTTCTCCCCCTTATTTCACGTACAGCTTCGACACCATCTTGTGATGGCCGATGCCGCAGAACTCGTTGCAGACGATCGCGTAGGTGCCGGCGCGGTTCGGCGTGATCGTGACCACGTGTTCGTAGCCCGGCAGCACCTGGATGTTGATGTTCTCGGGCTGCAGCGAGAAACCGTGCTGGTAGTCCATCGCCGTCAGGTGCAGGCGGTACGTCTTGCCCTGCTCGAGTTCGAGGATCGGCCACCATGCCCACAGCCGCGCGATCAGATAGACGTCGGCGCCGGCCGGCGGATGAACGACCGGGACCTTGTCGTCGGTCTCGGTGCGCACCGTGTACTTGTCGACCATCTCCTGCGCGGCGCGCTGGTACAGCTCGGGCTTGACGCGGTACGTCTCGGACGACAGGTTCTGCTTACCGTAGACGTGCCAGTACGGCATCATGAAGAACATCACCATGCACCAGGCGAAGGCGATGCCGATCCACAGGGCCTCATCCCTGTGGATCGGCTGCTTCCACCAGACGCGTTGGGCAGGCGGTTGGATCGCGCTCATCGTGTCGGCTCCGCGTTATTTGGCCAGTCCGGTGATCGGAATGCCGACGATCTCCATCACGCCCCAGACGATGTAGAGCACGGTCGGCATCGCGATGCCCAGGAACAGCAGCAGGAACGGGTTGTCGAGCATCAGTTGAAACGCGGGGACCTTTTCTTCTTGCTCCTCTTGCGGTTTCTGTTCCACGGTTCCCTCCTCAATCGGCTTCGTTTGCGGTCGGCGCGGCCGCCGGCCGCAGTGCGCGGACGTTACGCAGGCGGCTGCACGCCGGCCTTGATGCGTCCCAAAAATTTCCGGGTCGACCGCCGCCGCGACGCAGCGAAGCGCGTCACTGCATCGCCTGCACGGCGACCGTGCGTGCCATCGGTACCAGCGTGCCGAGCCGTTCGAAAGTCGCCAACACCAGCGCGACGGCGACGACCGTCCCGCAGATGGCGATCAGCGCGAGCGCGCCGCCGCCGCGGCTTCCGGCCTTCGATCCTGGCCTGTGCATGGCGCTCTCCTTTCTCCGTATGCGCATCCTTGCGCACCGCGGGCATGTGCGGCCATGACGTGCGTTAAGTTTTCCCGAGCGCGCGGCCGGCGGCCTGAATCAGGGCCGTGCCTGCGGCGGGGGCGCGGCGCGCAGCCGATGCGAGTACTTCGCGGCGTACCGCACCTTCATTTCCTGCAGCTTCCGAGCCCTGTGCTCGGCGGGCACGAAGGCGAGGATGCCGCCCACGAACGACAGCAACATCGCTGCGCCCAGCCCCCAGCCGATCGTTCGCCTGAGGCGGTCCGGTGGGTCGCCGCGGCTCTGCGTGGGCGTGTTCATTGCTTCGGCGCGTAGCGGTACGGAGTCCACCCGGGCGGTACTTCGACCGGAAAGCGGTCGAAGTTCTGCGGTGGCGGCGGTGACGGTGTGGTCCACTCCAGCGACGGGGAACCCCAGGGATCGCGCGGCGCGGCCGGCCCGTTGCGGCCCCGCCACCACGCGATGAGCGACACGAACACGCCGATGCCGAGTACGAACGCACCGACCGTCTGGATCTGATTGAGCAGCGTCCAGCCGGCATCGGCGGGGTAGTCGACATAGCGGCGCGGCATGCCGTCGATGCCGGCCATCATCTGCGTGAAGTAAAAGAGGTTGGAGCCGATCAGCATCAGCCAGAAGCTCGCCTTGCCGAGCGCCTCGGGATACATGCGTCCGGTCAGTTTCGGGTACCAGTAGTAGATGCCGCTGAACGCCCCGAGCGTCATCGCCATGCCGAGCACGTAGTGGAAGTGCCCGACGACGAACTGCGAGTCGTGCACGTTGACGTCGAACGCCGGCAGCGCGAGTGGAATTCCGGTCAGCCCGCCGATCAGGAACATGAAGATGCCGCCCAGCGTGAACAGCATCGGTGTGGTGAAGCGGATCGCGCCGCCGTGCAGGGTGGCGACCCAGTTGAAGATCTTCACGCCGGTGGGCACGCCGATCAGCACCGTCGTGTACGACATGAACACGCGCAGCCAGTACGGCATGCCCGACGTGAACATGTGGTGCGCCCAGATGAAGAAACCGAGCACGGCGATGGCCCAGATCGCCGCGACCATCGACTTGTGGCCGAAGATCTGCTTGCGCGACATCGTCGACAGCACTTCGGAGAACAGGCCGAAGGCCGGCAGCACCATCACGTAGACGGCGGGGTGCGAGTAGAACCAGAACAGATGCTGGTACAGGATCGGGTCGCCGCCGACGGCCGGGTCGAAAAAGCCCGTGCCCAGATACTTGTCCAGGTACAGCATGATCACGGCGCCGACGAACGACGGCACGCCGACCAACTGCACGACGATCGACGCGATCAGCCCGTGCACGATCAGGTTCATGTTCCAGAAGCCGATGCCCGGCGCCCGCATGCGCAGCACCGTGGTGATGAAGTTCACGCCCGTGCCGAGCGTGGAGCCGGCGACGAACACGATGATCAGCACGTAGATCGCCGTCGGCCCGGCGTTGTCGTGCAGCGAGAGCGGCGGATAGCCGGTCCACATCGTGCGGATGTGATTGCCCGGGATGAAGGTCAGCAGCACCAGCACGCTGGCGGTGAAGAAGAACCAGTACGAGAGCTGGTTCAGCCGCGGGAACGCGCAGTCGCGCGCGCCGATCATGATCGGGATCAGGAAGTTGGTGAACGCGCCCCAGAAGGCGATCGCCCACCACAGCAGCATCACCGCGCCGTGCCCGGTCAGCAGATAGTTGTAGGTGTCGGGCGAGACGTACTGCAATCCGGGTGCCGACAGCTCGAGGCGGATGAGAAGCCCCATAAGCCCTGCGACCAGGAAGAACACGAGCGACGTTGCGCCGTACAGCACGGCGATCTTCTTGTGGTCGGTGGTGAACAGCCATTCGCGCAGGCTGGCGCGGTACCAGGCCGGGGCGACGGCGGCGGTGTCGTGCATGGTCGGCATCCTCTCTTGCGGGTTGACGCGCGCGTGCGGCTACTTCGCGGCGAGCCAGCGCTCGAACTCGTCGGCGGGCAGCGCCTTGATCGTGGCCATCATGTAGGCGTGCATCGTGCCGCAGTACTCGCGGCAGAAGCTGCGGTACTCGCCCGCCTTGTTCATCTGGAACCACATCTCGGTGACGCGGCCCGGCACGACGTCTTCCATCACCTTGGCCGCGGGCACGTGCAACGAGTGGATGACATCCTTCGACGTCATGCGCAGCTTCACCGGCTTGCCCACCGGAACGACCAGCTCGGCGGTCGACTGCTTGCCGTTGGGATACTCGAAGTTCCACGCCCACATCATCGCCTCGACCTTGACGTCGAGCGCCCCTGCCGGCGCGTTACGCTGCTTGGCGTACAGCGCCACGCTCTGCGTGGCGAGGAACAGCACGATGATCAGCGGAACGACGGTCCACAGCACCTCGATGCCGGGTCCGGCTTCCTCGGTCGCTCCGCTTTCGTTGGTCCCCGGGCGGTAGCGATAGCGCCACAGGAAGTACAGCATCGGCAGCGCGACGATCAGGTAGATGCCGACCGCCACCGCGAGCCACACGTCGAAGATGTGGTCCCACTGGCCGGCGGGGTAGGCGAGCGGTTCGGCGGCAGCGGCGTTGCCGGCGAACC
>JBFMFC010000017.1:0-36881 GCA_040752195.1 Pseudomonadota bacterium | reverse complement strand
TACAGCATCGGCAGCGCGACGATCAGGTAGATGCCGACCGCCACCGCGAGCCACACGTCGAAGATGTGGTCCCACTGGCCGGCGGGGTAGGCGAGCGGTTCGGCGGCAGCGGCGTTGCCGGCGAACCATGCGACCGCGACGATCGCGCTGCGCGAAGACAGTCTGGTGTTTCGCTTCATGGATGTCCTTCCTTCGGATTCGGCCGCCATGCGAATGCGGCCACCCCGGCGATCGCCAGCACGCCGAGACCGGCACCGCCGAACGCCAGCAGCGGGTGCAGCACGTAGCGGCTGCGCTTCGGGTCGAACGTGAAACAGGCCAACGCGAGCGCCGCCGCCACGTCGCTCGCGCGCGCGATGCCGTCGGCGGATTCGGCGAGCGCCAGCTCGACGTCGCGCCGCTGCGGCTGCGGGCCGTACAGGTAGCGCGTCACGCGGCCGTCGCTCGAGACGAACACCAGCACGTTTGGGTGCGCGAAGACTCGCTCGCGCTCGAGAAAGTAGTAGCGATAGCCGAGCGCCGCGGTGAGCCGCGCGGCATCCTCCGTCGTCAGCAGCGCGAAGGTCCAGCCGGCGGGGACGGGTTCGAGCTGCGCGCGCGCCGCGGCCAGCGTCTCGGGTGTGTCGCGCGAGTCGAAGGAAAGCACGAACACGCGGTGCGGCCGGCGCACGTCGCGCAGCGACTCGGCCAGCATTCGCAGCGTGGTCGGGCACACGCCGCGGCAGCCGAAGTAGCCGAGCACGAGGATCGCCGGCGCGCCCGCCAGCGCAGCGCGCAGCGATTGCCCGCCCGCATCCGTGTGCAGCGACACGTCCGGAATCGGCGAGCGCAGATGCTGCGCCTCGTCGATGCGCAGCATCCCGGGGTCGACTCCGCTGTCGGTACCGACCTCGGTGCGCACCGCGGCGGCGGCGCCGGTCGCCAGCAGCGCCAGCGCGGCGAGCGCGGCCGCCGGCCTCACACGACGCCCCCGATCAGATACGCGTTGGCGGCGACCATCAGCCACATGATGTCGACGAAGTGCCAGTACAGACTCGTGCCGCGAAACAACGTGACGCGCTCGCGGGTCATCAGGCCGCGCGCGATGACCCAGAAGAGCACGGCCTGGATCAGCAGCCCGACGATGACGTGCGAGGTGTGCACGCCCGTCAGCCCGTAGAAGGTCGATGCGTAGCTGTTGGCGCCGATGCGAAATCCGGCGGCGGCCAGATGCGCCCACTCGTTCATGTGCAGAGCGACGAACAGGCTGCCCAGCACGAAAGTCGCTGCGAGCCAGGCGAGCGCACGCGCACGCTCGCCGCGCTCGAACGCGCGTTCGGCGACGACGATGGTCCCGCTCGACGCCCACAGGATGACCGTCAGCCAGAACGCGAGCCCGAGGTCGAGCTCGCTCGGGACGAAGCTCGCCCACTGGTCGGCCTGGCCGATGCGCGCTGCCCAGAACGCCGCGAACATCGTCCCGAAGATCATGACCTCGGACACGATGAAGGCGACCACCGCGACCGGCCCGAGTCCTTCCTCCTTGCCTTCGGTGAAGAACTCGTGCGCCCAGCCGGCGACGCCGACGGCGAGCACGGCGACGGTGATGCCGGCGAGCACGACGGTCGCGAGCGACAGCTTCCACTGCGCGGCGGCGAGCAGGGTCAGCGCGGTGAGCAGGACGCCGGCGCCCGTGACGAGCGGCCAGCGGCTGGTTTCGTGATGGGCGGCGTGGGCGGTGTCCATGGCGGATCGGTTCGTTTTGTGTTCGCTGAAAGCGCTCAAGAGGCGGTATGCAGGACGGCAGCGAGCGCGGCGCCGCTGGCGGCGATCAGGCGCCAGCGATCAGTAGCCGCGACGAGCGATGCGTCGGCCGGCGCGCCGGCGAAGAACGAGCGCACGAGCAGCGCGAACACGAGCGCGACACCGGATAGCGCGTAGCCCGCATGCGCCGCAGTCAGCGACAGGAGGCCGAGCGCGTCCGTGCCGATGGTCGGCCCGGCGAGCAGCCCGCGCCAGGCGTGCGCGATCGTGTGGAGATTGCCGGCCGCTGCCAGCAGCGCGGCGAGCAGCCAGAACGGGATCGGCGCGAAGCGGCGGGCCAGCGCCGCGCGCCGCGCCGCTTCCACGGCGAGCGCCGCCGTGACGAGCAGCGCAACCGTCGCCAGCGCCATGCGCAACGGCCACCGCGCCATGACGGCGTTCGTCGCCGCCCACGTGGCCAACGTGCCGGCGATGACGAGTGCTTGGACCGCGACGCGGATGCGCCGGTCGTTAGACGCGGCGGCGGCCAGCAGCGGCAGTGCGGCGCCGACGCAGCCAAACGCGAGCAGCGGCCGATCGACCGCGTGGGCCAATGGCGCGAGGCCCAGCAACGCCGCCGCGCCGAACGTCCGCTGCAGGCGACCTCGGTTGGTGCCCGGCCGGCCGAGCGCGCGCACGCTCGTTCGCCCGAGCCGAATCGCCGCGGATCCGCTCACCCCCATCGACTTCCCCCGCTCCGTCGAGGACGCGCGAAGGATTTCTAAACGCCGCGCCGCAGCACAACCGCGGCGCGCGCGTTTGGTGATCCACGTCAACGATCGGAGGGGTTCGGCGAGCCGGCGAGGCGCTCGAGTTCGAACAGATCCCGGATTCGAACCAGCCTGCGCGCGAATGAGACGAGCCCACGGCGCCGGAAGTCCGTGCACAGGCGGCTGACCGTCTCTTTGGTCAGCCCCAGGTACGAACCGATGTCGCTACGGGACATCGGCAGGCGGAACTCGGCGGCCGCGAAACCGCGGCGCGCGTAGTGCGCCGACAGGTTCACGAGAAACGCCGCGAGCCTCGCTTCGGCGCTGGTGCGGCAGTGCAGTCGATGCAGCTGCATGTCGCGCCGGATCTGCGCGCTCATCAGCCGCACGAGCTGCTGCTGGACGCTGGTGACGATGCTGCCGAGCGCTTCGAGCTGGTCGAAAGGAAGCTCGCACAGGCTGGTCGTCTCCAGCGCGCGCGCGCCGTACTGATAGAAGCCGGTGCCGACCGCGTCGAGCGCCAGCAGATCGCCCGGCAGGTGAAACCCGATCACCAGTGGCGACTTGCCATCGACCGGCAGGAACGACTTGACCGCCCCCGACTTCACCGCATACACGGCGTGGAAGCGATCGCCGGCGCCGAACAGCAGTTGGCCGGTCCGGACGATGCGCCTGCGTTTGACCACGCGCTCGAGCAGCTTGAGGTCGGCGTCGCCCATGTGGGCCGGCAGACACAGCGCGAACATCGCGCAGTGCCGGCACGCCGCCTCGGGCAGTTTCAGTTCCGCCGCTGCCCGCGCCGGCGTGTCGGTACGGATCCTGCGCGCAGCGACACGCGCCGGCGCAACCGGATCAGCCGTCTGCGGCGCGTGCGCGTGTTCCTTCGTGGTTCGGTCGTTCATCCGCCCAACCCGCTGCCTCGTTTCGCGGCGCAGGACGCTCCGACACTTCGCCGTTGCCACCGAGCC
This sequence comes from Pseudomonadota bacterium, assembly GCA_040752195.1. Taxonomy (GTDB): domain Bacteria; phylum Pseudomonadota; class Gammaproteobacteria; order Burkholderiales; family Burkholderiaceae_F; genus DSNY01. Next base: position 33,421 of record JBFMFC010000017.1, on the reverse strand, counting down.
GGGGTCTGGACGGTCCGCCAACACCCCCGGCAACGGGACATTGCGAGCCGATCCCCGCAACCCTGCGCACGTAGAGGATAGGCGCGAGCGGGCTGGCTGGCCAAGCGGGGCGGGGCCGGCGACCGCGCCGAGCGCGCGCTCACGCTTGCGGTCGTCGTCGCAGCAGCCACGCGGCGACCAGCGCGATCGCAACCCATACGATCGTGCGCAGGCCGAGCGCGTACACGGTGCGTGTCTGGAAGGCCCCGCCCGCTGCGACGTACAGGCCGAAGATGGTGAAAACCGCGGCCGTCGTGGCCGCCAGCGCGAGCGCGAGCGTGATCGACCAGCGGCGCGCAAGCGCCAGCCCGAACGCTGCCGCGATGTAGAAGAAGCCGGCGCCGAAGTTGAACCAGACGACGAACGGCACGATCGCTTCGGCATCGCCGCCGGCCGGTTGTCCGAACAGCGCGTTGCCCGCGGCGACGATCGTCGCGGCACCGAACAGTCCGGCGAACAGGGCTACGGCGCGCAGCGCCCAGCGCGCCGGCCGACTCGGTAAGGCGACTCCGCTCATGCTCCGCTTGCGATGGGCGCCGCATCGACGCGACGTGGCGCAAGGTAGCGGACCCGGCGCGCAGCGCGATCTGATGCGAGTCAAGGAAGCGCGCACGCGCGCGTTGCTATGGTCGGCCGATGCTGAACTTCGTTCACGCTGCGGGCCGGCGCGTATTCCTGTTCCTCGACCGGGTCTTCAACCGCGTCTTCGGTGAAGCGCTCAACCCGCTCTACTACCTGGGCGCGATCAGCTACTTCATGTTCTGGGTCGTGCTGGCGAGCGGCTTCTATGTCTACGCCTTCTACGACACCGGCGTCGAGACCACCTATGCGTCGGTCGAGCGGCTGACGCACGCGCAGTGGTACGCGGGCAGCGTGATGCGCAGCCTGCACCGCTACGCGTCCGACGCGATGGTGCTGACCATGGTGCTGCATCTGGCGCGTCACTTCGTCTTCGACCGCTATCGCGGCTTGCACGCGTTCTCGTGGATCACCGGCGTGGTCCTGCTGTGGCTCACGATGGCCTCCGGCGTCAACGGCTACATGCTGCCGTGGGACCGGCTCGCGCAATACGTCGTCGTGACCACCGCCGAGTGGTTCGATGCACTGCCGGTGTTCCGCGGCCGGCTCGTGCGCAACTTCATCCTGCCCGAGGCGGTGAGCGACCGCTTCTTCTCGCTGCTGTCGTTCCTGCACATCGGCATTCCGCTCGCGGTGCTCGCCGGGCTCTGGATCCATACGCAGCGCGTGCCGCGCGCGCGAACGAACCCGCCGAAGCCGCTTGCGCTCGGCTTGTTCGCGATGCTGCTCGCGCTCTCGGCGATCAAGCCCGCCGTCAGCCAGGGCCCGGCCGACTTCGCCACGGCTCCGACGATGATCGCTCTGGACAGCTTCTACCTGATCGCGTACCCGCTCGTCACCGCGGACGCGGCGCTCGCACTGTGGGCGCTGGCCAGCGGGGCAACGCTGCTCCTCCTGCTGCTGCCCTGGCTGCCGCCGGTGCGGCGCAGTGCCGCGCGCGTCTGGAGCATGACCGTGCATCCGGGCCGCCGCAGCGTGCCGGTGCGCCCCGGCGAAACGCTGCTCGACGCCGGGCTGCGCGCGCAGGTGCCGCTGCCGTTCGAGTGCCGCTCCGGCGGCTGCGGCGTGTGCTGCGCGACCGTGCTCGCCGGCGAGGTCGACCCGGGCGTGTACCAGAAGTCCGCGCTACCCGACGAGGCGCGTTCGCGCGGCCAAGTGCTGCTGTGTTGCGCCGTGCCGCTGTCCGACGTCGAGATCGAATTGGAGGAGGGCGCGGCGCTGCGCGAAGGCGCGCTGCCGATGTACGAAGCCAAGGTCACGCGCCTCGAGCGGCTCGCGCCCGACGTGATGCTGGTCGAACTGTCGCTGCCAGCGGGGCAGACGATCAAGTACGAGGCTGGCCAGTACCTCAACATCCTGCTCGAGGACGGCGCGCGCCGCAGCTATTCGTTCACCGCGCCGTCGGGCGAAACCGACCGCATCGAGCTGCACGTGCGGCGCGTGCCGGGCGGCCGCTTCACGACGCGCGTGTTCGAGTCGATGAAGGTCGGCGACAAACTGCGCTTCGAGGGTCCGCTCGGCGAGTTCGTGCTGCACGAGCCGGGCGACCGGCCGCTGATCTTCGTCGCCGGCGCGACCGGCTTCGCGCCGGTCAAGAGCCTGCTCGAACAGGCCTTCCGCATGGGCATCGAGCGGCCGCTGTACCTGTACTGGGGCGTGCGCAAGCGGCGCGACTTCTACCTGTTCGATCTGCCGCAGCGCTGGGCGCGCGAGCACCCGAACTTCCACTTCGTGCCGGTGCTCTCGGAACCGGGGCCGGACGACGAATGGACCGGCCGCACCGGGCTCGTTCACGAGGCGATCCTCGCCGACTTCCCGGACCTTTCGGGCCACAGCGTGTACGCGTGCGGATCGCTCAACATGGTCGCGGCGGCGGTGCCCGAGTTCATCGCGCACGGGCTCGACGAATCGCAGTGCTTCTCCGACGCGTTCACGCCGCAGGGCGGTGCGTCGGCGAGCGCGCCGGCCCCGGTGGACGCGCGGCCGCACGCCGCGGGCGCGTAAACCGCGGGCATCGACGATGGAAACGGCGCTGCGCTACGACACGGAAGCGGCGGCGCTGCTCGTCGCGATCGATCTGACGCCCGACATGGTCGCGCAGCGCGCGGCCGTGCTGCGCGCGCTCGTTCCAAATGCGGGCGATCGCGTGCTCGACGTCGGCGCGGGCCCCGGTCTGCTGGCGGCGGCGATCGCCGAACGCGTCGGCGCCGCGGGGCGGGTGCTCGGTGTGGACATCAGCGCGCCGCTGCTCGCCTACGCCCGCATGCACTTCGCCGCGCTGCCGTGGCTGCGCTTCGTGCAAGCGGATGCGGCGCGGCTGCCGTGCGCCGACGCATCGTTCGACACGATCGTCTGCACGCAGGTGCTCGAGTATCTGCCCGACGCCGACGCGGCGCTCGCGGAGTTTGCGCGCGTGCTGCGGCCGGGCGGCCAACTGCTCGCGATCGACACCGACTGGGATTCGATCGTCTGGGCCAGCGGCGATGCCGCGCGCATGGCACGCGTGCTCGCGCTGTGGGATCGGCACGTGTCCGATCCGCATCTGCCGCGTACGCTCGGCAGGCGGATCGAGCGTGCCGGCTTCGAGCGCGTGTGCGTGCGCGCGATGCCGGTGCTCAATCCCGCGTTCGATCCGGACGCGTACAGCAACCGGCTGATCGACCTCATCGCGTCGTTCGCTGCCGGCCGCGGCGCGGACGAAGCCGAAGTCGGTGCGTGGGCGCGCGATCTGCGCGGGCGCGACGACTACTTCTTCAGCCTCAACCGCTACCTGTTCTTCGCGACGCGGGTACGGTAAGAGTGGCGGGACGCCGCGCGCGCGTGCGCGGCCGTTCGCTTTGTGCACGAGCCGGTCGCACTCGCCGTTACCCGAGCGCGGAAGGCGCCGCCGGCTTTTGGCGCGCGGGCCGGCTTCTTTCAAGCGCCGATTCGCCCGTGTAAGGTTGGCAAACCGCCGCGGCCGAATGCGCCGAGCGAAGAAGATCCAAGTCGGTGATGGGCAAACCCAAACTGCCGCCGCGCGTGTTCGACCTGCTGGCCGGTCTGCTCGTCTTCGGGTTCGTCGCCTTCCTGGCCGAGACGAGCCGCGAACTGATGCAGCCGCTGGCGGCGCTGCAAGCCGCGCCGGTGGTGCTCGATCCGGCCACGCTGCCGCACGACGCGGCACGCACGACGCTGCGGATGCTGGCGGCACTCGCCCTGTCGCTCGCCTTCACGTTCACGTACGCCACCGCCGCGGCCAAGAGCCGGCGCGCCGAGCGGTTGCTGATCCCGCTGCTCGACATCCTGCAGTCGGTGCCGATCTTGGGCTTCGTCTCCGTCACGGTGGTGTTCTTCATGTCGCTCGCACCCGGGCGGGTGCTCGGCGCCGAGCTGGCGGCGATCTTCGCGATCTTCACCAGCCAGGCGTGGAACATGGCGTTCAGCTTCTACCAGTCGCTGCGCACGGTACCGGCGGAGCTGCGCGAAGCGGCGGCGAGTTTCCGCCTGTCGGCGTGGATGCGCTTCTGGCGCCTCGAGGTGCCGTTCGCGATGCCGCAGCTCGTCTGGAACATGATGATGTCGATGTCGGGCGGCTGGTTCTTCGTCGTTGCCGCCGAGGCGATCAGTGTCGGCAACACGCAGGTCACCCTGCCGGGCGTGGGCTCGTATATCGCGCTGGCGGTGGCGAGCCGCGATCTGGTCGCCGTCGGCTGGGCGATCGGCGCGATGCTCGTCGTGATCGTGATCTACGACCAGTTGCTGTTTCGCCCGCTCGTGGCGTGGGCCGACGGGCTGCGCTTCGAGCAGGAGTCGGGGGTGCCGCCGGCGCGCTCCTGGGTGCTCACCATCCTGCGTCGATCGCGCATGGTGGGCGCGGCGCTCGCGGCAGCGGGCGCGCTGTGGCGGCGCACCTACCGGATCGGGCCGCTCAACGCGGTCGGCACATGTGCGGCCCGCGATTCGCGCTGGGGCGAACTCGTGTGGAACGCCACACTCGTGCTCGCGGCCGGGTTGGCGCTGTGGGAGGTCGTGCGCTTTGCGCTGGCGGGCGTGGCGCCCGCGGAAGTCGCCACCGCGCTGGCGCTCGGGCTGGCCACGTTCGCGCGCGTCGCGCTGTTGATCGCTTTGGCGAGCCTGATCTGGGTGCCGGTGGGCGTGTGGGTCGGACTGCGGCCGGCGCTCGCGCGTGCGCTCCAGCCGGTCGCGCAGTTCCTCGCCGCGTTTCCGGCCAACCTGCTGTTCCCGCTCGCGGTCTCGGTCATCGTCGCCTGGCGGCTCGATCCGGACATTTGGCTCAGCCCGCTGATGATCCTCGGCACGCAGTGGTACATCCTGTTCAACGTGATCGCCGGCGCGGCGGCGATTCCGTCCGAGCTGCGCCACGCCGCCGCCAACTTTCACGTGAGCGGATGGCTGTGGTGGCGACGGGTGGCGTTGCCGGCGGTGTTTCCGTACTACGTCACCGGCGCGATCACCGCCGCGGGCGGCTCGTGGAACGCGAGCATCGTGGCCGAGGTCGCAACCTGGGGCGACACACGGCTGCAGGCGCACGGGCTGGGCGCGTACATCGCGCGCGCCACCGAGGCGGGCGACTTTCATCGCATCGTGCTCGGCATCGCGGTGATGAGCCTGTTCGTCGTGACGATCAATCGGGCGTTCTGGCGGCCGCTTTATGAACGCGCCGAGCGCCGCTACAAGCTGGGGTAGGCGAATGAATACGCAGACTGCAACCGCCGCACCGGTCGCTTCGGCGCGCGCAGGCGCGCTGCTGGAGATCCGCGCTTTGCAGCGATCCTTTCCCAAGCCCGACGGCGGCGAGCTGCGCGTGCTCGACGGCGTGGACATGGAGGTGGCCGAAGGCGAGATCGTGGGACTCCTCGGCCGCTCGGGTTCGGGCAAGTCCACGCTGCTGCGCCTGATCGCAGGGCTCGAGCGGCCGAGCGCGGGGACGATCCGCTATCTCGGGCAGCCGGTGACGGGGCCCGCGCCCGGCATCGCGATGGTGTTCCAGACCTTCGCGCTGTTTCCGTGGCTCACGGTGCTGGAAAACGTGCAGCTCGGCCTCGAAGCGCTCGCGCTACCCGACGACGAGATCCGCCGGCGCGCGCTGGCCGCGATCGATCTGATCGGGCTGGACGGTTTCGAGTCGGCGTATCCGCGCGAACTCTCGGGCGGCATGCGGCAGCGCGTGGGGTTTGCGCGCGCGCTCGTCGTTCACCCGAACCTGCTGCTGATGGACGAACCGTTCTCGGCGCTCGACGTGCTGACGGCGGAGACGCTGCGCACCGATTTCCTCGACCTGTGGGGCGAAGGGCAGTTGCCGATCAAGTCCGCGATCCTGGTCACGCACAACATCGAAGAAGCGGTGCTGATGTGCAACCGCGTGCTGGTGTTCTCGCACCAGCCGGGGCGCGTCGTCGCCGAGGTCAAGGTCGATCTTCCGCATCCGCGCGACCACGCCGACCCGCTGTTCCGCGATGTCGTCGAGCGCCTGTACGTCGCGCTGACCGAACGCCCGGCACGGGCGGCGCGGCCCGAACACTTTCCAGGCATCGGGATCGGAACGATCCTGCCGCGCGTGGAGACCAATCTGCTCGCGGGCCTGCTGGAGGCGCTGGCGGCAGCCCCGTATTCCGGCAAGGCCGATCTGCCGGTGCTCGCCGGCGCGCTGCACATCGACGTCGATCGACTGTTCCCGGTGGCGGAGACGCTGGAGATGCTGCGCTTTGTGGAGCTGGCGGGCGGCGACATCCGCCTGACCGAAGCCGGCAGGCGTTTTGCCGAAGCGGGGCTGGACGAGCGCAAGAAGTTGTTTGCGCAGCATCTGCTCGCGTACGTGCCGCTCGCCGGCCACATCCGCCGCGTGCTCGACGAGCGCGCGAGCCACACCGCACCGCGCAGCCGCTTCCTCGACGAGCTCGAAGATCACATGACGGAGAAGGCGGCCGAGCAGACGCTCGACGCGGTGACGAGCTGGGGGCGTTACGCCGAAGTGTTCGCCTACGACGATCACGCGCAGCGGTTCAGTCTGGAGAATCCGAGTTGATCCCTAGCTTTCGGCGCCGGCGCGGTTGGCGCGTCGGTCGGGTTCAACGCGCGTCGCTGCGCGCGAGAAACCGCTCCGCGAGCCGCGTCCAATACGCCGCTCCGACCGTCAGGTTCGCGTCGTCGAAGTCGTACTTCGCGTTGTGCACCATCGGGCTGTGCTCGCCGTTGCCCAGCCGCAGGAAGCAGCCGGGCTTGTGTTGCAGGTAGTAGGCGAAGTCCTCGCTGCCGGTCACCGGGCCGAACGGAAACACGACGCGCTGCGGGCCCACCAGCTCCTCTGCGACCTGCCGCGCGAACTCGGTTTCGGCGGTGCTGTTGACGACGACCGGATAGCCGCGCTCGTAGACGATCTCGACGCTGCCGCCGTAGCTCATCACCTGCGCATGCACGAGTTCACCGATGCGCTGCTCGAGTTTCGCGCGCACGCCTTCGTCGAACGAGCGGATCGACAGCTCCAGCGTGGCCGACTCCGGAATCACGTTGGCCGCGGTGCCCGCGTGTACGGTGCCGATCGTGACGATCGCAGTCTGCGTCGGGTCGATGTTGCGCGACACGACCGTCTGCAGCGCCATGATCAGGCTGCCGGCGATCACGACCGGGTCGACCGCCAAGTGCGGGCGCGCCGCGTGCCCGCCACGGCCGCGGATCGCGATCCGCGCCGTGTCGGACGCCGACATGAACGGCCCCGCGCCGAACAGGAACGTCCCCGTCGGCACGCCCGGATGGTTGTGCATGCCGAAGATGGCGTCGCATGGAAAACGCTCGAAGAGGCCATCCGCAATCATCTGCTGCGCTCCGCTCGCCTTGCCCGCTTCTTCGGCCGGCTGGAATACGAGGTGCACGGTGCCCGAGAAGTTGCGTGTCTTCGCGAGCTGCTGCGCGGCGCCGAGCAGCATCGTCGTGTGGCCGTCGTGGCCGCACGCGTGCATCACGCCCGGCACGCAGCTCGCCCACGGCTTGCCGCTTTCCTCGACGATCGGCAGCGCATCCATGTCGGCACGAATCGCCACGCTGCGCTTGCCGTCGCCCGCCTTCAGCGTGCCGACCACTCCGAGACCGCCGACGTTACGCGTGACGGTCCAGCCCCAGCTTTCGAGTCGCGCAGCGACCAGTTCGGCGGTCGCAGCTTCGCAGAACGACAGCTCGGGGTTTCGATGCAGCTGATGGCGCGTCTCACGCAGCTCGTCGGCGGCGCCGAGCACATCGGTCAGCCTGCAGTGCGTCGCATAGCGGGTGTTCATCGCGGACGCCTTCTCACTGCGCGCTCTTCGGCGTTTCACCCGCGCCGAGATCCCAGTACAGCCCAGTCATCACGGCGAGCCCCTCCCGCAGCACTTCGGGCGGGAGATGCTCGTTCGGCGCGTGCTGCGAGCAGCCGGGGTACGAATGCGGCACCCACACCGTGCGCAGGCCGAGCACGTCGGTGAAGATGTCGTTCGGCAGCGAACCGCCGAGGTTCGGCAGCAGCGCGGGCTTCTTGCCGCTGGTGCGCGCGATCGACGCCATCGCCCATTGCACCCACGGATCGTCGGGATCGATGCGCGTGGCGTGGAACATCTCCTCGCGCGTCGCTTCGATCTTCACCATCGGGAAACCCTGGCGGTCGAGATGGCGGCGCAGCGCAGGCAGGATCTCGGGCTCGTCGATGCCCACCACGAAGCGGAGCTGGCAGCGCGCCCACGCGCGCGGCGGAATCGCGTTCACCGGTGTTTCGGGATTGCCAGTCTTGAACGCGAGCACCTCGAACGAGCACCAGCCGAACACGCGCTCGGCGGGCGTAAGTCCCGGCTCGCCCCACCACGGCTCGATCGTCGGGCCGTCGGCGCCGCCGTCGACTTCGCAATCGGCGAGCGCGCGCCGCACCGAGGCGGGCAGTTCCTTCGGCACCCACTCGGGAATGCGGATCTGCCCGGTCGGACCGGCGATGCTCGCGATCGCGTGCGCGAGCTGGATGCCGGGGTTGGAAATCAGCCCGCCCCAGTTGCCCGAGTGATGACCGCCTTTGCGTGCCTCGATCGTCAGATCGAAGTTCATGCTTCCGCGCGAGCCGAGAAAGATCGTCGGCCGGTCGGCGCGCAGCCGCGGACCGTCGGAGGCGATCAGCAAATCCGCCTTGAACAGCTCCTTGTTCTGCTCGCACAGCTCGCGCAGGCCGGGCGACCCGGTCTCCTCGCCCATCTCGACCAGGAACTTTGCATTGAAACCCAGCCGGCCGCGCTCGGCGAGCACGTTGGCCAAGGCTTGCATGTTGACCGAGTGCTGGCCCTTGTTGTCGGCGATGCCGCGGCCGTACCAGCGGCCGTCGCGCTCGGTGAGCGTCCACGGCGAGAGCCCTTCCTTCCACTCGGCGTCGAGCCCCCGGATCACGTCGCCGTGGCCGTAACCGAAAACGGTCGGCAGTTTCGGGTCCTCGATGCGCTGCGCGAACAGGAAAGGCGCTTTCGCGCGCGGCGCCGTCAGCGTGCGGCACTCGAAGCCCATCGCCTCGAACGCCGGCTGCAGCTCTTGGTGCAGATACTGAGCGAGCACCGGCGCGCGCTCCGGGTTCTGGCTTTCGGTCGGAATCGCGATGCGCCGCGCGAGCGTCGCGCGGAACTCGCCCGAGTCGAACTGCTGCTGGGCGCGGGAGATGGCGGCGGTGCGGGTCATGTTCGTTCCTGTTGGGCGATGCGCTTGCGTGCTACAAGTTCATTGTGCGGAAGTGACGAAGGATCTCATCGGGCAGCAGCGCCGAGATCGCTCGCCTCCGGCTCGGAGTCGCAGGCATGGAAGCCGGTTGCTGAGACATGCTGAAGAGCGGCACTGTAGAGCCGCCGTTCGCCAGCAACCTGCCGGAAAACGGTACACGAGACGGCCTCGATGGCGAGGTCGCGGGAGTGCTCGGTGGCACGTACATCACGCGACACGCACCTGATCCGTCGGATACAGGTGGCACGCCAGCGCGCCGCCAGGCTGCTGCACGAGCGCCGGAGCGACACGGCCGCAACGGCTCATTCGCTGCGGGCAGCGCGGATGGAAGGCGCAACCCGAGGGCGGATTCAGCGGATCGGGAAAGGCGAGTCCGAGGCCGATGTCGGGCACGCCGAGCCCCGGCTCCGGCGTCAGCACCGAGGCGAGCAGTGCCTGCGTGTACGGATGCTTAGGCGCGCGGAATAGCGTCTCGGTGTCGGCCTGCTCGACCACGCGGCCGAGATACATCACGGCGACCTGCGTCGCGATGTGCTCGACCACAGCGAGGTTGTGGCTGATGAAGACGTAGGTCAGCCCGAACTCGCGCCGCAGGTCCAGCAGTAAGTTGAGGATCTGCGCCTGCACGGAAACGTCGAGCGCGGAGGTCGGCTCATCGCAGATGACGATCTCGGGCCGCATCACCAGCGCGCGCGCGATCGCCACGCGCTGGCGCTGCCCGCCGGACAGTTGCCCCGGTGTGTTGTCGGCGTAGCGCGCCGGCAGCCCGACGCGCTCGAGCATCTCGATCGCTTTGGCGCGTCGCTCGGAAGCGGTGCCGATGCCGTGCACCTCGATCGGCAATGCGACAATCGACGCGATACCGCGGCGCGGATTCAGCGACGAGTACGGATCCTGGAACACGGGTTGCACGCGCCGCGCCACCGCCCTGCGGCCGAGCGCGGCGATGTCCTGGCCGTCGAGCGTGATGCGCCCGCTCGTCGGCGCGAGCAGCCCCAGCAGCATGCGAGCGAGCGTGGACTTGCCGCAGCCGGATTCGCCGACGATGCCGAGCACGTCGCCGCGGCGTATATCGAGGTCCACGCCGTTGACCGCATGCAGCGTCCGGCCGCGGCGGAAGAAGGTTGCACCGAGCGTGAACGACCTCGTCACGCCGTGCGCCTGCATCAGCGGTATGGCGCTCATGACGGTAGCCCGCGATGGATGCAACGCCAACGGTGCGCGCCTTCGCTCTGCACCGGCACGGCAGCGCCGCACTCCGCGCGCGCGTAGGTGCAGCGCTCGCGGAAGCTGCAGCCGCGGACCTCGCCGACGAGCGAAGGCACGACGCCCGCGATCGTGCCAAGCCGGTCGCCGCGCGCGGTTCGTCCCGGCACCGGGATGCACGACAGCAGCCCGCGCGTGTACGGATGGCGTGGCGACGCGAAGATGCGCTCGGCCGCGCCTTCCTCGACGATCTCGCCCGCGTACATCACCGCCACGCGGTGCGCGATGCGTGCCACCACGCCGAGATCGTGCGTGATCAGCACCATCGCGATGCCAAGCTCCTTCTGCAGATCGGCGAGCAGTCGCAGGATCTGCGCCTGGATCGTCACGTCGAGCGCAGTACTGGGCTCGTCGGCGATCAGCAGCTCCGGCCCGCACATCAGCGCCATCGCGATCATCACGCGCTGGCGTAGCCCGCCTGAGAGCTGGTGCGGGTACTGGGCCATGCGTTCGGCGGCGGAGGCGATGCCGACCTTGCCGAGCAGTTCGATCGCGCGCTCGCGCGCCCTGGCCGCGCCGCCGCCGCGGTGGACGAGATAGCTCTCCATCAACTGGTTGCCGATCGTGTACGCGGCGTTGAGCGCCGTCATCGGCTCCTGGAAGATCATCGCCATGCGGTTGCCGCGCAGCGCGTTGACGCGCTTCGGCGACGCGGCGAGTAAATCCTCGCCGAGCAGCGACAGTCTCTTCGCGCGGCGCTTGGCCGCCGCCGGCAGCAGGCTCATCACCGCGAGCGAAGTGATCGACTTGCCGCAACCCGACTCGCCGACGATGGCGAGCGTCTCGCCACGCGCGACAGCAAACGACACGTCGCGCACCGCGCGCAGCGGCCCGTGCGGCGTGGCGATGTCGACGTTCAGCGCCTCGACTTCGAGGACCGCGCCGGCGGGCTCGGGCTTCGGTACTGCGCTCACACCCGCCCCTCCGGCGCGAGCAGGTCGCGCAGTCCGTCGCCGGCGAGGTTGATCGCGAAGATCAGCATGGCGAGCGCAGCGCCGGGGAGCGCAATCAGCCAGAACGAGAAGAACATGTACGACTTCGCCTCGGAGATCATCAGCCCCCACGACGGCAGTGGCGGCTGCACCCCAAGGCCGAGGAAGGACAGCGCTGCTTCGAGTAGGATCGCGCTCGCGGCTTCGAGCGTAGCGACGACGACCAGATGCGGCAGCACGTTGGGCAGCACCTCGCCCAGCAGCACGCGCGCGGTCGAAGCGCCCGCCGCCTGCGCGGCGGCGACGTAGTCGAGCGAGCGCACCTGCTGCGTGGCACTGCGCATCACCACTGCGAAGCGGTCCCACTTCAGCAGCCCCAGCACCCCAATCACGACCCACAGCGACCCGCCGACCAGCGCGACCGTGGCGAGCGCGACCAGGATTACCGGCATCGACAGGCGCGTCGTGACCAGGAAGCTCACCAGCATGTCGGTCCGGCCGCCGAAGTATCCGGCGAGCATGCCCATCGTCGTGCCGATCAAGCCCGAGATGATCGCGACCGAAATCCCGATCAGCAGCGATATGCGCGCGCCATAGAACAGCCTTGAGAGGTAATCGCGCCCGAGCGGATCGGTGCCGAGCGGATGCAGCCACGAGCCGCCGTCGTACCAGAACGGCGGCACGTTGCGGTTGGCGAGGTCCTGCGCGTACGGGTCGTACGGTGCAATCCACGGCGCGGCGAGCGCGACGAACACGATCGCCAGCAGCAATCCGCTGCCGACCACCACCGCCCTGTTCCTCCACACGCGCCGCGCGAGCCCCGGCGCGGCGACGACCGTGCCGCCGGGTTCGAGCGCGGCAGCCGCGGCTTCGGTCGTCAGGCTGCTCGACATCGGCTACGCCACTCGGATGCGCGGATCGAGCCACGCGTTGGCCACGTCGGACGCCAGTGTCAGCGCGACGTAGATGACCGACAGCAGCAGCACGATGTTCTGCATCACCGGAAAGTCCTTGTAGGTGATGCTCTGGTAGGCGAGGTAGCCGAGCCCGTCGAGCGCGAAGATCGTCTCGATCACCACCGAGCCGCCGAGCAGGAAACCCAGTTGCACAGCGGCGAGCGCAACCACCGGCACCACGGCGTTGCGCAGCGCGTGCTTGAAGATCACCTTGCTTGCCGGCAGACCCTTGGCGCGCGCGGTGCGGATGTAGTCGGCCTCGAGCACCTCGATCATGCCCGCGCGGATCAGCCGCATGAACGCGGGGGCGGCGTAGTAGCCGAGCGCGATCGTCGGCATCACGAAGTGCTGCCAAGTGTCGCTGCCGGACACCGGCAGCGCGCGCAGCGTGATCGAGAACACCATGATCAGCAGCAGCGCGAAGAAGAAGTTCGGCAGCGCCTGCCCGAGCACAGCGAGCGCCAGGCACAGCCGGTCGATCCAGCCGTTGCGGTAGATCGCCGCCAGCACGCCGAGCGGAATCGAGATCGCCAGCGCGAACGCGAGCGACAGCAACCCGAGCACCATCGTCGTGCCGAGCTTGGCGACGATCAACGGCGCGGCCGGCTGTTTGAAGTAGATCGACTCGCCGAAGTCGCCGCGCAGTGTCTTGCCGAGCCACTCGACGTACTGCACCGGCAGCGGCCGGTCGAAGCCATACGTCTTGCGGATCAGCTCGATGTCTTCGGAGCGCGCGCCTTCGCCCGCGATCGCGATGGCCGGATCGCCCGATACGCGCAGCAGCAGGAAGGCGATCATCGACACCGCGAGCGCGACGAGTACCGCCAGCCCCAGCCGCTTGAGGATGTAGCCGCCCATCGTGCTTGGCGATCTGCCTGATTCAGCGCCGAATGCGGCACGGCGCCCTAACCCTCGTTCCCTCTCCCAGGGGGAGAGGGAAGCAAAGCCCCTCTCCCTCCGCGAGAGGGGTTGGGGTGAGGGTACGCTCCGACCCGCTCACTTCCAGGTCATCTCCCACAGCCGCACCATCTCGTCCGGATACGCGGTGAAGGCGAGCTCCTTCGACGCCACGTAGTACACGGGCAGCGACCACAGGGGCACGGACCAGGCGTTGTCGGCGACACGCTTGAGCGCCTGCTGGTACGCCTGCTGGCGCACCTTCGGGTCGACCGAGTTGTTGCCCTTCTTCAACAGCTCCTGCGTCTCCTTGTCGCGCGTGATGTCGTCGGCCTCGCCGCCGAACCACACCGGAATCGACGCCGACACGTCGTTGACCGAGAACGAGCCCCAGGTTTGATGCGTCAGCGACGCCTTGCCGGCGCGGATCGCGTCGCGCATCGCCGCGTACTGCGAGAAGTTGAGCTTGGCCTTGATGCCGACCTGCTGCAGGTAGTTGATGATCGCCTCGGTCTGGTTGCGCTCGCGGTACGCGAAGATCTCCGTCTCGAAGCCGTTCGGAAAGCCCGCTTCCGCGAGCAGCTTCTTCGCCAGCGCCGGGTCGTACGCGTAGCGCGGCGCACCCTGGTCGGTGCAGCCGAACTGCGACGGGAAGCACTGCGTGTGCAGCACGCGCGAGCCGGCCCCGACGATGTTCTTGACGATCGACTCGCGGTCGATCGCGTGCAGGATCGCCTTGCGCACGCGAATGTCCTTCAGCGCAGGCGTCGGCGTGTTGTCCAGCGTGTTCAACTGCATGAACGCGATGCGCATCGTCTCGCCGCTCACGACCTGCAGGTGCGGCACCTTCGCGGCCTGGTCGGCCTGGTCTTTCGGCACGTGCATGATCAGATCCGCGCCACCGGAGAGCATTTCGGCCATCTGCGTCTGCCGGTCCGGGATGAAGCGGATCTCGACCTTGGCGATCTTCGCTGCGCCCTTCGGCGAATCCTTGAAGTAGTTCGGATTACGCTCCAGCGTGATCGACTTGCCCGGCAGGTAGCTGGCGACGCGATAGGGACCGGAGCCGACCGGCTTGGCGTTCATGCCCTTCGGCCCGACCTCGGCGTAGTACTTTGCCGGATGGATCACCACCGGCCCCGCCAGGTATTCGATCGCGGCCGGGAAGACGGCCTTCGTCGTCAGCCGCACCTTGTACTTGCCGAGCTTGGTCGCTTTCTCGATCCAGTTGACATTGGCCTGGGTCGTGACCTTGTTGGCCGGATCGGCGACAAAGTTCAGCGTGTACACGACCGAGTCGGCGTCAAACTCCTCGCCGTTGTGGAAGCGCACGCCCTCGCGCAGATCGAACTCGATCGTGCGGTCGTCGATCTGCTTCCAGCTCTTGGCGAGCAGGCCCTTGTACTCGCTGGTGTTCGGGTCGCGATAGATCAGCGTGTCCCACACGTTGGCGCCGATGATCACGCCGATGCGAACGTTGTTGAAGAACGGATCAACGCTCTCGGGCGCCTGGTCGTAGGCGAACCGGATCGTGTCGTCGCGCTTGCCGGCGAGCGCGGGGCCGGCGACGGCAAGCAGGGCAGCGAGCAGAGCGGCGGCGAAGCGCTTCGTTCCCGTGTAGCTGCGGGGGCGGGGGTGCATGGTGGTGTCCTCATTTGTCGAAACCTGATTCTGCTGTGAGCGCCGAGACGAGCTGAGGCGTATGAACCTAGGCCCGACGCTCATCAATCGCTTCTCGAAATCGCTCGTATCGAGCCGCGAGCAACTCCCGCGCCGGACGATGTTCGACCCGTCGCGGCAACAGGATGCGGGAGCCGTGCAATCGCTGGATCGCATGCACGAGTGTCGGACCGTCACGCTCGCGCCGCAGATCCTCACGCACCTCGATCGTGAAGTCGGGCCGCAAACCAATGAAGCGACGGTCGAAAGCCGCATGATGCAGGGTACACAGCGCCAGCCCGTTGCGCACGTGCGGTTCGCCGCCCGGCTCGGTGTCCGGGATGATGTGCGCCGCATCCAGTAGTTCTTCGTGTCGCAGCCGACAGAACGCGCACTGTCGTTGGTGCGCATCAAGAACGCGCTCCCGAAATGCCCTCTGGTGCAGGCGGACGCGGACCGCTGCGGTCATATAGGATCGGTGCGCCATCTCGGGTTCGGCGACGAATTGCTGGGCCTCGGCGCCTGCCGACAGCGCCGCAGCTCGCGCGTCATCAACGGCCACGGTGAAGGTCAGGCTGGCCGGATCGTCCTCGACGACGAACACAGGCCAAGTGACGAGGTACTTTCCGGGAACGACCCCGTGGATGTACACAAGGGGAAGGTGGCGCTGCATTGCGAACCGCATCCCGCGGTTGTCCGGGTGGTCGGGGTCGGCGCCGCGATATCGATATTGGAGAAGACCGTCGTCACGAAACGAGTCCTCGTATGGACCGTCAGGGGCGGTGGTAATTGACAGGGGAGCCTCGCTCATGAGGCGAGGCTTGAATATCCCCTTCGGGCCGACCAGCGGCACGTATATCCCGTCAAGCTGAAATCCTTGCGCGAGCAGGTGGCGAGGCAACACGTCACCGCGCAGAGCGACCTGATCCGACAGCCACGCAAAGGCGGCACGTCTGACGCGTGCGTCGTGATCGGCGTCGAACACTAGATGAGCGTTCCCAGGCAGCGTGAACGGTATGTTACCGGCGGTGCTGCGCCGATGCAGCTGCCGCAGCGGTCCAGTTCAGTCGACCGATCGCGTTTGCAACAGTCGTACCACGAACGCCGAGTCTCTTGCCCTATATGCGCCGGGGTGTGCAATGATTGTCGGCGACTTCGTGTTCGACCGATCGCCATGCCCACATCCCCCGCCAAGACCCTCCGCGCCGCCGTCGTCCAAGCCGGCTCGGTCCCGTTCGACACCGACGCCTGCATCGACAAGGCGATCCGCTTCACCGCCGAGGCGGCGGCGGGCGGGGCGAAGCTTGTGGTGTTTCCGGAGGCGTTCGTTCCCGGCTATCCGAAGGGGCTGAATTACGGGCTGGTGGTCGGCGCGCGCGATCCGGTCGGGCGCGAGGAGTTCCGCCTGTACCTCGATGCGGCGATCGAAGTGCCCGGGCCGCATACGCAGCGGCTCGGCGAGGCGGCGGCCGCGCATCGCGTGTATCTGGTCATCGGCGTCATCGAGCGCGAGCTGGGCACGTGCTACTGCACGGTGCTGTTCTTCGGCCCCGACGGCGCGCTGCTCGGCAAGCATCGCAAGCTGATGCCCACCGCGATGGAGCGGATGATCTGGGGCTTCGGCGACGGCTCCACGCTCACGGTCGTCGACAGCCCGTACGGGCGCATCGGCTCGGTGATCTGCTGGGAAAACTACATGCCGATGCTGCGCATGGCGATGTACGCGAAGAACGTCCAGCTCTACTGCGCGCCGACCGCCGACGATCGCGACACCTGGCTGCCGTCGATGCGGCACGTCGCGCTCGAAGGGCGCTGCTTCGTGCTGACCGCCTGCCAGTTCCTGCGCCGGGGCGACTTTCCGGAGACGGTGCGCGTGTCGCTCGGCGAGTCGCCGGACGCGGTGCTGATGCGCGGGGGCAGCGCCATCGTCAGCCCGCTCGGCAAGGTGCTCGCCGGCCCGTATTTCGAGGGCGAGACGATCCTCACCGCGGATCTGGACCTCGATGAGATCGGCCGCGGCAAGTTCGACTTCGACGCCGCCGGCCACTACAGCCGGCCCGACGTGTTCCAGTTGATCGTCAACGAGAAGCCGATGGCGGCGGTGGTGGCCAAAGGGTAGGCGTGCGGTCGGCGCGCGGGCCGTTGTTGATCTGGCTTAAAGGCGGGGGCGGCGGCCGGGTTTAGCGTGGCGGGCTCGACCGATCCGCCCGCCGCATTCATGCGACTCGTCTGTCCGGCCGGCACGCTGCCGGCACTGAAGGCCGCCGTCGACAACGGCGCCGACGATGTCTACCTCGGCTTCCGCGACGCGACCAACGCGCGCAACTTCGCGGGGCTGAACTTCGACGACCACGCGCTCGCCGAAGGCGTGCGCTATGCGCACGCGCGCGGCCGGCACGTGCTGGTCGCGCTGAACACGTTTCCGCAGCCGGGGCAGGGCGAGCTGTGGCGGCGCGCGGTCGATCGCGCGGTCGAATTCGGCGCCGACGCGCTGATCGTCGCCGACATGGGGCTGATGGACTACGCGCGCCGTACGCACCCGCAGGTGCGGCTGCACCTTTCGGTGCAAGCGTCGGCGACGAGCTACGAGGCGATCAACTTCTACCGCGAACGTTTCGGCGTCGCGCGCGCGGTGCTGCCGCGCGTGCTGTCGCTGGCGCAGGTCGAGCAGGTCGTCGCCAACACGCCGGTCGAGATCGAGGTGTTCGGCTTCGGCAGCCTGTGCATCATGGTCGAGGGCCGCTGCGCGTTGTCGTCGTACGCGACCGGCGAATCACCGAACACCAAGGGGGCGTGTTCGCCCGCGTGGGCGATCCGCTGGGCGCAGACGGCCACGCACACCGAGTCGCGGTTGAACGGCGTGCTGGTCGACCGCTTTCGCCCCGACGAGGCGACCGGCTACCCGACGCTGTGCCGCGGCCGCTACACGGTCGAGGGCGACACCTACTATCCGTTCGAAGAGCCGACCAGCCTCAACACGATCGAGCTGCTGCCCAAGCTCGCCGCAATCGGCGTGCGCGCGATCAAGATCGAAGGCCGCCAGCGCAGTCCGGCGTACGTCGCCAAGGTCACGCGCGTGTGGCGCGACGCGATCGACGCCGCGCTGAACGAGGGCGCGCGCTGGCGCGTGCGGCCCGCGTGGCAGACCGAACTGGCATCCGTCGCCGAAGGCCGGCAGTGCACGCTCGGCGCGTATCACCGGCCGTGGAAGTGAGCGACACACGTCATGAGCAGTTCCATCCAACCCACGACGAAGAGCACCGCACCGAAGCTCACCCTCGGCCCGCTGCCTTACTACTGGCCGCGCGAGCAGTCGCAGGCGTTCTATCGCGAAGTCGCGGACTGGCCGGTCGAAGTCGTCTACCTCGGCGAGACGGTGTGCTCGAAACGGCACGAGCTGCGGCTGGCGGACTGGATCGAGATCGGCGCGCAGCTCGCCGCCGCCGGCAAGGAAGTCGTGCTTTCGACGCTCGGGCTGATCGAGGCCGAAGCCGACCTGCGCGCGGTGCGCGGCGTGGTCGAGCAGTCGCGATTCCGCGTCGAGGCGAACGACATGAACGCGGTCAATCTGCTGGCCGGGCGCGCGCAGTTCGTCGCCGGGCCGTTCCTCAACGTCTACAACGCCGACACGCTGAAGCTGCTGCAGGACGCCGGCGCGGTGCGCTGGGTGGCGCCGATCGAGCTGCCTGCGGCCGGCATCGCCACGCTGCTGCGCGAGCTCGCCTCGCCGATCGAGGTCGAGGTGATCGCGCACGCGCGGCTGCCGCTGGCGATGTCGGCGAGGTGTTTTACCGCGCGCTATCACAACCTGTCGAAGGACCATTGCGAATACCGCTGCATCCGTCATCCGGACGGCATCGCGCTCGCCACGCAGGAGGGCGAACCGCTGTTCACGATGAACGGCATCCAGACGCAGTCGGCGCAGCCGATGACGCTGCTCGACGAGCTGCCGCGGTTCGCCGATCTGGGCATCGGGCTCGCGCGGATCGGCCCGCAGTCGAGCGGCACCGCGCGCGTCGTCGCGCTGTTCGACGCGGTACGGCGCGGAGCAATGGCTGCGAGCGAGGCGCTCGCGCAGGCGCGCGCGAACGAGCCGATCGCCGCCAACGGCTACTGGCACGGCCAGCCCGGGCGCGCTGCCGCGGCCGTGATGCACTGAGCGGCTTCCAATGAACGCGACGCATGAGCCTCGGCTCGCCCTGCCGCCGCTGCCGCGCTGGCTGCCGCGTTATCCCGGGTCGTTCGCGCTCGCCAGCGGGCTGAACCTGCTCGTCATCGACCGCCTGCCCGCGGACCTGCGCGGCAAGCTGAACGGCAAGTCGGTCGCGATCGTCGTCACCGATGCCGACTTCGAGTTCGCTTTTCGTGTGCAGGGCAACCGCTGCGTAGCGCTCACCGCGGTCGAGCGGCCGGATCTGAAGCTCGCCGCGACCGCCGCCGACTTCGCCGCGATCGCCGCCGCAACGGCGGACGCCGACACGCTGTTCTTCCAGCGCCGGCTCGTGATCGAAGGCGAAGTCGAGCTCGCAACGGAGCTCAAGCACTCGCTCGACGCGATCGAGTTTCCGCGACTGCGGCGGCTGCTGCGCGCGGTACTCGAACGGCTGCCGGGGGCGGGCGCGATGTAGCCGGGCCCCGGCGTCAGCGTCGCGCGCGCAGCGCGTTGCCGGCCATCGTGACGATGAACAGCGCGATCGCCGCCGCGTGCCCGGCGCCGCCCCAGGCGCGCAGATCGAGGCTTTCGGCCGCCACGCCGGCAGCGCGCGCGACGAGCGAGACGTGCAGCAGCGCGAGCGGCAGGTACAGCCAAGGCGTGTACGGCAGCTTCACGCGCAGAACCGCCGGAAAGATGATCGGCGCGTGGCCGAACACCATCGACAGCACGAAGCCCACCAGCAGCGCGTGGAGTGCGGCGTCCCACGCACGCGCGAGTCCCGCGCCGCTCGCGAAGAGCACCCCCGCGACGGCGAGCCAGACATAGCCGGCGAGCAGACACACCGCGATGTAGCGCGTCAGCCCCGTCTGCCGCACGGTGCGGCGCGCGATGTCGTGCACCGCGAGCCACGCGGCGAGCAACACGAGCCCGGCGCCGAGCAACTGCCAACGCGGGTCGACCCCGAGCGCGGCTGCGACGACGCCGAGCGCGAACAGGGTCGCTGCCGCGACGAACCACGCGCGCACCGCGGGTGCGGGCTGCAGCACGCGGGCGAGTTCGAGCCGCTCGCCGCTGATCGTGAATACGAAGAAAGCGAGCCAGCAGGCGATCGCCGGCGGCAGCCCCGCGCCACCGACCCACAGCGCCACGCCCGCCGCGAACGACAGCGCGCCGCCCGCAAGCACCCAGCCGTGCAGCGCACGCGCCTGCAACGCCTGCACGACGGCGACGGCGAGCAGCACCGCGGCGCCCGCAGCCGCGAACGCGGTCGCGTACGGCCACGCCCCCTGTGTCGCCGCGAGCGCGGCGAGCGCCAGCGCGGGCGGCGCGGCGTAACCCCACGCTCGGCCGAGTGCGACCGCGCGTTCGAGCGCGATCACGGTGCCGAAGAAGCCGACGATCATCAGCACCGCGTGAACTCCGGCGGCCTGCGCGGCCCAGCCGGGAGCGCTCCAACCGAGCCGCGCGAGCCCGGCGCCCACACCGATCACGAGGCAGATCGCGCCGAGCGCGAGCAACGGCGCGCGGGCGGCGAAGGGCTTCACCGGCCGAGCAGCGCGCGTGCCGAGCCGCTCATCATCGACGGATCCCACGGCGGCTCCCACACCCACTCGAGCTCGACGTGCGCCACACCCTCGAGCGCCTTTAGCGCGGCGTCGATGTCGTCTTCGATCACGCCCGTGAGCGGGCACGCCGGCGTGGTCATCGTGACTTGCAGGCGCACGACGTCGCCGTCGCGTTGCAGACCGTAGACGAGGCCGAGGTCGACGATGTTGACGCCCAGCTCGGGGTCGATGACCGAACGCAGCGCCTCCCACTCGGGGCCGCTGCGTTCGTGTTCGGGGACCGGTTCGATCATGCTTTCAGGCAGGTGCGCGAATCGGCTGCGGGCGGTCGAAGCGAACACACGTACGCGCGCCGTGGCGGCGCGGCACGTACGCGACGTTCACGGGAGCTGGATCTTGCCGCCGCCGCGGCCCATCGGTGGCAGGCCGCCCGGACCGCCGAGTCCGCCCGGACCGCCGAGTCCTCCGCCGGCGCCCGGGATCACGAGCCCGGAAGCGGCCTGGCGGCGCATCTCCTGCAGCTCCTTGATCGTGCGCTCGATCGCGACCTTGGCCGTTTCGGCATAGCGCTCGACGGCTTCGGCGAGCGTCTTGGCCTCGATCTCGAAACTGATCGGCAGCGGGCCGAGTTGCGTCATGATCTGAGCCTCGCCCGAGTACAGCACCGGGCGCGAGCCGTCGGCGGCGCCCATCGCGGTGACGGGCACCATCACGCGGATCGTGCCCACCTTGCGGTCGGTGTAGATCTCCTCGCGATACAGCGAGTTCGCGTCCATCGCGATATCGAGGTCGCGTGCGTCGGCCACGGCAATCTCCAGTCGAATCGTTGAGCTATTCGGCGCCGACCGCGGCGAGCCCGAAGGCGATCGCATGGAAGCCGGCGTCGACGTACGTGATCTCGCCCGTCATGCCCGAGGCGAGATCGGACAGAAGGAAGGCGGCGACGTTGCCGACTTCCTCGATCGTGACGTTCCGGCGCAGCGGCGAGTTCTTCTCGTTGAACTCGAGCATGCGCGAGAAGCCTTTGATGCCGCTGGCGGCGAGCGTCTTGATCGGGCCCGCCGAGATGCCGTTGACGCGGATGCCTTTCGGGCCGAGGTCGGCCGCCAGATAGCGCACGGATGCTTCGAGCGACGCCTTGGCGAGCCCCATCGTGTTGTAGTGGGGGACGACACGCTCGGCGCCCAGATACGTCAGCGTGAGCAGCGACGCCGGCCGGCCCTGCATCATCGGCAGCGCGGCCTTGGCGAGTGCGGGAAAGCTGTATGCGGAGATGTCGTGCGCGATGCGGAAGTTCTCGCGCGTCAGCCCGTCGAGAAAGCCGCCCGAGATCGCCTCGCGCGGCGCGAATCCGATCGAGTGCACCAGTCCGTCGAGCCCGTCCCAGTGTTTGGCGATGCCGTCGAAGGTCGCGGCGATCTGCGCGTCGTCGGCGACGTCGCAGGCGAACACGAGCTTGGAGCCGAACTCGCGCGCGAACTCCTCGATGCGCTCGCGGAAGCGCTCGCCGACGTAGGTGAACGCGAGCTCGGCGCCCTCGCGGTAGCAGGCCTGCGCGATGCCGTAGGCGATCGAGCGGTTCGACAGCAGGCCGGTGATCAGGATGCGCTTGTCGGACAGGAAACCCATCGGGGACGTTCTTTCGGTTGGGATGAAGGGCCGCGCGTCAGCGCCGGGCCCCCGCGATGTCGGCGGCGCTCCGCGCGGCGGGCTTGCGTGCGGTCGCATGGACTTTGGCCGCAGCGGCGGACTTCCTGGCAGGGGACGCCTTCTTCTTCTTGTTCGGCGCGGGTCGCACGGCGACCGTCAGCCGCAGCCGCTGGCCGGCGAACAGCTCCTCCGAGCGCAGGCGGTTCCAGGCGACGATCTCGTCGGGGCGAACGTTCCAGCGGCGCGCGACCTTGCCCAGCGTATCGCCGCGCCGCACGCGGTAAGTGATCTGCCGCAGGTGCTGGCCCTCGGGCACGAGCGTGAAGCTCGCGCGCAGCAGCTCGGGTGCGATGTCCTCGGCCATCGTCTCGTCGCGCGGAATCAGGATCGTCGAGCCCGCCGCCAGCTTGTAGCGCGGCGGAACGCGGTTGGCCTCGCGCAGTTTGGCTTCGCTGATGCCCGCGCGTTCGGCCACCCTGGCGAGCGTTTCGTTCGGCTTGAGCGTGTACGCGGTCCAGCTCGCGAGCGGCTGCCCGGTCGCCTCGTACGCGGCGAGGTTCGAGCGGAACGTCTCGACGCGGTCCGCGGGCAGCAGCAGCGTGGGCTGCGCCGCGCCGAGGATCACCGGCCGGTTGAACGACGGGTTGAGCGCGAGGAACTCGTCGAGCGGCATCTCGGCGAGTTCGGCCGCGGTCGTCACGTCGATGTCGCGCGTCTTGGTGATCGTCACGAAGTACGGTTCGTTGCGGATCGCCGGCAGCGTGATGCCGTAGGCGGCCGGGTCGCGCACGATGTTCTTGATCGCCTGCAGCTTGGGCACGTAGAACTGCGTCTCGCGCGGCAGCCGCAGGCTCGCGTAGTCGGTCGGCTTCTTGGCGCGGCGGTTGCGCTGGATCGCGCGCGCCAGCCCGCCTTCGCCCATGTTGTACGCGGCGAGCGCCAAGTGCCAGTCGCCGAAGTCGTCGTACAGCTTTTGCAGGTAGTCGAGCGCGGCGCGCGTGGACTCGACGATGTCGCGCCGCTCGTCCTTCCATACGTTCTGCTCGAGCGCGTAGCGCTTGCCGGTCGACGGGATGAACTGCCACAGCCCCGAAGCGCGCGCGTGCGACTCGGCCTCGGGCTGCATCGCGCTCTCGACGAAAGGCAGCAGCGCAAGCTCGGTCGGGATGCCGCGCTTCTCGACTTCCTCGACGATGTGGAACAGGTACAGGCTCGCGCGGCTTGCCATGCGGTCGATGTAGTCGGGGCGATCCTGGTACCAGCGCGTCGCCGCCGCGACCGACTTGGTCGTCAGATCCGGCAGCGCGAAGCCGCTGCGGATGCGGTCCCACACGTCGCCCGGATCGGCCGCGACGACCGGGCTCGGCGAAGCTTCCGGAACGGGCCGGGCGGGCGTCGATGCAGTGGGCGCTGCCGTGTCTTCGCCGGCGCGGTAGGCGGGCAGCTCGGACCACCAGTCGACGTCGGTCGATGCGCCGTCCGCGGCCTCGCTGTGCGGCGGCGCCGTCAGCGCGGCGAGCGCGAACGCCGCGGCGACGAATCGCAGCAGGTGTGCGCGCATCGACGCGGCGCGTTCGCGAACATCGTGCCGACAGAACATCGGGCGCAGTATAAGCGGCCGATTCGTCCGCCAATCGCGCGAATCGCGCGCTCGCGTCAGTCCATCCGCATCAGAACGCGTTTTTCCAGGCGCGTATCGCGGCGAATGTCTCGACGGCGGAAGCGCCTGCGCCGGGATGCCGCCGTTGCGCCGCCGCGCGCACCGCGGGCTCGTCGCAGCGCAGGAACGGATTGGTCGCGAGCTCGAGCGCGATCGTCGACGGCACGGTGGGTTCGCCGCGCGCACGCATGGCCTCGCTGTCGGCGAGCCGGCGCGCGAGTGCGGCGTTGTCGGGCTCGACCGCGCGCGCGAACTTCAGATTCGCGACGGTGTACTCGTGCGCGCAGTAAACGCGAGTCGCGCCCGGCAGGCGCGCCAGCTTGGCGAGCGACGCGTGCATCTGCGCCGGCGTGCCTTCGAACAGCCGGCCGCAGCCGCCCGCAAAGAGCGTGTCGCCGCAGAACAGCGCCGCGATCGACGGCGCGTGATACGCGATGTGGCCGCGCGTGTGCCCCGGCACGTCGAGCACGTCGAAGGTCACGCCGAGCAGCTCGACGCGGTCGCCTTCGGCGAGCGCGACATCGCGCGCGGGAATCGCTTCCGCCGCCGGCCCGTAGACGGTCGCGCCGTGCGCGCGCTTCAACCGCTCCACACCGCCCGTGTGATCGCCGTGATGGTGCGTGACTACAATGGCGGCCAGTCGCAGCCCGCGCGCGGCGAGCGCTTGTTCGATCGGTCCGGCGTCGCCCGGGTCGACGACAAAGGCCAGGCCGTCGCGGGAAGCGAGCCACAGATAGTTGTCGTCGAATGCCGGGACCGGTTCGATCCGCAGCGCGGGGTGCCTGGTTTCGGCAGACATGTTTGGCAAGGCGAGTCGCAACGGCCCGATTGTCCGCGAAAAGTGCACTTCGATCCGAACTTCCTCGAGCAGCCCGCCGCGGGCGCGTCGTCTCCGATCGTCCGGCTGTCGGAGTTCCTGCGCTCGCCGCCGGGTCGCTACGTGCTCGACTGGGAGCAGCAGCAGCTCGACGCGGCGGTGGCCGACATCTTCGGCTACCACGCGCTGCAGCTTGGCCTGCCGGAGATCGACGCGCTGCGCGAGAACCGCATGCCGCTGCGTTTTTGCGCGTCGGACCGCTTGCCCGCTTCGCTCGGGGGGCGCGGCGGCGCGCACTGCCGGGTGACCGTGATCACCCGGTTCGAGGAACTGCCGTTCGCAACCGGCTCGATCGATCTGGTCGTGATGCCGCACATCCTCGAGTTCGCCGAAGAGCCGCACCAGGTGCTGCGCGAGGTCGAACGCGTGCTGGTTCCCGAGGGACACATCGTGCTGACCGGATTCAATCCGGTCAGCCTGTGGGGTCTGCGGCAGCTCATGTCGCGGTTGGGGATGGCGCCGTTTCTGCCGCGCGAGGGCCAGTTCATCTCGCTGCCGCGCATCAAGGACTGGATGAAACTGCTGTCGTTCGAGGTGAGCCGCGGCCGCTATGGCTGCTACCTGCCATGGGCGCGCAGCGACAAGTGGCTCGCCCGCTGGCGCTTCCTGGAAAAGGCCGGCGACCGCTGGTGGCCCGTGCTCGGCTCGGTCTATCTCGTCACCGCGATCAAGCGGGTGCGCGGCATGCGGCTGGTGGGCCCGGCATGGAAACGGCAGAACGCGCTGCGGCCCGCGCTCGCGCCGGCGGGTCCGGTATCGAGCGCGACGGGCGAGGCGTTCAGCATCCGCGTCGACGAGCCGGACGTGCCCGCCAACGATGCGATGACGCGCGCGGCGCAGCGATGACGCGCGCGCGCAGCGCTTCGGCGGCGTCGGCACACAGCGGCAAGCCGGGCGCAGCCGACGCCGCGGCCGAACCGGCGCTGCACGGCGGCGCCTCCGGTGCCGTCGTCGAGATCTACACCGACGGCGCGTGCAAGGGCAATCCCGGCCCGGGCGGCTGGGGCGCGTATCTGAAGTCCGGCGTCCACGAAAAGGAGCTGTTCGGCGGCGAGCCGCAGACGACCAACAACCGGATGGAGCTGGTCGCGGTGATCGAGGCGCTCGCTTCGCTGAAGCGGCGCTGCCGCGTCGTGCTCCACACGGATTCGCAGTACGTCAAGCTGGGTGTGACCGAGTGGCTGCCCAACTGGATCCGCCGCGGGTGGAAAACCGCCGGCAACAAGGCGGTGAAGAACGCCGACCTGTGGGCGCGGCTCGCCGAGCTGGCGCAGCGGCACGACATCGACTGGCGCTGGGTCAGAGGACATGCCGGCAATGCGGGAAACGAACGCGCGGATCGCCTGGCGAATCGCGGGGTCGAATCGGTGTTGCGCGGTGGTGGAAGCGGCGCGCGCTGAGGCGCGCGGTGTTAAATTCCGAAGCCTTTCCGCGGGCGCAGCGCGCCGCTGCACGTTTTTCCGATGCTGAAGCACAGAGTCACGATCGTCGCCCTGGGTGGACTCGCCGCCGCCGCCATCGCCGCTTACGCGCTGAACCGCGGCGGCGCCGCGGTTGCGCCGAGCGCGGAGACCAAGACCGCCGAAGTCAAGTCGGTTGCGGCTGGCAAGTCGGCGGACAAGGCCGCGACCGGGCCGCAGGGCGCCGCCGCTGCGCCGGTCGAGGTGGTCGCGCTCCAGCCGACGCGGATCAGCGAAGAGCTGCAGGCCGTCGGTTCGCTGCGATCGAACGAAAGCGTGATTCTGCGGCCCGAGGTGTCGGGGCGCATCGCGACGATCGCCTTTCGCGACGGCCAGCCGGTCAAGCGCGGCCAGTTGCTCGTCGCGCTCGACTCGTCGCTGAACCAGGCCGAAGTCGAGCAGGCGCGCGCCGAGCTGGATCTGGCGATGTCGAACCTGAAGCGCACCGAGGATCTGGCGCGCAAGAACTTCGTCAGCTCCAGCGCGCAGGAGCAGGCGGCTTCGAACGTCGACGTGCTCGCCGCAAAACTCAAGCTCGCCGAAGCGCGGCTCGCGAAGATGCGGATCGTCGCGCCTTTCGACGGCGTGGTCGGCATCCGCAACGTGAGCCTGGGCGACTACGTGCGCGAGGGCACCGATCTCGTCAACGTCGAGGACATCCACCTCCTGAAGGTCGACTTCCGTCTGCCGGAGCGCTACTTCACGCAACTGAAAGTCGGCCAGACGGTCGAGGTCGTCGCCGATGCGCTGCCGG
The DNA here is from genome assembly GCA_040752195.1 of Pseudomonadota bacterium. Classification (GTDB taxonomy): domain Bacteria; phylum Pseudomonadota; class Gammaproteobacteria; order Burkholderiales; family Burkholderiaceae_F; genus DSNY01. Next base: position 6,253 of record JBFMFC010000017.1, on the reverse strand, counting down.
GCGCGCGCTATGCCGGCACGGTCGAGGCGATCAACCCCCGCATCGATGCGAGCGGCCGTTCGCTCGAAGTGCGCGCGCGGCTCGCCAACACCGACGGCCGGCTGCGCCCGGGCATGTTCGCACGCGTGCGCGTGATCGTCGGCGAGCGCGCCAACGCGCTGCTGGTGCCCGAGGAGGCGATCGTTCCGCTCGGCGACGACTTCTTCGTCTACACGGTCGCCGACGGCAAGGCTAACCGCGTGCGTGTCAAGCTCGGCGTGCGGCGCGAATCTCAGGTCGAACTGCTCGAAGGTGTGAAGGCCGGCGACCGGGTCGTCACTGCCGGCATGCGCGTGCAGCGCGACGGGCAGCCGGTGCGGGTGGTGAACAAGTGAGCCTGTTCGAACTGTGCATCCGGCGCCCGGTGCTGGCGAGCGTGCTGTCGCTGCTGGTGCTGGTGATCGGGCTGATCTCGTACACGCGGCTGGCGGTGCGCGAGTATCCGAAGATCGACGAGCCGATCGTCAGCGTGCAGACGACGTACCCGGGCGCGTCGGCCGAGGTGATCGAGTCGCAGATCACCAAGGTGCTGGAAGATTCGCTCGCCGGCATCGAAGGGGTCGAGCTGATGACCTCGGCGAGCCGGTCCGAGCGCAGCGACATCAACGTGCGTTTCCGCATCACGCGCGATCCGGACTCGGCGGCCGCCGACGTGCGCGACAAGGTTGCGCGCGTGCGCGCGCGGCTGCCCGACGGTGTGGACGAACCGGTGATCGCGAAGGTCGAGTCCGACGCCTTCCCGATCATCTGGATGACGGTGACGCAAGGCGCGCGCACGCCGCTGGAGGTGTCCGACTACCTCGCGCGCTACGTCAAGCCGCGGCTGTCGGTGCTGCCGGGCGCGGCCGATGTGTGGATCTTCGGCGAGCGGCGCATCAGCATGCGCATCGACGTCGACCGCGACCGGCTGGCCGGCTACCGCCTGACCGTGCAGGACGTCGAGGACGCGCTGCGCAGGCAGAACGTCGAGCTGCCGTCGGGCCGGATCGAATCGACCAAGCGCGAGTTCAACATCGTCGCGGCGACCGACCTGCAGCGCGTCGGCGAGTTCGAGAACGCGATCGTCACGACCTTCAACGGCTACCCGGTCCGACTGCGCGACGTCGCGACCGTGCGCGTCGGCGCGCAGAGCGAACGCGTGATCGCGCGCTTCAACGGCGAGCCGTCGATCAACATGGGGGTCGTCAAGCAGGCGACCGGCAATCCGCTCGAACTGTCGGCCGCCGTGCGGCAGGAGATCGCCCGCATCAACGAGACGCTGCCGCCGGGCATGCGGATCACGGTCGCATACGACTCGTCGGTGTTCATCGACCGCTCGATCAAGTCGGTCTTCACGACCGTCGCCGAGGCGGTCGTGCTGGTCGTGCTCGTGATCTTCTTCTTCCTGCGCAACCTGCGCGCCACGGTCATCCCGCTGGTGACGATCCCGGTTTCGCTGGTCGGGGCGTTTGCGCTGATGTACGCATTCGGCTTCACGATCAACACGCTGACGCTGCTCGCGCTGGTGCTGGCGATCGGGCTGGTCGTCGACGACGCGATCGTCGTGCTCGAGAACATCTACCGCAATGTCGAGCACGGCATGCCGCGCGTGGAGGCGGCGGTCAAAGGCGTCAAGGAAATCGGCTTCGCGGTGGTCGCGATGACGCTGACGCTGGTGGCCGTGTTCGCGCCGCTGGCGTTCTCGACCGGACGCACCGGGCGGCTGTTCATCGAGTTCGCGCTCGCGCTGGCCGGCGCGGTGCTGGTGTCGGGCTTCGTCGCGCTGACGCTGTCGCCGATGATGTGCAGCAAGCTGCTGCGGCACGAGACCAAGCACGGCCGGCTGTATCGGGCGATCGACGGCTTTCTCGACGCGCTGACGCACGGCTACGCGCGTTCGCTCGGGTGGGTGCTGGCGCACCGGTGGACCGTGCTCGCCGGCTGGGCGATCGTCGTCGCCGCGGGCGCGGGGCTGTTCACGCTGATCCGATCGGAGCTGGCGCCGCTGGAGGACCGCGGCGTGATCTTCGGCCGCATCCAGTCGCCGCAGGGATCGACCGTCGAGTACACGTCGGAGCAACTGCGCGCGATCGAGGCGTACTACGCGACGATTCCCGAGGCGGCCGCGTACAACGCGATCGCGGGCTTTCCGAGCGTCGACTTCGGCAATGCGATCCTGCGGCTCAAGCCGTGGGAGGAGCGCCAGCGCAGGCAGCAGGACATCGCGCGCGAGCTGAACCAGAAGTTCGCGACGCTGCCGGGGGCGATCGGCTTCGCGGTCAATCCGCCGTCGCTCGGCCAGTCGCCGCGCGCGCTGCCGATCGAGTACGTGATCATGGCGCAGATCCCGTACGCGGAGCTCGATCGCATCGTCACCGCGTTCATCGCCGAGATGGGCAAGTACCCCGGCGTGCAGAACCTGCAGTCCGACCTGCGGCTGAACACGCCTGAGCTGCGCGTCGAGGTCGACCGCGACAAGCTCGGCGACCTCGGCATCGCGGTCGAAACGGTGGGCCGCACGCTGCAGACGATGCTCGGCGGCCGGCAGGTCACGCGCTTCAAGAAGGACGGCGAGCAGTACGACGTGATCGTTCAGGTCGCCCCGCGCGACCGCACGCGGCCGAACGACATCAGCGACATCTACGTGCGGGCGCGCGACGGCTCGATGGTGCAACTGGCCAATGTGGTCACCGTGCGCGAAGGCGTCAGCCCGCAGTCGCTGAACCACTTCAACCGGCTGCGCGCGGTGACGATCACCGGCCAAGTCGCGCCCGGCTACACGCTCGGCGACGTGCTGCCGGTGATGGACCAGGTCGCGCGCCAGGTGCTGCCGCAAGCCGCGCTGACCGATCTCAACGGCCAGTCGCGCGAGTTCCGCGACACGCGCGGCAGCATCTACCTGACCTTCGCGCTGGCGATCATCTTCATCTACCTGGTGCTGTCGGCGCAGTTCGAGAGCTTCGCCGATCCTTTCGTGATCATGCTGTCGGTGCCGCTGTCGATGACCGGCGCACTGCTGGCGCTGTGGCTGGCGGGCGGAACGCTCAACATCTACAGCCAGATCGGGCTGATCACGCTCGTGGGATTGATCACCAAGCACGGCATCCTGATCGTCGAGTTCTCCAACCAGTTGCGCAGCCGCGGCGAGGCGCTGTTCGCCGCGGTCCGGCACGCGGCCGTGCTGCGCCTGCGGCCGATCCTGATGACGACCGGCGCGATGGTGCTCGGCGCGGTGCCGCTGGCGCTCGCCACCGGCGCGGGCGCCGAGAGCCGCAAGCAGATCGGCTGGGTGATCGTCGGCGGGCTGACGCTCGGCACCGTGCTGACGCTGTACGTGGTGCCGACCGTCTACACGCTGGTTCGCGAGTGGCTCGACCGCGGCAAGCCGGTGGCGGCGGCCGGCGGCGCGGTCGCTGCGCACGGGCCCGCGGGCCAGGCGGACTGACCCATGCGTCAGGTCGTCCTCGACACGGAAACCACCGGCCTCGAAGCGAAGGACGGGCACCGCATCATCGAGGTCGGCTGCATCGAGATCGTCAGCCGGCGCATCACCGAGCGGCAGCTGCACCGCTACGTCAACCCGGAGCGCGCCAGCGACGACGGTGCGGTCGCGGTGCACGGACTGACCGACGAGTTTCTCGCCGACAAGCCGAAGTTCGCCGACATCGTCGACGACCTGCTCGAGTTCGTGCGCGGCGCCGAGGTGATCATCCACAACGCGCCGTTCGACCTCGAATTCCTCGACGCCGAGCTGGCGCGGCTCGGCCGCCCCGCGTTCCGCGAGCACTGCGCCGCGGTGACCGACACGCTGAAGCTCGCGCGCGAGCTGCATCCGGGCAAGCGCAACTCGCTCGACGCGCTGTGCGAGCGGTACGGAGTCTCCAACAGCCACCGCACGCTGCACGGCGCGCTGCTCGACGCGGGGCTGCTGGCCGAGGTGTATCTGGCGATGACGCGCGGCCAGGACAGCCTGACGATCGACATCGCGCCGGGCGCGGCGCTCGGCGATTTCGGCCCGGTCGACGCGTCGCGACTGATCGTGCTGCCCGCGAGCGCCGAGGAAGCCGCCGCGCACGAAGCCGTACTCGACGCGATCGAGCGCGACGCCAAAGGCGCGAGCGTGTGGCGCAGCGCGGCGCTCAGCTAGCTTCGGGTCGCCGCGCCGCGGACGCGATCCGCTCGCGCAGCTCGCGCTTGAGCACTTTGCCGGTCGCGTTTTTCGGCAGCTCGTCGACGAAGACGTAGCGCTTCGGCCGCTTGAAGCGCGCGATGTGTTCGAGGCAGTGCGCGTCGAGCTCGCCGGCCGTGCACTCGCGCGCCGGATCGCGGACGACGACCGCGACGACGTTCTCGCCCCAGTCGGGATCGGGTTCGCCGATCACCGCCGCTTCGCGCACGGCCGGATGCAGAAGCAGCGCTTCCTCGACCTCGCGCGGGTAGATGTTGGCTCCGCCCGAGATGATCAGGTCCTTGCTGCGGTCGACCAGCGTCAGATAGCCGTGCTTGTCGAGCCGGCCCAGGTCGCCCGTGTGCAGCCAGCCGCCGGCGAGCGCCTTGGCGGTCGCCTCCGCGTTGTTCAGGTAGCCGAACATCACCGGGTCGCCGCGCACGACGACTTCTCCGGTCTGCCCGGCGGCGAGCGGGCGATCGTCCGCGCCGAACACGGCGACTTCGACACCGGTCTGCGCGCGGCCGACCGAACCGAGCCGCGCCAGCCAACGCGCGTCGTCCTCGTCCGGCCGACGTGCGTGGTCGGCGATCGGCAGCACGGTGATCGTCATCGGGCTCTCGCCCTGGCCGTAGATCTGCGCGAGCCGCGGGCCGAGACGGTCGAGCGCGCGCCGGCAGTCGGCGACGTACATCGGCCCGCCGCCGTAGACGATGAGCTTGAGCCCGCGCGCATCGCCGCGCAGCCCGTCGACGAGCCGCATCACCATCGTCGGCGCGGCGAAGAACTTCACTCCCTGGGTCGCATCGAGGATCGCGTCGATCTCGGCGACATCGAAGCCGCGCGACGCGGGCACGAGCTGAGTCGCGCCCGCCGCGACGTTCGGCACGATGTACAGCCCCGAGCCGTGCGACATCGGCGCCGCGTGCAGAAGCTGCTCGCCGGCTGCCGCGTGATCGACGTCCGCCAGATAGTTCAGCGCCATCGCGAGCAGGCTGCGGTGCGTGAGCATCACGCCCTTCGGCCGGCCGGTCGTCCCGCTCGTGTAAAACAGCCATGCGAGATCGTCGGGCGCGACATCGCGCACGGCACCCGGCTCGCAGTCGAGCAGCCGCACGTAGTCGGCGCGGTCGACGTCGACGAACTCGGTCGCGCCGCCGGCGCGCGCTGCCGCGATGCCCGCGCTGTCGACGTCGTCGGTGACGAAGCACACGCGTGCCGCGGCGTCGTCGAGGATGTACGCGATCTCCTTCGGATGCAGCTTGACGTTGACCGGGATCGCGCCGATTCCCGCGGCCCAGCACGCGTACAGCAGCTCGACGTACGCGGCGTTGTTCTTCATCACGAGCGCGACGCGCTCGCCTGCGTGCACGCCGAGCCGTTCGACGAGTGACCGCGCCAGCCGTAGCGCTCGGTCAGCGAGCGCCGCATAGTCCAGGTCGATGCGGCCGCGTTCGACGACCGCCGATGTGCTTGGCAGTCGGCGCGCGGTGCGGACCAGCAGATGCGCCAGGTTCATCGCCGCGAGAGTCTAGCCCGGACATTTCACGGGGGACGCGGGAGTTGCGCGGATGCATGCGGGATGCGGATTGGCCGAGAGGGGCGCAGTCGAGGGCCGAGTGGCCTTCGCGAGCACTTGAGGCCAAGTCCGCGCCCGCAGGCGCCGCGCAAACCCGCGTAGCCCCGCCGGTACACATTGGATCAGCAGCCCGCCGGCCGATAGTGCCGATTCGCTGAGACCGAACGCACGCACACGGGGGCGACCTCGTGAAACGTCCGGGCTAGGTCCCTTCGGACGCTGCTAGAATCGCTGCCGCATCCGGGTGGTTAGCTCAGCGGTAGAGCACTGCCTTCACACGGCAGGGGTCACAGGTTCGAACCCTGTACCACCCACCAGACGCCCGCAACCGCCGAGCCCGCCGCAGCGGGCTTTTTCGTTGATGACCGTCCGCACCCGAATCGCACCGAGCCCGACCGGGATGCTGCATCTCGGCACCGCGCGCACCGCGCTGTTCTCGTGGGCCTACGCGCGCCATCACGGCGGACAGTTCATTCTGCGCATCGAGG
>JBFMFC010000016.1:13009-64045 GCA_040752195.1 Pseudomonadota bacterium | reverse complement strand
GCCAGGTGCGCGTGGCCGTGTAGCCGTCCATGCGCGGCATCTGGATGTCCATCAGCACGAGGTCGAAGCCCCCGGCGCGCAGCCGGTCGAGCGCCTCGAAGCCGTCGCAGGCGACCTCGACGTCGACACCCAGTTCTTCGAGCGTCGTGCGCGCGACGATGGCGTTGACCGCGTTGTCCTCGACCAGGAGCACGCGGCCGGCGAATTGGGGCAGAAACGCTTGCATCGGATGCGGTCGGCGTGCCGCGGCGAGGAATTTCCGGACGCCGAGGCCGCGCGGGCGATGACTTGTTTGGCTCGTGCCATGGTGCCGGTCGGCGCGGCCGACGATGGCCCGAGTTGTGCGCGTCGCGCCGCGCTATTCCGGACATCGGGCGGCTCGCGACGGAGCCAGCGCGCTGCGGCACCGCGGGCGCGCGGTGCCGGTCAGCCCGTCGCAGCGATCGCTAACCCGGATGTTTCACGAGGTCGCCCCCGTATGCGTACGTTTTGCCTCGGTGAATCGGCGCTTCTGGCCGGCGGAGCGCCGATCCGCTTTGCACCGCCGGGGCTACGCGGGTTTGCGCGGCGCCGGGCCGGCCATCTTGCGCTCAAGTGCTCGCAAAGGCCCACCGGCCTTTGACTGCGCCCCTCTCGCGCAACCTGGCTCGCCCCGGCCTCCGCGCAACTCCCGCGTCCCTCGTGAAATATCCGGGCTAGGCGGCTTTCCGCTCGCGCCCGCGTCCGAGCGCGGCCGCGAGGTAGCGCCCCGTGTAGCTCGCCGGATTCGCGGCGACCTCCTCGGGTGCGCCGGTGGCGACGATTTGCCCGCCGGCTTCGCCGCCTTCCGGGCCGAGGTCGATCACCCAGTCCGCGGTCTTGATCACGTCGAGGTTGTGCTCGATCACGACGACCGTGTTGCCGGCGTCGCGCAACTGGTGCAGCACGCGCAGCAGCAGATCGATGTCTTGAAAGTGCAGCCCGGTCGTCGGTTCGTCGAGGATATAGAGGGTGCGGCCGGTGTCGCGCTTGGACAGCTCCAAAGAGAGTTTCACGCGCTGCGCTTCGCCGCCCGACAGGGTGGTCGCGCTCTGGCCGAGGCGGATGTAGCCGAGCCCGACGTCGGCGAGCGTGTGCAGCTTGCGGGCGATCGCAGGCACCGCCTTGAAGAATTCCGCCGCCTGCTCGACCGTGAGGTCGAGCACCTGCGCGATATTCAGGCCCTTGTAAAGCACCTCGAGCGTCTCGCGGTTGTAGCGCGCGCCGCGGCACGTGTCGCAGGTCACGTAGATGTCGGGCAGGAAGTGCATCTCGACGCGGATCAAGCCGTCGCCCTGGCACGCCTCGCAGCGTCCGCCCTTGACGTTGAACGAGAACCTCCCCGCCTCGTAGCCGCGCTCGCGCGCGGCCGGCGTTTCCGCGAACAGCTCGCGGATCGGCGTGAACAGCCCCGTGTACGTGGCCGGATTGCTGCGCGGCGTGCGGCCGATCGGACTCTGGTCGACGCTGATGATCTTGTCGAAGTGTTCGACCCCTTCGATCGACTCGTAGGGTGCGGGCTCGGCCGCCGAGCCGTGCAGCTGGCGCGCGACCGCTGCGGCGAGCGTGTCGTTGATCAACGTCGACTTGCCGGAGCCCGAAACACCCGTCACGCAGACGAACAGGCCGACGGGCAGTTCGAGGTCGACGGACTTCAGGTTGTTGCCGCGCGCGCCAGCGAGCTTGAGCCAGCGCAGACCGGGACGCGCGCGCGACTTCGGCACGGCGATCCGTTTGCGGCCTGCCAGGTACGCGCCCGTCAGCGACTCGGGCGAGGCTTCGATGTCCTCGGGCCGGCCTTGCGCCACGACTCGGCCGCCGTGTTCACCCGCGCCGGGGCCCATGTCGACGACGTGGTCGGCCGCGCGGATCGCGTCCTCGTCGTGCTCGACGACGATGACCGTGTTGCCGAGGTCGCGCAGCTGCTTCAGCGTGCCGATCAGCCGGTCGTTGTCGCGCTGGTGCAGCCCGATCGAGGGCTCGTCGAGCACGTACATCACCCCGGTCAGTCCCGATCCGATCTGCGAGGCGAGCCGGATCCGCTGCGACTCACCGCCCGACAGGGTGTCGGCGGCGCGGTCGAGCGTCAGGTACGTGAGCCCGACGTCGTTCAGGAACTTCAGGCGCGCCGCGATCTCGCGCACGATGCGCCCGCCGATCTCCCGCTTCGCGCCGTCCAGACGCAGCGCATCGAAGTAGTCGCGCGCGTCGGCGAGCGTCATCCGCTCGACTTCGTAGATCGCACGGCGTTGGGCGTCTTCGCCGACGAAAACGAAGCGCGCCTCGCGCCGCAGGCGGGTGCCGTCGCACGCCGGGCAGGGTTTGACCGCGCGGTACTTGGCGAGCTCTTCGCGCACCGCCGGCGAGTCGGTTTCGCGCCAGCGCCGCTCCATGTTCCGCAGAACGCCTTCGAACGGATGCCGGCGGACGATCCTGCGGCCCCTTTCGTTCGTGTACGAAAACGCGATCTCGACGTCGCCGCTGCCGCGCAGGACCTGTTCGCGGAACGCGGCGGGCAGCGCCTCCCACGGCTGATCGATGTCGACCTTCGCGTGTCTGGCGAGCGCGGCGAGCATCTGGAAGTAGTACTGGTTGCGCGCATCCCAGCCGCGGATCGCGCCGCTCGCCAGCGAAAGCTCCGGATGCGCGACGACGCGCCGCTCGTCGAAGAATTCGACGGTGCCCAGCCCGTCGCACCCCGGACACGCGCCCGCCGGATTGTTGAAGGAAAACAGGCGCGGTTCGAGATCGGCCAACGAGTAGCCGCAGATCGGGCAGGCGTAGCGGTTCGAGAACACCGTTTCGGTGCCGTTGTCCGTGTCGAGCAGCAGCGCGCGGCCGTCGGCGATGCGCAGCGCGGTTTCGAACGACTCGGCGAGCCGCTGGCGCGCATCGGGCCGCACCTTGAGCCGGTCGACGACGACGTCGATCGAGTGTCGTTCGCTCTTCGCGAGCGCGGGAAGATCTTCGGCCTCGACGATCGCGCCGTCGACACGAAAGCGCACGAAGCCCTGCGCCTGGAGGTCCTCGAACAGCTCCTCGAACTCGCCCTTGCGCTCGCGCACGACCGGGGCGAGCACGACGAGCCGGGTGTCCGCGGGCAGCGCGAGCGCGGCATCGACCATCTGCGACACGCTTTGCGCGGCGAGCGCCTGCGACGGATGGTCGGGGCAGTGCGGCCGACCGACGCGTGCGTAGAGCAGCCGCAGGTAGTCGTGGAGCTCGGTGACGGTGCCGACCGTCGAGCGCGGGTTGTGGCCGGCCGCCTTCTGCTCGATCGCGATCGCCGGCGACAACCCTTCGATCGAGTCGACGTCGGGCTTTTCCATCAGCTGCAGGAACTGCCGCGCGTACGCCGACAGCGACTCCACGTAGCGCCGCTGCCCTTCCGCGTACAGCGTGTCGAACGCGAGCGAGCTCTTGCCCGAGCCCGAAAGCCCGGTGATCACGATGAGCTTGTTCCGCGGCAGGTCGAGCGCGACGTTCTTCAGGTTGTGCGTGCGTGCGCCGCGGATGCGGATCTCTTCCATGGGCGTCGGGCGGAGTGAGCGAACCCGACACTATAGAAAACTCGGGGTCGGACGCGCGAGTCGCGCTTTGCTCCGGGTCGAGCGGCGCCGGTGCACGCCGCTCCCTGCTGGAGGGCTCCGAACCCGCCGCCCTGGACAACCGGGGCCGGCCGAAGGCCGGGCGGATTGCGCGGTCCGGCGAAGGCGCAGGAACTCCGACGAGCTACGCCGGCGCCTCGACCTTGACCCACTCCACCGCGTTGCGCGTCGCGTCGGTGAACTTGACCTCGACGCGCCGGCCCCTCTGCAGATCGCCGATGCTGCCGCTCGTCGCGGAAAGCCGCTGGGCGCTGCGGTCGATCCAGATCCGTGTGCGATCGGTCAGCGCGCAGCGATACGAAGTCGAACCCGCGTTCACGGTGATCGTTCGCGCGGCTGCGTCGACCGCTTCGATCGTGCCGATGATGGTCGACTTGCCCGACAGCCCCGGCGACTGGCGGATCGGGATGAACTGCTCGGTGGCCTTCTGCGCCTGCGCGATCCAGGGCGCCGCCCACAGTGCGAGCGCGCTTCGTGCGAACAGTCGTCGCCGGTTCATCGCATGCTCCTTCGCGCTATTCGATCAGCGCCGCGCGCGCCTCGTTCAGCGCGGCGGCCGCCTGCTGCAGCCAGTACCTGCGCGTCAACAAGGCCTGCTGAGCCCGGCGCGCAAAGCGCTTCGCGTTCTGCAGCGGCGCGAGCGCCTCGGGATGCAGGTCCGCTTCGCGCAGCACGCGGATCGCGTCGCCGATGTCGCCGATCGCCTGCTTGAAGACCGACTGCGTCGGATCGTCGTGCGGCGCGGCCGTCTCGAGCAGCTCGGTGGCCGAGCGGATGTTCTCGAGCGCGTTGAGCACGCGCAGGAACGAGGCGATCGCCTGCGTCTGGGTCGCATCGAGCTCGATGCCGCCGCCGGTGGCGCCGGCCAGCGCCCTGCCGGCGGGCGAGTTGTTGAACGACTCGCCATCGTAGAAAGCGACGGCCGCCTCGAGTGTGGCCACCGCGTTGTCGTGGAAGAAAGGACCGGTATCGGCCGCTTCGACGAGCGGCGGCGTGTTGAACGTGCCGTCGCCGGGGGTGCCGAAGCCGTCGTCGCGCGGCGGCTTCTCGCCGGTGAGCTGCGCCGGCCGGTCGGGCAGGTTCTCCACACCGGTGTCGAAGTTCTGATTGCCGAGACTGCCGCCGCCGAAGTCGGCGTTGGCGCCCGCGTTCGCGTGGCAGAAGTTGCACTTGCCGACGTTGCGATCGAGGAACAGCGCTTGCCCGCGCCGCGCGACGGCACCCTTCAGCGGCAGCGGGAGCTTCGGGTCCTCCTTGCGCCCGAGCGAAAGCTGGAACGCTTCGAGCGCGTCGAGCTCGTCGTCGGTCGGCAGCCTGAAGTCCACGCCCGGCACGCGAGCGAGCGTCTTCGTGAAATGCTGGATCACCGCGCCGGTGGCGAACGATCGCAGCGATCCGTCGCCCGGCGCGCCGTCGCCGGACCAGCCGGTACGCGGCCCCGCGCGGTTCGCGACCGAAGTCCGCAGCGCGAGCGTGTGCGGAACGCCGCGCATCACGAAGCTGTTCGCGAGATCGTCGAAGCCGTCGAGGTTCTCGAGAATCAGCCCGAACGCGCGCATCAGGCGCGGGTTCTCGAAGTTCTTCGCCAACGCCGGAACGAACTCGGCGACGAACAGCGGATCGTTGGCCGGCAGGCGCGCGATGAACGCGGCGTCGATCGTGAAGTTGTTGTCGGCGGGGTGGCAGGTGCCGCAGGTGCGGCCGTTGCCGGCGAAGGTCTCGTTGAAAAAAATGCGCCGGCCGTTGGCGATCAGCGCGGCCTGCGGATCGGCCGGCGGCACCGTTTCGCACCCGGCGACCAGCGCGACGATCGATGCGAGCGCCGCTGCGCGCCGGGACAAGGCTCGCGTTCTCATCGTTGCCTCCGCAGTTCGTGGTACGGCACGCTGTCGAACGCCGGCAGCGGAAAAATCCTAGCAGCGCGCCGGTGCGCGAGCTATCGCGCCTTCGGGGCGGCGAGCCACAGCGATCGACTACCATTTGCCTCCCGCGCGCGCGAACCGAGTGCCTTCGCCGCGCCGCCCGATTCGCCCTTCCTTCGATGACCGCCACCGACCGCATGTCGCCGCTTGAGATCCGGGCGAGCGTATCGCTCGCTTCGATCTTTGCGCTGCGCATGCTCGGGCTGTTCCTGATCCTGCCGGTGTTCGCGGTGCACGCACGCGGACTCGCCGGCGCGCAGGACCCCGCCACCAGCGCGACGCTGGTGGGCCTCGCGCTCGGCATCTACGGGCTCACGCAAGGCATCCTGCAGATCCCGTACGGCGTGCTCAGCGACCGCTATGGCCGCAAGCCGCTGATCGTGATCGGGCTCGCGCTGTTCGCGATCGGCAGCTTCGTCGCCGCGTCCGCCGACGACATCTGGGTGACGATCATCGGCCGCGCGATCCAGGGCACCGGCGCGGTCGCGGCGGCCGTCACCGCGTTCATCGCCGACGTCACGCGCGACGAGCATCGAACGAAGGCGATGGCGCTGGTCGGCGCGTCGATCGGACTGACTTTCGCGCTTTCGCTGGTCGGTGCGCCGCCGTTGTACGCGGCGATCGGCATGGGCGGGCTGTTTGCGCTCACCGGCGTGCTGGCGATCGCCGCGATCGGCGTCGTGCTGTGGATCGTGCCGCCGGCGCCGCCGAAGATCCACCACGAGGATCCGGCGCACTGGCTCGAGGTCGTGCTGCATCCGGAGCTGCTGCGATTGAACGTCGGCATTTTCGTGCTGCACGCGGTGCAGATGGCGATCTTCGTCGTCGTGCCGGTCCTGCTGGTCGAACGCGGCGGGCTGCCGGTCGCGCGGCACTGGCAGGTCTACCTGCCCGTCGTGCTCGCGTCGTTCGCGGTGATGATGCCGCCGATCGTCGCGGCGGAGCGCCGCGGGCGGATACGCGTGCTGTTTCTCGGGGCGATCGGGCTGCTGGTCGCCGTGCAGCTCGGCTACGCGTGGTTCGCGCCTTCGCTCGCGTGGCTCGCGTTGTGGCTGCTGCTGTTCTTCGTCGCGTTCAACATCCTCGAAGCGAGCCTGCCTTCGCTGACGTCGCGTGTCGCGCCGCCTTCGCACAAGGGGCTGGCGCTGGGCATCTACAACACGACGCAGTCGATCGGGCTGTTCGCCGGAGGCGCGCTGGGCGGCTGGCTCGCGTCGCGCGCCGGCGCTACCGGCGTGTTCTACACGTCGGCTGCGCTGCTGGCCGCGTGGTGGCTGGTCGCGACCGGCATGCGTGAGCCGCCGCGCCGCGCGCACGGCGAGCCGATCGCGGTCGGCGACGCCCGCACCGCGCCGCAGCGCCGTCCGGCGGCGCGGGCGCCGAAGGTATGATGGCCGCATTCCGCTTGCTTGCGAAAAACTGGGAGACGAGTGCATGGCCTCCGTCAACAAGGTGATCCTGATCGGCAACCTCGGGCGCGACCCCGAGACGCGCTACACCGCCGACGGCGCGGCGATCACCAACGTTTCGATCGCGACCACGCGCCGCTACAAGGATGCGTCCGGACAGCAGCAGGAGGAAACCGAGTGGCACCGCGTGGCCTTCTTCGGCCGGCTCGCGGAGATCGCCGGCGAGTATCTGCGCAAGGGCCGCTCCGTGTACGTCGAAGGGCGGCTGCGCACGCGCAAGTGGACCGACAAGGACGGCAACGAGAAGTACACGACGGAGATCGTTGCCGAGAACATGCAGATGCTCGGCTCGCGCGAGGGCATGGGCGCCGACCGCGGCGGCGACGTCGACGCGAGCGAGCCGCCCGCGCCGCGCGCGAGCAGGCCGGCAGCGCGCCAGACCCCGGACGCAGCGAAGCCCGCGCCGAACATCGCCGACATGGACGACGACATTCCGTTCTGAGCGGATCGGCGGGCGATGTGAAGGCGGCGCGGTCTCTTTGGACTGCGTGTGGCAGATGACGGCGTTGTCCGACCGGCTCGAGGACTGGAAGCACCGAGGCGCCCGCGGGCGCCTTTTTCTTCTGGGCGCAGGCTTCGTCGCGCTGTACGTCGCGGTCGACACGGTCACGTACATCTTCCCGAGCGAACCGTTCGCCGCGACGCCGTGGAACCCGCAGCCGGCGCTGGCGCTCGCACTGATCGTGCTCGGCGGCGCGGCGTTCGCGCCGGCGGTGCTCGCCGCCGCCGTGCTTGCAGAGACTTTCGTGCGCGAAGCGCCCGGCGGCGGCTTCGGTTTCATCGTCGCGTCGAGCGGCATGGGGCTCACGTACGTGCTGACGGGTCTGGCGGTGCGCTCGAGGACGCGCTTCGCCGGCGGCGAGCTGACGCTGCGCGATCTGACGTGGTTCGTCGCGTTCGTCGTTGCCGGCGCGGCGTTGTCGTCGATCGTCTACGTCGGCGCCTATCTGCTCGACGGAACGCTGCCGCAGGAGCACGCCACGCGGGTCTTCCTGCGGCTTGCGGTCGGCGACGTGCTTGGACTGGTCGGCGTCACGCCGCTGCTCGTCCACCTGGCGCGCGGAACGCCGCTGCCGGCGGACGATGCGCGGCGCCGCGCGGCGCTGCGCGACCTGGCCGCCTTCGTCCTCGCACTCGTGCTGACGTTGCTCCTCGTGTTCGCGATCGAACCGTTCGACGAGTTCCGGATGTCGTACCTGCTGTTTCTGCCGATGATCGCGTTCGCGCTTCGCCAGGGGGCGGCCGGCGCGGCGCTGGCGGTGCCGCTGGCACAGCTCGGCGTGATCATCTCGCTGTACGTGCTCGGCGAAAGAGCGGCCACCGCGTTCGAGTTTCAGATGCTGCTGCTCGCGCTGTCGCTGACGACGCTTTACTTCGGCGCGCTCGCCGAGGAGCGCGCGCACGCGGCGGCCCAGCTCGCGCAGCGCGAACAGCAGCTTCGCGAGCAGCAAGCCCGGCTGAATCAGGCGCAGCGTATGGCGGCGGCGGCGGAGCTGGCGGCATCGCTCGCGCACGAGCTGAACCAGCCGTTGTCGGCGATCGGCACCTATGCCAGCGCGTGCCGGATGCTCGCTGCCGGCGGCGACACGTCTCGCCACGAGCTGCAGGAAGCGCTGACGCAGGTCGTCCACGAGAGCGCGCGCGCCGGCGAGTTCGTCCGGCGCATGCGCGAGTTCTTCCGCACCGGTGCGGCCGATCTGGTGCGTACCGAGCCGGCCGCGCTGATCGACGCCGCGCACGACCAGGTGCGCGACCGGCTCGATCGCCACGGCGTGCGGTGGACGAGCCGGATCGAGCCCGGCCTGCCCGCGGTCGTCGTCGATCGCGTCCAGATCGGCGCGGTGCTCGGCAACCTGCTCGCCAACGCGATCGAGGCCGTCGTCACCGCGGATCCGCCGCGCGCGATCGAGGTGCGCGCGCTGCGTTCGGGCGACGGTCACGTTCGGATCGAGGTCGAAGATAGCGGACCGGGCGTGCCGCTCGAAGTGCGCGACCGGCTGTTCCAGCCGATGGCGACCAGCAAGCCCGGCGGCATGGGGCTGGGTCTGGCGATGGCGCGCACGATCGCGCAGCGGCACGGTGGTAGCCTTTGGTTCGACGCGAGCCGTTCGAGAACGACTTTTTCCCTGGAGTTGCCTGCCGATGACCGCTGACGCCGCCCCGATCGTGGACAGCTTCGACGGATCGACCGTCTACGTCGTCGAAGACGACAAGGCGGTACGCGATTCGCTGCTGCTGTTGCTGCGGCTGCGCGGCTGCGCGCCGAGCGGTTACGAAAGCGCGGAAGAGTTTCTGCAACTCGAGGCGCTGCTGCGGCCTGCTTGCGCGCTGGTCGATGTGCGGCTGCCGGGAATGGACGGCCTGGCGCTGCAGCAGCGGCTCAAGGAGCGGCACCCCGGGCTGCCGGTGATCGTGATCACCGGCCATGGCGACGTAGCGACCGCACGCACCGCCCTGCGCGACGGCGCGGTCGACTTTCTGGAGAAGCCGATCGACGAGCAGGAGTTGCTCGATGCGGTCAGCGTGGCCCTCGCGAGCGACCAGCGGCGCGTGGCGAAGGCGCGCGACCGCGAGGAAATCAGCGCGCGGCTGGCGCGGCTCACCGCGCGCGAGCTCGAGGTGTTCGAGCGCATCACCAACGGCCAGCACAACCGGGAGATCGCCGAGGAGTTCGGCATCAGCCCGCGCACGGTCGAAGTGCACCGCTCGCGCATCATGGAAAAACTGCAGGCGCGGCGCGTGGCCGACCTGTTCCGCCTGCGTTTCGAGCTCGAGCAGCACAGCCCTCCGGTCGAGTAGGTCGGCGCCCCCGCGTCGATGCGGACCGGCCCCGTCGGCGGCCCATCCGAGGACGGGTGACGCCGCGCGACCGCCGCCGATCGTCCGAACGGACGACAACGCGATCGTGCAGGCTTGTACGTACGCTGTTGTGCGAATTTCGCCGCGCTCTTGGCGCCAGTATCGTGCGCGTGTCGTTGCGCAGCCGTGCACGGGCGGCCGATCAATTCCGCCGACCGCAGCACCGATCGACGGCGGTTGCGCGACGGTAACGAGCGACGGCAGCAAGCAAGCGAGGTCAGTTCCCTCGCATTGATGCCCGCGGTGCCGCGAGGCGCTGCGGGCTCTTTTTTGCCTCCTCCGTTCGCTACGATCACACGGCGAACGACGACGCCCGCATGGGTCCGCCGATGACCGACTCGAGCTTTCTTCCCGATTGGCCCGCCAACTGGCCCGGCACGCTGTCGCTGGCGCTGCTCGCACTCGCGGCGAGCCTTGCCGGCGAACTCGCCGCGCGCTGGCGCGCACCGCGACTGGTCGGGTACACCCTGGCCGGCTTCTTATTCGCACTGCTCGCGTACGGGTTGGCGCAGGTCGATCTGGTCGCGATCGCGCCGGCCGACGCGGAACTGGCGATCGGAATCGCTGCGGCGCTGATCCTGTTCGACCTCGGACAGCGGGTCTCCTGGGGCTGGCTGCGGCGCAACCCCGCGCTGCTGGCGACCAGCATCGCCGAGAGCCTGCTCAGTTTCGGCGCCGTGTTCGTCGTGCTGCGCGCGCTCGGCACGGCCGTGCTGCCGGCGGTGATGACCGCGACGATCGCGATCGCCACGTCGCCGGCGGTCGTGCTCGCGATCACGCGAGAAGTGCGCGCACAGGGACAGGTCACCGAACGCCTGCTGCTGCTGACCGCACTGAATTGCGTCTACGCGGTCGTGCTGTCCACGCTGCTGCTCGCGTGGGTGCACGTCGAGTCGCGCGGCGCCCTCGACACGTGGGTGCTGCAGCCGCTCTATCTGGTCCTCGGCGCGCTTGCCCTGGCCGCCGCGGCGGCGCGCGCGATGCTCGCGGTGCTGCGCTACGTCGGCCGCGAACGCGCGAGCCAGATCGCCGTGGTGCTTGCCTTCGTCGCCGTCGTGTTTGCGCTTGCGCAGGTGCTGCGGCTGTCGCCGCTGCTCGCGCTGCTGACTTTCGGCGCCTTCGCGCGGGCGTTCGACGGCGAGCGGCGGTTGATGGCGGCCGACCTCGGCCTGCCGGCGGCGCTGGCGCTGCTGATCTTCTTCGCGCTGTCGTTCGCGGCCGTCGACTTCTCGCTGCTCGCGCCCGCGTGGCTGCCGGCGGTGGCGCTCGTGCTGGTTCGCGTCGCAGCGAAGATCGCGGCGAGCGTCGCGCTGGCGCACGCCTCCGGGCTCGCATGGCGAAAGGGGGCGTGGCTCGGTGCGGGCCTGGCGCCGATGTCTGCGGTCGCACTGCTGCTGTCGCGCGAGCTGGCGGTCGCCTATCCTCAGCTCGGCGCGCAGGTGGGCGCGGTGATCTTCTCCTCCGTGTTCGTGCTGCAGATCGGCGGCGCGCTGCTGCTCGTCTGGGCGCTGCGAGCGACCGGCGAGGCGAGGGAGGCGTGATGAGCGTGGCGCTGGACTTCACGAAGTCGGACGCGCTGACGATGGGCGTGGAGCTCGAGCTGCAGATCGTCGACCGGCGCACCGGCGATCTGACGCGCGGCGCCTCGGACCTGATCCACCTGATCGAGCGCAAACCCTATCCGGGCGACATCAAGCCCGAGATCACCGAGAGCATGGTCGAGATCTCGACCAAGGTGCATACGCGGTTCGGTCCGCTGCGCGACGAGTTGCGCGCGATCCGCGACACCCTCGTGGCGGCCGCGGACAGGCTCGATCTGGAGATCGCCGGTGGCGGCGCGCATCCGTTCCAGCGCTGGCACGAGCGGCAGATCTTCGACCGGCCGAGGTTCCGTCACGTCGCCGGCTTGTACGGCTATCTCGCCAAGCAGTTCACCGTGTTCGGCCAGCACGTGCACATCGGCTGCACGAGCGGCGACGCCGCGATGCGCCTGCTGCACAGCCTCGCGCGCTACGTGCCGCACTTCATCGCGCTCTCCGCATGCAGCCCGTACTACCAGGGTGTCGACACGGCGTTCGACTGCTCGCGGCTGAACACCGTGTTCGCCTTTCCGCTGTCGGGGCGCGCGCCTTTCGTGACCGACTGGGCCGGATTCGAGGCGTACTTCGCGAAGATGAGGCGGCTCGGTGTCGTCGAAAGCATGAAGGACTTCTACTGGGACATCCGGCCGAAGCCCGAGTACGGGACGATCGAGGTCCGCGTGTTCGACACGCCGCTGACCGTCGATCGCGCGGCTGAGCTTGCAGGCTATCTGCAGGCGGTATGCGCGATGCTCTCCGACACCGGCGCGCCGCCGGAGTCCGAGGACATCTATCTCACCTACAGCTACAACCGCTTCCAGGCGTGCCGCTTCGGGCTGGAAGCGCAGCTGATCGACGTCGCTTCCGGCGCGGCGATCCCGTTGCATCGCGACGTGCTCGACACGGTCGAGCGCTGCCGCCCGTATGCGCAGCGGCTCGAGTGCACCGAGGCGCTCGACGCGATCGAAGCGCTCGTCTGCGCGCACGGCAACCACGCGCGCTGGCAGCGCGAGACCTACCAGCAATCGCGTTCGCTCGCCGAGGTGGTGCTGCGCAGCGCTTCGCTCTGGTCCGGCCGCACGCGGTAGTCGCACGGGCCGCCTTGCGAATGGCGGCGCGGAGACGGATACGCGATCGAGGCGCGCGCGCCGATCAGCCCGCGCGGCGCAACGCCGCGAGGACTTCTTCGTGCAGCGGACCCGCCGTCGCAATGAGCGAAGGCCGCGCGAGCGGATCGCCGCCGCTCCATCCGCTGACGGTGCCGCCCGCGCCTTCGACCACGGGAACGATCGCGGCCACGTCCCAGTAGGCGAGCGAGGGGTCGAGCATCACGTCGGCGCCGCCGGTGGCGAGGGCGAAGTAACCGAAGCAGTCGCCCCAAGTGCGGTACAGCTTCGCGCGGCGGATCAGCGCTTCGATCGCCGGGCCGCCGGACTGCTCGCCGGTGGACCAGTGCGTCGTCGCGAGCACCGTCGCGTCTTCGAGGCGGCTGCACGGGCGCACGCGCGACACGCGCTCGCTGCCGTCGGCGCGATACAGCCGGCACTCGCGGCGATGGCCGATCAGCGCAACGCCTGCCGCCGGATGGGCGATCGCGCCGAGCACCGGCCGAAAGCCGGCGCCGTCGTCGCGTTCGAGCGCGATCAGCGTGCCGAACAGGAAGCAGTTGGTGATGAACGCGCGCGTGCCGTCGACGGGGTCGAGCACCCAGCGGTAGCGCGCGCCGTGCTTGACGCCGAACTCCTCGCCGAGGATGCCGTGCCGCGGATAGCGCCGCTCGATCAGCGCGCGCATCGCTTCCTCGGCGCCGCGATCGGCGCGCGTGACCGGTGATGCATCGCTCTTCGTGTCGACCGGGGTGCCGCTCAGGAACAGCGGCCCGATCACGGCGAACGCGCAGCCGATCAGCTCGTGGACGAACGGAACGAACTCGCGCAACTCGGCGGCGTCGGCGGGGGCGGTGTAGTTCACGGAGCTCGCGGTGGCGTCGGACGCCGCCATGTTAAGCGAGCGCCCGGCGCCCGCGCGCGGTCGTCAGCTTCGCGCGACGCGCGCGGCGCGCGCGAGGTAGTGGGACAACGGCGGCGTGGCGGCGCCCGCGGTCTTCGCGAGGTCGTCCCAGCGGCGCAGCTTGACCGCATCGGCCGCGTACGGCTGCGCGATGAAGGCGTCGGCTTCGGCCGCACCGAACACGCCCCCTTGCAGCTCGAGGCTTCGCTTGGAGTCGTCCGACAGCGCGGCCCAGTATGCGGCGCCCGACACGGTGCCGTCGCCGTGCACGCACAGGTAGCGCTTGGCATCGACGTGCAGCTTGATCGGCTCGAGCACGTCGTCGCCGAACAGCCCGCGCAGAAAGGGCAGCGCGACGTACTGGTGCTTGTCGTCGATACCGCGCAGCGTCGGCGTCTCGCCGAGGTCGTTGATCAGGTGGCCGAGGTCGTGCAGGAAAGCGGCGGTGATCAAGGCGTCGCTCGCGCCGGCGCTTTCGGCGAGCTGCGCGGCCTGCAGCGCGTGTTCGAGCTGCGTCACCGGCTCGCCGCTGTAGAGCCGGCCGCCTCTGGCTTCGAACAGGCGCGCGATGTCGTCGAGCGAAAGGGCCATTTACGCGTGGCGCTCGTCGTGCTTGAACACCAGCGACTGCTCGGCACCGAGCACGCGCGTCTTCGACAGCACGCCCGCGGACTCGAGGATCGGATACGCGATCGAACAGAACAGCGAGTTGATGCGCTTGAAGTCGGCGAGCAGGTCCAGGTGCAGCGAGCTCGTCTCGATCGACTGCGGCGTGTTGCCCGACAGCCGCTGCAGGTGGCTGTCGGCATAGCGCATCTCGAGTTCGCGGAACGCGACCTTCTCCGCCATCAACTGCTGCGCGGACTTGAAGTCGCCGTTCAGGAACACCGCGACCGCCAGTTTCAGGTTCGCCAGCAGCCGCGCGTGCAGGTGCTCGATCTCCTGCATGCCGGCGTCGGAAAACGACAGCCCGAGCTGGATCTTGCGTTCGGCGATGTCGATCAGCACGCGCTCGATGATGTCGCCGACGTGCTCCATGTTGATCGTGAACTGGATGATGTCGGTCCAGCGCTTGGATTCGCGTTCTTCGAGCGCCTCGCGGCTGATCTGGGCGAGGTACAGCTTGATCGCCGTGTACAGGCGGTCGATCTCGTCGTCGCGCTTGCGCAGCTGCTCGGCCAGCTGGAAGTCGTTGGTCTTCAGCACGGTCAGCAGGCCGGTCAGCATGTCCTGCACGATGTCGGCGAGCCGGATCGCTTCGCGTGCGGCGCAGCCGATCGCGAGCGCCGGCGTGGCGAGCGCGGTCGCGTCGAGATGCCGCGGCGTGCCGGGAACTTCCTTCGCGGCCTCGGCCGGCATCCACGCCTCGACCAGCCGCGCGATCTTCGACACCAGCGGCAGGAACAGCACCGCCACGCCCACGTTGAACGCCAGGTGCATGTTGACGACCATGCGCTGCGGCGCCGGGTCCAGCGCGGCGAGCCATTGCCCGGCGAAGGGCAGCAGCGGCAGCGCGATCAGGCAACCGACGCCCTTGAACAGGAAGTTGCCGAGCGGGACGCGGCGCGTCAGCGGGTCCGACTTCAGCGTGGTCAACACCACGAGCAGTCCGCTGCCGAGGTTGGCGCCGACGACGATCGCGAGCGCGACCTGCACCGGGATCACGTGCGATGCGGTCAGCGCCGCCGTCAGCAGCACGACCGCGAGGCTCGAGTAGCACGCGACCGCGAGCAGCGCGCCGATCAGCGCGTCGAACAGCATGTCGCCGGACAGTTGCGAGAACAGCACCTTGACGCCGGTCGCATGCGTCAGCGGTGCGGTCGCCTGCATGATCAGCTGCAGCGCGAGGATCATCACGCCGAGCCCGAGCACGATCTTGCCGATCTGGCCGGCGCGCTCGTTCTTCTTCGACAGGTAGACGATCACGCCGGCGGCGACGAGCAGCGGCGCGAGCCACGACAGATCCAGCGAGAACACCTGCACCATCAGCGCGGTGCCGACGTCGGCGCCGAGCATCACCGCGAGCGCCGCAGCGGTGGCGATCACGCCCTGGCTGACGAAGGTCGAGGTCAGCAGCGCGGTCGCCGTCGAGCTCTGCAGCAGCCCGGTGACGCCAATGCCGGCGAGAAAGGCGGTCGCGCGCCGGCCCACGCTGCGTCGCAGGACCTGCCGCAGGTTCGCGCCGGCGACGCGCAGCACGCCGGTGCGGACGATGTGCGTCCCCCACACCAGCAAGGCGATCGCGGCAATCAAGTTCAGCAGCGTCTGCATCGTCTCTCGTCGAGGCCCGTCGTGCCCCGGTTTCGATCTCCAAAACAGTGAGTCGCGCGTGCGATCAATTCCTTGCTCGCCGCGCGCCTCAGAACGGGATCGAGTACGTCTTGGTGTGGGTGAACGACTTCATCGCCTCCAGCACACCCTCCTTGTACCCCAGGCCGGAATCCTTGATCCCTCCAAAAGGCGTCAGTTCGAGCCGGTATCCGGGCACCTCGCGCACGTTGACGGTGCCGACGTGCAACTCCTGCACGAACCGGGTGACGTAGTCGAGGCGGTTGGTGCATATCCCGGATGACAGTCCGTAAGCCGTGGAGTTCGCGATCCGGATCGCCTCGTCGATGTCGGTGAAACGGATCACGGGCGACACCGGGCCGAAGGTCTCCGTCTTCACCACGCGCATTTCCGGCGACACGCGGTCGATCACCGTCGGCGCGTACAGCGCACCTCGCCGCACGTGCCCGGCGAGCAGCCGCGCGCCCTGCGCGATCGCCTCGTCGACGCGGGTCTCGAACTCGCGGGCGGCGGCCTCGTCGATCACCGTGCCCATGTCGGTTGCCGGATCGAGCGGATCGCCGTAGCGGACGGCCTCGGTTTTCTCGACCAGCCGCTCGACGAAGCGGTCGGCGACGCGCTCGTGCACGAGTATCCGCTTTACCGCCGTGCAGCGCTGGCCCGAATTCCTGTACGAGCCCGCGGCGGCGAGCGCGGCGGCCTCGTCGATGTCGGCGTCCTCCATCACGATCAGGGGGTCGTTGCCGCCCAGCTCGAGCACCTGCCGCTTGTAAACGGCGCGTGCGGCGATGTGCTTGCCGACCGCGACGCCGCCGGTGAAGGTGACGAGATCGACATCGGGGCTGGTCAGCAGTTCGTCGGCGATTTCCTTCGGATCGCCGGTGACGACCGACAGCATCTGAGGCGGCAGCCCCGCCTCGTACAGCACATCGGCGAGCACGAACGCGGCGAGCGGCGTCTTTTCGCTCGGCTTCACCACGATGCGGTTGTTGGTCGCCACCGCCGGTGCGACCTTGTGGATCACCTGGTTCAGCGGGTGGTTGAACGGCGTGATCGCGCTGATCGCGCCGAGCAGCGGCTCGCGCAGCGTGTAGACCTTGCGGTGCTTGCCGTGCGGCGTCAGGTCGCACGAGAAAACCTGGCCGTCGTCGACCAGCGCCTGGTGGGCGGCGAACAGCAGCACGTCGGACGCGCGCCCGACTTCGTAGAGCGTGTCCTTCAGGCACAGCCCGGATTCGAGCGTGATCAGCCGCGCGATCTCGTCGCGCCGCGCGGCGATAAGCTCCGCCGCGCGCATCAGGATCCGGTGGCGGTCGTGCCGCGTCAGCGTGCTGCGGTAGCTCCTGGCGATGCGCAGCGCCTCGCGCACCTGCGCGACGGTGGCCAGCGGTACGGTCGCGACGACTGCGCCGGTGTACGGATAACGCACCTCGAAACTGCGCTCGCCGTCGACCATGCGGCCGGCGATGCGCAGTGCCTCGCGCCTGACGGGTGCAGTCGGGGCGTTCATTCGGGCGACGCTATTGGGCGTGGTTCAGCGCCAGGTCGAAAGCGTCGAAGTTACGCCACCTGCGCCGGCTGTCCAATCCCTGAACTCGCCGATTGACGACGAGCGGCACGCGCTGCTCGGAGACGCCGCCGTGCGAGCGCAGCGGCCGATCGAGTTGCGTGAGGTCGTGGCGCGAAGCCGCGGAGCCCAGCACGACGCTGCGCTCGGCGACCACGACCAGATCGCCGATGCGATCGGCCGGCAGCTCGAAGCGGATCGCCGCCTCCTCGCGGCCGCAGACCAGTTCGATGCCCGGCAGTTCGCGCAGGCGCGCCATCACGCCGTAAGCCGAGTCGGGCGGCAGGTAGACCGTCGCGAAAGAGCCCAGCGCTCCGTGATGGACGACGTACGGATCGGTGATCGGCAGGATCACGCGCGACCGACCCGCGCCGAGCCAGCCGTCGAGCAGATCCTGCAGGTAGATCACGTTGGGGCTGGCGTCGAGCCTGGTTTTGGCGTTCATTCCGTGATCGGCGGTCAGCGCGACCACCGCGCCCAGCGCGTCGAGCTTGGCCAGATAGCGGTCCATCATCGCGTAGAAGCGGTTCGCGTCGGGATCGCCCGGCGCGTGCTTGTGCTGGACGTAGTCGGTCGTCGACAGGTACAGCACATCGGGCCGGCGCGTCTCGAGCAGCCTCACACCCGCGGCAAAGACGAACTCCGACAGTTCCGCGCTGTACACCGAAGGCAGCGGCATGCCTACGAGTCGCAGCACGCCGTCGATGCCGTTTTCCGTGACCGTGGCCTGGTCGGCCTTCTCCGACGACAGACAGATCCCGCGCATGCCGTGGCCGAGCAGCTTGCGCAGCTTGTCCTTGGCCGTGACGACCGCGACCGATCGGCCCGCGTCCGCCAGGCTTGCGAGCAGCGTCGGCGCGCGCAGCCACTTCGGGTCGTTCATCATCACTTCGGTGCCGGTCGACGCGTCGTACAGATAGTTGCCGCAGATGCCGTGCACCGAAGGCGGCGCGCCGGTGACGATCGACAGGTTGTTCGGGTTCGTGAAGCTCGGCACGACGCAGTCGGCGACGAGCGCCGTGCCTTCGGCGAGCCAGCGCTTCATCGTCGGCATCTGTCCGGCGGCCACCGCCTGCGCGATGTAATCGGGTTCGCAGCCGTCCACGCAGATCACGACGGTCGGCTGTCGCGGCAGCGCGTAGCGCCGGCCGTTGACTTCCAGCATGGTCTATCCCTTTCGCGCTGCGCGGGCGCGCACCGGGGCCGAGCCCGTCGCCGCACCCTTGAGCATGCGCTCCTTGCTCTCGATCGCGTGCTCGTACATCGCGCGGCCGGCGGCTTCGGCGTCGCCCGACGCGATCGCCTTGAGGATCTGGCGGTGCTCCGCGACCGAGTGCGGCAGCACGCCGCGGTCGTTCAGGTTGCGGCGGCGGAACAGCGCGAGTTCCTTGACGAGCTTGCGGTAGATCGCCGCGAGCTTGCGGTTGCCGGAGAACTCCACGAGCGCGTCGTGGAACTGCAGGTTCAGCAGGTGGTAGCCGTCGATGTCGCCGCCCCGCGCCGCCGCCTCCATGCGGTCGACGATCGCGCGCGCCTTGCGCAACTGCTCGGGCGTGATCGAGGTCGCCAGCCGGCGGCCGATCAGCTCGTCCATCGCCGCGCGCAGGTCGTAGATCTCGACCGCCTCGTCGAGCGGGATGTCGCGCACGAAGACGCCGCGGTTTTTCTCCTGCCGCACGAGGCCCGCTTCCTCCAGCATGCGGAAGGCTTCGCGGATCGGGCCGCGCGAGATGCCGAGCCGCTCGGACAGCCATGCCTCGGTGAGCTTCGCGCCGGGCGCGATTTCGCCGGCGAGGATCATGCGTTCGATCTCCTGCTGCGCGGCGGTCGACAGCGATGCGGTGCGCAACAACGCGATGGTCGGATGCGGAATCACTTGTGAAGAGGGCATGGCGCGAGTGTACGGCGGCGCGACCGGATTGTCGACAATCTGCAAAAAACAATTGACACCAATTTTCGGCGCTGCGTAGACTGGCCCGCCGACAACGAGATGCCGAAGGCACGGGGAGACAAGGTCGCGCCGGCGCGCAGCCGCGCTTGGCGGGTGCGCGCCGGTCACCGGTCGGTCATGCAACACGGTTAGCTTCGCGGGTCGCCGCCGCCCGCTGTGCGAGCGGTCGCACCGTGGAGTCCCCTCGGGTGTCAGACAACAAGGAGGAGTTCATGACGTTCCGCAATCCGGCGCTCGGCGTGCTGTGCGCGCTTGCGCTGTCGCTGGCCGCCGGCGGGGCGGCGGCGCAGAAGACCCAACTGACCGTCTATACCGCCCTCGAGACCGACCAGTTGAAGGCGTACCAGACCGCCTTCGAGAAGGCCAATCCGAACATCGAGATCGTCTGGGTGCGCGACTCCACCGGCGTGATCACAGCCAAGCTGCTCGCCGAGAAGGCCAACCCGCGCGCCGACGTCGTGATGGGCGTGGCGGCGACCAGCATGGCGATCTTCGACGCCGAGGGCATGCTGCAGCCGTACGCGCCCAAGGGGCTCGAGCGTATCGCGCCGCAGTACCGCGATCCCAGGAACCCGCCCGCGTGGGTCGGCATGGACGTGTGGGGTGCGACCATCTGCTTCAACACGGCCGAGGCCGCCAAGCGCAACATCCCGAAGCCCGAGACGTGGAAAGACCTGACCAAGCCCGTCTACAAGGGCCAGATCGTGATGCCGCATCCGGCTTCCAGCGGCACCGGCTTCTTCGACGTGTCGGCGTGGCTGCAGTTGTGGGGCGAGGCCGAAGGCTGGAAATATATGGACGCGCTGCACGAGAACATCGCGCAGTACATGCACTCGGGCTCGCGCCCGTGCGCGTCGGCCGCCAACGGCGAGTACGTCGTCGGCATCTCGTTCGAGTACCGCGCCAACCGCGAGAAGGCGCAGGGCAAGCCGATCGACCTCGTGTTCCCGAAGGAAGGCCTCGGCTGGGACCTCGAAGCGATCGGCATCCACAAGGGCACCAGGAACCTCGCGGCCGCGCAGCGGCTGCTCGACTGGTCGATCTCGGACGAGGCAATGGGGCTGTACGCGAACAACTTCGCGATCGTCGCGGTGCCGGCGCTGAACAAGCCTCTGCCGAACGTGCCGCCCGACTACGGCGCGCGGCTCGTGAAGAACGACTTCGCGTGGGCCGCGAAGAACCGCGACCGCATCCTGAAGGAGTGGAGCAAGCGCTACGAGAGCAAGGCCGCTCCGAAGTGACGTTGTTCCGGGCGCGCGCGCCGGAACGACTCGCCGCGTTCGAGCCGGCCGCGCCAATGCGGCTCAACGCGGCGCTCTTGTGCGGGTAACGTGCAGGCATGACGGGCGAAGCGCTTCGGCTCGAAGGCATCCACAAGGCGTTCGGCGGCTTTGTCGCGTTGCAGTCGGTCGACCTCGCCATCGACGCCGGGGAGCTGGTGTGCTTCGTCGGGCCGTCGGGCTGCGGCAAGACCACGCTGTTGCGGATCATCGCGGGGCTGGAGTCGCAGACGCGCGGCCGCGTCATTCAGAATGGCCGCGACATCTCGAGCGCGCCGCCGTCGGCGCGCGACTACGGCATCGTTTTCCAGTCGTACGCGCTGTTTCCGAATCTCACGATCAACGAGAACATCGCCTACGGGCTGATCAACCGGCGCCGCGCGCGTGCGCAGATCGACGCGCGCGTCAGGGAGCTGCTGACGCTCGTGGGCCTGCCCGACTCGGGGCCGAAGTATCCGAGCCAGCTCTCCGGCGGGCAGCAGCAGCGCGTCGCGCTCGCGCGCGCGCTCGCCACCGCGCCGAGCCTGCTGCTGCTGGACGAGCCGCTCTCCGCGCTCGACGCCAAGGAACGCGAGCGGCTGCGCGGCGAGATCCGCCACCTTCAGAAGCGTGTCGGCGTCACCACGATCATGGTCACGCACGACCAGGAGGAAGCGCTGTCGATGTCGGACCGCGTCGTGGTGATGAATCACGGCCGCATCGAACAGGTCGGCACGCCCTTGCAGGTCTACGAGCAGCCCGCAACGCCGTTCGTCGCCGACTTCCTCGGCAAGGTCAACGTGCTGCGCGCCACGAGCCTGGGCGAAGGGCGCTACCGCGTGGGCCGCGTCGAGCTCGCGACACAGGCCAACGGCCATGCGGCCGGCGAAGCGGTACGGCTGTATCTGCGGCCCGAGGACCGGCTGCTGCCGGATTCGGGCCCGGTCGAGCGGATGCCGAACGCCATGCGCGGGCGCGTGCTCGGTGTGGACTTCCTTGGCACCTACTGCCTGGCGGCGATGGACGTGGAAGGCTTCGAAGGGCAGAAGCTGCTCGTCTACTTCTCGCTGAACCAGGCGCTCGAAATGGGCGTGCGCGAGGGTGCGACGATTCCGTTCGCGCTGCGCGGCGAGCGCGTGCGCGTGTTCTCCGCCGCATGACCGCGGTCGCCCGCCCGGACTTCGCGCCGCGGCCGGCGCGGCTGGCGAGCGAGACGATCGTCGCGCACGGGGGCCTGTTCCTCTTCGCGGCCGCGCTGCTCGTGTTCCTGACGCTGCCGCTGGCGAGCCTGTTCGTGCGCGCGGTGCGCGGCGGCGGCGGCGAGTTCGTCGGATTCGCCAACTTCGCCGAGTACTTCGCCGCGCCGGCATTCGCGCGCTCGGCGCGGAACACCCTCGTCTTCGCCGGGCTGACCACCGGCATCACGGTGCCGCTCGCGTTCGTCTTTGCCTACGCGATCCAGCGCAGCTGCATCCCTTTCAAGAGCGTCTGGCGCAGCATCGCGATGATCCCGATCCTCGCGCCGTCGATGCTGGCTGCGCTGTCGTTCATCTATCTGTTCGGCAACCAGGGCTGGCTCAAGTTCGTCCTCGGCTGGTTCGGGCTGCAGAGCATCTACGGGCTGCCCGGCATGGTGCTGGCGATGGTCTTTTCGTCGTTCCCGCACGCGGTGATGATCCTGCTGGCGGCGCTGGCGCTGTCGGATGCGCGGTTTTACGAGGCGGCCGATTCGATGGCCACCCCCGGCTGGCGCAAGTTTCTGACGATCACGCTGCCGGGAGCGCGCTACGGACTGATTTCGGCGGCGATGGTCGTGTTCACGATGGCCGTGTCCGAGTTCGGTGTCCCGAAAGTGATCGGCGGCAACACCAGCGTGCTCGCGATCGACGTCTACAAGCAGGTGATCGGCCAGCAGAACTTCTCGATGGGCGCGGTGGTCGGCCTGATCCTGCTGGCGCCGGTGCTCGTCGCGTTCGCGATCGACCACGCGGTGCGCCAGCGGCAGCGCGCGCTGCTGACCGCGCGCAGCGTGCCGTATTGCCCGCGACCGGCGCCGCTGCGCGACTTCCTGCTGCTCGCGTTCGTGCTCGCCATCTCGGCGTACATGCTGGTCGTCGTCGGCATGGCGGTGTTCGGTTCGTTCGTCAAGGTGTGGCCGTACAACCTGTCGTTCACGCTGACCCACTACACCTACGGCTTCGAGGAAGCGGGGGTGGACCATGCGTACCCGAACAGCATCAAACTGGCGTTGTGGTGCGCGCTCGTCGGCGCGGCGGTGACCTTCGCCGGCGCATACTGGCTCGAGAAGACCCGCGGGGCCGAGCTCCTGCGCCCGGTGATTCAACTGCAGGCGATGATGCCGATGGCGGTGCCCGGCATGGTGCTCGGCATCGGCTACATCCTGTTCTTCAACCACCCGGCGAATCCGCTCGGCTTCCTGTACGGCACGATGACGATCCTCGTGCTGTCCACCGTCATCCACTTCTATTCGTCGAGCCACCTGACGGCGGTCACCGCGCTGAAGCAGCTCGACAACGAGTTCGAGTCGGTATCGGCGTCGTTGAAGGTGCCCTTTTACAAGACGTTCTGGCGCGTGACGGTGCCGGTGTGTCTGCCGTCGATCATCGACATCAGCCGCTACTACTTCGTCAACGCGATGACGACGATCTCGTGCGTCGTGTTCCTGTATTCGCCGAAGACGACGCTCGCGTCGATCTCGATCCTGCACCTGGACGAAGCCGGCAATGTCGGCGCGGCCGCCGCGATGGCCACGCTGATCGTCGCCACCTCGGCCGTCGTCACGGTGCTCTTTTTCGTCGCCGAGTGGTGGCTCGTCCGCCGCACGCAGCGCTGGCGCGAAACGACCCGCAGCTAGGACCCGACTCATGATCCGCGGCAACGACCCGATCCTTCTGACTCCCGGACCGCTGACGACCTCGCTCGCGACCAAGCAGGCGATGCTGCGCGACTGGGGATCGTGGGACGCGGCATTCAACCGGATCACGCTGTCGATCTGCCGCGATCTCGTCGACATCGTCGGCGGCGGCGACGACTACGTGTGCGTGCCGATGCAGGGCAGCGGCACGTTCTCGGTCGAGGCCGCGCTCGGCAACATCGTCCCGCGCGCGGGCCGCGTGCTCGTGCCGAACAACGGCGCGTACTGCGCGCGCATCGTCAGGATCTGCAAGTACCTCGGGCGCGACGTCGTCGACCTGCCCGTTCCGGAGGACCAGCCCGCCACCGCGGCGATCGTCGATGCCGCGCTCGCGGCCGACCCGTCGGTCACGCACGTCGCGCAGGTCCACTGCGAAACGGGCGCCGGCATCCTCAACGACCTGCCGGGCATCGCGCAGGTGTGCGCGAAGCGCGGCAAAGGGCTGATCGTCGACGCGATGAGCTCGTTCGCCGCGATCGACATCGACGTGCGCAGAATGCCCTTCGATGCGCTCGTCGCCGCCAGCGGCAAGTGCCTCGAAGGCGTGCCGGGCATGGGCTTCGTGATCGCGAAGAAGTCCGTGCTCGAGGCAAGCGCCGGCAACTCGCACTCGCTCGCGCTGGACCTGCACGACCAGTACGTCTACATGCGGAAGACGACGCAGTGGCGCTACACGCCGCCGACGCACGTCGTCGCCGCGCTGCGCGCCGCGATCGACCAATTCAAGGAGGAGGGCGGCCAGCCGGCGCGCGGCGCGCGCTACGCGGCAAACTGCGCCGCGCTGATCGAAGGCATGGCGGCGCTCGGCTTCCGCCCTTTCCTGAAGCCCGAGGTGCAGGCGCCGATCATCGTGACCTTCCACGCGCCGGCCGATCCCGCCTACGACTTCAAGCGCTTCTATGCCGCCGTCCGCGAGCGCGGCTACATCTTGTACCCGGGCAAGCTCACGCAGGTCGAAACCTTCCGCGTGGGCTGCATCGGCGCGATCGATGAAAACGAGATGCGCAATGTCGTCTCGGCCGTCGCCGAGGCGCTGCGTGACCTCGAAATTCGCACGCTCGGCCCCCAAGCGCCGGCAGCCCGATCCGCTGCCTGAGGCCGACCGGAACGTCACCGGAGGCCGGAGGTGTCGAATTTCTTTACGTCCAGCAATGGCGGGATACGCAAGTCGTTGATTTACATAGCTGGAACGCTGGATGCTACCAAGAAGGCGTGACCCATCTCGGGTTCTGCAACCTAGGAGGCGTACTTTGAAATCGATTCACAAACTCGCGGCGACCGCGCTTCTGGCCGTGGCAGGTGTGGCTCAGGCGGCCCCGATGCTCCGCATCTCCGACGGCTCCACGACCGTGACGGTCGCCGACGGCGCGAGCGGGCCGTGCGGCGACACGATGAGTCTGGCGGGTGTCGTCGGCCTGAACTGCGCCATTGGCAGCTGGTGGCTGAACCTCGTGGTCGGAATCGGCCACGACGTGCTTGGCGACCAGATCCACCTGACCAGCCTGAACGCCAGCTCGAGCAACGGCGGCACCCTGACGGTGGCGCTCACCGATACGGACTTCGCCAACACCGGCGGCTACCCGACGCTGAACTTCGGCGGCGGCATCGGCGGCTTTTCGGCCGGCACGGTCAACTACGCGATGTACGTGTCCGACGCCAACACGGCGTTCGGGCTGGACACGCTCATTGGGTCGGGAAGCGGTGGCGGCGCCTTCAGCGCTTCCTTTTCCGACTGGGCGGCGGTCGCTGGCTCGTACTCGATGACACTGCTCGCGCAGATCACTCACGGCTGGAGCGGCAACGAGTATCCGATGTCGACGAGTGTCGATTTCATCGGCCGCGTTCCCGAGCCCGGCACGCTCGCGCTGCTCGGGCTGGGCTTGGCCGGCATCGGCTTCGCATCGCGGCGCCGCTTCAAGCGCTGAAAGAATCCACAAGCGACTTTTTCGGGCGGCCGGCGAGCCGCCCTTTTTGTCGCCCGCGCGGCGCGCTCAGGCCGCCTTCAGCGCGATCACGCCGGCCACGACCGCGACCACGCCGGCCCAGCGCCGCGCGTTGAGCTTCTCGCGCAGCAGCCGCGCGCCGATCAGTGTGGCGAACAGCACCGAGGTCTCGCGCAACGAGGCGACCATCGCCACCGGCGCCTTGGTCATCGCCCACACCGAAATCGCGTATGCCGCGGCCGACAGCCCGCCGCCGATCAGCCCGCGCAGCGGGTTCGCCGCGACGAATGCGGTGAAGGCGCTGCGCCGCGCTGCGAGCACCCACATGGTGAACGGCAGCGCGTCGATCACGAACAGCCACACGATGTACGCCCACGCGTCGCCCGCCAGCCGCGCGCCGGTGCCGTCGACGATGGTGTAAGTCGCGATCACCGCTGCGTTGGCGAGCGCAAAACCCACCGCCTTCGCCGACGGAACATGGTCGACCGTGCGGAACGCGAGCGCGAACACGCCCGCCGAGATCAGCGCGATGCCGAGCCACGTGAACGTGCCCGGCAGCTCGGCGAGCCAGAAGATCCCCAGCACGGCCGTGAGGAGCGGCGCCACCCCGCGCATCAGCGGATACACGAGGCTGAGGTCCCCCGTCCGGTAGGCGTTGACCATCAGGTAGTAGTACGCGAGATGGATCGCGACCGACGCGCCGATATACGGCCAGCTCGCCGGCGCGGGTGCCGGCACCACCAGCAGAAAGGGCAGCGCGACGATGCCCGCGCCGGCGACGATCGCCGCGGTGTTCATCAGCACGTCGGTGCTGCCTTTGATCATCGCGTTCCAGCTCGCGTGCAGGAGCGCTGCGAGCAGGACGGCAATGGAGACGGTGAGGGTCAAGTGGACCGCAAAGGTGAGGTGCCGAGCGCCAGCGCAAGCCGGCCCGCCGAACGGCCGCGAGCGTAGCGTGCATCGGAGCCGCTTTCCCGTGCCCCGGGACGATGAGGAGGCAAGCGCCGCCCCGCGACGCTCAGTAGCCCACGCTGTAGTTGGCCACGTCCACGCGGATCACGTCGCGGCCGAGCGCGACCGCGGCGTTGCGCGCGAACTGCTCGGCCCACGGCGCGTGGTCCTTGAAGCGGCGCTCGCCCGCGTACTTGGCCACGCTCAGCACGCGGTCCGCGAGCAGCACCTTGCCGATCGGATTCGGCAGGTCGCACTCCAGCGCCTCAAACTCGTGCTCGAGCCACCGGCGCGCGTCGTCCGCCGTGACGCCGGCGGTGTCCGCCGCGGTGACCTTGTATTCGTATTCCTTCTTGTCGCCGAACGACACGATCACGTGCTGCACCATGGCGCGTTCCTCGCTCCGGTCGGTACTCCGACGGCGCCAGCATAGCGCGGGCTGAACCGCCGCTCGGGTCGCTATCATCCGCGCACTTCGGTCCAGGCCGAAGCCCTTTGCGACCGAGGTACGCGCGCCCCGCGCTGCAAGTCACGATGCCGGCCTCTCAAGGACCTTCTGCCACCGCAGCGCGTGTCGACGTTGCCGTCGTCGGCGCGGGCGTCGCCGGCCTTGCCGCCGCGCTCGGCTGCTCGCAACAGGGGCTGAGAGTGGCGCTGATCGGGCCGCCTGCGCGGCGGCACGCAGCGGACGCCGCGGCGCCGTTCGACGCGCGCATCTACGCGATCGCGCCGGGTGCCGCCGCGCTGCTCGCGCAACTTGGCGTGTGGAACAAGATCGACGCGGCGCGCATCTGCCGCGTCGAGCGGATGCGCGTGTTCGGCGACGCGGGCGAGGCGCTGACCTTCGACGCGTACACGGCCGCGGTCGAGCGGCTCGCAACGATCGTCGAGGAAAGCGAGCTGGTACGCGTGCTCGCTGCCGCGTGCGACTACCAGCCGGCGATCCGCCGCGAGGCCGTCCCGATGGCCGCGCTGCGCGTCGACGCCGACGCGGCGCGCGTCGACCTCGACGACGGCCGCGCGATCGAGGCGCGCGTGGTGATCGGCGCCGACGGCGCGCACTCGGCCGTGCGCGCGGCGATCGGTGCGAACGCCGACGTGCACGACTACGGCCAGCAGGGCGTGGTCGCCAACTTCGCGTGCGAACACCCGCACCAGGACACGGCCTTCCAGTGGTTCACCGACGAGGGCGTGTTCGCGCTGTTGCCGCTGCCGGGACGGCACGTATCGATGGTGTGGTCCGCCCCCGCTGCGCTGGCCACGCAACTGATGCAGCTTGCACCCGACGCGCTCGCCGCGCGCGCTGCCCGGCGTTCCGGGCACGCGCTCGGCGCGCTGCGGCCGATCGGTGCGGCACACGCGTTTGCGCTGCGGCGCATCCGGGTGGACCGGCTGGTCGCCCCGCGCGTCGCGCTGGTCGGTGACGCGGCACACGTCGTGCATCCGCTCGCCGGGCAGGGATTGAACCTTGGGCTGCTCGACGTGTCCGAGTGGCTGCGCGTGCTGGCGGCGCGCGAGCCGTTCCGCGATCCGGGCGACCTCGTACTGCTGCGGCGCTACGAACGCGCACGCGCCGAACCTCTCGCGCTGATGCGATGGACGACCGACGGGCTGAGCCGGCTGTTTGCGACGGACGATCCGTGGGTGCGTCGCCTGCGCAATACCGGGCTGGCGGCGGTCGAGCGGATCACGCCGCTGAAACGCGCATTGATCCGTCACGCGCTGGGCTAGCCCGGCGCGCTCGTCCACGTCGGGCGCCCCGCTACACTGGCGCCCTTTTTTGCAGAGGAATGCCGATGAAGTACTGGTGGGTGGCCGCGCTCGCAGCGGCGATGTCGTTCGGCGCGCTGGCGCAGGTCCAGGCACCGTCCGCAAAGGGCGGTGAGCCGCGCAAGGATGCCGCGCGTGCGGACGAGGCGGCCCTGCGCGCGCGGGTCGAGGCGCGTATGGGCGCGAAGCCCGACACGGTCACGCGCATGCCCTTCGGGCTGTACGAAGTCGTCATCGGCACCGAGATCTTCTACGTCGACGCGGCGGTCAACTACGTGATCGCGGGCCGCGTGTTCGACGCGCGCACGCGCGAGGACCTGACGTCGAAGAAGCGCGACGAGCTGCTCAAGGTCGACGTCAAGTCGCTGCCGCTCGAAAACGCCGTGAAGACCGTGCGCGGCGACGGCTCGCGCACGCTGGTGACCTTCGAGGACCCGAACTGCCCGTACTGCAAGAAACTGTTCAAGGATCTCGACGGGCTGACGAACGTGACGATCTACACGTTCCTGTATCCGATCCTGTCGCAGGATTCGTTCGAGAAGGCGCGCGCGGTCTGGTGCGCCAAGGATCGCGCCGCCGCATGGGCCGATCTGATGGGCAACGGCAAGGCGCCGCCTGCGGCCGCGGCCGACTGCAAGCACCCGCTGCAGCAGGTGCTCGCGCTCGGCCAGAAACTCGACATCAGCGGCACGCCGACGCTGATCTTCCCGAGCGGCAAGCGCGCCCCCGGCGCGGTGCCGGTCGAGCGCATCGAACAGATGCTCGCCGAGCCGGCGGCGAAGTAGCCGCGGGTCAGCGCCCGAGCACGGCGGCCGGGGTCGCGCCCTTCGGCACGAGGATCCACGCGGCGACGTCGTGGCGCTGGCGGCCGGCGATTGCGCCGGCCTCGCGGCCGGTGCCCCAGAACAAATCGAAACGCAGCGGCCCGCGGATCGCGCCACCCGTGTCCTGCGCGACCACCATGCGCACGAGCGGCGCGTTCGTTGCCGGATGCTGCGTGGCGATCACGAGTGGCGCGCCGAGCGGCACGTACTGCGGGTCGACCGCGATCGAGTAGCCGGCCGTCAGCGGCACGGCGAGTGCGCCGAGCGGCCCCGCGTTGGGGTCGCCGAGCGGCAGCTCGCGGAAGAACACATAGCTCGGGTTCTGGTTCAGCAACTCCTCGAGCCGCTGCGGATTGGCGCGCGCCCACGCCTGGATGCCCTGCATCGACGCGTCATCGAGCTTCAGCTCGCCGCGCTCGACGAGCCAGCGGCCGATCGAGCGATACGGATGGCCGTTGACGTCCGCGTAGCCGACTCGCACGACGCTGCCGTCGGGCAGCCGTACGCGTCCCGACCCCTGTACCTGCAGGAAAAAAGCCTCGATCGCATCGTCGACCCACAGCAGCTCGGCACCCGCGAGCCGCGCGCCGTTCGCCAGCTCCTCGCGCGTCCAGTACGGAACGACGCGCCTGCCGCTCGGCGTTTCGACGAGCCGCCCGCGCACTCGCTTGCCGGCGAGCTCGGGGTACACGCTCGCCAGATCGACGGTCAGCAGATCGTCGGGCGGCCGATGCAGCGGAATCGTGTAAGGCGGCGCTTTCGTGCGGCTGCCGTTGAGCAGCGGCTCGTAGTAGCCCGTGATGCGGCCGCGGTCGGCCACGCCGATCAGCGGGGCGTTGCCGGCCGCGTCCTCGCGCGTCTCGGCAAGCACGCGCCAGGCGTCGAAGCGTTCGCGCAGCCAGGCGCGAATCGCGGCCGCGCTGCCCCGATCGGCCGCGGTCGCCGCCGCGCAGGCCGGCCGCCACGCCGCGTGGCGCGCATCGCCGCCGCGCTCGAGCGCGCGGCACGAGGCGAGCCACGCGGGCCACGCCGCGACGAGATCCGCGTCGGCGACCGCGGGCAGCGTATCGAAATCGACCTTCTCGTAGCGCGCCTGCGTGACGGTCTTGATCGCGAGCGGCGGCGCCGGCGGCAGCGTCTGGCAAGCGCCAAGCGCGAGCGCCGCGGCGAGCGTCGCCGCGCTCTTACAATGCGACGCAACCTGCCGTGCCGACGAAATACCGTTCGCGATTCGCAATTCGCGCCCCTCGACGCTCAGATGTGGCTCATCGTCCTCGAAGCGCTGTTCGCACTGGCCCTGCTGGTGTTCATCGTCTGGTGGACGATGTTCCATGGCCGCGACGAGCGGCCGCCGGGCGACTGAGCGCCGCTCAATGCAGCGCGCGCGGCATCGACAGGACGAACTCGGGAATCGGCGCGTCGAAGCGCGTGCCGTCGGCGGCCACGCACTGGTAGCTTCCGCGCATCGTGCCCACCGGCGTCTCCAGCGGACAGCCGCTCGTGTACTCGAAGACCTCGCCCGGCGCGAGCAGCGGCTGCTCGCCGACCACGCCGAGCCCGCGCACCTCCTGCACCTTGCCTTCGCCGTCGGTGATGATCCAGTGACGCGACACCAGTTGCGCGGCGACCTGGCCGGTGTTGCGCACCGTGACCGTGTACGCGAACAGGTAGCGGTCCCGCTCCGGGTCGGACTGTTCGGGCAGGAAGCGCGGCTGCACGCTCACGCTGAATTCGTACTTCGCGCTCATGAGTAACCTTCGTCACCGTCGGTGAAGCGGGCCGACCGTAGAATCACGGCGACCCGCGTTCGCCGGGCCCTTCGTGGAGGACGTGCCGTGGATTTTCGCATTGCTCCGAGCATCCTGTCCGCCGATTTCGCGCGGCTCGGCGAAGAAGTGCGCAACGTCATCGCGGCCGGCGCCGACTGGATCCACTTCGACGTGATGGACAACCATTACGTGCCGAACCTCACGATCGGTCCGCTCGTATGCGAGGCGATCCGCCCGCACGTGCAGGCGCCGATCGACGTTCATCTGATGGTCGAGCCGGTGGACGCGCTGGTGCCGATGTTCGCGAAGGCCGGCGCGAACGTGATCACGTTCCACCCCGAGGCGTCGCGCCACGTCGACCGCACCCTCGCGCTGATCCGCGACCAGGGCTGCAAGGCGGGGCTCGTTTTCAACCCTGCCACGCCGCTCGACTGGATGGATCACGTGATGGACAAGCTCGACCTCGTGCTGCTGATGAGCGTGAATCCGGGTTTCGGCGGGCAGGCGTTCATCGCCGAGGCGCTGAACAAACTGGGGCGGGCGCGCGCGAAGATCGATGCATGGAAGCAGGCCACCGGGCGCGACATCCTGCTGGAGATCGACGGCGGCGTGAAAGTCGACAACATCCGCGCGATCGCCGAGGCCGGCGCCGACACGTTCGTCGCCGGCAGCGCGATCTTCGGGTCGAAGGACTACAAGGCGACGATCGATGCGATGCGCCGCGAACTGAGCGAAGCCGCCGCCGCGATCGGGCGCAGGCGCGCGGCGCAGCCGCGAGAATCGGGCGGCGCGTGACTGCGCAAGACCGGCTTGGGCTGCCGGAACCCCGAGACCGCCGAGAAAAGGCAGGACGCGAGTCGGTGTGCGGAGGCTCGTGCGGCGCTTTGCTCGGATCGGCTGCAATGAAGAGTCCTGCGCCTGCGTGCGCCAGACCATTGTGCGTCAGGCGATCTGACACCCCGTCCCCCTTTTTGGTGTCTCCGTGCCGAATTCAGCTTTCCCACTTCGCGGTGTACTGATCGACCTCGACGGCACGCTGATGGACACCGCGCCGGATCTGGCGGCGGCAGCCAACGCGATGCGCGCCGAGTTCGGGCTGCCGGCGCTGCCGGTCGACCGCATCGCGGCCTTCGTCGGCAAGGGCGCCGAAGTGCTCGTCCACCGCGCGCTGACCGGCGACCTCGGCGGTCGGGCCGATGATGCGACCTTCGAACGCGCACGCGCGGCGTTCTATCGCCACTATCACGCGGTCAACGGTACCCACGCCGTCGTGTTCGAGCGCGTTCCGCAGGCGCTCGAACTGCTGCGCTCCAAGGGACTCAAGATCGCGTGCGTCACCAACAAGCCGCGCGAATTCACGGTGCCGCTGCTCGAACGGCTCGGACTCGCCGCCGCGTTCGACGCGATCGTCGCCGGCGACGACGTGCGCGAGAAAAAGCCCCATCCGGCCATCGTGCTCGCCGGATGCGCCCGCCTGCGGCTCGCGCCGGTGCAGGCGCTGATGATCGGCGACTCGGTCAACGATGCGCTCGCGGCGCGCGCGGCGGGCATGCGCGTCGTGCTGGTCGCGACCGGCTACAACGAAGGCGAACCGGTGGCCACGCTTGCCGGCACGCCCGGCGTCGATGCTATATTCCCGACACTCTTCGATGCCGCGCAGTGGGTCGCGCGGCGGACCGAAACCGAAACGAGCGAACAGCGTCGTCCGACGCCATGAGTCACCGTCACGAATGGAATTCCGCCCGCGCGTGGCAGGCCCGCAATCCGGGCTGGCACGCGCAGGGGGTCTGGTTCTGGCGTCGCTAGCCTGAACCTGCCGCACGCTGCGGCGCTCCATTCGATCAATCCGCTCCGTCGCCCGGTCATGGCAGACGGACGCAACGACAGGTGACGCATGACCGAACTCGAATTCAAGGCCCTCGCCGCGCAGGGCTACAACCGGATCCCGCTGATCGCCGAGAGCTTCGCCGATCTCGACACGCCGCTGTCGCTGTATCTGAAGCTCGCGCGCGCGCAAGGCGCGAGCGCCAATTCGTATCTGCTCGAGTCGGTGGTCGGCGGCGAACGCTTCGGCCGCTACTCGTTCATCGGCCTGCCGGCAAGGACGGTGTTGCGGTCGTTCATCGGCGAGCCCGGCGGACATCGCACCGAAGTGCTCGTCGACGGCAGGGTCGTCCAGGAGGACCGCGGCGATCCGCTGGCGTTTGTCGAGCGCTACTTCGCGCAGTTCAAGGTCGCTCGGCGCCCCGGGTTGCCGCGCTTCTGCGGCGGACTCGCCGGCTACTTCGGTTACGACACCGTGCGGCTGATCGAAAAGAAACTCGCACAGCCCAAGCGCGACGATCTGGGCCTTCCGGACATCGAACTGCTGCTGACCGAAGAGCTCGCGGTCGTCGACAACCTGAGCGGCCGGATCTATCTGATCGTCTACGCCGATCCGAATCGCCCCGAAGCGTACGCGCGGGCGCGCGAGCGCATCCGGGAACTGAAAGCGCGGCTGCACCGGCACATCGAGCCGCCGCACACGCGCGCCAGCGTGCGGCGCGAGGAGTACCGCGAGTTCGCGAAGGCCGACTTTCTGAAGGCGGTCGCGCGCGCGAAGGAATACATCGCCGCCGGCGACGTGATGCAGGTGCAGATCGGCCAGCGCATCACGAAGCCGTTCGCCGATGCGCCGTTGAGCCTTTACCGGGCGTTGCGCACGCTCAATCCGTCGCCGTACATGTACTTCTACGACTTCGGCGACCACCAGATCGTCGGCGCTTCGCCGGAGATCCTGGTTCGCAGCGAAGAACGGCAGGGCGAGCGGTACGTCGCGATCCGCCCGATCGCCGGCACGCGCCCGCGCGGCGGCACGCCCGAGCAGGACGCGGCGCTTGCCGACGAGCTCGCCGCCGACCCCAAGGAGCGCGCCGAACACCTGATGCTGATCGATCTGGCGCGCAACGACATCGGCCGGATCGCGCGAATCGGCACCGTCAAGGTGCCCGAGCAGTACGTGATCGAACGCTACTCGCACGTGATGCACCTGGTCAGTCACGTCGAAGGCCAGCTCAAGCCCGGGCTGAGCAACCTCGACGTGCTGCGCGCGACCTTTCCCGCGGGCACGCTCACCGGCGCGCCCAAGGTGCGCGCGATGGAGATCATCGACGAGCTCGAGCCGGTCAAGCGCGGCATCTACGGCGGCGCGGTCGGCTATCTGTCGTTCGCCGGCGACATGGATCTGGCGATCGCGATCCGCACCGGCGTGATCAAGGGCAACGTGCTGTACGCGCAGGCGGCCGCCGGCATCGTCGCCGATTCGATCCCCGAGATGGAATGGCGCGAGACCGAGGCCAAGGCGAGGGCGGTGCTGCGCGCGGCCGAGCAGGTGGAGGACGGTTTCGATGTCGAACTCTGAGCTGATCGATTTGCGCAGCGACACTGTCACGCGGCCGAGCGAAGGCATGCGCCGCGCGATGTACGAAGCCGAAGTCGGCGACGACGTCTTCGGCGACGATCCGACGGTCGATCGGCTGCAGGCGGTGCTCGCCGAGCGGCTCGGCTACGAGGCGGGGCTGCTCATGCCGAGCGGAACGCAGAGCAACCTGACCGCGCTGATGACGCATTGCCAGCGCGGCGACGAATACATCGTCGGGCAGGACGCGCACACGTACAGGTACGAGGGTGGCGGCGCGGCGGTGCTCGGTTCGATCCAGCCGCAGCCGATCGAAAACGCCGCCGACGGTTCGCTGCCGCTCGCGAAGATCGCCGCCGCGATCAAGCCCGACGATCCGCACTTTGCGCGGACGCGGCTGCTCGCGCTGGAGAACACGATCGGCGGCAAGGTCGTTGCCCTCGACTACTGCGCGCAGGCGACCGCGCTCGCGCACGCACGCGGGCTTGCCACGCATCTGGACGGCGCGCGCTACTTCAACGCCGCGGTGGCACTCGGCGGCGACGAGCGGCGCGTCGCCGCGGGCTTCGATTCGGTGTCGATCTGCCTGTCCAAAGGGCTCGGCGCGCCGGCGGGTTCGGTGCTGCTCGGCACGCGCGATTTCATCGAACGCGCAAGACGCCCGCGCAAGATGCTCGGCGGCGGCATGCGCCAGGCGGGTGTGCTCGCCGCGGCGGGCTTGTACGCGCTCGAGCACAACGTCGCACGGCTGGCCGACGACCACGCCAACGCGCAGCGCCTGGCTGACGGCCTGCGCCCGATCGATGCGCTGAAGGTCGACGGCCCGTACACGAACATGCTGTTCGTCACCGTGCCCGCCGACCGCGTCGCCGCCCTCGGCGCCTTCCTGCGCGAGCGCGGCGTCCTGACGCTCGCCCGTTCGCCGACGCTGCGGCTGGTCACGCATCTGGACGTCGACGCGCGGGCGATCGATCGTGCGGTCGCGGCGTTCAAGCAGTTCTTCGCGCAGCGGGGTGCATGATGCTGCTGATGATCGACAACTACGACTCGTTCACCTACAACCTCGTGCAGTACTTCGGCGAGCTGGGCGAGGACGTACGTGTGGTTCGCAACGACGAGATCGCGCCCGACGAGATCGCGGCGCTGAAGCCGGACCGGATCTGCATTTCGCCGGGGCCGTGCTCGCCCAAGGAAGCGGGGATCTCGCTCGAGGTGATCCGGCGCTTTGCGGGCGAGATTCCGATCCTCGGGGTGTGCCTGGGGCACCAGGCGATCGGCGAGGCGTTCGGCGGGCGAGTCGTGCGCGCGAAAGTGCTGATGCACGGCAAGACCGCGCCGGTCGAACACACCGGCGCAGGCGTCTTTCGCGGTCTGCCGTCGCCGTTCACGGCGACGCGCTATCACTCGCTCGCGGTCGAACGCGAGTCGCTGCCCGACTGCCTGGAAATCACCGCGTGGGCCGACGACGACGAGATCATGGGGTTGCGGCACCGGACGCTCGCCGTCGAAGGCGTGCAGTTTCACCCCGAGTCGATCGCGACCGAGCACGGTCATGTGCTGCTGAAGAACTTCCTTCTCGAAGGGAGCCGGCGATGAAGGTCCGACACGCGCTCGTGCTGGCGGCGGCGCTCGCCGCCGCATCGGTCCCGGCCGGTGCCGAACAGCCCGCCGGCACGCTGGCCGAGTGCAGCAAGCGCCATTCGGACCCGGCGCAGTGGGCGACCTGCATCCGGCTCGCACAGCGGCAGGCCAGCGACGACATGCTCGATGCGTTCGCGACGACGCAGCAGTGGGTCCGCGCCATCGGCGGTGTCGACGGCGAACTGGCGGCCGCGCTGACCGAGTCGCAGCGCGACTTCGAGCGCTACGTTCAGGGACAGTGCACGTTCGTGCACGCGCTCTTTGCGCGCGCCGGCGTCGCCGACCTGGCCGCGCTCGCGTGCGAGACCGATCTGCTGTTGCAGCGGACCGCGGTGCTGCGGTCCGCTGCGGACAGCGGGACGAGGAAGTAGAAGGAGGACAGACGCATGGCCATCACACCGACCGAGGCGCTCGTTCGCTGCATCGAGCATCGCGAGATCTTCCACGACGAAATGCTTTCGCTTTGGCGCAAGCTGATGAGCGGGGAGCTGACCCCCGTGCAGATCGCAGCGGTGCTGATGGGCTTGCGCGTGAAGAAAGAGACGATCGGCGAGATCGCGGCCGCCGCGACGATCATGCGCGAGTTCGCGACGAAGGTCGACGTCGCCGACCGCACGCACCTGGTCGACCTGTGCGGCACCGGCGGCGACGCGGCGCACACGTTCAACATCTCGACCGCGGCGATGTTCGTGGCCGCCGCGGCGGGAGCGCGCGTAGCCAAGCATGGAGGGCGCGGAGTGTCGTCCGGCTCGGGCAGCGCCGACGTCCTCGAAGCGCTCGGCGCCAACATCAACCTGTCGCCGGACAAGGTCGCTGCGTGCCTCGCGGAGACCGGCATCGGCTTCATGTTCGCGCCCAACCATCACGCGGCGATGAAGCACGCCGCGCCCGTGCGCAAGGAACTCGGCGTGCGGACGATCTTCAACATCCTCGGCCCGTTGACGAACCCCGCCGGCGCGCCGCATCAGGTGATGGGCGTGTTCCATCCGGATCTGGTCGGCATCCAGGTGCGCGTGCTGCAGCAACTGGGCAGCAAGCACGTCATGGTCGTCTACGGCAAGGACGGCATGGACGAGGTATCGCTCGGCGCGGCGACGATGGTCGGTGAACTGAAAAACGGCGAGGTCCGCGAGTACGAGATCCATCCCGAAGACTTCGGTCTGGCGATGGTCTCGAACCGCGGGCTGAAGGTGGCCAACGCGACCGAAAGCCGCGCGATGGTGCTCGAGGCGCTGGAGAACACGCCGGGGACGCCGCGCGAGATCGTGACGCTGAACGCCGCGGTCGCGCTGTACGCCGCCGATGTCGCCGACTCGATCGACGACGGCATCCGAATGGCGCGCGAGGCGATCGCCGGCGGCGCGGCCAAACGCAAGCTCGACCACTTCGTCGAGACCACGCGCAAGCTGGCCGGATAGGGGAAGCCGATGATCGGCGTCATCTTCGAGGTGTGGCCCGCGGCGGGGCGACGCGACGAGTATCTGGAGATTGCGGCGCGGCTGAAGGCGGATCTGGAGAAGTTCGACGGCTTCGTGTCGATCGAACGATTCCAGAGCCTGACCGATCCGGACAAGCTGCTGTCGCTGCAGTTCTGGCGCGACGAGGAGTCGCTCGCACGCTGGCGCAACCACCAGCCGCACCGGGCGGCGCAGGCGCACGGCCGTGCCGAGGTGTTCGACGACTATCGCCTGCGAGTCGTTTCGGTGCTGCGCGACTACGGTCCGTTCGACCGGCGCGAGCAGGCGCCGGCGGACTCGCGCGCGGCGCACGACGCAGGGGCGCGGTCGTGAGCGACATCCTGCGCAAGATCCTCGCCGTCAAGCGCGAGGAGATCGCGCGCGCGAAGTCGCACGAGCCGTACGCGAAGCTCGTTGCGCGCGCCGAAGCGCGGCAGGACCTGCGCGACTTCGAAGGCGCGCTGCGCGCGAAGATCGCTGCCGGGTTGCCCGCGGTCATCGCCGAAGTGAAGAAGGCTTCGCCGTCGAAGGGTGTGCTGCGCGACGACTTCGATCCCGCCGCGATCGGCGCGAGCTACGCGAAGCACGGCGCAGCGTGCCTGTCGGTGCTGACCGACTCGCGGTTTTTCCAGGGGGCGCCCGAACATCTCGACGCAGCGCGCCGCTCGAGCGGCCTGCCGGTGCTGCGCAAGGACTTCGTCGTCGACGAGTACCAGGTCGCCGAAGCGCGCGCGTGGGGCGCCGACTGCATCCTGCTGATCGTCGCCGCGCTGGACCTGCAGCGGCTGCGCGACCTCGAGGCCGCGGCCCGTTCGCTCGGCATGGCGGTGCTTGTCGAGGTGCACGACGCAGCCGAACTCGAAGCGGCGCTGAAGCTCGACACCCCGCTCGTCGGCATCAACAACCGCGACCTGCGGACGTTCGACGTCTCGCTGCGAACGACGCTGGATCTGCTTCCTCGGATCGGAACCGGTCGGGTCGTGATCACCGAAAGCGGGATCCTGCACGCGGCCGATGTGGCGAAGATGCGCGCCGCCGGCGTGCACGCCTTCCTGGTCGGCGAGGCCTTCATGCGCGCGCCCGATCCGGGCGCGGAACTGGCGCGGCTGTTCGGCTGAGCGTCCTACGTCCGGCCGACGCTCGGCAGCAGGCTCGCAGCGGCGAACGTGACCACTGCGATGCCGGCCATCGCCAGCAGCAGGAACTCGAAGCCGGAGGCCTTGACCACCGGGCCGAGCAGATAGACCGCGAGCGAGCTGATGCCGAACGAGATCGCGAGCCGCGCCCCCGCCACGCGCGAGCGGATGCGGTCGTCGACGAAGCGGACGATCAGCGCGTCGATGAACGGGATCGCCCCGAAGACCGCCGCCATGACGAGCGTGCACAGCGCGAAGAACAGCCACCCGTGCGCGTGCGCGGCCGCGGTCATCGACGCCGCCTGCACCGCCAGGA
Source organism: Pseudomonadota bacterium (assembly GCA_040752195.1). Classification (GTDB taxonomy): domain Bacteria; phylum Pseudomonadota; class Gammaproteobacteria; order Burkholderiales; family Burkholderiaceae_F; genus DSNY01. Next base: position 25,374 of record JBFMFC010000016.1, on the reverse strand, counting down.
TCGCGAGCAGCAGGCGCTTCATCGGCACGCGGTCGATCAGATGGCCGACCAGCAGTTGCGCGAGCGACGCGATCGCATAGACGGTCGCCAGCAGAACGCCGAGCGCGAACGGATCGCTTGCGATCGCCGCCATCCGTTCGCGCAGCAGCTCGGCGTTGCCGTTCGTCGTGAAGTTGAAGATCAGCGAGCCGGTCGTCGCGGTCACCGTGATCACCGCGAACACGCGCGCGAGCAGCCCGCGGGCGGGCGCGGCCTTCGATGGCTTGCGCTGCGTCGGCGGCACGTCCTCGCGCGGCGCGAATCGCGCGAAGAGCACGCCGCAGCCGATCGACACCAGCCCGGGAACGACGAACGCCGCGCGCCAGCCGAAGTACTTGACCAGCGCGCCGGTGGCGAGCGCAGCGAGCGCGATGCCGAGGTTTCCCGCGAGTCCGTTGACGCCGATCGTCCGGCCCGGCCGCACGGCATCGCGCACCAGCATCGGGATTCCGACCGGGTGGTAGATCGAGGAGAACACGCCCATGATCGTCAGCGCGATCGCGATCTGCCAGGGGCCGGTCGATGCCGCGACCGCCAGCAGCGACGCGCCCAAGCCGAAGAAAAACGCCAGCATCATCGGCCGCCGCCCCCACGAGTCGCCGAGCTTGCCTGCGGGAAGCGAGCCGACGCCGAACGCGAAGAACGCGCCGGTCGCGTAAGGCATCAGATCCTCCCAGCGCGCGAACCCGAAGTCGGCCGCGATCGTGCTGACCGCGGTCGCGAAGATCAGCAGCACCCAGTGGTCGATCGCGTGCGCGACGTTCAGCAGCAACGACCATGCGGCGCGGCGCGTGGCGGCCGGTGCGGCGGCGTTTCCTGGCGCGGCGATGCTCATGGGCGCGTGTCGACGAAGGGCAGGCCGCAGTGTAGATGACCGTATCGGCGGCGCGTCCGACGTGCGAAGCTTGCGCCGGCGTCGACGCGCAATGGCACAAGGCGTACCCCGTCCAGACCCTGCCGCCGGGCGCGATCCCGGTCATTCATGTCCGCGACACTGCAACTTCCGCTGAGCGACCACGTCGAGGCGCTGCCCGCCGACTGGCAGCCGCTCGTGCAGGACTTCCTCGCTTCCCCGCCGGGGAAGTCGCTGCAGTCTTTCCTTGCCGCGCGCATCGCCGCCGGCGCAACCATCTATCCGCCGCGCCCGCTGCATGCGCTTGAACTGACCCCGCTGCACGACGTGCGCGTCGTAATCGTGGGCCAGGATCCCTATCACGGTCCGGGTCAGGCTCACGGCCTTGCCTTCTCCGTACCCGACGGCGTGCGCCCGCCGCCGAGCCTGCGCAACATCTTTCTCGAGCTGAAGAACGATCTCGGCTGCCCGATCCCCGGAAGCGGAAACCTCGAGCGCTGGGCGCGTCAGGGCGTGCTGCTGCTCAACGCGGTCTTCACGGTCGAAGCAGGCAAGCCCGGCTCGCACGCCAACCGCGGCTGGGAGCGCCTGAGCGAATCCGTGATCGCGCGGCTCGCCGCCGACGAACGACCGAAGGTGTTTCTGCTGTGGGGCGCATTCGCGCAAGCACAGCGCGCGCTGATCGAGGCGAGCGGCGCGCGGCATCTCGTGCTCGCCGCCAATCACCCGTCGCCGCTGTCGGCGCGCCGGCCGCCGCTGCCGTTTCTCGGCTGCAGGCACTTTTCCAAGGCGAACGCCTTCCTCGAGCGCTGCGGCCGCGGCCGCATCGACTGGTGCGGCGGCCCGGCGCCGTGAGCCGGATCCGCGACCGATCGCTCGTCAGCGCGACGAAAGCGCGTCGAGTTGGCGCATCAGCTCATCGATCGACTTCGCCGGCAAGCCGCACGCGCCGCGCCGGCACAGGTACGCTTCGCCGCCTTTGCGCCCGGCGAGCGCGGGCAGCGCCTCGGGTGGCCCGATCGCGAAGGTGACGAGCGGCGCGAACGCGGCCTGCGCGGCGGCGATGAGTTCCTCCGCGCCCGGTGCGACCGGCAGCGCAAGCTCCGCGCCGCGCTCGGCGACAAGCTGCGCGTGCAGCAGCGCAGGCGCGGCTTCGGCGTGCGCGAGCAGTCCGGCGTGGCGGTCGATGGACCGCTGCGCAAGCTCGGCCCAGTCGCTTCGGTCGTAGATGCCCGACAGCCGCAGCAGCAACTCGCACGCGGCGGCCGTGCCGCTCGGCACCGCACCGTCGAACGGATCGCGCGCGCGCAGCGGCAGCGCGCCGGGCTCGCTGTCGTAGAAACCTTCGCGCGGCTCGTAGAAGCGTTCGACCATGCGTTCGGCCAGTCGGCGCGCCGCCTCAAGCCACTGCAGCTCGCCGCTCGCGGCGTGCAACTCGACCAGTCCCAGCCCGACTTGCGCATGGTCCGCGAGATAGCTCTCCGCGCGAAGCTGGCCGGCGCGATACGCGTGGCACAGGCGCCCGTCGCGCGTCATCACGCCGAGAAGAAAACGCGCCAGATCACGGGCGGCAGCGACGAGGTCGGGCCGGCCGAGCAGACGGCCCGCCTCGGCGAGCGCGCGCAGCGCCATGCCGTTCCAGTCGGCGAGGACCTTGTCGTCGGTCAGCGGCGGCACGCGCCGTGCGCGCGCTTCGTACAGCCGATCGCGCACCGATCGCTCCCAGCGGGCAAACGCCTCCGGCGCAAGCGCAAGCGATGTGCGCACCGATTCTGGATCGCGCCGTTCAAGCACGTTGACGCCATGCTCCCAGTTGCCCTGCGGCACGACGCCGTACAGCCGCGCCGCTGCCTCGGCGTCTTCGCCGAGCACGGCGCCGAACTCGCCGGCGGTCCAAACGTAGAACTTTCCTTCGACGCCCTCGGAGTCGGCATCCTGCGCCGAGCTGAACGCGACCGGCGCGTCGCGCGGATGCATCTCGCGCGCCAGCCACGCGAGCGTGTCCTCGGCGACGAAGCGCAGCCGCTCGTCGCCGGTCAGCCTGTACGTGCCGACATACACGCGCACGAGCTGCGCGTTGTCGTACAGCATCTTCTCGAAGTGCGGGACGTGCCAGCGTGCGTCGGTCGAATAGCGCGCGAAGCCGCCGCCGACGTGGTCGTAGATGCCGCCGGCGGCCATCTGCGCGAGTGTCGCGACCAGCATCGAGCGCGCGCGATCGTCGCCGCACGCGGCGAGCGCGAGCAGGTATTGCAGCAGCGGCGCCTGCGGAAACTTGGGCGCGTCCCCGAAACCGCCGTGCGCCGCATCGAAGCGGCGCTCGAGCTGGGCGAGGGCCTGCGCGTGCAGGTCGTCGCCGAGCGCTTGCCGCGGCGGCGTCGCGCCTTCGCGCAGATGGTCGAGCAGCGCCTGCGCCGACGCTTCGATCTCGGCGCGCCGCGCGGACCACGCGTCGCGCACCGCGCGCAGCACGTCGGCGAACGCGGGCATGCCGAAGCGCGGCTGCGGCGGAAAGTAGGTGCCGCCGTAAAACGGCTTTAGATCCGGCGTCAGGAACATGTTCATCGGCCAGCCGCCGTGCCGCGCCATCGCCTGCAGCGCGCTCATGTAGACGTGATCGACATCGGGCAGCTCCTCGCGGTCGACCTTGATCGGAACGAAGCCTTCGTTCAGGAGCTGCGCGACGGCTTCGTCCTCGAAGCTCTCGCGCTCCATCACGTGACACCAGTGGCAGGTGGCGTAGCCGACCGACAGAAAGATCGGCTTGTCCTCGGCGCGCGCCTTGGCGAACGCTTCCTCTCCCCACGGATACCAGTCGACCGGGTTGTGCGCGTGCTGCAGCAGGTACGGGCTGGTCTCGCGCGCGAGGCGGTTGGTGAAACGGTGCGAGTCGGACATGCGCGCTCCTGGGCTGATCGAATCATCGCACCGTGTCGAGGCGCCGGGATGAACCCCTTTCCACCCCGGGGGCGAGCGGATGGGAATGGGCGTGCGGGTCCGGCGCTCGGCGTGTCAGCCGCCCAGCCACTTTCTTCTTGCGCGCTGCGCGGCCGCGCTTGCCTTCGGGTCGACCGTCAATGCGAACTTCGGCGGCGGCCGTGTGGCGAGCGCCACTTCGAAGCGCATCAATTCGTCGCGCCGGAAGGCGAGCACCTCGACCGCGTCGCCCGGGTGATAGCGCGCGAGCAGCGTATCGATGTTCGACGGTTTCACTCGCAGCCCGCCGAGCGCGACCAGCGTGTCGCCCGCCGACAGCCCGGCAGACTGGGCGGGCGAGGCATCGAACACGTTCGCGATGCGGCAGTCGCCGTCGGCGGTCGTCGTCTTGACGCCGAGCAGCGCGAAATGCGGCGGATCGACGGCGGCGCGCTTGTCGACACGCACGCCGAAAGGCGCCAGCAGCACCTCGAAGTCCGGGTCGCGCGTGCCTTCGGTCCACTCACGGAAGTGGCGCGCGAGCTTGAGCCCCGTCGCCTCCTCCGCCGCTTCTTCGATTTCGCCCTCGGCCACACCCGCGTACGCGACGCCCGCTTTCCGGCAGCGCTTCCACAGCAGCCGCATCACGTCGTCCAGCGAGTGTTCGCCCGCGGTCTCGTGGCGGATCGTCAGGTCGAGCGCGGCGGCGACGAGCGCGCCCTTCTGGTAGTAGCTGACCACGCTGTTGGGTGCGTTTTCGTCCTGCCGGTAGTACTTGATCCATGCATCGAACGAGCTTTCGGCGAGCGTCTGCTTCAGCCGGCTCGTCCGCTGCATCACCGTCGTCATCGTCCGGGCGAGGGCGTCAAGGTACTGCGCTTCGGTGATCAGCCCGGCGCGCGCGACCAGCAGGTCGTCGTAGTAGGAGGTGAAACCCTCGACCGCCCACAGCAGCCGCGTGTAGTTCTCGCGCGTCAGGTCGTACGGGACGAAGGCGGCCGGGCGGATCCGCTTGGCGTTCCACGCATGGAAGTACTCGTGGCTCGCCAGCCCGAGGAAGCTGCGGTAGCCCTCGGTCGAGTCCTTCATGCCCGCGTATGGCAGATCGTCGCGCCGGCACACCAGCGCGGTCGAATTGCGGTGCTCGAGCCCGCCATGGCCTTCGCCGAGCGCCGTCGTCAGGAACGCATAGCGCGTGAACGGCGCTTCCCTGGTGCGCGGCTCGAACAGCTCGATATGCTGCGCGCACAGCCTGGCGAGATCGGCGGTCAGCCGCTTCGGGTCGAGCTTCGGCACGCGGCCGGTGAGCGCGATCTCGTGCGGTACGTCGAACACGTCGAACGTCGCGCGAACGAACGTGCCCATCTCGACCGGACAGTCGATCAGCTCGTCGTAGCCGGCGGCGATGTAGGTGCCGAAACCGCCGTAGCGGGTTCCGCGCGCGGGCGTGAGCCCGGTCGCGACCTTCCACTCGGCGTAGCGTCGGCCCGCCGGCGGCAGCAGATCGACGAGGCAGTTGTCGTGCTCGTGCCCGAGCGGGAGCAGAAAGACGCTGGTGCCGTTGAAGAACGCGTGCGTCTCGTCCAGGTGCGCGCCGCGTACCGACAGATCCCACGCGTAGACCTCGTAGGCGACGGTGAGCGGCCCGCGCGCCGGCGCGACGCGCCAGGTGTGCTTGTCGAGCTTCTCGATGTCGAGCTTGTCGTCGCCTGCGAGCGCGGTGACTCGCACGATGTGCCGCGCGAACTCGCGGATCATGTAGCTGCCCGGAATCCACGCGGGCAGCATGAAGCGCTGCCCCGCGGGGTCGGGGCGTTCGACGGTGACGGTGACGTGAAACAGGTGCGCGGCCGGGTTCGCCGGCCGGATGGCGTAGTGAAGGGTCATCGCGCGGCCACCAACGAGGTGGCCGCGAGTTTAAGGGCGCGGGCCGCACGAACGGGCGCGGCGCCGCGCTCGCCGCTCAGGTGGTCAGGTACGCCTCGACGGTCGCGTGGCGCGCGACCGTGTCCTCGTTGAACACGCTTGCGCGCAGGTACGGACCCATCACCGGCACGCGCAGGATGTGCGTCAGATCGACGCCGCCGATGTGCGGCAGCCCGCCGGTGCTGGTGAGGTCGTTGGTCTCGATGCGGATGAGCCGGTGCGAGCCGGTGCCCGGATCGTAAAACGCGTCGAAATTGAAGAAGTACCGCGCCTCGCCGACGACGCCGACGCCGTAGACGAACGGGTGCAGCGAGAAGCTGATCTCCAGCGTGAAGCCGCGCTGGTTGGTGCTCGTCAGTGCGTCCGAGATCACGTAGGCATTGACCCAGCGGTAGCCGTCGACGTTGATCATCTGGTAGCCGATACCCGTGTGCCCCTGGATCTGGCTGCGGGGCAGCAGCGTCATCGTCTTCGTGCACGGGCGGTCGCAGCCGCGCAGGAAACGCGGCGCCTTGGCGAGCGCCGCGACGGTGCGCTTGTCCGGCTCCAGCACGTGATAGGTCCAGTCGGGTCGCGCGGGGTGAACGGCCTGCGTCAGCTTGACCGCAGGTGCAGCGGGTTTCTTCGCCATCTGGGCTCTCCTGGTCAACGCGCGGTTGCACGCGCCACCGCGACCGCCTCAGCCTAGGCGGCGCACGCCGCGATGCAAGCGGAATCTTCGGGCTGCGCGGCGACGCCGATCAGCGCCGCAGCACCTCGAGCGCGTCGGAATGGAATTCGCGCCGGTACAGCACGAAAACGATCCCGGCGGTGCCGAGCGCGAATGCCAGCGATGACACGAACCACAACAGCGCAGCGAAGGCCATGTAGTACGCGCGCAACCCGTCGTTGAAGGTCTCCGCCGCAAGGCCGACGATGCGACCCGCGCGTTCGGCGAACTCTTCGCGCCTGGCTTCGCCGCGAGCGAAGGCGGCGTGGTCCGGCATCGACGCGATCAGCAGCGCGCCGAAGGTGTACTGCCGCATCGACCAGGTGAAGCGGAAGAACGCGTAAACGAAGATGCCGGTGAGCAGCAGCAGCTTCAGTTCGACCACGATGAGCGGCGTGCGCGCAGCGAACGGGATCTCGCGTACCAGCTCGGTCGCGCGCTCGGAGGTGCCGATCACCGCGAGCAGGCCGCCGATGATCAGGATCGTCGTCGACGCGAAGAACGACGGGCTGGTCGACAGGTTCTGCACGACGACACCGTCGACGACGCGGTTCTCGCGGTGGGTGGTCTGCAGCATCCACAGCCGCCGGTACCGGTTGGTCGTCGCCAGCAGCGACCCGACCGTCTCGGCGCGGCGTTTGGCCCACCACGCATAACCGATCCACGCGGCGAAGAACCATGCCAGCGCAAGCCAGTCCGACAGCGGCAGCAGCCGCAGCAGTTCGAGCACTCTCATCGCGGCTGCGATCATCCACCCGAGCGGGCGCGGGTACAAGCGCGGACGGCGCCCGCCGCGATCGCCCGCTTGCTACGATCGCGCCATGTCGGGATTCGTCCACGCGCTGCGCGCAATGAACGCGCGGCGCATCTACGGCGCGGTGGTCGCCGCCGTCGTCGCGCTGCTCGCAGCGGCGCTGTACTACCAGCACGTCGAAGGGCTCGAGCCGTGTCCGCTGTGCATCCTGCAGCGTTACGCGTTCGTTGCGGTCGGCACGGCAGCGCTGCTTGCCGCGCTGGCGGGCGCGCGGCGCTGGGGGTTCGTCGCCGGCGCGGCGGCGCTGGTCGCGGCGCTCGCGGGTGCCGGCACCGCCGCGCGACACGTGTGGATCCAGCTCCACCCGGAAAGCCTCGCCTGCGGGCCGGGGCTCGCGACGATGATCGAGACCTTTCCGCTGTACGAAGTGCTGCCGAAGGTGTTTCGCGGCAGCGGCGATTGCGGCGTGGTCGACTGGAGTTTCCTCGGGCTCAGCATGCCCGCGTGGGCGCTTGTCTGGTTCGTGCTGCTCGCGTTTGCGCTCGGCGCCGCACTCGTCCGACGCTGATCCTCACGGCAGCCCAAGCTCCGCGCGGATCGCCGCCGCCATCTTCGCGGCGAGCTTCGCGTAGCCGCGCCGGCTCGGGTGAATCTCGTTGTCCCACTCGCCGGAAGACCCGGTGGCGCCGAGGGCGGCGCGCTGGATCGTGCCCAGCGTACTGACGACGTGAAAGTCGACCAGATCGAGCCCGCGCAGCAGCCGCGCCATGTGCTCGATCAGGTAGTCGGACACCGGCACCCACAGGTGCTGCGGAACGCCGGCCTCGACGAGCTTCGGGTACATCCACGCCGTGCCGACCCGCACGCCGAGGATGCGCGCCGGTGCATCGTTGGGCGTCGGATAGTCGTAGGTGTGCGTGAAGATCGGTGCGTCGCGGTTCGGCCCGCCGTCCTCGCGGATGTAGCGGACGATGCCTGTCAGGCTGCCGGTGAGGTACGTGTCGAAGCGCGCAAGCGCGTCGGCGTCGATCAGCGCCGCCGGGTCGGCGGGGTCGGCGCTCGCGTAGTCGACGCCGCGCCTGAGCAGATGCGGAAACGCCGCGATCAGGTCGTTGCCGCCGGCCGACAGCAGGATGCCCTGGTACGCATACGCGTTGCGGTCGGCAAGGTGCAGGGCCAGCTCGGAAGCCCACAGGTCGATGCGCCGGCCGCCGCTGGCGGGCAGCGCCCGGCGCATGTCGTCGGCGGTGTCGCCGGGGTAGGCAAGGTTGACGACGGCGCCGAAGGTCTCGAACTCCAGCGGGTCGAGCATGTTGTAGGCGGGGATCGCCCCCAGCGAGAACCAGGAGTCGCCTTCGGCGAGCAGCGCGGGGTAGTAGTCGTTGAGGAAGATGTCGTAGCGGTCCAGCTCGTTCGGCTTGATGACGCGGACCTTCGGCATGCTCGTACTCCTTCGCTGTAGCGGTTGCCGATCCGGTGGCCGCGCAATGCGCGGGCCGCTCAAGGATAAGCCGGTTGCACGGGTGCCGGCGCGCGCCGGCGTTCGGCTGCCGGCACCGTCAGGACGGCGTCAGGTCGGACGGCGCATCGATGTCGAGCAGCGCGCCGGAATCGCCGACTTCGACGCGAAACGGCGGACGGTGGCCGAGTACGCTGCGCGCGCCAGCGTCGCCGGTCAATCGCGCGAGTTCATCGAAGCACGCGCGCGAAAAGCCGACCGGATGGCCGCGGCGACCGCCGACGAAAGGCGCGGCGGCCGCGTGCCCCGCGCGCAGCGCCTGCGCGACCGCTGCGATCGTCGCCGGCGCGATCGCCGGCATGTCGGCCAGCGCGATCAGCCAGCCGTCGGCAGCGCTCGCGGCGCGGACGCCGCAGGCAAGCGACGCCCCCATGCCTTCGCACGCGTGTTCGCAGACGACGAGCCGACAGCCGGCGTCCGCGAGCGCGGCGTGCAGCGATCGTTGCGCGTCGCCATCGATCGGCCGCACGACGGCGACGACTTCGTCGACCGCGGCCCGCAGGTTCAGCGCCGCCGCCACCGCGAGCGGCCGCCCCGCATGCGCGCCGGCAGGCGCGGGCTCGAGCAGCTTGAGCCGTGCGCCGCTGGGGTCGAAGCGCGTGCCGACGCCCGCGGCGAGAAGGATGCCGACGATGGTCTTCACGGTGCGCCGGCCCGCCGTCGCGCCCCGCGGTACCGGGTTCATCGCGTCACTCGCCTCGCCGCAGCCGTGCGGCCACCCACACGACCACACCGGCCAGCATCACGTAGATCGCGATCTGGATCGCCCGGTTCTGCAGCGTGAACTCGAGGCTCTTGTAAAGCAGGAACGCGCAGGTCGCGACGAACACCATCGGCAGCACCGGGTACAGCGGCACGCGGAACGGCCGCACGACGTGAGCATGGCGAAAGCGCAGCACGAACAGCGCGATGCCGGTGAGCAGGAAGAAGAACCAGAACACCGGCGCGGTGAAGTCGACCATGAACTTCACGCCGCTCTGGTTGATCGCGGCGAACGCGACCAGTGCCAGCGACAACGCGCCGGTGACGACGAACGCGACGACCGGCGCGTCCCGCCCGCCGTGCCAGCGCCCCATGAAGCCGAACAGCGGCCAGTCGCGCCCGACCGAGTAGTTGGTGCGCGCGGCGACCAGCATCGTCGCGTTGATCGAGGTCAGCGCGGCGAGCGCCACCAGCGCCCCGATCAGCTTTTCGCCGAAGGTGCCCATCGACTTCTGCGCGACGTCGGCGGCGACCTGCTTGCTGGCCTTCAGGCCGTCGAAGCCGAGACCGACCAGCAGCGCGGCGACGAACAGCACATAGACCACGGTGACGAGCCCGAGCGCCAGCACCAGCGCCTTGACGATCGCCCGGTTTCCGCCGCGCACTTCGGCCGAGATGTAGGCAGCCTCGTTCCAGCCGCCGAAGGTGAACAGCACGAACAGCAGCGCGGTGCCGAACAACGCCGGCACGCCGCCGGGCGCTGCGGACGGCGCTGGCGCCGCCGGCGCGGGGTTGGCGAATCCCGACACGACCACGAGCAGGATGCCGAGCACGAGAAGCGCCGACATCGCGTTCTGCGTGCGCGCCGACTCGCGCAGCCCGGCAATGTTGACGGCGGTCAGCACGACGACGACCAGCGCCGCATAGATCGCCGACGAGTGCGCGCCGAGCGACACCACGCGCGAGGCGTAATCGCCGAACACGAACGCCAGCAGCGCGATCGACCCGCTGGTGATCACGGTGACGCGCGCCCACGCGAAAAAGAAGGACAGATCCTTGCCGTACGCGCGCGTCAGGAAGTGGTAGTCGCCGCCGGCGTTCGGAAAGGCGGTCGCCAGCTCCGCGTAGCACAGCGCGCCGATCAACGCGAGCGCTGCGCCCGTCAACCACGCGCCGAACATCCACCCGACCGAGCCGGTCATGCCGGCGACCAGCGGCGGAAACGAGAAGATGCCGCCGCCGATGATGATGCCGGTGACGATCATCACGGCGTCGAACACCGACAGCGCGGGGCGCGGCGCGGCGACGGTCGCGGCGGAACCGGTAGTGGCGCTCATGGGTGGGCTCCGATGCAAAAAGCCCCGCGATCGCGGGGCTCGTGGGCGAAGACGAACCGGCGGCGAAGTCTCAACGCCGCGTACCGCTGACCTTGACCTCGCCGCCGCCGGCGGCGCGCAGCGTGCCGTTGATCTCGTTGCCGCGGACCGAACCCGTCAACGTGCGCGTGACGCCCTTGTCGTCGTTGAAGGCGAAGCGGATCTCGTCGCCGCGCAGCGTGGCGCCGACGAGCGGCTGCTTGCGGCCGCCGACGGTCACGTCGCCGCTGATCTTCTGGTACTTCTGGGTCAGCGCGACCGCGAACTGCTGGCCGCTCGCGTCGCGGAAGTTCCACTGCCCCTCGACCTTCGCCGGGACGATCCACAGGTACGCGGTGCGGTAGTCGATCTCGGCGGTTTCGTCGGCTTCCCAGTCGCCCATCGTGAACTGGTGCGACGTGACGCGCGTGCCGGGCCGCATGGCGAGGATCGTCGGCCGAAGCTTCAGGTTCAGCTCGGGCAGCAGATACATCGTGACGACCGTGGCCCGGCTGAAGTCCTCCTTGAAGATGTCGCCGTGGATGATCTTGACCTTGCCGGCCACGCCGTCGGCCTCGACGTAGCACTGCGCGAGCTTGACCATGTCCGGGTTGTATTCGATGCCGACCGCGGTCGCACCGAGCTTGCCCGCCGCGATCGCGATCTTGCCGTCGCCCGCGCCGAGGTCGTAGACGATGTCCTTCGGCGTGACCTTGGCCATGGCGAGCATGCGCTGTACCAGCTCGTCCGGTGTGGGCACCCAGACCACATCCTTGCCGGGCTGGCCGACCGAAGGCTTGTAGATGCGATCGCACTCGCTGCGATCCTTGGCGAAGGCGGATCCGGCTGCCATCAGCAAGCCGGCGACGGCAAAGGTGGTGGCGCGTAGCAGCAGGCGTGGTCTCATTCCTTCGACTCCGTTTCGTTTCTGGTTCGAAAGCGCACTGGGGCGCAGTGAAGGGCGGTGCGCGGCGATTCTGCCGCAAGTCGCGCGAACCGTGGTCGGCGCGGCACAAACCGGGTCCGCCGGATCACGCGGACGCAAGGTCGAACGGCAGCTTGCGCAACCGTCTGCCCGTGAGCTGGAACACTGCGTTGGCCACCGCCGGCGCCTCGCCGCTTGCGGCGTCCACACCTTGCGGCGCGTTGCGCCGATCGCGCCGGCCTCATGCCGAAGCCAGATCCAGCGGCAGCTTGCGCAGCCGTTTGCCCGTGAGCTGGAACACCGCGTTGGCCACCGCCGGCGCCACGCCGCTTGCGGCGTCCACACCTTGCGGCGCGTTGCGCCGATCGCGCCGGCGTCATGCCGAAGTCAGATCCAGCGGCAGCTTGCGCAGCCGTTTGCCCGTGAGCTGGAACACCGCGTTGGCCACCGCCGGCGCGATCGGCGGGGTGCCCGGTTCGCCGACGCCGGTCGGCGGCGCGTGGCTCGGCACGATGTGCACGCCGATCTCGGGCATCTCGTCGATGCGCAGCACCGGGTACTGGTGGAAGTTCGTCTGTTCGACGACGCCGTCTTTCAGCGTGATCTTCCCGTACAGCGCGGCCGACAGCCCGTAGACCATCGCCGACTGCACCTGCGCCTCGACGCC
>JBFMFC010000016.1:0-12909 GCA_040752195.1 Pseudomonadota bacterium | reverse complement strand
CGATGCGCAGCACCGGGTACTGGTGGAAGTTCGTCTGTTCGACGACGCCGTCTTTCAGCGTGATCTTCCCGTACAGCGCGGCCGACAGCCCGTAGACCATCGCCGACTGCACCTGCGCCTCGACGCCGAGCGGGTTGACCGCGGTCCCGCAGTCGATCGCCGAGGTGACGCGATGCACGCGGATCGCGTTGTTCTCCACCGACACCTCGGCGACGTGTGCGCACACGGAACCGAAGCTCTCGTGCACGGCAACGCCGCGCGCGCGCCCCTTCGCCAGCGGCCGGCCCCAGCCGGACTTCTCGCGAACCAGACTGAGGACGGCGCGGTGCCGCGCGTGCTTGGCGTCGAGCAGCGAAAGGCGGTAGGCGATCGGGTCCTGCTTCGCCGCCACCGCCAGCTCGTCGATCAGCGTTTCCATCACGTAGGCGGTGTGCGTATGGCCGACCGAGCGCCACCACAGCACCGGCACGTTGACGTCCGGATGGTGCACGGAAACGCGCATGTTCGGCAGCCTGTACGGCGTGTCGACGACGCCCTCGGTCATCAGGTGATCGACGCCGTCCTTGACCAGGAACTTCTCGAACGCGGTGCCCTTGGCGATCGACTGTCCGACGATCGTGTGCTGCCACGCCACGGGGCGGCCATTGGCGTCGAGGCCCACCGCGACACGGTGCACGTGCAGCGGCCGGTAGTAGCCGCCGCGCATGTCGTCCTCGCGCGACCAGATGACCTTCACCGGTGCGTCGAGGCCGGCCTTCTTCATTCCCTTGGCCACCTGCACCGCTTCGACCAGGTAGTCGGACACCGGATTCGCGCGCCGGCCGAAGCCGCCGCCGGCGAAGGTCGTCACGAGGTTGACCTGCTCGGGTTGCAATCCGGCCGCCTGCGCGATTCGGATCTGGTCCACCGTCTGGAACTGCGAACCGCACCAGACATCGCAGCGGTCGGCCTTCAGGTCGATCACCGCGTTTAGCGGCTCCATCGCCGCGTGGGCGAGGTACGGGAACTCGAACTCGGCCTCGATTCGTCGCGCGGCGGTGCTGATGGCATCGGGTGCGCCGTCTGCGCGCGCGGGCAGCCCCGGCTGCGTGGCGAGCGCCCGGTACTGCGCGAGCTGACCGCTCGTCGTCGCGCCGGCCGGCAGGTCCCACTCGATCTTCAGGCCGTCGCGCACCGTCTTGGCCGGCCAGTAGCCGTCGGCGACGACCGCCACGCCGCTGCCGCCGCGATCGACGGGAATCACGAACATCGCCTTGAAGCCCTTGACGGCAACTTTCGTCGCATCGAGTTCGGCCTGCTTGACTTTGCCGCCAAACACGGGCGGCCGCGCGACGACCGCGACCAGCATGCCGGGCAGCGTCTTGTCGATCGCGAACTGCGCGCTGCCGTCGACCTTCTCGCGCGAGTCGATGCGGCGGGTCGGCTTGCCGATCAGCCGGAAGTCCTTCGGATCGGCCTTGATGCCGATCTTCTCAGGCACCTCGAGCTTCATCGCGTCTTCGGCGAGCGCACCGTAGCCGATGCGCCGCTTCTGGCCGCCGATCTCGATGACCACGCCGTCGCGCGTGTCGAGCCGCGCCTTGTCGACCTTCCAGCGCCGCGCTGCGGCGGTGAGCAGCATGTCGCGCGCGGTCGCTCCGATGACACGAAATTGCTGCCAGCTCGACGTCACCGACTGCGAGCCGCCGGTCATCTGGATGCCGAAGCCCGGATGCGCGTACACCTGCGCGGCCGGCGCGTGCTCGGCGCGCACCTTCTTCCAGTCGCACTCGAGCTCTTCGGCGATCAGCATCGGCAACGACGTGAAAACGCCCTGGCCGAATTCGAGTTTGTTGACCAGGATCGTCACGCTGTCGTCGGTCCCGATGCGAATGAACGCGGCTGGCGGATAGACGAATTTCTTGCTCGGCTGCTGCGCCTGCGCGACGCGGCCGCCAAGCAAGGCGCCGGCGGGCAGGCCGATCGCGAGCATCAACCCGCCGCCGGCCGCGCCGGTGGCTTTCAGGAAGTCGCGGCGCGCGAGCTTGATCGGCTGCGTCGTCGACAGTCGCGAGAGCACGGCGGCGGCATCCGCTGCGAACAGTTCTCTCATCGTCGCCTCCTCAGCCGAGCGCTTTCGCGGCATCCTTGACCGCGGCGCGGATGCGCGCGTACGTGCCGCAGCGGCAGATGTTGCCGGCCAGCGCTTCGTCGATGTCCTTGTCGGTCGGATTGCGCTTGGCCTTCAGCAGCGCGGTCGCCGCCATCACCTGGCCCGACTGGCAGTAGCCGCACTGCACGACGTCGTTGCGCACCCAGGCATCCTGCACGACGCGCCCGATCTTGTCGGACGCCATCGCTTCGATCGTGACCACCTGGCCGCCGGCGGCAGCGGAGAGCGGCGTGCTGCAGCTACGCACGGGCTGACCGTTCAGGTGCACCGTGCACGCGCCGCAGACGGCGATGCCGCAGCCGAACTTGGTGCCGGTCAGGCCGAGGTGTTCGCGCAACACCCACAGCAGCGGCGTGGACGGATCGGCGTCGACCGATACGCCGCGCCCGTTGACGTTGAACTGGATCATCGGATTCGGGTTCGCAGAAGTGTTAGCAGACAGCGCCGCAGGCGCCATCGCTTCGAGGGCCGCTACGTTAGCAGCCCGGCGTCAACGCGCCATGACCCGTTCTTGCGGCTGTCGCACGGGAACCGGCGCGCACCTGCGAGTGTCGCCATCGGCCTCAGTCGCCGTCGACGACCGTGGCGAAGTCGGCGGGCATCACGATCTCGAGCAATTCGAGGTCGTCCGAGTGGCCCAACTCCTTGTGGCGGATGCCGGGCGGCTGGTGCACGCACGACCCCGCCGTCAGCAGCACTTCGCCCGCGCCTTCGTACTCGAACCTGATCCAGCCTTTCAACACATAGACGAGCTGGAACTCGACTTCATGGTGGTGGCGGCGATGTTCCGCCGCGACACCCGGCCGTGCGCGGATGACGTGCGCGACGACCTTGCCGTTCGTCGCGTCGCGGACGCCGAGGTCGCGGTACTCGAAGAACGGGCGCAGGCCGTCGTGCGCGAATGCGCTGTCGCGTGCATGGCTGACCGAGAGTCTCATCGTGCGGCCTCAGCGGTTCACATCGACGACGACTCGCCCGCGCACCTTGCCCGCGATCAGATCGCGTGCGACGTCGAACGCCTCGGCGAGCGGCACGACGCGCGTCATCGCGTCGAGCTTGGCGCGGTCGAGCGACTGCGCGAGCAATTGCCATGCGGCTTCGCGCCGCGGCCGCGGCACTGTCACGCTGTTGATGCCGAGCAGCGAGACGCCGCGCAGGATGAACGGCGCGACCGTCGCCGGGAAGTCCATACCCTGCGCGAGCCCGCAGGCGGCCACCGCGCCTTCGGCGCGCGTCTGCGCGCACGCGTTGGCGAGCGTGTGGCTTCCGACCGAATCGACCACCGCCGCCCAGCGCTCCTTCTGCAGCGGCTTGCCGGGCGACGACAACTCGGCGCGATCGATCACATCGGCGGCGCCGAGCGACTTCAGATAGTCGGCTTCGGCGAGTTTGCCGGTCGATGCGACGACTCGGTAGCCGCGCGCCGCGAGCAGCGCCACCGCGACCGAGCCGACGCCGCCGGTCGCTCCGGTAACGAGCACGTCGCCCTGATCGCGTGTCAGCCCGTGGCGCTCCAGAGCCATCACGCACAGCGCGGCGGTGAAGCCCGCGGTGCCGATCGCCATCGCCTGCTTGGTGCCGAAGGGTGCCGGTGGCGCCACCAGCCAGTCACCCTTGAACTTCGCCTTCTGCGCGAGCCCGCCCCAGTGCGATTCGCCCACGCCCCAGCCGGTCAGCACGACCTTGTCGCCCGGCTTCCACAGCGGATGGCCGCTCGCGACGACCGTTCCCGCGGCGTCGATACCGGCGACCATCGGCCACTTGCGAACGATCGGCGACCTGTCGGTCAGCGCGAGCGCGTCCTTGTAGTTGATCGTCGAGTACTCGACCGCCACGGTGACATCGGCGCCGGCCGTGGCGGCGTCGAGCGCCGCTTCATCGAGCTCGGCGACGCGCGCCTCGAATCGGTCGTTGTTTCTGGTCAGGTAGATCGCTTTGAACATGGTTCGTCCTTTGCATCACGGGGTGAAAGCGGGTGCGATCGCCGTCGCGTCGCCGATCAGCGTCCGCGCGAGGAAGTCCGCGTACGGCACGTCGAGAGGCGTCCCGGTCGGCGCGGTCGGGGCAAGCGGTGGCGTCGCCGCGAAGTTGCCGAGCCGCATGGCGATCCGTTGTTCGACGATCTGCGACATGTACGCGCGGGCGCTTCGGCAAGGGAGGTTCTCGCGCCTGACTGCCGCGGTCCTGCGACGGCCGCCGGCAACGGGAACGCGGTCAGCGGACGAGTGTAGCGAGCCGCTTCGGCGCGTCCCTGCCAGGAGTCCGCGGAGTGCCGCCCGAGCGCTCGCATGGCACAATGCCGTGCGGCCCTCTGCCCGCATTTTTCCATCGCGGGCGCACGGTGGGCGCGCGGCAGGAAGACACGAGGACGTTCGTGGCATCGACCGTCATACCGCTCAGGCAGTCGGCCGTCGAAAAGTCGCTCAGGCAGGCGGCTTTCGACCGTCTGCCCGTGCCCGCGGTGTGCATGAATGCTTCGGCGCAGGTGCTCGCCGCGAACGCCGCCGCGATCGACCTGCTGGGCTTCACCGCGGACGCTGTCGTTGGGCGCCATCTGTCCGAGCTTGTCGCGTTTCGCCGCCATCGCGAGTCGGCGCGCCGCTGGGCCAAGCTTTGGGCGCGCCTGCAGGAGCGGAGCCGGCTCACATTGCGAGCGAAGTTGCCGCTTGCAGACGGTCGCCTTCTTGTGCTCGAAGTCGATGCTGAACTGATGCGGTTCGAGCAGGAACACGTCGTGGCCATTGCGCTGCGCGACATCGCGGCGCAGCGCCGCGCGGAACGCGAGGAACACGTGCGCCGCGCGCGCTTGCAGGCATTGGCGCAACCGGCCACGGATCTGGCACTACTGGTCGGCGCGGATCGCCGCGTGCTCGCCGCGAACGCGGCGACCGAGGCGGCGACGGGCGTGGCCTCGGCCGACCTGCTGGGTGTGCCGTTCGAGTACCTGCTCGACGAGGCATCGAGCGCCGACTTCCTGATCGCGTTCGATGCGATTCGCGGCGGCCGTGCGGGCGGGGCCGGGCCGGGGCGCCTGTGGCGGCTGCGTACGCGCGGGGACGGTGGCGGCGGCCGATGGATCGAAGCGGCGTTGGTCGACCGCCTGCACGATCCTTTGGTGCGGGCGGTCGTCGTCTCGGCGCGCGACGTGACGGAGTTGCGCGAACTCGCGGCCCGCGCCGAGCGCATCGAGCGCCGGCTGATCGTCTTCGCCGAAAACACGGCGGATCTGCTGATGGTGCTCGACGCCGGCGGTATCGTTCGCTACCAGTCGCCCGCGATCCGCGCCGCGCTCGGGATCGAACCGGAATCGACGCTGGGTCAGCCGGGGGCGGCGCTCGCGGTCGAGGAGGATCGGCCGGCGTTGCTCAAGGCGATCCAGGCCGCGTCGATCGATGTCGCCGGCAAACGGACGCACACGTGCCTGGTGCGCGCGACCGGGGCGGACGGCACGGTACACCGCCTTTGGGTGGGCATTCGCAACTGCACTTCGGAGCCCGCGCTGGGCGGACTGCTCGTGACGGCGCGCGACGTGGGCCCCGCGCTGTCACGGCGCGCGGGCGAGGCTCCGCAGCAGGCGCGTCGGCTCGAGTTCCGAGAGCGACTGCTGGAGCTGGCGATCCATACGCGCGCCGACTTCACGCAGTCGCTCGCGCGCGTGCTGCGCACGACGGCCGAAACGCTGCGCGCCGACTCGGTGAGCTTCTGGCGGCACATGCGCAATCCGGACAGCCTGCTGTGCGAGGCGATGTTCGAGGGAAGGCACGAGCGGTTCGCGCGCGACTGGATCGGCGTCGAGTTTCCGGCGACGTTGTTCCCCGAATACTTCGCGCGTCTGCGCGACCGGCAGCCGCTGGTCGTGGCCGATGTGCGCAAGTCGGCGTTGACCGCCGGGTTGGCGAGCGACCGGCGCTGGGGCGGCGTGCGCGCCCTGCTCGACGCCCCGGTGCTGCTGGACGGCGCGGTGCAGGGCGTTCTGTGCGTGCACCACGCGACGCCGCGTCAGTGGGACGAGGACGAAGTCAACTTCGCAGCGACTGCCGCGCTGATGGTATCGCTCGCGATGGAGGCGGCGCAGCGACAGGAGGCGGAGAGCCGAATCGAGCAACTCGCGTGGTACGACTCGCTGACCGGCCTGCCGAACCGCAATCTGCTGCGCGAAACCATGCGCGACATGATCATGACCGCCGCGAACCGGCGACGGCGCATTGCGGTGATGCTGATCGACCTCGATCGGTTCAAGGACGTCAACGACACGCTTGGACACCTGGTCGGCGACGCGCTGATCAAGTCGGCCGCGCAAGTGCTGCGCGAAACCGTCGGCGACGCCGGCGTGGTCGCGCGCCTCGGCGGCGACGAATTCGTCGTGTTGATCGACGAGTTCGAGCACCGACAGGAGGTCGCGCTGCTCGCGGCGCGTGTCGCGCAAGCCCTGCACCGGACCGATCTCGTTCCCAACGTCGACACGCAAGTGTCGGCGTCGATCGGCGTCGCCCTGTTCCCCGAGCACGGTCGCGAGATGAGCACGCTGCTGAAGAATGCCGATGCGGCGATGTACCAAGCCAAGCGCGACGGCCGCAACCAGTTCAGCTTCTTCAACCCGATCCGCGCCGAGCGCGCCGCGCGCGAGGTGCAGCTCGGTATCCAGCTCCTGAAAGCCGTACGGGGCGACAGTCCGCAGTTCGTTGTCGAGTACCAGCCGCAGGTCCGCATGGAAACCGGACGCGTCGTCGGGCTCGAGGCGCTGATCCGCTGGCAGCACCCGGCCTTCGGCACGCTAACACCGGACCGTTTCATCGGTGTGGCCGAAGTAAGCGGGCTTTCCGAACGGATCACGCGCTGGGTCATCAACGAGGTCTGCGCACAGATCCGGCGCTGGCGCGAAGCGCATGCCGGTTTCGACATACCGATCGCGATCAACGTTGCAGGGCGCGAGATGGGGTCGGCGTCGCTGCCGATTCTCGTGCGCAGTGCGTTGGCCAAGCACGGCGTCGAGCCGCGCATGATCACGCTCGAGATCACGGAACGCACGTTGGTCAAGGAGAGCGAGATCAACAACGACGTGATGAGCGAGCTCGCCTCGCTTGGCGTCGGCCTCGTGCTCGACGACTTCGGCACGGGCTACTCGATGCTCGGCTACCTGAAACGCATGCCGATCCAGGCGCTGAAGATCGATCAGAGTTTTGTCGAGGGCATCCCTTCCGACGCCGACAGTTGCGCGATCGTGCATGCGATGCTTGCCGTGGCGCGCCACTTCAAGCTGAAAGTCATCGCCGAAGGCGTCGAGACGCTGGAGCAGGTCCAGTACATGCGCTCGATCGGCTGCGAGTACGCGCAGGGTTACTTCTACTCGCGGGCGCTGCCGGCGCAGACGATTCTCGAATACGTCGAGCGCGGCGCGCCCGACGCGGACAGTGCCCCGGACATCGTTCCGTGAACGGCTCTCGCGTCCGCACCAACCATCCCGAGGAGGCTGACGTGAACTATGAAAACATCATCGCCGACGTGCGCGGCCGCGTCGGCCTCATCACCTTGAATCGGCCCAAGGCCCTGAATGCCCTGAACGATGCGCTGATGGACGAGCTGGGAGACGCGCTGATCCGATTCGATCGCGACGAGGCGATCGGCGCGATCGTGATCACCGGCAACGACCGGGCGTTTGCGGCGGGCGCCGACATCGGCGCGATGCGTGAGTGGACGTACATGGACGTCTTCAAGAGCGACTACATCACGCGCAACTGGGAGACGATCAGGCGCGTGCGCAAGCCGGTGATCGCCGCCGTCAGCGGTTACGCGCTCGGCGGCGGGTGCGAGCTCGCGATGATGTGCGACATCGTTGTCGCCGCGGACAGCGCGAAGTTCGGGCAGCCCGAAATCAGGCTCGGAATCATCCCTGGCGCGGGCGGTACGCAGCGTCTGCCGCGGGCGGTGGGCAAGGTCAAGGCGATGGATCTGGTCCTGTCCGCGCGCACGATGGACGCCCAGGAAGCAGAGCGCGCGGGCCTCGTGTCGCGCGTCGTGCCTGCGGACCGCTTGCTTGATGAGGCCATCGGCGTCGGCGAGACGATCGCGCAGTTCTCGCTGCCGGCCGTGATGATGGCCAAGGAAGCCGTCAATCGCGCATACGAGGCGCCGCTCGCCGAGGGGCTGCTGTTTGAACGACGGCTTTTCCACTCGCTCTTTGCCACCAGCGACCAGAAGGAAGGCATGGCAGCGTTTGTGGAGAAGCGGCAGCCGAAGTTCTCGCATCGCTGAGGTGACCGCTCCGCTTCGTCTGGCGGATCAGGGACTTAGCCGCGCCGCGCATCCGGAGAGCCCGTGCGCTTGACACGCGTTTTCGAGATCCGCATAATCTCGCTTCTCTGCTGCTGACGCACATGCGTCGCGCACTTCCGAGTGCAGGGCAGCGCGCTCTTTAACAACGAAACAGCCGATAAGTGTGGGCGCTTGATGAAAGGCGCAGCCACGGTCAACGGTCTCACGCCGTCGATCGTGGTGGACTCAAGTCATCAAGATGCTCACGCGCAATAGAGGTCTAGAACCTCAATTCCGCGAGTGAGTGGTGAGCGTACTAAGTACGTTCACCGAGGATTTGAACTGAAGAGTTTGATCCTGGCTCAGATTGAACGCTGGCGGCATGCCTTACACATGCAAGTCGAACGGCAGCACGGGGGCAACCCTGGTGGCGAGTGGCGAACGGGTGAGTAATACATCGGAACGTGCCCGGTAGTGGGGGATAACCAGTCGAAAGATTGGCTAATACCGCATACGACCTACGGGTGAAAGCGGGGGACCGCAAGGCCTCGCGCTATCGGAGCGGCCGATGTCCGATTAGCTAGTTGGTGGGGTAAAGGCCTACCAAGGCAACGATCGGTAGCTGGTCTGAGAGGACGGCCAGCCACACTGGGACTGAGACACGGCCCAGACTCCTACGGGAGGCAGCAGTGGGGAATTTTGGACAATGGGCGAAAGCCTGATCCAGCCATGCCGCGTGCGGGAAGAAGGCCTTCGGGTTGTAAACCGCTTTTGGCAGGAACGAAACAGCGCTCGCTAATACCGGGCGCTAATGACGGTACCTGCAGAATAAGCACCGGCTAACTACGTGCCAGCAGCCGCGGTAATACGTAGGGTGCGAGCGTTAATCGGAATTACTGGGCGTAAAGCGTACGCAGGCGGCTAGGTAAGACAGGTGTGAAATCCCCGGGCTTAACCTGGGAACTGCATTTGTGACTGCCTGGCTAGAGTTTGTCAGAGGGGGGTGGAATTCCACGTGTAGCAGTGAAATGCGTAGAGATGTGGAGGAACACCGATGGCGAAGGCAGCCCCCTGGGACATGACTGACGCTCAGGTACGAAAGCGTGGGGAGCAAACAGGATTAGATACCCTGGTAGTCCACGCCCTAAACGATGTCGACTAGTTGTCGGGAATTTGCATTCTCGGTAACGCAGCTAACGCGTGAAGTCGACCGCCTGGGGAGTACGGTCGCAAGATTAAAACTCAAAGGAATTGACGGGGACCCGCACAAGCGGTGGATGATGTGGATTAATTCGATGCAACGCGAAAAACCTTACCTACCCTTGACATGGCAGGAACGAGGCAGAGATGTCTCGGTGCCCGAAAGGGAGCCTGCACACAGGTGCTGCATGGCTGTCGTCAGCTCGTGTCGTGAGATGTTGGGTTAAGTCCCGCAACGAGCGCAACCCTTGTCACTAGTTGCTACGAAAGGGCACTCTAGTGAGACTGCCGGTGACAAACCGGAGGAAGGTGGGGATGACGTCAAGTCCTCATGGCCCTTATGGGTAGGGCTTCACACGTCATACAATGGCCGGTACAGAGGGCAGCCAACCCGCGAGGGGGAGCCAATCCCAGAAAACCGGTCGTAGTCCGGATTGCAGTCTGCAACTCGACTGCATGAAGTCGGAATCGCTAGTAATCGCGGATCAGCATGCCGCGGTGAATACGTTCCCGGGTCTTGTACACACCGCCCGTCACACCATGGGAGTGGGTTTCACCAGAAGTAGGTAGCCTAACCGCGAGGGGGGCGCTTACCACGGTGAGATTCATGACTGGGGTGAAGTCGTAACAAGGTAGCCGTATCGGAAGGTGCGGCTGGATCACCTCCTTTCTGGAGAACGTGCTGGATCGAGTATCCACAGCCTATCGGTTGTTTGAGGGTCGTGTGAGCGGCAAGGTTGAGGTGCCGGGTCTGTAGCTCAGCTGGTTAGAGCACACGCTTGATAAGCGTGGGGTCGTAGGTTCAAGTCCTACCGGACCCACCAGCGATTTGTGGCAGGATGAATCGCGTATCGGGGGTGTAGCTCAGTTGGGAGAGCGCCTGCTTTGCAAGCAGGAGGTCATCGGTTCGATCCCGTTCACCTCCACCAGTGACTTGGTGAGGCGTCAGGTGTGAGGGGTGAGGAGTAAGAAGCGGGTGGTTTTTTACTCCTTACTCTTTACCCCTCACTCCTTACGGAGTGGGAGGCTGTTGGTTCTTTAACAATTTGGGAGAAGTAAAGTGTGTCTGTGTCTTGTGATGAGGCATGGACGCATGGGTTGTGATTGCATCTCGATTCCGCCCGAACCGGCGGCGGAGTCGATAGATTGATGCGCTGAGTTCTCGCTCTATAGCCGTTCTGGGGCAGCCCGGAGCTTAAGGTTATAGGGTCAAGCGACTAAGTGCATGTGGTGGATGCCTTGGCGATCACAGGCGAAGAAGGACGTGGCAGCCTGCGAAAAGCTGCGGGGAGCTGGCAAACGAGCATTGATCCGCAGATGTCCGAATGGGGAAACCCACTCCGCGAGGAGTATCCCTGGCTGAATTCATAGGTCAGAGGAGGCGAACCGGGTGAACTGAAACATCTAAGTAGCCCGAGGAACAGAAATCAACCGAGATTCCCTGAGTAGTGGCGAGCGAACGGGGAGCAGCCTGTACGATTTAGCACCTGAGTTAGTCGAACGGTCTGGAAAGGCCGGCCAGAGTGGGTGATAGCCCCGTAGGCGAAAACTTGGGTGTGGAACTGAGCGTACGAGAAGTAGGGCGGGACACGTGGCATCCTGTCTGAAGATGGGGGGACCATCCTCCAAGGCTAAATACTCGTGATCGACCGATAGTGAACCAGTACCGTGAGGGAAAGGCGAAAAGAACCCCGGGAGGGGAGTGAAATAGATCCTGAAACCGCATGCATACAAACAGTGGGAGCCCCTGCACAAAGCATCTTCGGGTTCTTTCGACGAGGCCGCAGGCCGAGTCAAAAGAACAATTCTGAAATAGATTTGTGCAGGCAAAGAACCCGTAGGGTTCTTTGTGCAGGGGTGACTGCGTACCTTTTGTATAATGGGTCAGCGACTTACATTCTGTGGCGAGCTTAACCGAGTAGGGGAGGCGTAGCGAAAGCGAGTCCGAACAGGGCGATTTCAGTCGCAGGGTGTAGACCCGAAACCAGATGATCTACCCATGGCCAGGATGAAGGTTGGGTAACACCAGCTGGAGGTCCGAACCCACTAATGTTGAAAAATTAGGGGATGAGCTGTGGGTAGGGGTGAAAGGCCAAACAAATCTGGAAATAGCTGGTTCTCTCCGAAAACTATTTAGGTAGTGCCTCGTGTATCACTCTCGGGGGTAGAGCACTGTAATGGTTGAGGGGGTCATTGCGATCTACCTCGCCATAGCAAACTCCGAATACCGAGAAGTGCGAGCACGGGAGACAGTCCTGGGGTGCTAACGTCCTGGGACGAGAGGGAAACAACCCAGACCGCCGATTAAGGTCCCCAAGCCATGGTTAAGTGGGAAACGAGGTGGGAAGGCTTAGACAGCCAGGAGGTTGGCTTAGAAGCAGCCACCCTTTAAAGAAAGCGTAATAGCTCACTGGTCGAGTCGTCCTGCGCGGAAAATGTAACGGGGCTGAAACCATGCACCGAAATCGCGGATGTGTGCGTTCCACTTTAGTTCATTCAGAGCGTCCCCCAAAGTCGAGTCGGGGTGAGTGAGCTAAAGGGAGCGCACACATGGTAGGAGAGCGTTCTCTAGGCCTGCGAAGGTGTGGCGTGAGCCATGCTGGAGGTATGAGAAGTGCGAATGCTGACATGAGTAGCGATAAACAGAGTGAAAGGCTCTGTCGCCGTAAGCCCAAGGTTTCCTACGCAACGTTCATCGGCGTAGGGTGAGTCGGCTCCTAAGGCGAGGCCGAAAGGCGTAGTCGATGGGAAACGGGTTAATATTCCCGTACCGGTCTTGAATGCGATGGGGGGACGGAGAAGGTTATCTCGGCCGGGTGTTGGACGTCCCGGTTTAAGCGTGTAGGCGTGCCCGCCAGGCAAATCCGGTGGGCTGAGCCAAGGCGTGATGACGAGGCCTCTTTGAGGCTGAAGTGAGAGAGACCCCGCTTCCAGGAAAAGCCTCTAAGCTTCAGTTCAAGATTGACCGTACCGCAAACCGACACAGGTGGGCAGGATGAGTATTCTCAGGCGCTTGAGAGAACTCGGGTGAAGGAACTCGGCAAATTGGCACCGTAACTTCGGGAGAAGGTGCGCCCCCGGTACGTGTAGGAGTTCGCCTCTGAAGCGGATGGGGGTTGCAGTGAAATGGTGGCTGCGACTGTTTAATAAAAACACAGCACTCTGCCAACACGAAAGTGGACGTATAGGGTGTGACGCCTGCCCGGTGCCGGAAGGTTAAGTGATGGGGTGCAAGCTCTTGATCGAAGCCCCGGTAAACGGCGGCCGTAACTATAACGGTCCTAAGGTAGCGAAATTCCTTGTCG
>JBFMFC010000015.1:52761-67379 GCA_040752195.1 Pseudomonadota bacterium | reverse complement strand
CGACCGGCGCGGCGCGCCCGGAAGCGGCCGACCTGCTCTACTGCCTGGCGGCGGCGTTCCTGCCGCCGCCGGCTGAGCTCACCGGTCGCGCGTGGTGTCACGCGCTCGCGGTCGACCTCGACGAACTGGGGGTCGAACTCGAACTGGACGCGGCACCGGCCGTAAGAGCGCTGCGCCAGATGGCCGCGACACCGGCCGCCGACGAGCCGTGGCTGGTCGGGTTCAGCCGCCTGTTTCTCGTGCCGCCGGTTGCAGTGACGCTGAACACCGGGATCTACCTCGAAGGCGGGCTCGGCGGGGCGAGTGCCCAGATGATGACGCAGTGCTACGCGGCCGCCGGCTTTGCGCCGCGCGAAGACTTCCACGATCTGCCGGACCACGTGGCGACCCAACTCGAGTTCGTCGCCGCACTGCTGGAACGCGCCGCTGCCGGCGCTGCCGATGCCGAGGCGATGGCCGTCGAGTTCGTCGACGGTTTCGTGCGGCACTGGCTCGAGCCGTTGCGCCTCGCCTGCGAGCGAGCCGCCGACCGGTATCCGGTCGCGTCCGTCTATGCGTCGCTGGCCGCTTTCATGCGCGCTGCGCTGGACGCGCTGCTGTAGAAGGTTTCTCCTCGAAAGCGCGCCGGCGCCTCGCCTCCTGGCGTCCGGCGCGCTGCTTTTCGCGTGTCTCGGCGCGCCCGCGCCCGTGATCGCGGAGATGTGCGCCGGCGAGTATCAGTCCGGCTCGCGCCGGCTGTCGCCCGCCGAGCGCGCGCGCGAGATGCAGCGCATCGAGCAGGAACGCGAGCGCGAAGCGCAGCGCGAACGCGAACGCCAGGCGCAGGAGGAGCAGGCGCGGCAGGCGCGCGCCGCCGCGCTGGCGGCGCGCCCGCTCGGCGTGCGGCTCGTCGAAGCGCGCTGCGGTGTGTGCCACCCGCCCGATTACTTCGAATCTCGCGGTCGAACCCACATCGGCTGGTGGGCCACCGTGCTGAGGATGGAAGTCTTCAACGGCGCGCGCATCGAAGCCGGCGAGCGCGCTCCGATCGTCGCTCACCTGTCGAACTCGCACCGCGCGACCGCCGCCCGGCAGGCGATGGAGTGGCTGCTGGCCGTGCTGCTCGCCGCGGGCGCCGGCGGGCTCGTCGTGCGGCTGCGGCGCCGCCGCTGAGCGCGATCAGGCGCTCGGAACGGTCGACGCCAGCCGGTGCGCCAGCGCGCGCGCGAGATCGGCCTCTTCGGCCTCGACCATCACGCGCAGCACCGGTTCGGTGCCCGAGGCGCGGATCAGGATGCGCCCGCCGCCGGCCAGCTCGCGTTCGATCGCACGTACCTCTTCGTGCAGCGGCGCGTGCGACTTCCATTCGAAGCCGTTGCGCACGCGCACGTTGACGAGCGTCTGCGGCAGCAGCTTCAGATCGGCGGTCAGCTCGGCGAGCGACTTGCCGGCACGCCGCATCGCCGCCAGCACCTGCAGGCTGCTCACGATGCCGTCGCCGGTCGTGTGCTTGTCCAGACACAGCAGGTGCCCCGAGCCCTCGCCGCCGAGCTGCCAGCCCCTGCGCTCGAGCAGCTCGAGCACATAGCGGTCGCCGACCTTGGCGCGCTCGAAAGGCACGCTCAGATCGGCAAGGCGCTTCTCGAACGCCAGGTTGGTCATCAGCGTGCCGACCACGCCCGCGACCCGCCCGCCGTTGGCGATCCGGTCGCGCACGATCACGTACAGCAGCTCGTCGCCGTTGTAGGTGCGGCCGTCGGCGTCGGCGATGACGACGCGGTCGGCATCGCCGTCGAGCGCGATGCCAAGGTCGGCCTCGTTGGCCTGCACCGCATGTGCGAGGTGTTCGCCGTGCACCGCGCCCACGCCGTCGTTGATGTTGAAACCGTTCGGCGCGGCGCCGATCGCGACGACGTCGGCGCCGAGCTCGTGGAACACGTCGGGCGCGACCTGATAGGCAGCCCCGTGCGCGCAGTCGACGACGATCTTCAGCCCGCGCAAGTCCAGCTCGGTCGGAAACGTGCTCTTGCAGAACTCGACGTAGCGGCCGCCCGCATCGTCGAGCCGGCGCGCCTTGCCGAGCAGCTTCGATTCGACGCAGGTGAACGGCGCGTCGATCTGGGCTTCGATCTGCGCCTCGATCTCGTCGGGCAGCTTGGTGCCGCGCCCGGAGAAGAACTTGATGCCGTTGTCGGGATACGGGTTGTGCGAGGCGCTGATCACGACGCCGGCGGTCAGCCGCTGCGCGCGCGTCAGGTACGCCACCGCCGGCGTCGGCAGCGGGCCGCACAATACGACATCCACGCCCGCGCTCGAGAACCCCGCTTCGAGCGCCGCTTCGAGCATGTAGCCCGACACCCGGGTGTCCTTGCCGATCAACACGGTCGGCTTTGCGCTCGCCCCCGGTGGCTGGTGGGCAACGAGCACGCGTCCGGCCGCCTGCCCGAGCTTCAGCACGAAGTCCGGCGTGATCGGCGTCTGGCCGACCGTGCCCCGGACGCCGTCGGTTCCGAAGTACCTGCGGCTCACTTCCCCTCTCCTTTTTCGACAACCGCCTGCCAGACCGCGAGCGCATCGCGCGTCGCGGCCACGTCGTGCACCCGCACGATACGCGCGCCGCGCTCGACCGCGAGCAAGGCCGCCGCCACCGAAGCGACCATCCGTTCGTCGATGCCGCGCCCGGTCGCGTGCTTGAGCATGCCCTTGCGCGAGATGCCCACCAGCAACGGCAAGCGCAGCGCGCCGAACTCGCGCAGGCGCGCCAGCAGCTCGTAATTGTGATCGACGGTCTTGCCGAACCCGAAGCCGGGATCGATGGCGATGCGCTCGCGCGCGATCCCGGCGGCGACCGCCGCGTCGCAGCGCGCACGCAGAAAGGCCGCCACCTCGGCGGTGACATCGTCGTAGCGCGGATCGATCTGCATCGTCTGCGGCGTGCCCTGCATGTGCATCAGCACGACGCCGCAGTCGGAGGCGGCGACGGCTTCGAGCGCGCCGTCCGCGCGCAGCGCGCGCACGTCGTTGATGACCGCCGCACCCTCGGCCAGCGCGGCGCGCATCACCTCGGGCTTGCTCGTGTCGACCGAAATCGCAACGCCGCGGTCGCGCAGCGCGCGCACCAGCGGGATGACCCGGGCGAGTTCCTCGGCGACGGCGACTTCGGGGGCACCCGGCCGCGTGGACTCGCCGCCGATGTCGATCAAGTCGGCGCCCTCTGCGATCAGGCGCTCGGCATGCGCGAGCGCACGCTCGAAGTCGAAGTACCGCCCGCCGTCCGAAAACGAGTCCGGCGTCACGTTGACGATGCCCATCACGAGCGGGCGCGCCAGGTCGAAGACCCGACCCCGGCACACCCAGCGCGCGCCCGAAACGGCTTGATCCATGACGCTTGCCAGCCGATAGCGAAGTCTGCATTCTAGTGATGCGTCACGAGGACAACGATGCTGCGACAACTGCTTGCGCGCTGGGGCAAGAAGGCGCCGGACGCCGCGAACAACGGTCAGAACAACGAAGCAAAAGCCGAAACCGGCCCCGCTGCAGGCAAGGCGGCAGCGCCGGCGGTCGCGCCGCGCGTGCCGACCGTCGACATCGCGCCGCCGTGGCGCCTCGTCGTGCGCCGTCCGCTGCTCGACCGCCGCGGCGCGATCGCCGGCTGGGATCTGCGGCTGTCGCCGTGGGCGGCCGAGCGGCTGCGCCGAACGCACGCTCAACGCGCGTTGCAGGAAGCGCTCGACTTTGCGTTCGTTCAGGCCGCGCAGGCGGTGATGCGGTCGCCGCGCACGGCCGTGCTGAACCTGCCGCCAGCCACGCTGCGTCACGGCGCCGCGCTCGCGCAACTGCCGCGCGGCGCGATCGTGGTCCTCGACGACGCTGCGCTCGGCGCGCTCGGCACCGACGCGCCGGTGGTGCTGTCGACGCTACGCAGCCGCGACCTGAGGCTCGCGCTGGCGCCGGCGCTGGCGCTGCTCGAGCCGCCGCCGGAGTTCATCGTGCTCGACGCGGCGGCCGGTGCCGCCCGCGACGGGTCGAACGGACCCGCGCCGGCAGCGATCCCCGGCCAGGGCCGCATCGTCACCAACCTGCGTTCGTTCGAGGACGTCGCGGCCGCCCTCAACCAGGGAGCCGACTACGCGTGCGGCGCGTACGCGCAGGCCGCGGCGCAGCGCACCGGCCAGGCGTCGGTGCAGACGCTGACGATCGCCAGCATTCTGTCGGCGCTCGCGGCCGGCCGGCCGCCGCGCGAGATCGCCGAACTGTTCAAGGCCGACGTGACGCTGTCGTACCGGCTGATGCGGATCCTCGGCAGCGCCGCGTACGGGCTGGGGCGATCGATCGGTTCGCTGCAGGAAGCAGTGATGATGCTCGGCACGCGCGAGTTGTACCGCTGGCTCGCGGTGCTGCTGCTCACGAGCGCGGGCGGCGTGCCGCTGGCGCGCGCGCTGCACGAAACCGCGCTCGTGCGCGGCCGCCTGCTCGAGCTCATCGCGATCGCACGCGGCCGCACGGACCCACCCGAGGCGCTGTTCGTCACCGGCGCGTTCTCGCTGCTCGACCTGCTGCTGAACGTGCCGCTCGAATCCGCGCTCGCGCTGATGCCGCTGCTGCCGGCGCAGACGATCGACGCGCTGATCGCCGAAAGCGGCCCGTGGCGGCCCTACCTCGACCTCGCGCTCGCGCTCGAAGCCGGCGACGACGCGCGCCAGCAGGCCGCGTGCGCGAAGCTGGAGCTGAACCGCGACAAGGCCGCCGCGCTGTACGCAGAGGCCGGCGACTGGGCCGCGGGCGCGAGCGAGCTCGGCGAGGTCTGAAAGCGCCGACGCCCGCTCGCGCGGGCGTCGTCAGTCGGCGGCTCTGGCGCGGTCAGGCGGGCTGCGCGGCGCCTGCGACACCGCCGCTGGCCGGCTTGCCTCCGGCCGGCGGCGTCGATCCGGCGGACTTCGGCGGGCGCGGCGGTTTGCCGGCCATGATGTCGTCGATCTGCTCGGCGTCGATCGTCTCGAGCTCGAGCAGCGCCTTGGCCATCGCGTCGACCTTGTCGCGGTTGTCCTCGATGAGCTTGCGCGCCAGCGCGTACTGCTGATCGATGATGCGGCGGATCTCGGCGTCGACTTTGCGCATCGTCTCCTCGGACATGTGCGTCGTCTTCGTGATCGAACGGCCGAGGAAGACCTCGCCTTCGTTCTCCGCGTACACCATCGGCCCCAGCACGTCGCTCATGCCGAAGCGCGTGACCATGTCGCGCGCCATCTGCGTGGCGCGCTCGAAGTCGTTCGAAGCGCCGGTGGTCATCTGGTTCATGAACACCTCTTCGGCGATGCGTCCGCCGAAGAGCACCGCGATGCGGTTCAGCAGGTAGTCGCGGTCGTATGCGTAGCGGTCCTGCTCCGGAAGCTGCATCGTCACGCCCAGCGCGCGGCCGCGCGGGATGATCGTCACCTTGTGTACCGGGTCGGTCTTCGGCAGCAGCTTGGCGACGACCGCATGCCCGGACTCGTGGTACGCGGTATTGCGGCGCTCTTCCTCGGACATGACCATCGACTTGCGCTCGGCGCCCATCATGATCTTGTCCTTGGCGCGTTCGAAGTCCTGCATCTCGACCACGCGCGCGTTGCGCCGCGCGGCGAACAGGGCCGCTTCGTTGACCAGGTTGGCCAGATCCGCGCCGGAGAAGCCGGGCGTTCCGCGCGCAAGAATGTCGGCCTTGACGTCGGCGCCGATCGGCACCTTGCGCATGTGCACGTTCAGGATCTGCTCGCGGCCGCGGATGTCGGGCAGCGGCACGACGACCTGGCGGTCGAAGCGGCCCGGACGCAGCAGCGCCGGGTCGAGCACGTCGGGGCGGTTGGTCGCGGCGATCACGATCACGCCCATCCCGGTCTCGAAGCCGTCCATCTCGACCAGCAGCTGGTTCAGCGTCTGCTCGCGCTCGTCGTTGCCGCCGCCGAGGCCCGCACCGCGCTGCCGGCCGACCGCGTCGATCTCATCGATGAAGATGATGCAGGGGGCGTGCTTCTTCGCCTGCTCGAACATGTCGCGCACGCGTGCGGCACCCACGCCGACGAACATCTCGACGAAGTCGGAGCCCGAGATCGAGAAGAACGGCACCTTCGCTTCGCCGGCGATCGCTCTGGCGAGCAGCGTCTTGCCGGTCCCCGGCGAACCCACCATCAGCACGCCGCGCGGGATGCGGCCGCCGAGCTTCTGGAACTTGCTCGGGTCGCGCAGGAAGTCGACCAGCTCCTGCACCTCTTCCTTCGCCTCGTCGCAGCCGGCGACGTCGGCGAAGGTGACGTTGTTGTTGCTTTCGTCGAGCATGCGCGCGCGCGACTTGCCGAACGAAAACGCGCCGCCGCGCCCGCCGCCCTGCATCTGCCGCATGAAGAAGATCCACACGCCGATCAGCAGCAGCATCGGGAACCACGACACGAAGATCGACGTGAGCAGCGACTGCTCCTCGCGCGGCTTCACGTCGACCTTGACGCCGGCGCTGATCAGGTCGCCCATCAGCCCGCGATCGAGGACCGTCGCCACGGTGCGGATGCGCCGGTCGTCCTGGGTGAGGGCCACCACCTCCGGCGTGACGCCCGACTCCTGGATCGACACCTGCTTGATGCGTCCGGCCTTGACCTCGGCGAGGAACTCCGAGTACGGCAGGTACGTTTCGCCAGGCCGCTGCCGTCCCTCGAACTGCTTGAAGACGGTAAAGAGCACAAGCGCGATCACCATCCAGATGGCGGCTTTCGCGAACATGTTGTTGTTCAAGACACGACTCCTGACGAGGTCCGCAAGCGGCGGACGGATGGCTCGGATTCTAGGCCCAATCGCGATCGCGGGCCCAACGGCGGCGGGCTGGAACGTTTACCGCAGATGGGGGCGATCACCTTGCTATTTCAAGGGCTTGCGTCGGTCGAAAGCACCTCTCGGCCAATTTCGACTCAACGCCGTTTAAGACCCCGCGCGAGCAGGTAGGTTTCGCTCGAGCTGTCGCGCGACGCGGCGGGTTTGCGCACCACCACGGTGACGAAGGCTTTCTTGAGCGCCTCGACGAGCTGGCTGTAACCGCTGCCCTGAAAGGCCTTGAGCAACAGCGCACCGTCCGGCTTCAGATGCGCCTTCGCGAACTCGAGCGCAAGCTCGCACAGATGGCCGCTGCGCGCCGCGTCGACCGCGGCGATTCCCGACAGATTCGGCGCCATGTCCGACAGGATCACGTCGGCGCGTTCGCCGCCGAGCGCGGCGACGAGTTGCGCTTCGATGTCGGCTTCCCGAAAGTCGCCCTGAATGAAGGCGACGTCCGGCAGCGGGTCCATCGGCAGCACGTCGAGCGCGATGATGCGGCCGCGAACGGTCCCATGGCGGTCCGCCAGCCGCTCGCGCACCACCTGGGTCCAGCTTCCGGGCGCCGCACCCAGATCGATCACGACGCCGCCGGGCTTGAGCAGCTTGTCGCGATCGTCGATCTCGGCGAGCTTGTAGGCGGAGCGAGCCCGATAGCCGTGCTTGGTCGCCGCCTTCACGAACGGATCGGCGAGGTGGCGCCGGATCCAATCGGGGTTGGAGCGATGCTTCTTTTTCGCGGTCGGCATGGCGGCGGATCGATCGACGGCTAGACTCGTCGCAAAGTGGAGTCCGACATGCCAGAAATCCAACTGACCCCGAAACAGCGCCAGCAGCTCAAGGGCGCCGCGCACCGCCTCGATCCGGTCGTGCTGCTCGGCGCCGGCGGTCTCACGGACGCGGTCGTCAAGGAGATCGACCGCGCGTTGACGGCGCACGAGCTGATCAAGGTCCGCGTGCCCGGCGACGACCGCGCCGAGCGCGAGGACGTCTTCCGCGAGGTCGCCGAACGGCTCGGCGCCGCCCGGGTGCAGATGATCGGCAAGCTGCTCGTGCTGTTCCGCCCGCGGCCCGAGCCGCAGCAACCGTCGAACACCGCGCCTGGCGCCGGCAAGCCGACTCCGGCGAAAGCGCGGCCGATCGCGCCGGCCCGCGCGAAACCCGATCGGCGCGCGATCCGCGCCGGCGTGCCCAAGCCTGAGCCGCGCCGTCCGGGCAAGCGGATCGAGCGCGGCGGGCGCGCGGTCAAGGGCAGATCCGGGGCCCGCGGACGGTGAGGCGGCGCCAGCGCGCGTGGCACGCTATTCGTAGACGACGCTCAGGATGTCGTAGTGGCGCTTGCCCGACGGGGCGAGCACTTCGGCGGTGTCGCCTTCGCTGCGACCGATCAGCGCACGCGCGATCGGACTCGAGATCGAAATCAGCCCGGCCTTGATGTCGGCCTCGTCGTCGCCGACGATCTGGTACTTGACGACCTCGCCGGTGCTCTGATCCTCCAGCTCGACGGTCGCTCCGAAAACGATGCGGCCGCCGGCGTCCACGGTCGCCGGATCGATGATCTGCAGCGCGGCAAGCTTGCCCTCGAGCTCCTGGATCCGCCCCTCGATGAAGCCCTGGCGCTCGCGTGCGGCATCGTACTCGGCGTTTTCCGAAAGGTCGCCTTTGTCGCGCGCCTCCTTGATCGACTGGATGATCGCCGGGCGCTCGACGGCTTTCAGCCGCTGCAGCTCGGCTCTCAGCTTTTCGGCACCGCGCGCGGTGATCGGGATGGGCATGGAGATTCCGGGGAAAAAACGAAAAAACAAGGCCCCGGCACTGCCGGGGCCGATGCGCGGAATTTAGCGAGCGGCGCGCGACGATGCAAGCCGGGAAGGCGTCACGCGGCCAGCCGCCGATGCAGCCCCTGCAGGTCGTAGACCTCGAGCCGGTCGAAGTGGCGCATGCCCTCGACCGCGGCGCGCCCGCCGGCGATCGTCGTGTAGTAGGTCACGCGTTGCGCCAGCGCGGTCGTTCGGATCGAGCGCGAGTCCGCGATCTGGCTGCGGTTTTCCGCCACGGTCGTGATCACGAGCACGATCTCGCCGTTTTTCAGCAGGTCGACGATGTGCGGGCGCCCGTCCTTGACCTTGTTGACCACCCGCACCGGAATGCCCGCCGCCTCGATGGTCGCTGCGGTGCCGCGCGTGGCGACGAGCTGATAGCCCAGCTCGTGCAGCAGCCGGGCCACTTCGACGGTGCGCGGCTTGTCGCTGTCCTTGACGCTGAGGAACACGGTGCCCGATGGCGGCAGACCGGCGCCTGCGCCGAGCTGCGACTTGAACAGCGCCTCGCCGAAAGTCGCCCCGACGCCCATGACTTCGCCGGTCGACCGCATCTCGGGCCCGAGCAGCGGGTCGACGCCCGGAAACTTGGCGAACGGGAACACGGCTTCCTTGACCGAGAAGTACGGCGGCACGACTTCGACGCGCACGTTCTGCTCGGCGATCGTGCGGCCGGCCATGCAGCGCGCGGCGATCTTGGCGAGCGGCTCGCCGGTGGCCTTCGACACGAACGGCACGGTGCGCGAGGCGCGCGGATTGACCTCGAGCACGTAGATGTCGGCGCCGCCGTGGTCGTTCTTCTTGATCGCGAACTGGACGTTCATCAGCCCGCAGACGTTCAGCGCGCGCGCCATCGTCACCGTCTGCCGTTTCAGCTCGGCGATCACGTCGGCCGACAGCGAGTACGGCGGCAGCGAACACGCCGAATCGCCGGAATGCACGCCCGCCTGCTCGATGTGCTCCATCACGCCGCCGATGCGGACCTCGCGGCCGTCGGCTACGCAGTCGACGTCGACCTCGATCGCGTCGTCCAGGAAACGGTCGAGCAGCACCGGCGAGTCGTTGCTGACCTTGACCGCCTCGCGCATGTAGCGTTCGAGATCCCTGGCGTCCTGCACGATCTCCATCGCGCGACCGCCGAGCACGTAGCTCGGACGCACGACCAGCGGATAGCCGATCTCGGCGGCGAGACGAAGCGCCTCTTCTTCGGTGCGCGCGGTGCGGTTGGGCGGCTGTTTCAGGCCAAGCTTGATCAGCAGCTGCTGGAAGCGTTCGCGGTCCTCGGCGATGTCGATCGAGTCGGGCGAAGTGCCGATGATCGGCACGCCGGCCGCTTCCAGATCGCGCGCGAGCTTCAGCGGCGTCTGTCCGCCGAACTGAACGATCACGCCGAAGGGTTTTTCCTTGTCGACGATCTCGAGCACGTCCTCCAGCGTCAGCGGCTCGAAGTACAGGCGATCGGACGTGTCATAGTCGGTCGATACCGTTTCCGGGTTGCAGTTGACCATGACGGTCTCGAACCCGTCCTCGCGCAGCGCGAGCGCGGCGTGCACGCAGCAGTAGTCGAACTCGATGCCCTGCCCGATCCGGTTCGGCCCCCCGCCCAGCACGACGATCTTGCGGCGGTCGGTCGGATTCGCCTCGCACTCGTCCTCGTAGGTCGAGTACATGTACGCGGTGGTCGTCGCGAACTCCGCGGCGCAGGTGTCCACCCGCTTGAAGACCGGCCGCACGTTCAGCGCCAGCCGCGCCGCGCGCACTTCGGCCGGCCTGGCGCCGACCAGCCTGGCGAGCCTGCGGTCCGAGAAACCCTTGCGCTTGAGAAAGCGCAGCTCCTCGGCTGACAGCGACGCCAGCGTGCGGCCCGCCAGACGCTGCTCGATGCGGACGAGCTCCTCGATCTGCGCGAGGAACCAGGGATCGATCGCCGTTTCCTCGTAGACCTCGGCCACCGTCATGCCGACGCGGAACGCATCGGCGACGTACCAGATCCGGTTCGGCCCGGGGTCGCCGATTTCCTTGACGATTTCGTCGCGATCGTCCGACTGCTCGTCCAGCCCGTCGGCGCCGACTTCGAGCCCGCGTAGCGCCTTCTGAAACGACTCCTGGAAGGTGCGGCCGATCGCCATCACTTCGCCGACCGACTTCATCTGCGTCGTCAGGCGCGGGTCGGCTTCGCGGAACTTCTCGAACGCGAAGCGCGGCACCTTCGTCACGACGTAGTCGATCGTCGGCTCGAACGAAGCCGGCGTGGCGCCGCCGGTGATCTCGTTGCGCAGTTCGTCGAGCGTATAGCCGACGGCGAGCTTGGCCGCGACCTTGGCGATCGGGAAGCCCGTCGCCTTCGACGCCAGCGCGGAGGAGCGGCTGACGCGCGGGTTCATCTCGATCACGATCATGCGCCCGTCGCGCGGATTGATCGCGAACTGCACGTTGGAGCCGCCGGTGTCGACGCCGATCTCGCGCAGGATCGCGATGCTGGCATCGCGCATCAACTGGTATTCCTTGTCCGTCAGCGTCTGCGCCGGCGCCACCGTGATCGAATCGCCCGTGTGGATGCCCATCGGATCGAGGTTCTCGATCGAGCAGACGATGATGCAGTTGTCGGCGCGGTCGCGGACGACCTCCATTTCGAACTCCTTCCAGCCGAGCAGCGATTCCTCGATCAGCAGCTCGCGCGTCGGCGAAAGGTCGAGCCCGCGCGTGCAGATCGCGACGAACTCCTCCATGTTGTAGGCGATGCCGCCGCCCGAGCCGCCGAGCGTGAAGCTCGGCCGGACGACGACCGGAAAGCCCATCGTCGCCTGCACCGCCTGCGCCTCCTGCACCGTGTGGGCGATTCCCGAACGCGCCGAGGCCAGTCCGATGCGCGTCATCGCTTCCTTGAACTTGTGGCGGTCCTCGGCCTTCTCGATCGCATCGGGCGAAGCGCCGATCAGCTCGACGCCGTGCTTGTGCAGTACGCCGTTGCGAAACAGGTCCATCGCGCAGTTCAGCGCGGTCTGCCCGCCCATCGTCGGCAGCAGCGCG
Organism: Pseudomonadota bacterium; assembly: GCA_040752195.1. Classification (GTDB taxonomy): domain Bacteria; phylum Pseudomonadota; class Gammaproteobacteria; order Burkholderiales; family Burkholderiaceae_F; genus DSNY01. Next base: position 55,713 of record JBFMFC010000015.1, on the reverse strand, counting down.
TCGGGCTTTTCCCGGGCGATGATGCGTTCGACGACCTGCCACGTGATCGGCTCGATGTAGGTGACGTCGGCCGTCTCAGGGTCGGTCATGATCGTCGCCGGATTGCTGTTGACGAGGATGACCTTGTAGCCCTCCTGCCGCAGCGCCTTGCATGCCTGCGCGCCCGAGTAGTCGAACTCGCACGCCTGGCCGATCACGATCGGCCCTGCGCCGATGATCAGGATGCTGTGGATGTCGGTTCGCTTCGGCATCTACTTGCGTTCGTCAATGAGTTTCACGAAGCGGTCGAACAGGTATTCGATGTCGTGCGGCCCGGGGCTCGCCTCCGGGTGACCCTGGAAGCAGAACGCCGGCCTGTCGGTGCGGCGGAAGCCCTGCAGCGTGCCGTCGAACAGCGACACGTGCGTGATCCTGCAGTGGTCCGGCAGCGACTTCGGATCGACGGCGAAGCCGTGGTTCTGCGAAGTGATCGCGACCCGCCCGGTTTCGAGGTCCTGCACCGGATGGTTGGCGCCGTGGTGACCGAATTTCATCTTCAACGTCCGTCCGCCGGAGGCGAGCCCCATGATCTGGTGGCCCAGGCAGATGCCGAAGGTCGGAAGCCCGCGCGCGATCAGCTCGCGCGCGGCTTCGATCGCGTAGTCGCACGGCTCCGGATCGCCGGGACCGTTGGACAGGAACACGCCGTCGGGCTTCAGCCGGATCGCTTCGGCCGCGGTCGTCTGCGCCGGAACGACGGTGATGCGGCAGCCGCGTTGCGCGAGCAGCCGCAGGATGTTGCGCTTGACGCCGAAGTCGTACGCGACGACGTGCCGCCGCGGCTGTGTGAGCCTGCCGTAGCCGTGCCCGAGCCGCCACGCCGTCTCGGTCCACTCGTACGGCTCGCGCACCGACACGACCTTGGCGAGATCGAGTCCCGCCATGCCGGGGAACGAGCGCGCCAGCCGCACCGCCTCGGCCTCGTCGGTGCCGACTGCGATCGCGCCCGGCTGCGCTCCGCGGTCGCGCAGGATGCGCGTGAGCCGGCGCGTGTCGATGTCGGCGATCGCGACGACCCCTTCGCGCCGCAGGTAGTCGCCGAGCGTCGAATCGGCGCGGAAGTTCGAGTGCGCGCGCGGCAGGTCGCGCACGATCAGGCCGGCCGCGTGCACGCGGCTCGCTTCGACGTCCTCGGCGTTGGTGCCGGTGTTGCCGATGTGCGGATAGGTCAGCGTGACGAGCTGGCGGCTGTAGCTCGGATCGGTCAGGATCTCCTGGTAGCCGGTCATCGCCGTGTTGAACACGACCTCGCCGACCGCGGACCCGACCGCGCCGATCGAGCGGCCGCGAAAGACCGTCCCGTCGGCCAGCGCGAGCAGCGCGAGGGGACGAGAATCAGCAATCAGGGAAGACAAGCGGGCTCCTCGGCGCACTGCCCGCCTGCCGCGTCACGCCGGCCGGCAGCGCATCAGCGATGCGCGGCACGGGAACGTCGCCGTGCGCGCAATCGCGAAAGTTAAACTGCCGAAGTATAGCTTTCCGACCCTCGCCGACCCGCCCGCACTGCTAGCGTGGACTGTTATGCCGGCGCTGCTCGAGCAACTGAAACGCTTCACGACGATCGTCGCCGATGGCTGCGACATCGCCGCGATCGCGCGTCATCGGCCGCGCGATGCGACGATCGACGTGTCGCAGATCCTGCGAGCGGCGCGAAGCCCGCGGCATGCGCCGCTCGCGCGCGCCGCCGCGCAGCGCGCCGGCGGCGAGCCGGTCGACCGTCTGTTCGACCGCGTGCTGGTCGCCTTCGGCGTCGAGGTCCTCGAGCTGATCGACGGCCGCGCCTCGACCGAGGTCGACGCGAGGCTGTCGTTCGATACACGCGCGACGATCGAGCGCGCGCGCCGGCTGATCGCGCTGTATGAGTCGCATGGCGTCGCGCGCGACCGCGTTCTCGTCAAGATCGTGGCGACCTGGGAGGGCATCCGCGCGGCCGAGCTGCTCGAGCGCGAAGACGTCCGGTGCCACATGACGCTGGTGTTCTCGACCGTGCAGGCGCAGGCCGCGGCCAACGCGGGCGTCACGGCGATCTCGCCTTTCGCGGATCGCGTCCGCGGCCGGCACGAGCGCGGCGCCGGGGCACGCGCGGACGAGGCGGCCGACGCCGGCGACCCGGGCGTCCGTTCGGTGCGCGCGATCTACGCGCTGCTGAAGGGCGGCGGCTATCCGACCGAGATCATGGGGGCGAACCTCCGCACCATCGATCAGATCGTCGCGCTCGCCGGCTGCGACTCGCTGGCGATCGGCCCCGAGCTGCTCGAGCAGCTCGCCCAGACCGAAGGCAGGCTCGAGCGCGCGCTCGTGCCGCCGGCGCCGGGCGCGCGCGGAACGCCGTTGGCCGAGCCGGCGTTCCGCTACGCGCTGAACGACGACGCGACCGCAACCGAAGAGCTCGCCGCAGGCATCCGAATCCTGGCCGCCGATGCGGTCAAGCTGCAGCGGCTGCTCGCCGCGCCCGCCGCCGAGCCGGTCGCGACATGCTGATCATCCCGTACCAGACACGCTTCTCGGCCAGGTCGTTGCCGGCGATCACGCTCGCGCTGATCCTGGTCAACGCGATCGTCTTCTTCTTCCTGCAATCGCGCGACGACGCGGTCTACCGCGCCGCCTTCGAGCACTACGCGCAGAGCGACCTGCCCGGGATCGAGCTGCCGCGCTACCGCAACTGGCTGCTGAACCGCACCGACGCCGACGCCCTCGATCGCATCGGACGCCTGCGTTCGATCCCGGCGCAGGCCGGCGTTCTGCCCGCGGTGATGCTGATGCAAAGCGACGCCGAATTCATGCGCGACCTGAAAGCCGGCCGTGTGATTCGCAGCGACGATCCGGTGTACGGGTCGTGGCGCGAACAGCGCAGCCGCTTCGAGTCGATGCTCGCGCGCGCGTTCACCGAGCGCTACGCGCTGAAGCCCGACG
>JBFMFC010000015.1:23311-52661 GCA_040752195.1 Pseudomonadota bacterium | reverse complement strand
GCGGCGCTGCGCGTCCTGTGGCAACGCAAGAAGCACGCGCCCGAGGAGCTGCGCAAGGTCTTTCTGCAGATGAGCCAGCCCAAGGTGTTGCAGGCGCTGCCGGTCGACGAGCAGCTACGGCTTGCGCGCCGCCTCGTTCGGTCGCGCGAGCACGCGGCGGCGCTGCAAGTGCTCGACCGGCTGCTCGGCGACGACAATCTGCGCGGGCTCTATGCGCGGCAGATCGCCGACTGCCTGCTGGGACTGTTCACGACGTACACCCGCGACGGCCTGAAGCAGCAGGCCGAAGCGGCACGGCAGCGCCTGTCGAAGTACTTCCCGTCGCCGAGCGAGATCGGCGGGTTGCCGCCGAAGTCGCAGCCGCCCAACACGATCCGCGCGACCACGCGTTCCTCGACGCGCGGCGGGCCGGATACGTTGCGGATCGATCTGAGCCACTAAGCGCCGGCTTACGCCTTGCGCGGCTGCGCGAGCTGCGCAAGCCGCTCGGCGAGCCGCTTCGCCTCGGCCGCGACCGGGCTGTCGCCGTGGTTTGCAACCAGGTGCTCGAGGATGCGCTGCGCCTGCGCCGTGCCGCCCGACTGAACCAGCAGCTTGGCGCCGATCAGGTAGATCTGCGGGATGTCGGGATGCATCTTGTGCTTCCTGTCGAAACCGCGGATCAGCCGCGCGGCGAGCTGCGGCTTGCCGGCCTCCAGCGCCGCGCGCGCCAGCGGTGCGACGTGCTCGATCTTGCGCGGCTCCCAGTCGGATTTGCGGCCGTACGCCTCCTCGGCGAGGGCAAGCGCCTCCTTCGCGTTGTCGCTCTTGACCAACAGTTCGATGTAGCGCTCGGTGTGGTCCTCGATGCGCGGCAACGATCCTTCGAGCAGCAGCAGCTTGTGCAACCGCGCGTGCAGCGACAGGTCGCTCGGCCGGTCGCGCAGGTCGTCGTTGAGCATGTCGATCGCCTCGCGGATCTCGCCGGCGGCGACCATCTGGCCGATCAGCGCGTCGCGCATCCGCCGTTGGTGCTCGCGCGCGCTGACGCGCCCGGTCGTCGCGACCTCGCCGGGCCCGACCACCGAAACGCCGAGGCGGTCGGCGTACTGATACATCACGTAGCCAATCAGCGCGCACATCAGGATGAAGAAGTAGTTGCCGACGAAGCCGGCGACGAAGAACGCGGCACCCATCGCCCTGCCGAGCGAAGCGGACAGCGCGGCCAGGTCAGCGCCGGGCCCGACCGGCTGCGCCTGCATCTGCGGGCCGAGCAGCTTCGGTATCAGCAGCTCGCTCGCCTGCTGTGAGCTCAGCATCAGCAGCAGCAGGAACAGGCACAGCGCCCAGTAGGGTTTGCCGATCTTGCGCGCCACCTCGAGCGCACGCGCCGGGTTGACCGACTCGAAGAAGCTGTCGGTCATCGTCATCACGATCGTGCTCGCGGGCAGCAGCACGGCGAACGCGATCAGCAGCAGCACCATCAGCAGCGGGCTCGTGAAGACCGCACTGACGATGCCGATCAGCACCGGCACGACCATCATCACGAGGAACATCTTGTACGGCCGGTACGGGCTGCCCCGCTCGCCGAACTCGGGATACTGGCGCGGGTGCAGGTAGCCGGCCGCGGTGCGTTCGATCACGAGGAAGCCGTAACGCGCGATGAACACCGACACGGCGAGCAGCACCGCGAACAGGAACAGCGTCCCGAACGCGGGCGACGTGAACACGTTGCGCCCGAACACCCAGCCCGCGATCCCGCAGGCGAGGCCGCCGACGGCGATGCGGATCATCGGCGCGCGCGCCGCCGGGAAAACGAAGAACTTCGGCATGCGCCGCCAGAACGGCGTGACCGGCGCCTGCATCTGCCACGGTTCAGCGGTCGTCGTCACGTCGGTCCCTCCGGCGCTGTCCTCGGCGCGCCGCGTTGCGGCGATTCCACCGGCCCGATGCTACCGGCGGACCGGCGCCCGGATCGAAGGAATTGCGGTCAGAGTTTCTCCGTTTCGCCCGAGCGCGGCTGCCACTTCATCAGCCGTCGCTCGACGGCGCCGACGACCCAATCGAGCACCAGCGCGAACGCGGTCAGCACCAGGATGCCGGCCATCACGGTGTTGATGTCGAAGGTGCCCTCGGCCTGCAGGATCAGGTAGCCGACGCCGCGCGCCGAACCGAGGTACTCGCCGACGACCGCGCCGACGAAGGCCAGTCCGACCGAGGTGTGCAGCGAAGAAAACACCCAGCTCGTCGCGCTCGGCAGATACACGTGACGCAGGAGCTGCCGCTGGTTCGCGCCGAGCATGCGCGCATTGGCGAGCACGGTCGGGCTCACCTCCTTGACGCCCTGGTAGACATTGAAGAACACGATGAAGAACACCAGCGTGAAGCCGAGCGCCACCTTGGACGCGATGCCGAGCCCGAACCAGACCGCGAAGATCGGCGCCAGGATCACGCGCGGCATCGAGTTCAGTGCCTTGATGTAGGGGTCGAGGATCGCAGCGGCGAGCGGCGACAGCGCGAGCCACATGCCGACCGCCAGCCCGGCGACCGTTCCGATCGCGAACGCGAGCACCGTCTCGAGCAGCGTGACCCACAGGTGCGCGTAGATGTCGCGCACGCCGAAGAACCAGTCCCAGATCCGCGCGAAGATCTTGATCGGCTCGCCGAAGAAGAAAGCCGCCTGGCGGTCGTTGTCGAAGAACACCGGCGGCACCAGACCGGGCTTGGTCAGCACGTGCCAGACGACGAACACGGCGACCAGCACGCCGAGCTGCCAGAAGCGGAGGTTCTTCGGATTGGGCTTCAGATACTTCAGCATCGCCACGCTCGCCGGCGAACCGCGCACCGGCGGCGGCGCAAAGCGCGCAACCGCCCCGTCACGCCGCCCTCTTCTGCTGTTCGTAGCCTTTCAGCACTTCCTCGCGCAGCACGCCCCAGATCGCCTTGTGCAGCTCGATGAAACGCGGCGCGACGCGCACCTCGGCGACGTCGCGCGGGCGCGGCAGGTCGATCGTGAACTCGCCGATCGGGTGCGATGCGGGGCCCGCCGACAGCACGACGACGCGGTCGCTCATCGCGATCGCTTCGTCCAGGTCGTGCGTGATGAACAGCACCGCCTTGCGCTTCGCGGCCCACAGCTCGAGCACCTCGTTCTCCATCAGCTGCCGCGTCTGCACGTCGAGCGCGGAGAACGGTTCGTCCATCAGAATGATGTCGGGGTCGAGCACCAGCGTCTGCGCGAGTGAGGTGCGCTTGCGCATGCCGCCCGAGAGCTGGTGCGGATAGCGGTCGCCGAAACCGCCGAGCCCGACGCGCTTCAGCCACTCGTCGCCGAGCCGGCGCGCCTCGGCGTCGGGCACGCCGCGGAACTGCAGGCCCGCGATCACGTTGTCGAGCGCGGTGCGCCACGGCATCAGCGCCTCGGACTGGAACATGTAGCCGGCGCGCGCGTTGATCCCGACGAGCGGCTCGCCGAACACGTGCACGCTGCCGGCCGACGGCGCAAGCAGCCCGGCGGCGACGTTCAGCAGCGTGCTCTTGCCGCAGCCGGTCGGACCGACCACGCTGACGAACTCGCCGGGCGCGACCGCGAGCGTCACGTCGCGAACCGCGGTGTAGCGGGACCCCGGCGCGTCGCGCGAGACGAACGTGCAGGTGATGTTGTCCAGCGATAGCGCAGGCGTCATGCGGCGCAAGCCCGCTTTCCGTCGTCGGTGATCCTCCGGCACGACCACCGGTCAGCGGTATTTCGCCAGCGCCTTGCGGACGAACTCGTTCGTGTAGTTGGCCTTCAGGTCGAGCTTGGCCTTCGCGATCGACTCGTCGACGCTCGCGAGCGCGCGATATGCGGTTGCGGAACCCGCCTCCGGAAACAGCCCGTCGGGCGACAGCGCCGCCTTGGCCTTGAGGAACGCGTCGATGTAGATCGCGCGGTCGCCCAGCAGGTACGACTCCGGAACGACCTTGACGATGTCCGACGGCCCGGCCTGCTGGATCCACTTGTTCGCGCGCACGATCGCGTTGACGAGCGCCTGCGCGGTGTTGGGATTCTTTTCGAGGAACGCGACCGGCGCGTACAGGCACGCCGCCGGCATCGGACCGCCGAAGACGCGCTCGGACTCGGCCGGATCGCGCGTGTCCGACACGATCTTGATGTCGCCGGCGCGCGCGAGGATCGTGATCACCGGATCGAGGTTCGAGATCGCGTCGATCTGCCCCGCGCGGATCGCCGCGACCGCGCCCTGCGAAGCGCCGACGCCGACGTACGACACGTCGGTCGGCTTCAGCCCGGCCTTCGCGAGAACGAAGTTGGCCATGATGTTGGTCGACGACCCGGGCGCGGTGACGCCGATCTTTTTGCCCTTCAGGTCGGCGACCGACTTGAAGTCCGGCATCGTCTTCGTGCTGACGGCGAGCACGATCTGCGGCGCGCGCCCCTGCAGGACGAACGCGCGCATCGGCTGGCCCTTGGCCTGCATGTTCAACGTGTGCTCGAACGCGCCGGAGACGACATCGGCGCTTCCGCCGACGACCGCCTGCAGCGCCTTGGCGCCGCCGGCGAAGTCGACGATCTCGACGTCGAGCCCTTCGGCCTGGAAGTACTTCAGTTGCTCGGCGATCGTCAGGGGCAGGTAGTACAGCAGGTTCTTGCCGCCGACCGCGATCGTCACCTTCTTCTTTTCGATCGCCTGCGCCGATGCGAGCGAAGGCAGCGCGGCGGCGGCCAACGCGGCGGTCGAGGCCGCGAGGAATTCGCGGCGGCGGATGGTCGTTCTCATCAGGGGTCTCCTTGGATGCGTGCGCCGGGCCTCTGGCGTGCCCGGCCCGCGCGGATGTTAAATCACGCCGTCGCGCCGCAGGGCTTCGATCTCGTCGTCGCCGTGGCCGAGCGCGCGCAGCACCTCGTACGTGTGTTCCCCAAGCTTCGGGCCCAGCCAGCGCGTGGCCCCCGGCGTGGCCGAGAGCTTGGGTACGACGCCCGGAATCGCGAGCGGCGTGCCGTCGGGCAGCAGCGCGCGTTCGATCATCTGCCGCGCCGCGTACTGCGGATCGCGGAACATGTCGGCGACGCTGTAGATCTTCGACACCGGCACGTCCGCGGCCGCCAGGATCGCGAGCGCGTCGTCGATCGAATGCCGGCCGCACCACGACTGGATCGCGTCGTCGATCTCGGCCGTGCGCGGCACGCGGCCGTCGTTGCGCGCGAGCGCCGGGTCGTTGGCCAGATCGGGCCGGCCGATCGCCGCCATCAGCCGCTTGAAGATCGCGTCGCCGTTGCCGGCGATCACGATCGCCTCGCCGTCGGCGCAGGTGTAGGTGTTCGAAGGCACGATCCCCGGCAGTGCGCCGCCGGTGCGTTGCCGCACGACGCCGAAGCGGTCGTACTCGGGCACGGTGCTCTCCATAAGGTTGAACACGGCCTCGTACAGCGCGACATCGACGACCTGGCCTTGTCCCCGGCCGCGCCCGCCGGTCGCATCGCGATGGCGCAGCGCCATCAGCGCGCCGATCACGCCGTGCAGCGCGGCGATCGAATCGCCGATCGAGATGCCGATGCGAACGGGCGGCCGGTCCGGATGGCCCGACACGAAGCGGATGCCGCCCATGCTCTCGCCGATCGCGCCGAAGCCGGGCTTGTCGCGCATCGGCCCGGTCTGCCCGTAGCCCGACAGCCGCACGAGGATCGTCGCGGGGTTCTCGGCGCGCAACTGCTCGAAGCCGAGCCCCCACTTCTCGAGCACGCCCGGACGGTAGTTCTCGATGATGACGTCGGCGTCGAGCGCGAGCTTCCTCGCGATCGCCTGACCGCGCGCATCCTTCAGGTTCAACGTCACCGATCGCTTGTTGCGCGCCTGCACGTACCACCACAGCGACGTGCCCTCGTGCAGGTGGCGCCAGGTGCGGATCGGGTCGCCGCCTTCGGCCGACTCGATCTTGATCACGTCCGCGCCGAACTCGGCGAACAGCCGCGCCGCGAACGGCCCCGCGATCAGCGTGCCGAGCTCGAGAACCTTCAGTCCCGCGAGCGGGCCCTTCGCGGCGGGTTCGGCGCCTTGCGTCATCGCGGCCTCGGTTCCGCGCAATGCAGCGCTCGCCCGCCGCCCAACCGCTTGGCGGCGTACATCGCGTCGTCGGCCTGCCGCACCAGCTCGAAGGCGGTGTCGGCGTCGGCCGGCGCCAGCGCATAGCCGATGCTCGCACCGATGTGCGTTCCGCACGGCGCGCGCCTGACGGCATCGAGCAGGTGCGCAGCGAGCGCCGCGGCCGCCGGCCGGTCGGCCAGCCGCGCGAGCACGATGAACTCGTCGCCGCCGAAACGGCCGACCGTGTCTTCGGCGCGCACCGCGCGCGCGAGCGCGGTCGCGACCGCCGCGAGGACGACGTCGCCGGCGCGGTGGCCGAGCGCATCGTTGACCCCTTTGAAGCCGTCGAGGTCCACGAAAAACAGCGCAGCCGGTTCGGCCGCGCAGCGCGCCACCGCCTGGTCGATGCGGTCCATCAGCGCGCGCCGGCTCAGCACGTCGGTCAGCGCGTCGCGCTCGAGGCTGCGTTCGAGCGCCTGGCGGGCGAGCGTCAGCTCGTGCACGTCGACCGTCGACGTGTAGATGCCGACGACGCGGCCGGCCTCGTCGAAGTCCGGCGAGTAGGTCGTCCGCACCCAGCGCGGGCCGAGGTGCGCGAGCTCGGTGAGCCGCGCGTAATGGACCGTCTCGCCGGCGAGCGCGCGCTCGAAGTACGGTCGGTGCTCCGCCCAGCGGCGCGCACCGCGCACCTCGCCGATGTGCCGCCCGATCAACTGCTCGGCGCTCATGCCGGTGGCCTGCGTGTAGGCGCGGTTGACGAAGCAGATGCGGAATTCGCGGTCGACGTAGGTCAGCGGATACGGGATGTTCTCGGTGAAGCGATCGAGCCGGCGGCGCACGGCCTCCAGCGCCTCGCGCGCGGTCACGTCGTCGTGGATGTCGAACGCGATCGTGTAGACGGCCTCGACCCGGCCCGCGGAATCCATGCCGGGGAAGACCTGCACGCGCGCCCAGCGCGGCGGACCGCCGCGATGCGTGAGCAGCCGTTCGTAGGACACCGTCGCGCCGGCGAACGCCTTGCCGAACGCCTCGCGCGCCGCGTTCCATGCGGCCGGACCATAGATCTCCTCCAGCGTGCGGCCGAGCAACTGCTCGCGCGGCCGCGCGGCCCAGTTCACGTACGGCGTGTTGCAGAAGGTCAGCCGGTGCTGCGCGTCCCAGCGGCCGATCGGCAGATCGATCGCCTCGACCAGCCGCTCGATCGCGCCGACGCGATGGTCGGTGGCCTGGGTTGCTGCGAGCGGCGTCATCGATCGCGCCTCATTGCACACCGCTGACGAAGATCGTCACCGTGGCGAGCCAGCCGATCAGCCACACGACCGACCTCGCCCAATGCCAGTCGGCCAGATAGCAGACCAGATACGCCGCGCGGGCGACGATGAAGATCACCGCGAGTGCGTCGACCCGATCCTGCGGCGCGCCGGTCAGGCTGGCGATGATCACCGCGGCCGCGAAGAACGGAAACGCCTCGAACGCGTTGGCCTGCGCGTTGTTCGCGCGCTTGCGCCAGCCCTCCTGCCGTTGCAGCCACGCGCGCGGATCGCGGTTGTTGTAGCGCTCGCCGCCCGCCTTCGCGATCGACGTCGCCAGATACGGCATCAGGCCGGCGGCCAGCACGCACCAGAACGCGATCGTCACGCCGCCCTCCGGTCGAGCATCGCCTGCGCGATCGTGTTGACGTCGGTGTATTCGAGCTCCGCGCCGGCGGGTACGCCGCGCGCCAGCCGCGTGATTCTGAGCTGCGGATCGCGCCCGCGCAGCAGCTCGCCGATGTAGTGCGCGGTCGCGTCCCCCTCGGCGGTGAACGAAGTCGCGACGATGACCTCGCGCACCAGCCCGTCGGTCGCGCGCGCGAGCAGCCGCTCCATCTGGATCTCGCGCGGACCGATGCCGTCGAGCGGCGACAGCCGCCCGAGCAGTACGAAGTACAACCCCGAGTACGCGAGCGACTGTTCGATCATCAACTGGTCCGCCGGGGTTTCGACGACGCACAGCAGGCCGGCGTCGCGTCTGGGGTTGGCGCAGGTCTCGCAGACCTCCAGTTCCGTGAGCGTGTTGCAGCGTGCGCAGTGGCGCACGTCGTTCGCCGCGGCGAGCAACGCCTCGCCGAGCGCGACCGCGGTGGCGCGGTCGTGCTGCAGCAGGTGGAAAGCGATGCGCTGCGCCGAACGCGGCCCGATGCCTGGCAGGCGCTTGAGCGCATCCACCAGCTTGTCCAGCGTCGGGCCGAGTTTCACGGTCTCGCTTCAGCGAAGAGGATCCGACGATGCGACCGGAACCGTCCTGCGGGAACCGGCACGTCGAACGATGCGCCGCCTAAAACGGCAGCTTGAATCCGGGCGGCAGCGGCATCCCGGCGGTGATCGACGCCATTTTCTGCTGCGTCGCCTCCTCGGCGCGGCGTACCGCATCGTTGAATGCGGCGGCGACCAGGTCCTCGAGCATGTCGCGGTCGTCGCCGAGCAGGCTCGGATCGATCGACACGCGCCGCACCTGGTTCTTGCAGGTCATCACGACCTTGACGAGCCCGGCGCCGGATTGACCCTCGACCTCAATCTGCGCGAGTTCGTCCTGCAGGCGCTTCATGTTCTCCTGCATCTTCTGCGCCTGCTGCATCAGACCTGCGAGTTGGCCTTTCATCATCGTTGCTTCGTCCTTGGATGAGCGGCCATGCACCCAGAACCGCCGGGCCGCACCGGTGTTCGATTCAGTCCTTCGGTCTGATCGACTGCGGATCGACCGTTGCACCGAAGTTCTCGATCAATTCTCGCACGAAGGGGTCGGCGTAGATCGCATCCTCGGCGCGCTTCTGCTTTTCCGCGCGCGCCTGCTCGGCGAGGCCCGCAGCCGTCGGTCCGCTCGTCGATCCGACCTCGGCCGAGACGCGGATCGGCCGGCCGAAGTGTTCGGCGAGTGCGGTTTTCAGGCGATCGAGCGTGCCGGCGTCGAGCAGCGTCTTGATCGGCACGCGCAGCCTGAAGTGATCGCCTTCGACCGCGACCAGCTCGCTGCGCACGGCCAGCTCGCGCACCAGCCCGCCGACCTTCAGGCGCTCGACCAGCGCGGGCCAGTCGACGTCCGTGATCGACGCTCCGTGCTCGGCCGCCCGCGCGTCGACCGCCGCGGCGGCTGCGCCGGTCGCCCGTGCGCCGTTTCGCGCGACCGGGGCGGACGTGCGCGGCGGTCGCGCGACGTTCAGCGCCGCCGCTTTCGGCGGCGCGGCTTCCACGGGCGCGAACGCGAGCATGCGCAGCAGCGTCATCGTGAAGCCCGCATACTCGTCGGGCGCAAGGTGCAGATCGTTGCGGCCATGCAGCGCGATCTGGTAGTAAAGCTGCACCTCGTCGGGCGCGAACGCGCTCGCAAAGCGCGCGACGTCCGCGCCGTCGTCGGCATCGCCGGGCGTCTCTGCCGCCGGACCGACCTGCTGAACGAGCGCGATCCGGTGCAACAGCGCGGCCAGATCGCGCAGCGCCTGGGCGAACGAAAAGCTGCGCGCCGCCATTTCGTCGGCGATCGCGAGCATCCGCTTCGCGTCGCGCCCGGCGAGCGCGTCGAGCAGCTGCACCAGCGTGGTCGTATCGATCGCGCCGAGCATGTTGCGCACGGCGTCGAGGGTGACGTGACCGGCACTGTAGGCGATCGCCTGGTCGAGCAGCGACAGACCGTCGCGCATGCTGCCGCGCGCCGCGCTCGCCAGCAGCTTCAGCGCCGCGGGTTCGGCGGCGATCCCCTCCTCCCGCAGGATGTCGGCGAGCCGTCCGGCGATGCCGGCCGGGGTCATCTGCTTCAGGTTGAACTGCAGGCAGCGGCTCAGCACCGTCACCGGAATCTTCTGCGGATCGGTCGTCGCCAGCACGAACTTGACGTATTCGGGCGGCTCCTCGAGCGTCTTGAGCATCGCGTTGAACGCGTGCGTCGTCAGCATGTGCACTTCGTCGATCATGTAGACCTTGAAGCGCGCGTTGCTCGGCGCGTAGACAGCGCGTTCGAGCAGCGTGGTCATCTCGTCGACACCGCGGTTGCTCGCCGCGTCCATCTCGATGTAGTCGACGAAGCGCCCGGCGTCGATCGCGGTGCACACGTCGCAGCGGTTGCACGGCGCGGCGGTGACGCCGCCGCGCCCGTCGGGGCCGACGCAGTTCAACGACTTGGCGAGGATGCGCGCGATCGTCGTCTTGCCCACGCCGCGCGTGCCGGTGAACAGGTACGCGTGATGCAGACGCCCCTGCTCGAGCGCGTGGGTCAAGGCCTTGACGACATGGTCCTGGCCGACCAGCGAGGAAAAGTCACGCGGACGCCACTTGCGGGCAAGAACCTGGTACGACATGGCGCGAGTCTAGTCGGTGGCCTGCAGCCGGGCGCCGTCGCCCGCTGCCGGCGGTGTCGCCGCGCAGCGCGCCAGCGCTTCTCCGGTCAGCCGGCAGATGCGCCAGTCCGGCAGCACGGTCGCGCCGAGCGACTCGTAGAAGTCGATCGCCGGCCGGTTCCAGTCGAGCACGGCCCACTCGAAGCGGCCGCAGCCGCGTTCGACCGCCAGGCGTGCGACGTGCAGCATCAGCGCCTTGCCGTAGCCGCGACCGCGCGCGTCGGGCACCACGAACAGGTCCTCGAGGTAGATGCCGCGCTTCGTCAGGAAGGTCGAGAAGTTGTGGAAGAACAGCGCGAAGCCGACCGCGCGCTCGCCCTCCCAGCCGATCACCGCCTCGATCACCGGCCGCTCGCAGAAAAGCTCGTCGCGCAACTGCGCCGCGGTCGCGACGACCTGGTGCGATAGCTTCTCGTAGTCCGCCAGCGCGCCGATCAGCTCGACCAGCGTGCCGCAGTCTTCGGGGCGTGCGGGTTGGATGCGGAAGAACGACATCGCCGTGAGGTCGAAAGGGTAGCAACGCGGCCGCTTTACGGCCCCGACAGCGCCAAGCGAGGCCGAAGACAGTGCATCGGACGCGCGGCGAGGCCGAGCGACAAGGCGATCGGGATGGTAAAGCGGTCGGAGAGGCGAGCCTTGTCCTCGGCACTCGGCGCACTCCGCTATGGCTGCTTCGTTCCCGACCTGACCAGGTTCACGGCACGCCGATGCGAGGGGGCCCGCCGGGGCGAATGGTATCAGCGCCACAGCGCCGCGCCGATCACGCACCCGCGCCGACCGCGACCTCGATGAGCGCGCCCTGCGAGTCGATCAGCGCGGCGCGCACCGGCTTGTCCGGCCGGATCTCGGCCAGCACCGATGCATACCGGCGCACCTGCGCCTCGTAGCCGGCGCGCTCGGACGCCAGCACGCGCCACTTGTAGTCGAGCACCCACAGCGCGTCGTCCAGCTCGACGATGCGGTCGGCGCGCAGCAGCGCGCCGTCGGCCGCGACCATCTCGATCTCGTCGGCGCCGCGCGCTTCGAAGAAGCGCCGCAGCGGCGCAGCGGCGCGAACGCGCGCCGCCGCAGCGACCGCTTCGTGTGCGCGCTCGAGGCTCAGACCGAAACGCAGCGCGAGCGTGCGCGCATCGGGCGGCGCGTCGGCCGCGAGCGCGGCGTGCCACGCGGCGCCGAGCCGCACCGCCGCGCTCGCGTCGGCGCTGTCGGCGGCATCGGCGCGCCGCTCGCCGACGGCGAGCGGCTCGGGAAGGAAGTCGTAGACGCGCCGCGCGCTTCCGTTGCCGGGCGCAGCGGTGCCGCGCTCGACCGGTGGGGTCGCCGAGAGCTGCGCGGCCGCGGCAAGCCGCGCATAGGCGGTCTCGCCCGGATCGTTGCGACCCGCAGCACCCGAGACGATCAGCACCTGCCGTGCGCGGGTCGCGGCGACATACAGCAGGTTCCACGCTTCGAGCGCACGCTGCGCCTCGTCCGCCTCGAACCACGCGGCGCGCGCCCGACCGCGGCCGGCCGCCGCAGCGAACAGCGAGAAGTGCTGCGGCCGGTGCTGGTGCGGCGGCCATGCGAGCAGCACGCCGCTCGTCTCCTGCGGTTCGGCGCGATGCGCATCGGCGAGAACGACGATCTCGGCTTCGAGCCCCTTCGCGCCGTGGATCGTCATCACTCGCACCGCGTCGTCGCCGCCCGCGATGCCTTCGTCGGGCGACTCTTCGCCCGGCGCCTGCCTCAGCGCGCGCAACTCGTCGATGAAGCGCGCGAGGCTCGGGTAGCGGCCGGCGTCGATCGCGAGCGCCAGCTCGATGAATGCGTCGAGGTTGGCCTGCACCTGCGCCGCGGTCGCGGCGGGCGTGGCCGCCGCGTAGCGTCGCCGCAGATCGCCCTCGAAGTAGATGCGGTCGAGCAGATCGTGCACCGGCAGCACGCCGGCCAGGTCGTGCCACCACGCGAGAAGCTGCCGCGCGCGCGCCAGCGCAGGCGGCGCAGCGCTCAGCGCCTGCAGGCGCTCCCACCACGCGCCGCCCGGCGCGCGCGCGAGCGCGATCAGGTGTTCGTCGGAGGCGCCGAACAGCGGCGAGCGCAGCACCTGCGCAAGCTTCAGGTCGGCGCTCGGCGTGATCAGGAACTCCAGCAGCGCGATGAGGTCGTCGGCCTCGAGCGTGGCAAGCAGCCCGCCGCGGCGATCGCTGACGAACGGGATGCCGGCGTTGCGCAACGCGGCTTCGATCGGTCCGAGATGCGTGCGCCGCGGCACCAGCACCATCGCGTCGGACCAGCGCGCTGGGCGCGGCCGGCCGTCTTCGTCGATGACCGTCGTCGCCGCGACCCAGTGCGCGAGCGCGGCGGCGATCTGCTCGCCCTCGCGCGCGTGCGCATCGGGCGCGCGGCGGGCGCGCGGCGTGGTCAACACGTCGCGCCACGCCGCGCGCTCGCCCGCGGCTGCCTCGTCCGGCGCGGTCGCCAGCGGCAGCAGCACGAACGCGCCACGCGCGGCGGCGCGCGTCGTGTGCGGCAGGTAGCGCGGGAAAGCGCCGGTCAGCGCGCGGTTCAGCGCGTCGACGATCGCCCCCCCGCTGCGCCGCGTGACGTTGGTCTGCAGGTGCACCGCACCGTAGTCGCGTTCGAGCAGCTCGCGCGCGGCGTCGAACACGCGCGGATCGGCGCGCCGGAAGCGGTAGATCGACTGCTTGGGGTCGCCGACGACGAACACGGTCGGCCGGCCGTCGACGCCGTCGTACGCGGCGAGCCAACCGAGCAGCACCTGCCACTGCAGCGGATTGGTGTCCTGGAATTCGTCGAGCAGCAGGTGGCGGTAACGCGCATCGAGCCGCGCCTGCATGTAGGCCGCGTGGTCGGGATCGGCGAGCAGCGTGCGCGCGTGCCACTCCAGATCGGTGAAGTCGAGCGCCCGCGACTGCGCCTTGCGCTGCTGGTAGCACGTCAGCAGCAGCACGCCGCAGCGCAGGCCCGCTTCGTTGACCCGCAGCGCGTCGCGCTCGGCGGCGAGCGCGCGCAGCCGCCCGATGCGCGCGAGCAGCGCCTCGTGCGCCTGCGCGTAGCGCGCCGCCGCCGCAGGCACCTTCTTCGCGATCGCCTCGGGCAGCAGCAGCTTGCGCGGCGTTCCGTCCCCCGTCAGAAGGATCGCGGCTGCGGCCTGCAAGTCCGCGTCAGGCGCGGCGTCGTTGCGGGCGAGCCAGTCGCGCGCGCGTTCGATCGCCTCGGCGATGATCTTGCCGGGCGCCGCGATCCGCTGCCAGACGTCGATCATCTCGGCGACCGCGTCCAGCGCCGCCGGCGAGCGCAGCGCCGCGATCGGATCGGCCTCGCCGGCGCAAAGCGCATCAATCTCGGCGCGCAGCGGCGCGCCGGCGCGTTCGATCGCGTCGTGCGCATCGGCGCCGGCGAAGCTCCACCATTCGGCGCGCTTGTCGATGAACGCCTTGAGCAGTGCGCGCGCGGCCGGCTCGCCGATCGTGCGCAGCAGTTCGAGCCAGTCGGCGCGCGCGCGCGCGTTCGCCGGATCTTCGAGTGCGGAGAAGAACTGCTGCCACGCATCGTCGAGCAGGCGCGCGGTGCCTTCGGCGAGCGCGGGCGCCGCGGGTACGCCGGCGCCCAGCGGCGCACGGCCGATCAACTGCCAGAACCAGCCGTGAAAGGTCTCGATCGTCAGCGGCACGCGCGCAGTGGCGACGCGTTCGTACAGGTCGCGCGCCGCGCCGAGTTGCGCGCGCGCCTGTGCCGCCGTCAGCCCGCGCGCATGCAGTGCGGCGACGACGGCTTCGGCCGGCGCGGTCGCCAGCAGCGCAAGCTCGCGCAGCAGTCGCTCGCGCATCTCCTGCGCGGCCTTGCGCGTGAAGGTGATCGCGAGGATCTCGCCCGGCTGCGCGCCGGCGAGCAGCAGGCGGACGATGCGCGCGACCAGCAGCCACGTCTTGCCGCTGCCCGCGCAGGCCTCGACCACGCAGCTCGCCTGCGGCGCGCACGCGCGGCGAACGAACTCCTCGCCGTCGATCGCGACGCCGTCGCACAGGTATTCCGCGGCCGGGGCACCGGCGGACACGCTCACGCCTCCTCCTCCGCCGGGCCGCCGTCCTCTGCCGACCAGTAATCGCGCCGGCACAGCCCGCGCATTTCACAGTTCGCGCAGACCGCCGCTGCGCCGATCGCCGGCAGCGGCGCACCGTCGGCGATGCGGCGCAGGTCACGCCGCAGCCGCGCCTGCAGCGCGTCGACCAGCGCCGGCAGCGGCTGCTCGGGCGCGACCTCGCGCACGGCCGCGCGCGCGGCCGTCGTGCCGTCGAGGCTGACGTACGCCGCGCTTTCGGCGGGCGCTTCTTCGGAGGCGTTCTGCGAGGCGAGCAGCAGCCCGTAGAACGGCAACTGCACGTCCTCACCCGGTTCGGCGAGCGCCTGCCGGAGCGCGGCGGCGGGCCGCGCCTTGTAGTCGATGACCTGACGCCGGCCGTCGCGGTCGGCGTCGATCCGGTCGATGCGCCCGTGCAGCGCGATCCCGCGCTCTCCGTCGAAATCGAGGGGCGCCTCGACCGCGCGCTCGCCGGCGCACCAGCGCCAGCCTGCGCGCGCGCGCTGCTGCAGCCACTCGATGTAGCGGTCGATCAACGCCTCGCAGCGCACCTGCAGCCCGATAAATGCCGGCAGCCGCGCCACGCGCGGCGCAAACACCGCGTGCACGTGCTGCGCCAGGCTTGCACGCAGGCGCTGCGCCGGGACCGCGTCGAAGTCCTGCGCGCCCCATTCGCGGTGAAAGCGGTACAGCACCTCGTGCAGCGCTTCGCCGAACTCGCGCTTGGCCGGCTCTTCGATCACGTCGTCGGGCTCGCGCAGACCCAGCATTTGGCGCGCGTAGAACTGGTATGCGCAGTTGACCAGGCTCTGCGCGCCGCTCGCGGCAAGCCGCGCGGGCAGCAGACCCGCGGCCTGCGGCGCCGGCCGCGCAGCGGGCGCGGCCTCGACCTCGAAATGCGCGCGACCGCCGCGCTGCACCAGCGCCGCGCCACCGGCGCCTTCGTGGGCGAGCCGCAGGCGGTCGAGCAGCGGCGACAGCGCGTTGGGCTCGGTGCCGCGCCGCCGACACCAGCTCGCTGCGACTTCGGGCACGCGCGCGAGCAGGCTCGCGACGGCCACGCTCTGCGCGTGCGCCAGGTCCGACGCGGTGGCCAGACCCAGCTCGGCGCGCACGGCGTTCGACATGAACAGCGACTCGGAAGCCGCGGCCGGCAGGTGATCAGCGTCGGCGCCGATCACCAGCGCCGCGTCGAAGTCGCGCAACCGGGTCGCGCCGAGCGACAGCATGACCACCGAGCTGTCGATCGACCGATCGACGAAGTCCGCCTCCTCGAAGCGTTCGGCGACCAGTGCGCGGAAATCCGCGAGCCCGACCCGCGCCGCATCGCCGGCGAGCGCGATCGCCAGCGCATCCAGCTCGTCCAGCACCGCGCGGCCGACCGGGTCGAGCGCGAGCGCCGTTCGCATGCCGAGCGCATCGAGCGCAGCGGCGAGCGTGCGCGCATGTTCGGCGAGCGTGCGCCCGCCGCGGCGCGCGGCGCGGGCGTGTGTGTCGATCGTGCGCAGCAGTTCGACGGCCCCGTCGGCACGCGCGGACGTAGCGTCTCCGCGCGCGGCGCGTTCGGCGACCGCGGCACCGATCGCGCGCGCGCCGCGCAGCGCGCCGCCGGCGCGGATCGTCTGTTCGATCGCGACCACAACCGCGCCCTTGTCCGCCAGATTCGCCAGCGTGAACGGCGACTTCAGCCAGTCGAGCAGGTCGCGCCAGTACACGTCGTCGCGCGCGAGGTCGAGCCAGCGCATCACGGCGCCGGCCGCACTCGTCGTCGCGAGCTTCCAGCCCGCCTCGTCGCGCACGAGCACCTGCGCGCGTTCGAGCAGCGCGCGGACGCGCCGCGCGACCACGCGGTCCAGCGCGACCAGCGCGATCGAACGGGCGCCCGCGCGCAGCCATGCCAGCACCTGCTCGGCGACCATGCTCGCTTCGTCTTCGAGCGAAGCCGCCGCCAGGATGCGCAACGGCGGGTCCCCGGCGCGCAGCCCCGCGGTCCGTTCGGCCAGCGGCGCGCGCGCCGAAGCGTCGACCAGTTCGGGCCATGCCGCGGCGAGCAGCGGCCGCGCCGCGATCGCCCGGGCGTGGTCGGCCTCGATCAGCAGCGCCGGTGCGCCGCGCGAATACAGTTCGACAAAGCCGCGCAGCCAGCCGGCAGGCGGCTCGTCGGCGACGAGCACGAGCGGCGCGGCTTCGCGTTGCGCCTGCTCGGCGCGCCGCTGCAATGCGCGCAGCAGCGCCGTCGCGGCGTCGTCCGCAGCGCCGCGGCCCGCGCCGAGCGCGCGCCACAGCTGCAGGACGAGCTGCGCCTGCGGCTCGATGACGCGCGCCGCGCGCCGCTTGAAGTGGCGCGCCAGGACGGCTTCGAACCGCTGCGCGAACGCGCGCGTGTCGTCGACCGCGGCGAGCGTCAATTCGTCGGCGAGCGCCGCGATCTGCCGCGCGAGCGCCCACAGCGCGGCGGGCTCTTCGCCGAAATTGGCGCGCACCCACGCGTGCGCGCGCAGCGCGGCGAACAGCTCGGCGCGGCGCGCGAGCGCCAAAGCGTCGGCTGGCGCCGCATCGGCGTAAGCGCCGAGCGTGGCGAGCCGCGGCGGCAACCAGGCCTGCGGCCGGTCCCCCGCGCGCGTCTGCGCGAGCGCCTCGCGCATGAGCTGCGCGTGCGCACCTTGCGGAACGACGACCGTGAGCCGGTGCAGCGTTTCGTCGCGCAGGCCATGCCGCTGCGCGAACGCGAGCGCCGCCGCGGCGCACGCCGGCCAGAAGCCGCGATCGCCGGCCAGCCGAACGGTTTCCGGTTCCACGCGCCCATTCTAGAAAGGCCATCGAGCAACGCCGCCGCGCTTCCGTTTCCGGCACAAAGTGCTACCATTGCGCGCCATAGGCCGGCCGCGTGGTCTGATCGAGCGCATCCTGGCGGCCCGCTCTCCCCCTTGCATTCCATTGTTTCGCACCACCTCCGGCCGGACCCTGCGCTTGCGCCACCGTCGGGCCCGGCCTCAGATCGAAGGACCAACATGAGCGAGATCAAGTACACGAGCGACGCCAGCTTCGAGACCGACGTTCTGAAGTCCGACCGGCCGGTGCTGGTCGACTACTGGGCCGAGTGGTGCGGCCCGTGCCGCATGATCGCCCCCATCCTCGACGAAGTCTCGCGCGACTACCAGGGGCGGCTGACGGTGGCGAAGCTCAACGTCGACGAGAATCAGGCCACACCCGCCAAGTACGGCATCCGCGGAATTCCGACGCTGATGCTGTTCAAGAACGGCGCCGTGGTCGGCACCAAGGTCGGCGCGCTTTCGAAGTCGCAACTGACCGCGTTCATCGACAGCAACATCTAGCGTTCCGAGCCCGTCGGGCCTGCGGCCCGACGACAGCTTCCTCCCCGCGGGCGCTCCGCAGGTCTCAAAGGCGCCCCAACAACTTCCCGCCGACACCATGCAACTGTCCGAACTCAAAGCACTGCACGTCTCGCAACTGCTCGAAATGGCGCAGGGGCTCGAGATCGAAAACGCCAACCGCCTGCGCAAGCAGGAGCTGATGTTCGCCATCCTGAAGAAGCGAGCGAAAGCCGGCGAACAGATCTTCGGCGACGGCACGCTCGAGGTGCTTCCCGACGGTTTCGGCTTCCTGCGCTCGCCCGAGACGTCGTACCTGGCGTCGACCGACGACATCTACATCTCGCCGTCGCAGATTCGCCGCTTCAACCTGCACACGGGCGACTCGATCGAAGGCGAGGTGCGCACACCGAAGGACGGCGAGCGCTATTTCGCGCTGGTCAAGGTCGACAAGGTCAACGGCGTCCCGCCCGAACAGCTCAAGCACCGGATCCTGTTCGAGAACCTGACACCGCTGTTCCCGAACGAACCGCTGAAGCTCGAGCGCGACATCAAGGCGGAGGAGAACATCACCGGGCGCCTGATCGACATCATCGCGCCGATCGGCAAGGGGCAGCGCGGACTGCTGGTCGCGAGCCCGAAGAGCGGCAAGACCGTGCTGATGCAGCACATCGCGCACGCGATCGCGGCCAACTATCCGGACATCGTGCTGATCGTGCTGCTGATCGACGAGCGTCCCGAGGAAGTGACCGAAATGCAGCGAACGGTGCGCGGCGAAGTGGTCGCGTCGACCTTCGACGAGCCCGCCGTCCGCCACGTTCAGGTCGCCGAGATGGTGATCGAGAAGGCCAAGCGGCTGGCCGAGAGCAAGAAGGACGTCGTGATCCTGCTCGACTCGATCACGCGGCTGGCACGTGCGTACAACACGGTCGTGCCGGCCTCCGGCAAGGTGCTCACGGGCGGCGTCGACGCCAACGCATTGCAGCGGCCGAAGCGCTTCTTCGGGGCCGCGCGCAACATCGAGGAAGGCGGATCGCTGACGATCATCGCCACGGCGCTGATCGACACCGGCTCGCGCATGGACGACGTGATCTACGAGGAATTCAAGGGCACCGGCAACATGGAGATCCACCTCGAGCGCCGGCTCGCCGAAAAACGCGTCTATCCCGCGATCAACGTCAACCGCTCGGGCACGCGCAAGGAAGAGCTGCTGCTCAAGCCCGAGATCCTGCAGAAGGTGTGGATCCTGCGGAAGCTGCTGTACGGCATGGACGAGATCGAGGCGATGGAATTCCTGCTCGACAAGATGCGGCAGACGAAGAACAACGCGGAGTTCTTCGAGATGATGCGGCGGGGCGGCTGAGTCCCCGCGCCGCGCGCGACGCGGGCGGTGTTTGCTCCGCCCGGTCAAATCCCGGATAATCCGCGGCCTTTCCGCCCCGGTACGTGGCCCGGCGACGTCGTCGGACGGGCTGGCGGCCGAAGAAACGAGGACCCCGATGAAGCCAGGCATCCATCCCGAATACCGGGAAGTCGTCTTCCAGGACATGCAGAACGACTTCAAATTCATCACGCGCTCGACGGTGCAGACCAAAGAGACGATCGAGTTCAACGGCAAGACGTATCCGCTGTTCAAGCTCGACACGTCGTCCGAATCGCACCCGTTTTATACCGGCGCGCAGACGCGCATCGTCGAGACGGGCCGCGTCGAGAAATTCCGCCAGAAGTTCGCCGCCAAGACCGAGCAGGTCAACGCCGCCGCCGCGCAGGCCACCGCGGCGAAGTCGCGCCGCAAGTAGTCGCGCGACGGCACGAAGAAGGCAGCTACGGCTGCCTTTTTTCGTTTTCGGCGTACGCTCCGCCCCGATCGATCCACGCTCCATGAGCTTCAACGCCCGACCCTCGCCCGCGCGTGTTTCGGCGGCCGCCGCAGCGGCTTTCCCCCGCTGGGCGCTGTTCGGGTTGCTCGCCGCCTACATTGCGGCCGGGCTGATCGGCCGCGATCCGTGGTACTCGGACGACCTGGCGGGCTTCGGCGTGATGTGGACGATGGCGCACGGCACCGCGGCCGACTGGCTGCTGCCGAACACGGCCGGCCTGCCGCTCGCCGAAGAGGGCCCGCTCGCGTTCTGGGTCGGCGCGGCCGCGATCCGCGCCTTCGGCGGCGTGCTGGGCGACGCGCTCGCCGCGCGGCTCGCCTGCGTGGCCTGGTTCGCGCTGGCCACGGCCGCGCTGTGGTACGCGACCTATCGGCTGGCGCGGCGCGACGAAGCGCAGCCGGTCGCGTTCGTCTTCGGCGGCGAAGCCACCGCGCGCGACTACGCGCGCATGTTGGGCGACGTCGCGGTGCTGCTGTTCATCGGCACGCTCGGCATCGTGCTCAGGATGCACGAAACCACGGTCGAGGCGGCCGCAGTCGCGTTGATCGCCATGGCGCTGTATGGGCTGGCGTGGGCGCTCGACCGGCCCGGTGCCGGCGCGACGCTGTCGGGCGCGGCGATCGGCGCACTGGCGCTCGCCCGTGGCCCGCTGCCTGCCGTGCTGCTGCTGGTCGCGCTCGGTGCGGCGCTGTGGGTCGTTCAGCGCGACCCCGTTCGCAGGTCTGCGCTCGTCCGGCTCGCGGCGAGCGCAGCGATGGTCTTCAGCCTGTGGCCGCTCGCGGCGCTGGCGCTGCCGGCCGACCTGCGCGGCGCGTACTTCGCCGACTGGCGCGCGTGGGCGTGGCGCTCGGTCGGATGGCCCGGCGCCGGCGAGCTGTGGTGGGCCGTGCGCAACCTCGCCTGGGCGATGTGGCCGCTGTGGCCGCTCGCGGCGTGGACGCTGTACGCGTGGCGGCACAGCCTGCGCAGTCCGCACGTGATCGTTCCGGCGCTCGGCGCCGCCGCGATGCTGCTCACGCTGCTGCTCGGCGAACAGACGAGCCGCACCTACCTGTCGTTGCTCGCCGCGCCGCTCGTCGTGCTCGCCGCTTTCGGCGCGACCACGCTGCGGCGCACGGCGGAGAACGTGATCGACTGGTTTTCGATCGTCATCTTTTCGTTCTTCGCGTTCGCGTTGTGGGGCTACTACGTCGCGATGGTGACCGGAAGCCCCCCGAAGATGGCGGCTTCGATCGAGCGGCTGGTGCCGGGCTTCGTCGCGCCGGTCTCCTGGCTTGCCGTCGCGCTGGCCGCGGCCGCGACCATCGCGTGGATCCTGTTCGCCGGCTGGCGCGTGCTGCGCCGACCGCCCATGCTGTGGCGCGGGCCCGCGCTGGCCGGCGGCGGCGTGACGATGCTGTGGGTGGTGCTGATCGCGCTGTTCCAGCCGGCGGTCGACTACAGCCGCTCGTTTGCGCCGATCGCGCGCGAGCTGGCGCTGCGCATCGCGCAGGTCGCGGATCCGCGCCAGTGTGTCGAAGCGTATCGGCTCACGCCGGCGCATCGGACCGCCGTCGCCTTCCACGGTGGTATTGCCTTCGCGCCCGAATCGGCCGGCGTGCAATGCCCGCTGGCGCTGCAGCGCGACTGGCTGCGTTCCGAACTCGACAACGATCCACCAAGCGGCGACTGGCAACTCGTGTGGGAGGGCCGCTGGCCGGCGCGTCCGGACGAGGTCCTGCGGCTGTACCGCCGCAGGCAGGGCTGAGGCGCGCCGATCGCGGCGGGCGGCTCGACCCTCACGATGTCATCCGGCACGCCCGACACCTTGCCGCCGTCGCGCGCCAGCGGCCTCGAGCTGCTGCAGCTCGCGTGGCCGATCTTCGTCGCGCAGATCGCGGTCATGGGACTGTCCGTGATCGACACCGTGATGGCGGGTCGGCTGTCGGCGAACGATCTCGCCGCGGTCGCGCTCGGTGGCAGCATCTACGCGAGCGTGTTCGTGGGCTTCATGGGCGTGCTGCACGCGCTGACGCCGATCGCGGGCCACCACTACGGCGCGGGCCGCTACGAGGACATCGGCGCGGACCTCGGTCAGGCGCTCTGGCTCGCGCTGTTCCTTTCGCTGATCGGTGTGCCGCTGCTGGTGTTCAACGCGCCGTGGCTGGAGTTGACCGGCGCGGATCCGGCGGTCGCACGCATCGCTGCCATCTACCTGTGGGCCGTCGCCACGGGGCTGCCGGCGTCGCTCGCCGCCCGCGCCTACATCGCGCTGAACGCGGCGGTTTCGCGGCCGAAGGTGACGATGGCGATCAACGTCGCCGCGCTTGGCGCCAAGGTGCCGCTGAACTTCGCGTTCATGTACGGCGCCGGCCCCGTGCCCGCGCTCGGCGGCGCGGGTTGCGGCGTGGCGACCGCGGTGCTGTTGTGGGGGATCCTGATCGCCAATCTGCTCGTCTACCGGATCGATCCTTTTTACGCGCGCTTCCGATCGGCACTGCGGCGTCCGCGCGGCCCGATCTGGGAACGGCAGCGCGAACTGCTGAAGCTCGGCGTGCCGAGCGGCGGCACGATCCTGATCGAGGTAACTTCGCTCACCTTCATCGCGCTGCTGCTGGCGCGGCTGGGCGCGGTGACCGTCGCCGGGCACCAGATCGTCGCTAATCTGGTCGCGGTGCTGTTCATGATGCCGCTCGCCTGGGGCATCGCTGCCAGCGTGCAGGTGGCGCAGGCGCTGGGCGCGGGGATGCCCGCGGCGGCACGACGCGCCGCGCGGCGCGGCTGGCGTGTGGCGATGGCCACGGCGCTCGCCGTGTGCAGCGCGGTGTATCTGCTGCGCGAACCGATCGTCGCGGCGTTCACGCGCGACCCGCAGGTCGCTGCGGTGGCCTTGAGCCTGCTGGCCACCGGGGTGGTGTTCCACTTCTTCGACGCGATGCAGGGTGTAGCCGGCTTCATTTTGCGTGGCTACAAGGTCGCGGCTGCGCCGATGCTGATCCACAGCGTCGCACTCTGGGGTGTCGGGCTCGTCGGCGGGTACTGGCTCGCCTACCACCCGCCGGCGGGCTGGCCGTACGGCGGCGCCTTCAGCTTCTGGGCCGCTGCCGCCGCCGGGCTCGTGCTCGCGGGGTTCGCGATGACCTGGCTCGCCGCGTATGTCGCGCGGTGCCGCGAGCGCGAACACGTCGCGACGCGCCCTTTGGCGTGACCGCGCGTTCGCGCGGCGCCCAAGAAAAAGGCCGGGCGCTTGCCCGGCCTTCGCGTCGTACGGTCACGTGCCGGTCAGCCGGCCGCTTGCAGTGCGCGGATCCGATCCTCGATCGGCGGATGGCTGGAGAACAGCGCGAGCAGCCCGCTCGGACGCGCGTTAATGCCCATCGTCTTGATCTGCTGAGGCAGCTCGCCCGGCTCCAGGCCGCCCAGCCGCGCGAGCGCGTTGATCATCGGCCGTGGGCTGCCCATCAGTTGGGCCGCGCCGGCGTCGGCTCGGAACTCGCGCTGCCGCGAGAACCAGGCGACGATGATCGCGGCGAGGAAGCCGAGCGCGATGTCGAGCACGATCGTCGTCACGTAGTAGCCGATGCCCGGCGCATCGTCCTGGTTGCGCAGCACGATGCGGTCGACGACGTAGCCGATCACGCGCGACAGGAACACGACGAACGTGTTCATCACGCCCTGGATCAGCGTCATCGTCACCATGTCGCCGTTGGCGATGTGCGCGATCTCGTGGCCGAGCACCGCCTCGACCTCCTCGCGACTCATCGACTGCAGCAGTCCGGACGAGACGGCGACGAGCGCGCTGTTCTTGAACGCGCCGGTGGCAAACGCGTTCGGCTCGCCCTCGTAGATCGCGACCTCGGGCATGCCGATGCCGGCTTTCTGTGCGTGTCTGCGCACGGTGTCGACGAGCCACGCCTCCATCGCGTTGGCCGGCTGGTCGATCGTGCGCGCGCCGGTGGTCCATTTGGCCATCGGTTTGCTGATCAGCAGCGAAAAGATCGAACCCGTGAAGCCGACCACCGCCGCGAAGGCGAGCAGCATCGACAGGTCAAGCCCCTGCGCCGTCAGGTACCGGTTGACGCCGAGCAGGCTGGTGACCACACCCAGGACGACGATGATCGCCAGGTTCGTCATGACGAACAGAGCGATACGTTTCATAAGTTCTCCGAACAGTTGAGAGGAAAGCGGCGCGCAGTCTACTGAACACGCCCCGATAAAACTACCCGCGTTTGTCCGCCGTTCTACATCGCCCGACCCATTGAAAGCCTGCGTGAAATCAGGGCCTTGGACCGGTGGCCCGCACGCGCGTTCAACGTGCGGGCAAACGCCGCCGAATCAAGTGCGTCGCCCGGACGAGACGGGACAGACGGGCGCGCTGAGTAGAATCTGCGGGTTTTCACCGAGACACTCCCACCACAACATGCCGTCCCGGATCGAGCGCGCCAACGAGCGCCCGCTGTCGCCCGTCCCCCGTCTGATCTTCGCCAGCCGCTGGCTGCAGCTCCCCCTGTACCTCGGCCTGATCCTCGCACAGTGCGTCTACGTCTATCACTTCTGGGTGGAGCTCGTCCACCTGATCGGCGCCGCGCTGGGCGACCCCGGATCGGCCGCCGACATCTTTCGCGCGATCGGCTATGCGATCCCCGGCGACGGTCCGCCCAAGCTCAACGAGACCGTGATCATGCTGGTCGTGCTCGGGCTGATCGACGTCGTGATGATCTCGAACCTGCTCATCATGGTGATCGTCGGCGGTTACGAGACCTTCGTGTCGCGGATGAACCTCGAAGGGCACCCGGACCAGCCGGAATGGTTGTCCCACGTCAACGCCAGCGTCTTGAAGGTCAAGCTGGCAACGGCGATCATCGGAATCAGCTCGATCCACCTGCTCAAGACCTTCATCAACGCCGCCAACTACGACAACAAGACGCTGATCGCGCAGACCGGAATTCACATCGCCTTCCTGCTGTCGGCGATGGCGATCGCCGCAACCGACCGCATCCTGTTCGGATCGGCGCGGCCGGCGATCGACAACGAACATTGATCGAAGCGACGAATCCGAGGCAGACATGGCAACCATCAAGCAGGCCGACCTGATCGAAAGCATCGCGGCGGCGCTGCAGTACATCTCCTACTACCACCCGGCCGACTACATCCGCCATCTCGCGCGCGCCTACGAAGCCGAGCAGAGCCCTGCCGCGAAGGACGCGATCGCGCAGATCCTGACCAACTCGAGGATGTGCGCCGAGGGCAAGCGCCCGATCTGCCAGGACACCGGCATCGTCAACGTGTTTCTGAAGGTCGGCATGAACGTGCGCTGGGAGGGCTTCAGCGGCTCGCTCGAGGACGCCGTCAACGAGGGCGTGCGGCGCGGGTATCTCAATCCGGACAACAAGCTGCGCGCCTCGGTCGTCGACCCGCCCGAGTTCGGCCGCAAGAACACGCGCGACAACACCCCCGCCGTCGTGCACGTGCAGATCGTCTCCGGCGACACCGTCGCGGTCGACGTCGCAGCCAAGGGCGGCGGATCGGAGAACAAGAGCAAGTTCGTGATGCTCAACCCGTCCGACTCGATCGTCGACTGGGTGCTGAAGACCGTGCCGACGATGGGCGCCGGCTGGTGCCCGCCGGGCATGCTCGGCATCGGCATCGGCGGCACGGCGGAAAAGGCGATGCTGCTCGCCAAGGAAGCGTTGATGGAGCCGATCGACATGAGCGAGCTGCTCGCGCGCGGCGCGCGCGACGACGTCGAACGGCTGCGCGTCGAGTTGTACGACAAGGTCAACGCGCTCGGCATCGGCGCGCAGGGACTGGGTGGCCTGACGACGGTGCTCGACGTGAAGATCAGGATGTACCCGACGCACGCGGCCGGCAAACCGGTGGCGATGATCCCGAACTGCGCTGCCACGCGGCACGCGCACTTCGTGCTCGACGGCAGCGGGCCCGCGTATCTGGAGCCGCCCTCGCTCGACCTGTGGCCGAACGTGAACTGGCAGCCCGACTACCAAAAGAGCAAGCGCGTCAACCTCGACACGCTGACGAAAGCCGAGGTGGCCTCGTGGAAGCCGGGCGAGACGCTGCTGCTGTCCGGCAAGGTGCTCACGGGCCGCGACGCTGCGCACAAGCGCATCCAGGACATGCTCGCCAACGGCGAGAAGTTGCCGGTCGACTTCACGAACCGCGTGATCTACTACGTCGGCCCGGTCGATCCGGTGCGCGGCGAGGTCGTCGGCCCTGCGGGCCCGACCACCGCCACGCGGATGGACAAGTTCACCGAAATGATGCTCGCGCGGACGGGGCTGATCGCGATGATCGGCAAGGCCGAGCGTGGACCGGCTGCAATCGAGGCGATCCGCAAGCACGGCAGCGCGTACCTGATGGCCGTCGGCGGGGCCGCCTACCTGGTCGCCAAGGCGATCAAGGCGGCACGGGTGGTCGCCTTCGCCGACCTCGGCATGGAAGCGATCTATGAATTCGAGGTCAAGGACATGCCGGTGACGGTCGCGGTCGATGCCCGCGGCACCTCGGTCCACCAGACCGGACCGCGCGAGTGGCAGGCGAAGATCGGCAAGATCCCTGTGGCCGCCGCCTAACTCGCAACCGGCGGCCCCGCGTTCCCGCCAACGAAGGGCCGCGCGCTTACAAGTCGAGCCGGTAGCCGATCGACAGGAAGTGCCGGGTCGTCGTGTCGCTCGTCGTCGGCGCGGTCGTCCGCGTGCGTTCGAGCAGATAGTCGAGCTCGAGCACCGACGCCTGCGTCGGCCGCCACGACAGGCGCAGCGACGGCGACACGCGCGCGAGCTTCACGTCGGTCGTATCGCGCTGTTGGTAGTAGCGAAGCGACGGTTCGAAGCTCCACCGCTCGAACAGGCCGGTGACGTTGTTGTAGGTCAGCAGCCAGCTGTCGTAGGTCGGGCCGTTGACGAGCATCACCGTGAACACGCTCGAATCGCGCGACGAATACAGGTTCGACCCGATCGACTGCAGCGAATAGCTGATGACGTTGCCGGTGGCAGGCTGCGCCGGCATCGTCACGCCGTTGACGACGACCTGCGGCAGCGCACCGACCTTGACGAGCCGCACGTCGGCGCCGACCTGCCAGTGCTGGCTCAGCGGCGTGGTCACGCCGACCAGCCCCTGTGTGGCCACCGCGGTGATCGTCTTCGCGAGCTGGCGGATCTCGTCTTCCGACAGCGTCACCAGCAGGTCGCGGATCGACGTCGTCGGTTGGCCGAACACCGCATTTAACGTCGCCAGGGTCGGCGCGCGGCGGCGGTCCCACAGCAGGTTGATGCTGGTGCGACCCACCGAGGTCCAGCTTCCCTGCAATGACGCCGCGTTCAGCGCCTTGAAGCTCGTGTCGTAGTCGACGACCGCGTACATCGTCGTCTGCGGATCGAGGTAGCGCACCTCGGCGCCGACCGCCTCGCGGTCGAGGATGCCGTCGACCGTCTGCCGGATGCCGAAGACGTTGCCGTACCAGCGCTCGAGAACGCCGCTCATGTCGAGGTTGGCGCCGACGAAGCGGCGCTTCGAGTCGATGTTGGTGAACTCGACCGGCGCGCCGCCGACCGCGTTCAGCCGCACCGACGGTGTGAATCCATAGCCGACGATGCCGCCGTCGAAGCGGCCCGGCAGCCCGCCCGACAGGCCGGTTTGCCGGCCGAGCCGCGCCGAAAACGCATTGGTGAGCCCGCGGTAGTCGTAATACGCGGCGTTGAGCCGGTTGAAGCTGCCGCGCTCCTGCAGAAAGCTCAGGTTGTACGAGTCGCGGAAGACCACGCGCTGCTCGGCGTCGGCGCCGCGGTAGCGGCCATTCAGATCGATGCTGCTGACGAGCAGCGACTGGTCGGTCGCGGTGAAGGTCGAGCGATCGGCGGTGGTCGGCGTGTTGAAGACGTTGTCGATGCGCGTCTTGCCGCCGAAGTAGTACTGCGAGAACGTGCCCGTCAATGACTTCAGCGCGGGCCGCTCGCGCGCGGCGGGCCGCTCGGCGACGGGTGCGGCTTCGAGCTTCGCCAGCCGCTGGCGCACGCGCTCGGCGCCCGCCCCCTGCGGGAAGAGCTTCAGGTACAGCGCGTACTCGGAGCGCGCCTTCGCGATCTCACCGTTGCGCTCGCGCGCGACGCCGATCAGCTCCTGCGCCGGTTCGGTCGACCTGTTCGGCGGCAGCGTCAGCAACTGGTTCAGCGTCTCGATCGCCGCTTCCGCGTTGTTGCCGTCGAGCGCGGCGCGCGCCTTCTGCAGCAATTGCGCGGCCTGCGCTTCGACATCGGCGGCGGCCGGTGGCGGCGCCGCGGCGACGGCCGGCGGCGCGGCGGGCACGGGCAGCGGGGCGGGAGCCGCCGGGGCCGCCGGAACAGGCGCAGTCGGCGCCGCGGCCGCGGCGGTCAGCACCTCTTCGCGGCGCTGCTGCAGGTCGACGATCGTCGCCTCGGGGAAGCGGGAGGCGAGCCGGCGGCGCGCCCGCTCGGCATCGTCAGCGCTCGCGAAGTAGCCGAGCAGCAGTTCATAGCGCGTGCGGCTGTCGATGCGCGACTGCGACGTGAAGACCGTGTAGTCCTGGAATTCCGCGGGGACCGGGCGCTGGCCTTCCATCGCGCGGTCGGCGAAGGTCTGAAGCCGGATCGCATAGCGTTGCGCATCGGCGCCTGGAACGGGTACGAAGCGCGCGCGCGCTGCGGTCACCTGCGGTCCGGCGCCCGGAACGACGAGGTCGATCGCGTTCGGTCCCGCCGCGCGCACCGTGAACTTCGTCGGCCGCGAAAAGCGCACGACGATGCGGAACGGGGGATTCGCGAGCTGCAGCGGGTAGATCACGGTGACGCCCGGGAACGCCTGCGTCTCGGGGATGCGCAGCTGCTCGTCGGTCGTCGTGTCGGTCGGCGGCCCGCCGAACTGTACGAAGACGTTCGCCGCGTCGTTGCCGATCAGCGTGTGCCGCAGGTACTGCACGCGCAGACTGAACTTGATCCGGACGACGGCGTCGTCGCGTACCCGCAGCAACTCGATCTCGTCCAGGACCGCTGCGCGCGCCGGCGCCGCGGCGAGCAGCAGCGCGCAGGCAACGCCCGCCAGCCACGCGGCAACCGAATTCATCCCTCGCATTCGCATCGCCCCCATCAGAATCCGCCGTCGGTGGACCGATGCTTGCCGCTGCGTGACTTCAAGATCGTCGTGAAGGTCGCGTTCGTGTACACGTGGCAGCTGCCCGAGCAGTCCTTCAGTTCAGCCACGGTGTAGTAGATCACCGGCGAGTCGACCTTCTTGTGCGGGCCCTGCTTGAAGTTGCCGGCGTGGCAGCCTGCGCAGTCCGGCTTGTAGGCGGCGAACGTCCAGGTCGCGACCTCGGTGTTCGACTTGTGGCAAGACAAGCAGGTCACGCCCGCGTTGTGCGGCTTGAAAGCCGGCGTCAGGTGCGTGTACGTCGCCGGCGTCCACGCGGCCGTGCGGTGACACGAATCGCAGGCGCGTGTCGTCACCATGTGCGTGGTCGACTTGCCGCGAGCCTGGGTGCCGTTGTGGCAGTTTGCGCAGCTTCCCGCGACGACGTTGGCGTGGCTGAAGGTCGCCGGAATCCAGGCGGTCGTGCGGTGGCACGTGTCGCACGAGGCCGTCGTCACGACGTGGTTGGCCGGCTTGCCGGTCGC
>JBFMFC010000015.1:0-23211 GCA_040752195.1 Pseudomonadota bacterium | reverse complement strand
GGCAGTTTGCGCAGCTTCCCGCGACGACGTTGGCGTGGCTGAAGGTCGCCGGAATCCAGGCGGTCGTGCGGTGGCACGTGTCGCACGAGGCCGTCGTCACGACGTGGTTGGCCGGCTTGCCGGTCGCCTGCGTGCCGTTGTGACAGGTCGCGCAGGTGCCCGGCGCAACGCCGGCATGGCTGAAGGTCGCCGGAATCCAGGCCGTCGTGCGGTGGCAGGTGTCGCACGACGCGGTCGTCACGATGTGATTCGCGGACTTGCCGCGCGCCTGCGTGCCGTTGTGGCAGCTCATGCAGGTGCCTGCCGCGACGTTGGCGTGGTTGAAGGAGGCGGGGATCCACGCGGTCGTGCGGTGACAAGAGTCGCAGCTCGCCGACGTGACGACGTGATTCGCCGGCTTGCCGGTGGCCTGCGAGCCGTTGTGGCAGCTCATGCACGTACCCGGCGCGACGTTCGCGTGATTGAACGCGGCCGGCAGCCACGCGGTCGTGCGGTGGCACGAGTCGCACGATGCGCTCGTGACCATGTGGTTGGGCGACTTGCCCGCTGCGACCGTGCCGTTGTGACACGACATGCACGAACCCGGCGCGACGCCGACATGGCGGAAACGCGCGCCGACGAAGGTCGACGTGGTGTGGCACAGCTCGCACGGCTGCGTGGTCGCGACGTGGTTCGGCGGCATCGGCGTGGCGGTCGGCGTGCGGCTGGCGCGCGCGTGACAGACCGAGCACTGCGTCGGCAGTCCGCGGAAGACGCCCTGCACGTGGCACGACTCGCAGCGCGCGACCTCGTGCGCGCCGGTCAGCGGAAAGCGCGTCGCCGAGTGCGAGAAGCGCTCGCCCGGCGTCTGCGCGTGACCGGACAGAAGCCCGAACAGCAACAGCGCAAACGGCGCAAGCCGCAGCGCCGTCAGCAGTCGTTTCGAGATCGACATGGGTACCTCCCTCAGTGCAGCGCACCCGGCGGCGCGTTCCTTGACCGGGTCGCATGCGGCCACCAGGCGGGCAGCTGCACGCGGTTCAGTGCGGTCGGCAACGCGTTCGCGCCGACGCGCCGCTTGATCTGCTTGAACGACGAGGTCGTGTGACAGCGCTCGCACAGCGGGCCGTACGCGCCTTCGTGTACGTCGTCGGGCGCATGACACGCGGCGCACGCGGTCGGCAGCGTCGGCTTGTCACTGACGGGCCGCTTGTGGCACGCCTCGCACTTGATTTGCCGGTGCGCACCATCGAGCGCAAAGCGCGTGCGGCGATCGTGGTTGTAGTCCCACACCTTCCAGTCGCGCGCGTTGTGGCAGTCGCCGCAGCGCGTGCCGAGCCGCCGCTTGTGGGTGTCGTCGCGCTCGTGACACGCGTAGCAGTCGGACTTCGCGTCCTTGTAGCGCGGCGTCGCGTGACACTTCGCGCACGGCACCTTCAGGTGCAGACCGACCAGCGGGAAGCGCGTGCGCGCATGGTCGAACTTGACCGCCTCCTTCCAGCCGCGCGCGTTGTGGCAGTCCGCGCACTGGGTGCCGAGCTGGCCTTCGTGCTTGTCTTCCTTGCGGTGGCAGGCGATGCACTCGCTCGGCGTCTTCTTGAAGTCCGGATTCTCGTGGCAGCTCTCGCACTTGGCGCTGCGATGCTTGCCGACCAGCGCGAAGCGCGTGCGGTCGTGATCGAACTTGCTGTCGCGCCAGTTGCGGTCGGTGTGGCAGTCGCCGCAAGCGGTGCCGAGCCTGCCCTTGTGCGTGTCGTCCTTGCGGTGGCAGTCGATGCAGGTCTTGCCGACGTCGGCGAAGCGCAGCGATTTGTGGCACGACTTGCACTCCTCGTTCGCGTGCTTGCCGCGCAGCGGGAACTTGGTCTTGTCGTGGTCGAAACGCGGCACCGTCCATGCGCGCTCGGTGTGGCAGTCGCCGCAGGCCTTGCCGAGCGTGCCCTGGTGCTTGTCGTCCTTCTTGTGGCAGGCGTAGCAATCGCTCGCCAGCTTCTCCTTGTACGCGTTGGACGTGTGGCAGCTTTCGCACTTGATCTGGCGGTGCTTGCCGCGCAGCGCGTACTTGGTGTCGCGGTCGTGGTCGAAGGTGATCGTCGGCCACGCCTGGTCGACGTGGCAGCTTTCGCAGCGCTCGCCGAAACGGCCCTTGTGCGTGTCGTCCTTGCGATGGCAGGCGACGCACGCGACCGGCGTGTCCTTGTAGCGGTTGTCGCGGTGGCACTCGACGCACTTGACCGGCGCGTGCTTGCCGCGCAGCGGGAACTTGGTCTTGTCGTGGTCGAACTGCGCCTGCTTCCAGTCGGTCTCGTTGTGGCACTGCGCGCAGTTGTCGCCGAGCCGGCCCTTGTGCGTGTCGTCCTTGCGGTGACAGCCGATGCAGGTCGAAGGCGCCTCGCGAAACTTCCGCTTCGGCGCATGGCAGCTCCTGCACTCGAGCTTGGAAGACGCGTGCGCGCCGCGCAGCGGGAAGTCGGTCGCGCGGTGGTCGAACTTCTTCTCGTCGAGCTGCACGATCACGGCGTCGCGCCCCTTGTGATCGGTGTGGCAGGCGCGGCACGGTTGCGGCTCGAGCCGCCCGTGGTAGCCGCGCTTTTCGCGCACATCGGCGCCGACTTCCTTGTGACAGTCCATGCACAGCCGGTTCTGCGCGGCGCGGTCGAACGGGATGTGGCAGTTGCGGCACTCGGACTCATACTTCGCGTGCCCCTGGATCACCGGGCCGGGCATCAGCACGCCTTCGAGCGACTGCGCGCGCGCACCGAAGCTGCCGAGCACAAGCGCGGCACCCAGCACGGCGAGTCGCCGCCAGAGTCGGCGCGGCGGCGACATCGAACGATCCGTCCGCATCCATTCAATACGCGTGCACGGCAACGACGTGGGCGACCGCGCTGACGACGAGCATCCACACCAGCGGCACATGCAGCACGTGCCACAGCGAAAACAGGCGCTCGTAGGTCCGGAACTGCGCGGCGGTGACGACGGCCTCCAGAAAGCGATCGACCAGCCGCGCGCTCTTGCGGCGCCGGCGTTCAAGATCGGCACGCTCCCACTTCAGCGCGGCCGCCTTCGCCTTCAGCACGATGTCGAGTTCGTTCCGGCAGCGCCGGCGGGCGAGCTGTGCGCGTGCCGGCAGGCTGACGAAGTGCCACGCGCGCCGCCACGCGCCGCCCGCGGGATCCAGCGCGGCATCGCGGAACTGCCGCAGCGTCTGTTCGACTTGCGGCGCAAACGCGAGCTTCGAGTGCACCTCGCCCGAGTTGAAGCCGACGGCGGCCTGCAGTTCGGCGAGCGTCCACTGCGCGCCCGAAAGTCCGCGATGGATGTGCAGATAGATGAACCGGCCGACGATTCCGCTGCCGGCGACCAACAGCATCGAGGTCAACGCGATCGCGGCATTGACCGAACCGATGTGGTAGCCCGTGTGTGCGATCACCAGCAGCGGTCCGACGATGCCGCACACCATGTGAACGACGAACCAGTACTTGGCTGCGCCCCAGTGCCGCATCAGCGGGATGCGCTTGCGCAGCGGGTAGAGGAACGTCACCAGCATCGCGGCACCGCCCGCCACACCGAGCCAGTAAGCGAGCGGCGACGAGGCCGTCAACCCGAACGCGCGGCTCGCCGGCCAGCCAAGGCCGATGACGACGGCGATGCCAAGCACGAGCCATCGGATGGCCGTCGGCCGGCGCGGCCTGTCGCGCGCGACCCTCGGCGCCGACGGCCGCGGCAAAGCGACCGCGGCGGCGCCGCCGCTGGCGCCTTGTCCGGACACTGAACTCCCTGATCGCATTGACTGTTCGGTCGGCCGGAGAGGGGACGAAGTGCGGCGACGCGGCTGCGAACCCGTTCCGCCGCGCGCAACCGACTCCCGGCGCGATGCTCGCGTGAGATGTACGAAGTTTCGCCGAACGTGCGGTGTTCTACAGTCGGATGAACGGACGAACCTGCCCCCATTCGCGCAGTAGGACGTTCCCTACTCCGCCATCACAGGTCCGCGCTACGCACGGATGAGGCGGGTACCGCCCGTGAAGGTTTTCTCGGCTCCGCGGATCCGTGCTCGTGGTATCAATCAGGTGCCCTGAAGGTCAAGGGCGCCGGTGCGCGCTGCATCGAAGGCCCCTGTATCTGCACCGGATGAAACTGTCCCTGGCGACACTGCTGCTGCTCTACGGATTGCCGTTCGCGCTGATCGCCGCGTGGTATGTGCGCTCGCGCGCCAAGCGGCAGGCCGAGCACGAGCGGCGGCTCGTGGAGTCGCTCCAGGCCGGACTGAACGAGCCGGCGTCGCTGCACCCGGTCGTCGATGCGGACCGTTGCCTCGCCAGCGGCGTGTGCGTGCGCTCGTGTCCGGAGCAGGCGCTCGGCGTCGTCAAGGGCAAGGCCGTTCTCGTCAACGCCGCCGCGTGCATCGGCCACGGCGCGTGCGCGTCGGCCTGTCCGACCGACGCGATCCAGCTCGTGTTCGGCACCGAGAAGCGCGGCATCGACATCCCCGAGGTCAAGCCGAACTTCGAATCGAACGTGCCGGGCATCTACATCGCGGGCGAACTCGGCGGCATGGGCCTCGTTCGCAAGGCGGCCGAACAGGGCAGGCAGGCGATCGAATCGATCCGCGGCGCCGGGCGGCGCGGCGCCGACTACGACGTGGTCATCGTCGGCGCCGGACCGGCGGGCATCGCTGCGGGGCTGGGCGCGGTCGCCCACAAGCTCAAGTACGCGATCGTCGAGCAGGAGCGGTCGCTCGGCGGCACCGTCTACCACTATCCGCGCAACAAGATCACGATGACCGCACCGGTCAAGCTGCCGGTGGTCGGCCGCGTCAAGATGGGTCCGGAGATCTCCAAGGAAGCGCTGCTCGCGAAGTTCGAGGAGATCGCCCGCCGCGCGGGGCTGAAGATCCGCTTCGGCGAGAAGATGGAGAGCATCGAGCGCGACGGCGGCGGCTTCGTCGTGCGGACGACGCGCGCGAGCTATCGCACCGGCGCAGTGCTGCTCGCGATCGGTCGCCGCGGCACGCCGCGCAAGCTCGGCGTACCCGGCGAGGAGTTGCCGAAAGTCGTCTACCGGCTGATCGACCCGCAGCAGTATCGAGGCAAGAAAGTGCTGGTTGTCGGCGGCGGCGATGCCGCGCTCGAGGCCGCGATCGCGCTTGCGGATGAGCCCGGCTGCGAGGTCACGCTGTCGTACCGCTCGGAGGCGTTCTCGCGCGTCAAGCCCGCCAATCGCACGCGCCTGGCGGAGCGGCAGGACAAGCGCCGCGTCAACGTCCTGCTGAAGTCGACCGTCCGGAGCATTTCGCCCGCGGACGTGACGCTCGTGCACGAAGACCGCGAGCTGCGGCTGAAAAACGACGCGGTCATCGTCTGCGCCGGCGGCGAGCTGCCGTTCGACCTACTGAAAAAGGTCGGGATCGCTTTCGAAACCAAGCGCGGAACGGCCTGACCGCTTGCGTTCGGCTACGCCGCAAACACGCCGGTCGACAGATAACGATCGCCGCGATCGCAGACGATGAACACGATCGTCGCGTTCTCGACCTCGGCAGCGATTCGCAGCGCGATCGCGCACGCGCCCCCGGACGAGATGCCGGCGAAGATGCCCTCCTCGGCCGCGAGCCGGCGCGCCATCGCTTCGGCGTCGGCCTGCGACACATACTCGAGCCGATCCACGCGCGACGGGTCGTAGATCTTCGGCAGGTACGCCGCGGGCCACTTGCGGATGCCCGGGATCTGCGAGCCTTCCGCCGGCTGCGCACCGATGATCGCGATCGCCGGGTTCTTCTCCTTGAGGTAGCGGCTCACGCCCACGATCGTTCCCGTCGTCCCCATGCTGCTGACGAAGTGCGTGACGCGCCCGCCGGTGTCGCGCCAGATCTCCGGGCCGGTCGTTTCGTAGTGCGCGCGCGGGTTGTCCGGATTGGCGAACTGGTCGAGTACCTTGCCCTCGCCGCGCGCCTGCATCGCCATCGCCAAGTCGCGCGCGTACTCCATGCCGACGGCCTTGCCGTCGCCTTGCGCGGGCGTGAGGATCAGCTCGGCACCGTACGCGGTCATGCTGGCGCGCCGCTCGGCCGACAGGTTGTCGGGCATGATCAGCGTCATCCGGTAACCCTTGATCGCCGCGATCATCGCCAGCGCGATGCCGGTGTTGCCGCTGGTGGCCTCGATCAGCCGGTCGCCCGGCTTGATCTCGCCGCGCTCCTCGGCGCGCTTGATCATCGAGTACGCGGGGCGGTCCTTGACCGAACCGCCCGGATTGTTGCCCTCGAGCTTGCCGAGAATCACGTTGCCGCGCCGCTGGTTGTCGGCGCCGGGAATCCGCTGCAAGCGCACCAGCGGCGTGTTGCCGATGGTCGACTCGATCGTTGCGTAGGTCATTCGTGTGCTCGACGTTTCAGTTTGTCGTCGCGCGCGGCGCGCGAACCGGGGATGCCGTTGACCGTCACGCCCTGGCCCTGCAGGCGCTCGACGCGCGCCCCCGCCATGCCCTTGACGCGACGCTGCAGGTCGTCCCAGTCGCGAAAGGGCGCCTTCGCGCGCTCGACGAGCACGCGCTCGGCCATCGCCACGCCGATGCCGTTCAACCGCTCCAGCTCCGCGCGCGTGGCCGAGTTGATCTCCAGCGCCGCGGCACCGAGCGGAAGCAGCCAGCTCAAGCCCGCCGCCGCCCAACGCAATCCGCGATGCGCAGTCCGCAACCCGAGCTTCATGCCGCGTCCAGTTCCTCGACGCGCCGCGGCGGATAGCTGTCCCAGCTCGTGCAGCCCGGACACTGCCAGTGGAACTCCCGCGCGCGGAAGCCGCACTTGCTGCAGCGGTAGCGCGCCAGCTTGCGCGTCTGCGCGTGGATCAGCGAGCGCAGCAGATCGAGCTCGGGATCGCCCTTGACCTGCGCGCTGCGCAGCGCCAGCAGCTTCTCGAAGCCCAGCAGCGAAGGGTGGCGCCTGAGCTCGTCGCGCAGCAGGACCTCGGCCGCAGCCGGTCCCTCCCATTCGCCGACGCGCTGGTACGCGATCTCGAGCAGGTCGATCGACGGCGAGTCGAGCAGCGCGCGCCGTAGCAGATTCAACGCCTCGTCGCGGCGGCCGGCTTCGTCCATCGCCTGGGTCAAGCGGGCCGCGACCAGCGGCAGATGTTCCGGCGAAGCCGCCTCGACGCGCAGCCAGTGCTTGATCGCGTCGTCGCGTTCGCCGCGTCGCATGGCGACGTCGCCGGCGAGCAGCGCGGCCCGCACCGACTTGCGGTCCGCGACGAGCGCTTCGTCGAGATACGACTGCGCGCGTTGCAGATCCGCCTTCGCGAGCGCCTGTTCCGCCAGCTCGCAGTAGAACTGCGCAACCGCGACGTGGTGCGACTCGCCGGCCTCGCGCTCGAGCCGCCGCGCGCAGTCGATCGCTTTGAGCCACTCGCGCTCCATCTGGTAGATGCGCAGCAGCGCGCGCAGCGCGGAAAACCGCTGCTGCGGATCTTCCATCAGCCGCACGAAGGCATCCTCGGCGCGGTCGAGCAACCCGCCCTTCAAGAAATCCTGGCCCAGTTCGGCGAGCGCAGTCGAGCGTTCGCGCGCCGGCAGATCGGCGCGATTCAGCAGGTGCGTGTGGATGCGCACCGCGCGGTCGACCTCGCCGCGTCGCCTGAACAGGTTGCCGAGGGCATAGTGCAGTTCGATCGTCTCGGGATCGAGCTTGACGACTTCGATGAAGGCGTCGATCGCCTTGTCGGGCTGCTCGTTCAGAAGCAGGTTCAGCCCGCGGAACACCGAGCGCGGCGCTCCACCCTGGTCGGCCGCGCGCACTCGCGAATCGAACCCGCGCAGCCACCAGCCTGCCGCGAACAGCCCCGGCAGCACGACCAGATACCAGGCCTCGAGCTCGAACATCGCCGCGGTCAGCGGGGAAAACGCGTGTCCGCGCCGAGCTCGCCGACCGCGCCCACGTTGCGCGCGGCGCTGGCGACCTGATCGGCAAGGCGTTCGGCCGCCGCATCCGCCGGCGCGGCGCGTTCGGCCTGCCTGCGCAACGCGGCGACCTGCCGCCGCAGGCTGAACAGCCGCGGTGCCAGCGCGATCGTACCGGCGGCGACACCGATCAGCACGCAGGCCAGCATCACGACGATCAGCGGCACCTCGTCCCAGTGCAGCGTTTCGGTCAGCTTGACCGCTACCGGCGTGGTGTTCTTCACGGCGAACCAAAGGACCACGGCGAAGAAGACCAGCCGAACCAGCCAAGCGATCGCCTTCATCGTTGCATGCTCCGTCGCATGCGCGGCATTGTAAGGCTCGCATGCGCGCCGCCCTGCGTCGAGGTCCGCGCTCCACAAAGAAAAAGCCCCGCGCGAGCGGGGCCTGCCGAACCGGAGGCCAGCGGCGACTCAGCCGGTGGGCTTGCGCTCGCCCGAGTCGACGGCGGCCGCGCCGTCGGTCCCGTCGACGCGCTCGCGCAGCTCTTTGCCCGCCTTGAAGTGCGGAACGAACTTCGCCGGCACGTGAACCCGTTCGCCGGACTTCGGATTGCGGCCGATGCGCGGCGGCCGATAGTTCAGCGAGAAGCTGCCGAAGCCGCGGATCTCGATCCGGTTGCCCGCCGCGAGCGCGGCGCTCATCGCGTCGAGAATCGTCTTGACCGCCTCGTCGGCGTCGCGCGCGGCGAGCCGCGTGTTGCGCTCGGCCAGCCGCGCGATCAGCTCGGACTTGGTCATCGTCTTGGGTTCGGACATGGGTGCGGGCGCCGCTTACTTGTTCTGCGTATCCAGCTTGGCCTTCAGCAGCGCGCCCAGGCTGGTCGTTCCGGTCTGCGCTTCGGCCTGCATGCGCTCCATCGCCGCCGCCGCCTCGGCGTTGTCCTTCGCCTTGATCGACAGGTTGATGTTGCGGTTCTTGCGGTCGATGTTGATGATCATCGCCGTGACCTTGTCGCCTTCCTTCAGGTGGTTGCGCGCATCCTCGACGCGATCGGACGAGATTTCGGAAGCGCGCAAGTAACCCTCGACGTCGTCGCCGAGCGCGATCACCGCGCCCTTCGGATCCACGCTCTTGACGGTGCCGGTGACGATCGAACCCTTCTCGTGCGTGCTCGCATAGTTGGTGAACGGATCGCCGCCCAGCTGCTTGATGCCCAGCGAGATGCGCTCGCGCTCGACGTCGATGGCGAGCACGACCGCCTCGACTTCGTCGCCCTTCTTGTACTTGCGCACGGCTTCTTCGCCCGGTTCGCTCCACGACAGATCCGACAGGTGCACGAGCCCGTCGATGCCGCCCGGCAGGCCGATGAACACGCCGAAATCGGTGATCGACTTGATCTGGCCCTTGACCCGGTCGCCCTTCTTGTGCGACAGCGCGAAGTCCTCCCACGGGTTCGGCTTGCACTGCTTCATGCCGAGCGAGATGCGGCGCCGGTCCTCGTCGATTTCGAGCACCATGACCTCGACCTCGTCGCCGAGAGCGACGACCTTCTTCGGGTCGACGTTCTTGTTGGTCCAGTCCATCTCGGACACGTGCACCAGACCCTCGATTCCCGGCTCGATCTCGACGAACGCGCCGTAGTCGGTGATGTTGGTGACCTTGCCGAACAGTCGCGTTCCCTGCGGATAGCGGCGTCCGATGCCGACCCAGGGATCCTCGCCGAGCTGCTTGATGCCGAGCGAAACGCGGTTCTTCTCCTGGTCGAACTTGAGCACCTTGGCGGTGATCTCCTGGCCGACCTGGACCACTTCGCTCGGATGGCGAACGCGCCGCCACGCGAGATCGGTGATGTGAAGCAGTCCGTCGATTCCGCCGAGGTCGACGAATGCGCCGTAGTCGGTGATGTTCTTGACCACGCCCTTGACGATCGCGCCCTCCTTGAGGGTTTCGAGCAGCTTCTGGCGCTCCTCGCCCATGCTCGCCTCGACGACGGCGCGCCGCGACACCACGACGTTGTTGCGCTTGCGGTCGAGCTTGATGACCTTGAATTCGAGCGTCTTGCCCTCGTACGGCGTGGTGTCCTTGACCGGGCGCACGTCGATCAGCGAACCCGGCAGGAACGCGCGGATGCCGTTGATCATCACGGTCAGTCCGCCCTTGACCTTGCCCGTGATCGTGCCGGTGACCAGTTCGCCGCTTTCGAGCGCGTTTTCCAGGTTCATCCACGCCGCGAGCCGCTTGGCCTTGTCGCGCGACAGGATCGTGTCGCCGTAGCCGTTCTCGAGCGACTCGATCGCCACCGACACGAAGTCGCCCGGCTTGACGTCGATCTGACCCTGATCGTTCTTGAATTCCTCGATCGGGATATAGGCCTCGGACTTGAGGCCGGCGTTGACGATGACGAAATTGCCGTCGACGCGGACCACCTCGGCGGTGATCACTTCGCCCTGCTTCATCTCCTGGCGCGCCAGGCTTTCTTCGAACAGCGCCGCGAACGACTCTTCTTTGCCGGCGGCGTCTTGAGTTGCAACGGAAGGCATGAAAAAGACTTTCAATCTCGCCCGGACGTTGCGTCCGGGCGGAGTTGAACACCGCGTGCAGGAAATCCGGGAATGCCCTGCACACACCCTGGGTCTGCGGACCTGGGCCCTCAGACCTTGCGATACCAGTCCAGGATCTGGGCGACGACCTCGTCGATCGACAGCGCCGAAGAGTCGAGCTGGTGCGCGTCCTCCGCCGGCTTCAGCGGCGAGGCCGAACGCTTGGAGTCGCGTTCGTCCCGCGCGCGCAGTTCCTGCGAAAGGGTCGCGATGTTAGCGGGAATCCCTTTTTCGATCAACTGCTTATAGCGCCGGCGCGCCCGCTCTTCGACGCTCGCGGTCAGGTACACCTTCAGCCGCGCGTCGGGGAACACGACCGTTCCCATGTCGCGCCCGTCGGCCACCAGCCCGGGCGGCTGGCGGAACGACCGCTGCGTCTCGAGCAGGGCCGCCCGCAGCGGTGCATGGACCGCGATGCGCGAGGCCATCGCGCTCACCTCCTCGGTGCGGATCGCGTCGGTCACGTCGCGCCCGTCGAGCTCGATGCGACCGCCGGCAAAGCCCGGACGCATCGTCGCCGCGAGCTGCGCGAGCCGGTCCGCGTCGTCCGCGCCGACCCTGCGTTCGAGCGCAAGCAGCGCGACCAGCCGGTAAAGCGCGCCGCTGTCCAGGTAGTGGAATCCGAGAGCGGCCGCGACCCGCTGCGCGACGGTGCCCTTGCCCGAGGCGGTCGGGCCGTCGATCGCGATCACGGGAACGGACGAATTCGCAGCCATCCTGTCGAGCGTATCGGAACATTCAGATGGAGGTGCGCGGTCGCCGGCCCGATCTTGGCCAAACCCGGATCGAAGTCATCGCTCATGCGCATCCCGCTGCAACTGAATCTCGCCAAGACGGCCACGTTCGCCGTCGCCCATTCGCACTCTCGGCGGCGAACGCGCTGACCGGCAGCGCACCGATCGCGGCTGCCGAGCCGCTCGCCGACACGGTCGCCCACGTCCTGCACGAGCGCGCCCGGACGAACCTCAGCGCGCGGCGGGCCGCAGCAGCGACCGCAGCGCGCTGAAGTAGCCTGGATATGTCTTCGCGACGCACTGCGGGTCACGGATGTGGACCGGCACGCCGCCGGCCGCAGCGAGCGCGAAGCACATCGCGATGCGGTGATCGTCGTAGGTGTCGATCGTCGCCTCCCGCAAACGCGCGGGCGGTGCGATCTTCAGCCAGTCGTCGCCGGCTTCGACCGCCGCTCCGAGCTTGCCCAGCTCGGTCGCCATCGCGGCGATCCGGTCGGTCTCCTTCACGCGCCACGAGCCGATACCCGTGAGCCGCGTGACACCGTCGGCGAACAACGCCGCCACCGCCGCGGTCATCGCCGCATCGGGGATCGCGGTGCAGTCGTGGTCGACGGCGCGCAGTCGCCCCGCCGAACGCGCCTCGATCCAGTCCTCACCCCAACGGATCGAGGCACCCATGCGCTCGAGCAGGTCCGCGAAGGCAATGTCGCCCTGAACGCTCGCGCGGCCGGCGCCGAGCACGCGTACGGGGCCACCCGCCAGTGCGCCGAGCGCGAGAAAGTACGACGCACCGGAGGCGTCGCCTTCGATCGCGAACCGCCCTGCGGCGCGATAGCGCGAGCGCGGAACGTGAAACGCCGCGCCATCGGCGTCGCCGCGCTCGACCGCGACGCCGAATCGGCGCATCAGTGCGATCGTCAGCGCCACGTACGGCTGCGAGATCAGCGTGCCCGCAACGCGCACCAGCAATCCGTCGCGGGGCGCGACAAGCGGCGCAGCCATCAACAGGCCGCTGGCGAACTGGCTCGATACGTCGCCTTTGATGTCGACCCGATCGCGCGCGGCGAGTGTCGCCGGCTCGATGCGGATCGGCGGATAGCCGCGCTGCCCTTCGTAGGTGATGTGCGCGCCGAGCGCGTTCAGCGCATCGACCAGATCGCCGATCGGCCGCTCGCGCATCCGCGCCACGCCGTCGAGCCGGTAGCGTCCGCCGGCGAACGCCAGCACCGCGGCAAGCGGCCGCATCGCAGTGCCCGCGTTGCCCATGAAC
Organism: Pseudomonadota bacterium; assembly: GCA_040752195.1. Classification (GTDB taxonomy): domain Bacteria; phylum Pseudomonadota; class Gammaproteobacteria; order Burkholderiales; family Burkholderiaceae_F; genus DSNY01. Next base: position 10,732 of record JBFMFC010000015.1, on the reverse strand, counting down.
AGATCCGCGTCGCCGACCGGGAAGCGGCCGCCGCAGCCGACGACCCGCGCGCGCTGCCCTTCGACTTCGATCGCCACCCCGAGCGCGCGCAGCGCGGCGACCATCACGCGCGTGTCGTCGGCGTCGAGCAGCCCGTCGAACTCGGTTTCGCCTTCGGCCAGCGCAGCCAGCAGCAGCGCGCGGTTCGAAATGCTCTTCGATCCCGGCAGCCGCACGTCGCCTTCGGCGTGTGCGATCGGTTCGATCGTCAGAACGTCGATTGGGTTCACTGCGCTCGGTTCACTCCGCATCGAAGGTCCGCGCGTGGGCCCGGCGCGTCCGGCTGGCGAGGTCGAAGGTCGCCTCGAGCGCCGCCGCGTCGCCCGCGTCGACCGCGCGCTGCAGCTCGTCGAGCAGCGCGCGGTAGCCGCGCAATTCGTCGCCGAGCGCGGCGCGGTTGGCGACGCAGACGTCGCGCCACATCGCCGGGCTGCTGGCGGCGATGCGCGTGAAGTCGCGGAAACCGGCGCCCGCAAACCCGAGCTTGCGTTCGCCGTCGGGTTCGGACGCGATCCGCGCCACGAGCGCGAACGCGAGCAGGTGCGGCAGATGGCTGACCGCCGCGAACACGCGGTCGTGTTCGGCGGGGTCCATCGTCACGACGTTCGCGCCCATGCGCCGCCACAGATCCTCGACCGTGGCGCGCGCCTCCGGACCCGTCTCCTCGGTCGGCGTGCAGATGTAGAGCCGACCGCGAAACAGGTCCGCGTCGGCGTGCTCGACGCCGGGCAGCTCGCGGCCGGCGATCGGATGCCCCGGAACGAAGCGGCGGATCGGCACGCCGCCCGCCTCCGCCAGCGCCGTGCGCGCCGCCTCGATCACCGACCGCTTCGTGCTGCCGACATCGGTGACGATCGCGTGCGGCGGCAGCGCGGCTGCCATCGCCCGCATGACCTCGCCCATGGCGCCGACCGGGACCGCGAGCACGACGAGATCGGCATCGCGCACGGCTTCCTCGACGGACGCCGCCGCGGCGTCGAGCACGCCGAGTTCGACGCCGCGCCGCGCCGCCTTCCGGTCGGCATCGAACCCGACCGCGCGCTCGATCGCGCAGGCAGCGCGCAGCGCGGCGGCCACCGAACCGCCGATCATGCCCACACCGATCAGCGCGAGCTTCATCCGCGCGCTGCGGCGAGCGCTTCGGGCAGCGCGCGCAGGAACCTGGCGTTTTCCTCGGGCAAGCCGATCGTCACGCGCAGCCACTCGGGCAGCGCGTAGTTGGCGACCGGACGCACGATGACGCCGCGCTTGAGCAGCTCGTGATAGACCTTCGCCGCGGGACCGACCTTCACCAGCACGAAGTTGCCATAGCTCGGCAGATACTCCAGCCCGAGTTTGCCGAAGGCCGCAGTCAGCTCGGCCATGCCCTGCCGATTCACCTCGTCGCTGCGCGCGAGGAACGCCGTGTCGTCCAGCGCCGCGGCCGCCGCCGCCAGGGCAGCGGCGTTGACGTTGAACGGCTGCCGCACCCGGTTCAGCAGGTCGGTGAGCTCCGGCTGCGCGATGCCGTAGCCGACACGCAGCCCCGCCAGCCCGTACGCCTTGGAAAACGTCCGCGACACGAGCAGGTTCGGGTAGCGCCGCACCCACTGCGTGCTGTCGAAGCGCAGCGCGGCCGGCAGGTACTCGTTGTACGCCTCGTCGAGTACGACGACGACCTCGCGCGGGACCCGCGCCAGAAACGCGCCGACACGATCCGGCTCGACGAAGGTGCCGGTCGGGTTGTTCGGGTTGGCGACGTACATCAGCCGCGTGTCCGGCGCGACCGCCGCGAGCATCGCGTCCAGGTCGTGACCGTAGTCGCGCGCCGGCACGACGATCGCACGCGCGCCGCGCGCCTGCGTGGCGAGTGGATACACGGCGAACGAGTACTGCGCGTAGACGCAGCTTCGGCCCGGCGCGAGCGTCGCCGCGGCGGCCAGCTCGAGGATGTCGTTGCTGCCGTTGCCCAGCGTGATCCAGTCCGACGGCACGCCGAGCCTCGACGACAGCGCGGCCTTCAGCGCAAAGCCGTTGGAATCCGGATACCGCCCCAGCTCGCCCATCGCCGCGACGATCGCGCGCCTGGCCGATTCGGGCATGCCGAGCGGATTCTCGTTCGACGCGAGCTTGACGATGTCGCGCGCGTCGAGTCCAAACTCGCGCGCCAGTTCCTCGATCGGCTTGCCCGCCTGATACGGCGCGATCGCGCGCACGTACTCGAGCGCGGCGATCGCCGAAGCCACGGTGGAAGGAACCGCTGCCATGTGGGGACCCTCAGTGCGTTGGCGTTGACTCGCGACCCGGCTCACGCTTCCATCGGATACGAGCCGAGGCTCTTGTAATAGGCGCAGACCTCGCGCAGCGCCACGAGCGCGGCCGCGACCTTCGGATCACGCTCGTGGCCCTCGATGTCGACGTAGAAGTAATACTCCCAGGCGCCGAGCTTCGCCGGGCGCGACTCGAAGCGCGTCATCGAAACGCCGTGCTCGGCCAACGGCGTGAGCATGTGATAGACGGCGCCGGCCTTGTTCGGCACGGACAGGATCAGCGAAGTCTTGTCGCGCCCCGTCGGCTGCGTCTCCTGCCGGCCGAGCACCACGAAACGGGTGCGGTTCTGCGGATCGTCCTGGATGTGGCTCGCGGCGATCTGCAGTCCGTACAGCGTGGCTGCGTTCTCGCCGGCGATCGCGGCGGTCGCCGGGTCGCTCGCCGCGAGCCGCGCCGCCTCAGCGTTGCTCGCGACCGAAACGCGCTCGAGCGTGGGCAGGTGCAGATTGAGCCAGCCGGCGCATTGGCCGAAGGTCTGCGGATGGCTGACGATGCGCTTGACGCCGTCGAGCGTTCCGCTCTGCGTCAGCAGGTGATGCCGCACCGGCACCGATACTTCGGCGAGGATCTTCAGCGGCGTCACGAGAAGCAGATCGAGCGAGCGGCTGACCGCGCCCTCGGTCGAGTTCTCGACCGGAACGATCGCGAAGTCCGCGCCGCCGGCCTCGGCCGAGCGGAACACCTCGTCGATCGACACACAGGGCTCGCCGTGCACGCCCGAGCCGAACTGCCGGATCATCGCCAGCTCGGAGAAGGTTCCGGCCGGGCCGAGGTAGGCGACGCGCAGCGGCCGCTCGATCGCGCGACATGCCGAGATCACCTCGCGGTAGATCCCGGTCAGCGCCGAATCGGCGAGCGGGCCGCGGTTCAGACTCGCGACCTTGCGCAGCACCTCGGCTTCGCGCTCGGGCCGGTACACGGGCGCGTTCGCGCCCTGTTTGACGCGGCCGACTTCCTGCGCGAGCCGCGCGCGTTCGTTCAGCAGCTCGACGAGCTTGCGGTCGACCGCGTCGATCGCGACTCGCAGCGGCTTGAGTTGATCATCCATGGCCACGACCGGGGTCCTGCATCGGCGCACAGGCAACGGGCCGACCTACTGGCCGCCGCCGCTCGACGCCGGCTCCGCGCTCGGCGCTTCGCCGTTGCCGTTCGACCCGTTCTCGGCGTCGCTCTCCACGACGCGCTGCAGCCCGGAAAGCTTGGTGCCCTCGTCGAGCGCGATCAGCGTCACGCCCTGCGTGGCACGGCCCATCTCCCGGATCTCCGCGACGCGCGTGCGGATCAGCACGCCGCCGGTGGTGATCAGCATGATCTCGTCGTCGGGACGCACCAGCGTGGCGGCGACGACCTTGCCGTTGCGCTCGGTCGTGGCGATCGCGATCATGCCCTTGGTGCCGCGGCCGTGGCGCGTGTACTCGGTGATCGGCGTGCGCTTGCCGTAACCGTTCTCGGTCGCGGTCAGCACGCTCTGACGCTCGTCTTCGGCGACGACCATCGCGATCACGCTCTGCCCGTCTTCGAGCTGCATGCCGCGCACGCCGCGCGCCTGCCGGCCCATCGGCCGGACGTCGTTTTCGTCGAAGCGCACCGCCTTGCCGGCGTCGGAGAACAGCATCACGTCGTGCGTGCCGTCGGTGATCGCCGCCCCGATCAGGTAGTCGCCCGGCTCCAAATCGACCGCGATGATGCCGGCCTTGCGCGGGTGGGCGAACTCGGTGAGCGCGGTCTTCTTCACCGTGCCTTTCGCGGTCGCCATGAAGACGTAGTGGAGCGCGTCGAACTGCTTGATCGGCAGCACGACGGTGATCTTCTCGTCCTCGGCGAGCGGGAACATGTTGACGATCGGCCGGCCGCGCGACGACCGCGAGCCCTGCGGCACCTCCCAGACCTTCAACCAGTACAACCGTCCACGGTTGGAAAAGCACAGGATCGTGTCGTGCGTGTTGGCGATGAAAAGCTGCTCGATCCAGTCGTCTTCCCGGGTCGCCGCAGCCTGCTTGCCGCGACCGCCGCGGCGCTGCGCGCGGTAGTCGGCGAGCGGCTGGCTCTTGATGTAGCCGGCGTGCGACAGCGTGACGACCATGTCCTCGGGCGCGATCAGGTCCTCGGTCGCGAGGTCCTGCGTGGTACGCACGATCTCGGAGCGGCGGCGGTCCTTCGCATCGACGACGAATTCCTTCTTCAGCGCGGCCAGCTCGTCGGCGATGATCTGCGTGATGCGCTCGGATCGCGCCAGGATGTCGAGCAGGTCGCCGATGCGGTCCATGACCTCGCGGTACTCGTTGACGATCTTGTCCTGCTCGAGCCCCGTCAGCCGCTGCAGCCGCATCTGCAGGATCTGGTCGGCCTGCCCGTCGGACAGCCGGTACAGGCCGTCGGGCTGCAGCCCCAGGCGCGGGTCGAGCCCCTCGGGCCGGTACGCGCCCATGTCGGCGCCCGCGCGTGTCAGCATCTCGCGCACCAGCGACGAGTCCCACGCGCGGTTCGTCAGTTCGGTCTTCGCCACCGGCGGCGTCGGCGCGGCCTTGATGATCGCGATGAACTCGTCGATGTTGGCCAGCGCCACGGCCAGGCCCTCGAGCACGTGGCCGCGGCTGCGCGCTTCGCGCAGCTCGAAATTCGTGCGGCGCGTGACGACCTCGCGCCGGTGCGCGAGGAACGCCTCGATCATCTGCTTCAGGTTCAGCAGGCGCGGCTGGCCGTCGACCAGCGCGACCATGTTCATGCCGAACGTGTCCTGCAGCTGCGTCTGCTTGTACAGGTTGTTCAGCACGACGTCGGGCACTTCGCCGCGCTTCAGCTCGATGACGACGCGCATGCCCGACTTGTCCGACTCGTCGCGGATGTCGGAGATCCCGTCGATCTTCTTGTCGTTGACCAGCTCGGCGATGCGCTCGAGCAGAACGCGCTTGTTCACCTGGTAGGGCAGTTCGTCGACGATGATCGCGGTGCGGGTACCGCGGTCGATCTCCTCGAAGTGCGTCTTGGCGCGGATCACGATGCGGCCGCGGCCGGTGCGGTAGCCCTCGCGCACGCCGTCGAGTCCGTAGATGATCCCGGCCGTCGGGAAGTCCGGCGCCGGAATCAGCTCGATCAGCTCGTCGACCGTCGCGTCCGGATTGCGCAGCAGCAGCAGGCAGCCGTCGACGACCTCGCCCAGGTGGTGCGGCGGGATGTTGGTCGCCATGCCGACCGCGATGCCGGAGGCGCCGTTGACGAGCAGGTTCGGCAGCTTGGCCGGCAGGATCAGCGGCTCCTTCTCGGAACCGTCGTAGTTCGGGCCGAAGTCGACGGTCTCCTTGTCGATGTCGGCGAGCAGTTCGTGCGCGATCTTGGCGAGGCGGATTTCCGTGTAGCGCATCGCCGCGGCGTTGTCGCCGTCGACCGAGCCGAAGTTGCCCTGCCCGTCGACCAGCGTGTAGCGCAGCGAGAAGTCCTGCGCCATGCGCACGATCGTGTCGTACACGGCGGTGTCGCCGTGCGGGTGATACTTGCCGATCACGTCGCCGACGATGCGCGCCGACTTCTTGTACGGGCGGTTCCAGTCGTTGGAAAGCTCGTGCATCGCGTACAGCACGCGCCGGTGCACGGGCTTGAGGCCGTCGCGCACGTCGGGCAGCGCGCGGCCGACGATCACGCTCATCGCGTAATCGAGATACGAACGCCGCATCTCCTCTTCGAGCGAGACGGGCAGGGTTTCCTTGGCGAAAGAGTCCATCTGGGTGCGATCCGGCACCCGGCCGCGCCGGGTGCGACGGCAGGCGCGGCGAACCGGCTCTGCAAAGGATCAAAGTCTATCAGCGCGACCGCGTCCGGCCGGGGTCGTGGCACCATTGCCCCAGCGCCGCCGCAGGCCCGCCGTAACGGGTGCGGCCCGGCGCATGAGACCCGCCATGCAGACCGTCGACACGCTGATCGAATGCCGCTGGATCGTCCCCGTCCGTCCCGCCGGCGTCGTTCTGGAAAACCATGCCATCGCGATCGATGCCGGCCGGATCGCGGGGCTCGCGCCGATCGCGGCGGCGCGCGAACGCTACGCCGCGCGCGAGCGCATACAGCTTGCCGAGCACGTCGTCACGCCGGGCCTGGTCAACGCGCACACGCACGCGGCGATGACGCTGCTGCGCGGCGTCGGCGACGACCTGCCGCTGATGCGCTGGCTGAAGGAGCGCATCTGGCCGCTCGAAGCCGCGCTCGCGTCCGAGCAGTTCGTCTACGACGGCACGCGGCTCGCCGCGCTGGAGATGCTGCGCGCCGGCGTGACCTGCTGCTCCGACATGTACTTCTATCCGCAGGCCGCGCTGCGCGCGCTGCGCGAGGTCGGCATGCGCGCGGTGGCGGGCATCATCGCGATCGAGTTCCCGACCGCGTACGCGTCCGACGCCGAGGACTACCTGCGCAAGGGGCTGGCCGCGCGTGACGAATTCCGCGGCGATGCGCTCGCCAGTTTCACCCTCGCGCCGCACGCGCCGTACACGGTCGCCGACGCCACGCTCGAGCGCATCGCGATGCTCGCCGAAGAGCTCGACCTGCCGATCCACACGCACGTGCACGAAACCGCGGCCGAGATCGAGGAGTCGCGGCAGCGCTACGGCGTGCGGCCGCTGGCGCGGCTGGACCGGCTCGGCCTCGTCAGCGAGCGGCTGATCGCCGTGCACGCGGTGCATCTGGACGACTCCGAGATCGCGCTGCTCGCCGGCCGCGGCGCGTCGGTCGCACACTGCCCGGCGTCGAACCTGAAGCTCGCCAGCGGCATCGCGAACGTCGGCGCCCTGCTGCGCGCAGGGGTCAACGTCGTTTTCGGCACCGACGGCGCCGCGAGCAACAACCGGCTCGACTTGCTGGACGAGATGCGGCTCGGCGCGCTGCTCGCCAAGGGCGTCGCCGACGACGCGGCGGTGCTGCCCGCCGCGCAGGCGCTCGAATGCGCCACGCTCGGCGCGGCCCGCGCGCTCGGGCTCGGAGACCGGATCGGCTCGATCGAAACCGGCAAGGAGGCCGACCTCGTCGCCTTCGCGCTGAACGAGATCGAAACGCAGCCGTGTTACGACCCGCTGTCCCACCTCGTCTACGCGTGCGGACGCGAGCACGTCAGCGACGTGTGGGTCGCGGGGCGGGCTGTTGTCAAGAAGCGACAGCTCGCGCTCGACACCGACGTAACGACAGAGGTCATGGCCAGCGCGGCGGCATGGCGGCAGAAGGCGCAGGCGCACCTGCAAGCTCCCGCGTAGCCGCGCGTCTCCGCCGGCCCCGCCCATGAAGGACTTGCACTGTGCTGCGGTATATTTGCCGACGGACACATCGTCCTGCGCAGGACACTGCGAACAACAGTGAGGAGAAAGATGAACAATTCCGCGAAGCTGGGTTACCTGTTCGCGACTGCGATGGTCGCTGCCTCCGGTAGCGCACTGGCGCAGGGCAAGGACATCAAAGGGGACACGAAGAACAGCGGCTACGTGCTCAGCCCCAACGGCAACGTCGTGGTCGATCCCTTCGGCCTGTGCTGGCGCACGGGTTACTTCAACAAGGATCTGGCGCTGAAGGAGTGCGACGCGTCGCTGCTGCCGCCGCCGCCTCCGCCACCCCCGCCGCCACCGCCTCCGCCACCACCGCCGCCGCCACCGCCCGCCGCGCCGCCGCCACCTCCGCCGCCGCCAGCGCCGCCGGCTCCGCCGAAACCGGTCAGCGAGAAGGTCACCTTCGCCGCCGACGTGCGCTTCGCCACCGCCAATGCGGTCAGCGACAAGGAAGCGCAAGCGCGGCTCGACGATCTCGTGTCGAAGCTGAAAGGCATCAACCTCGAGGTGATCATCGTCGTCGGCCACACCGACAACGTCGGCTCGCCCGCCGCCAACCAGCGCCTGTCGCTGCAGCGCGCTGAAGCGGTGAAGAAGTACCTCGTCAGCAAGGGCATCGAGCCGAACCGCATCTACACCGAGGGCAAGGGTTCGTCGCAGCCGATCGCCGACAACCGCACCCCCGAGGGGCGCGCGAAGAACCGCCGCGTCGAGATCGAAGTCGTCGGCACTCGCACCATCAAGCCCTGACGGCGAGCGACCCGAACTTCAGGCCCCGCTTCGGCGGGGCTTCTTTTTTCGTGCCGCGCACCGCGGCCGCTACACTCGCCGGCGCCGTTCGCCCGCGCCTCATCGCTGCCATGAACCCCAACGTCGATCCCGCAGAACTGCGCAAGTTCGCCGACATCGCGCATCGCTGGTGGGATCCGGACGGCGCGATGGGGCCGCTGCACGCGCTCAACCCGCTGCGGCTGGACTGGATCGACCGCCATGCGCGTCTGTCCGGCAAGCGCGTACTCGACGTCGGCTGCGGCGGCGGCATCCTCGCCGAAGGCATGGCCGCCCGCGGCGCGCGCGTCACCGGCATCGACCTGTCGAGCAAGCCGTTGCAGGTCGCCGAGCTGCACGCGCTCGAAAGCGGCGCCGACGTCGAGTACCGCGAGATCTCGGCCGAAGCGCTCGCGCGCGAACAGCCCGGCGCGTTCGACGTCGTCACCTGCATGGAGATGCTCGAGCACGTACCCGACCCGGCGAGCAGCGTGCGCGCGTGCGCCACACTCGCGCGTCCCGGCGGCTGGGTGTTCTTCTCGACGATCAACCGCAATCCGAAGTCTTTCCTGCTCGCGATCATCGGCGCGGAGTACGTGCTGCGGCTGCTGCCGCGCGGCACCCACGAGTACGCGAAGTTCATCCGCCCGAGCGAACTGGCGGCCGCGGTGCGCGACGCCGGGCTCGACGTGGTCGAGGTGCTGGGCATGACCTACAACCCGCTGACGCGGAAGTTCGCGCTCGGCCGCGATACCGACGTCAACTACCTCGCGGCCTGCCGCAAGCCCGCATGAGCGAGCCGGCCGTGCCGATCGAAGTCGTGCTGTTCGATCTGGACGGGACGCTGGTCGACACCGCACCCGATCTCGCGGCCGCGGTCAACCGTCTGCGTCGGGAGCGTGGGCTCGCCGAACTGCCGCTCGAAGCGTTGCGCCCGTTCGCCAGCCACGGAGCGCGCGGGATGATCGGCCGGGCGTTCAGGCTGGCCCCCGGCGAGCCGGACTACGAGCCGCTGCGGCAGCAGTTCTTCGTCTACTACGAGCAGGCGCTGTGCGTGCACTCGCGACTGTTCCCCGGCATGGACGAGACGCTCGCTGCGCTCGAACGCCGAGGCCGCCGCTGGGGCATCGTCACCAACAAGATCGCTCGCTTTACGCTTCCGCTACTCGCGGCGCTCGGGCTCGCCGAGCGCGCGACCTGCGTCGTCAGCGGCGATACGACCGCCCATGCCAAGCCGCACCCCGAGCCGCTGCTGCACGCATTGCGCCTTTGCGGCGGCGTGCCCGCTCGCACTGCCTACGTCGGCGACGATCTGCGCGACGTGCAAGCCGGGCGGGCGGCGGGTGTGGTCACCGTCGTCGCCCGCTACGGGTACATGGGTGACGGGTCGGACGGCTCTGCGTGGGGCGGCGACTTCGTGATCGCGCAGCCGCGCGGCCTGCTCGAACTGCCGGGCCTGGCGGGCTGACGCGCGGTTGAAATCCGGCGCCGCGGCCGCAGTTAGCGAGCTAAACTGCGATCGCTGGGGGCGACCTGGTTTCGACACGGGGCGCGAAGCAGCGCAGTGCATGCCGAGGGCCAGAGACCTCGTAAATCCATCTGGAAACCTACAAACGCCAACGACGAGCGTTTCGCTCTCGCCGCTTAATCCCGGTGAGACGCTGCACTAGCCGGCCCCTGGGCTAGGTCGGGGCAACTCGACAGCAGCGACATTGACAGAGGCTGGATGCCGGCGGGGTCGCGACGCCGGACATCGAGACCCAGCGACTGGCCGTGCGTCGGCCTGCCGATCGGCTAAGCGCACGGCGAGACTCAAATAGACCGGCTACGCATGTAGAACTGCCTGTGGAACTCTCGTGGACGCGGGTTCGATTCCCGCCGCCTCCACCAGCACCCAAGATCCCAGCCCTCATCGGTTGGGTCTTTTTTTGCCCGTTCCCCCCGTGGTGGCGCGGTTTCCGGGCATTGCCTCGCGAGCGCCACCCGTGCGAAGGCGGTGCTTCTGCCCCCGCTGCCGCCTCTCTGTTCGCCGTTTTCTCTGGTGGTCGCGCGAGCGTTCTCGGGCCACTTGCTTTGCTGGCGCGGGTTTAGAGGCGGTCGATTGAGGTTAGCAACTTGAGGTGCCCATCGAATTTCGCCTTCCAAGGGGCCGTTCCTATGCCGCCTTGGATTGCTGAGCGGCATCCCTGCTGATCCAGTTCTCGAGGAACCGAACCGGCGAGTTGTAGCCCAGCGTGGAGCGGCGGCGACTCCGGTTGTAGAACACCTCGATGTACTCGAACAGGTCGGCCATCGCGTCGGCTCGCGTCGCGTAGGTC
>JBFMFC010000014.1:0-74232 GCA_040752195.1 Pseudomonadota bacterium | reverse complement strand
CGCCTTCGGTGGCCGCGGGTGCGCTGCTCGTGTTCGTCGACGTGATGAAGGAACTGCCGGCCACACTCGTGCTGCGGCCGTTCAATTTCGACACGCTGGCGGTGATCGCGTACCAGCTTGCGGCGGACGAGCGGCTCGGCGAGGCTGCGTTGCCTTCGCTGACGATCGTGCTCGCCGGCGTGCTGCCGGTGATGCTGCTGTCGCGGGCCATCAGCCGCAGTTCCCAGCACGGCGCGCACGCGCCGTAGCGGGCGGTTCGTCGTCGGCATGCCATCGCCGCGCGCGTCACGCCAGGATCACCGCGGCCCTGCGCGAAGTCGCCGCGCTGCGTTCAGACGCCCGCGCCGGCCGATCGTTGGATCTCGAACACGCTGCGGCTAGACTGCGCGCTTTGCCGCCGCCTGTCCGACGCCGTGCTGCTGCTCCATGTCGAAGGTCGAGCCGCGCTGCTCGTTCACGGGCGCGCGGAGGGCTGAACCGAGGCTGCGTCGATTCTCGACAGCCCCGCACGCACGCGACATGCATGATCAGATTCGCGCGACTCGCGCCCGCGCCTCCGACGATCCGTCGACATCACCGAGGGTCCGCGCGAGGTCGCCGGCCGCTCGGCGTCGCCGCCGCAGCCGGACGAGCGGTCGCCGCAGTTCTTTGAGAGGGAGTACTCGATGGGCTACGTCTTTGCCGCCCCCCCGCAGGCCGTCGTGCCGGTGGCCGGCTCGACCGATCTGTTTCCCGTGCATCGCATCTACTGCGTCGGCCGCAACTACGAGGAGCACGCCAAGGAGATGGGCTTCTCCGGCCGCGAGCCGCCGTTTTTCTTCATGAAGCCGGCCGACGCGGTGATGCCGGTCCCCGAAGGCGCTACCGGCGAGCTGCCCTATCCACCGGAGACCTCGAACCTGCATCACGAGATCGAGCTGGTCGTCGCGATCGGCAGGCGCGGCGCACGCATTGCCGCCGCGGACGCGAAGCAGCACATCTTCGGCTACGCGGTCGGGCTCGACATGACGCGGCGCGACCTGCAGGGCGAGATGAAGAAGCAGGGCCGGCCGTGGGAGATCGGCAAGGCGTTCGATTTCTCCGCGCCGATCGGTCCGATCAAGCCCATCGCACGCAGCGGCGAAGTGAAGTCCGGTCGCATCTGGCTCAACGTCAACGGCGTGCCGCGCCAAGTAAGTGACGTGTCGAAGATGATCTGGAACGTCGATGAGACGATCGAGCACCTGTCGAAGTATTTCGAGCTGCGGCCCGGCGATCTGATCTTCACCGGGACGCCCGAGGGGGTCGCCGCCGTCGTCCGCGGCGACCTGCTCGAAGGCGGTGTGGACAACGTCGGCGCGATCCGCGTGCGGGTGGCGTGAGGGGTTCGTGGCGCCCGGACGGCGGACGCGCGTGTCGAAGCGCTGCCGACTTGATATCCTGCCGCCGCCACGAGCCACAACGAGAGGAGACAAGCATGAGCATCGGGACGCTGTTTCGCGCGCTTGCCTGCGCCGCCGCCCTTGGCGCGACTGCCGCCGGCGCGCAGGAGATCACGCTGAAGGTCTCGCACTTCTGGCCACCGCAGGCGATGCCGCCGACCAAGGTGCTGCAGCCCTGGTGCGAGAAGATCCAGAAGGAGTCCAATAACCGGCTGAAGTGCCAGACGTTTCCGGCGATGCAGCTCGGCGGCGCACCCGCGCAGCTCTATGACCAGGCCAAGGACGGCATCGCCGACGTGGTCTTCACGCTGCTCGGCTACACACCGGGGCGCTTCCCGCGGATGGAGGTGTTCGAGTTGCCGTTCATGACGTCGAACGCCGAGCAGACGTCGCGTGCGGTGTGGGACTACTACGAACGGTACGCGCGCGACGAGCTTGCGGGCGTCAAGGTGCTCGCGCTGAACGTGCACGACCGGGGCTACATCCACACGCGCGAGCGGCAGGTCAGGTCGCCGGCCGATTTCAAGGGCCTGAAGATGCGCGCGCCGTCGCGGCAGACGACCAAGATGATGCAGCTTCTCGGCGCCTCGGCGGTGGCGATGCCGCTGCCGCAGGTCACCGACTCGCTGTCCAAGGGCGTCATCGACGGCTTCATCCTGCCGTGGGAGGTGATCCCCGCGATCAAGGCGCACGAGCTGGTCAAGTACCACACCGAGACCGATCCGAAGGCGCGCACGCTCTACACCGTCGTTTTCACGATCGCGATGAACCCGAAGCGCTACGAGTCGCTGCCGCCCGATCTGAAGAAGGTCATTGACGACAACAGCGGTCGCGAATTGTCGGCGTCGATCGGCCGTACCTGGGACGAGTCCGCGCCCGCCGGCCGCAAGTTCGCCGAAGCGCGCGGCAACACGTTCCACATGGTGCCTGCCGCCGAGCTGGCGCAATGGGAAAAGGCGCTCGCTCCGCTGTACGACGAGTGGGTGAAGGACATGAATTCGCGCGGCCACGACGGCGCAAAGCTGCTCGAAGCGGCGCGTGAACTGATCCGGAAATACGAGAAACCGTAACCACGGTCGACGGCGGATGCTCCGCCGGCGGATCTCCCGAGGCGGGCACCGGGCTTGCGAGCACAGGAGGTGCTCGCCGGCCCGGCCTCCGTTCGAACGCGCGACACGTCCAGGTGGGTGAACCCAGCTTGTCCCGGCAGGCGCCGGCCGACGCCTTCGGGCGCGCGCTGCAGCGCGCGTGCGAGCTGCTCGCGCTCGCGGGCGGGCTCGTCTTCGTCGCGCTGACGCTGCTGGTGAGCGCGAGCATCCTGGGCCGCTGGCTCTTCGCGAAGGCCGTTGCCGGCGACTACGAGCTGATGCAGCTCGGCTGCGCGGTCGGCGTCGCGGCGTTCCTGCCCTGGTGTCAGTTGCGGAGTGGCCACGTGATCGTCGACTTCTTCACCGCGCGCGCGGGGCCGCGCGTTCGCGCCGCGCTCGACGCGCTCGGCGCCGCGCTGCTCGCGGCGTGCAGCGCGCTGGTCGCGTGGCGCATGGTCGAGGGCGCGCGTGCACTGGCCGAGGCGGGCGAGACGACCACCGTGCTGGCAGTGCCGATCTGGGCGCCGGTTGCGATGATGGTGCCTTCGTTCGCGCTGCTGGCGGTCGCCGGTGCGTACACCGCGTGGCAGCACGCGCGGGGTTGGCGGCGATGAGCGGGACCGAGTTCGGTTTTGCGATGTTCGTCGCACTCGTCGCGCTGCTCGCGCTGCGCGTGCCGATCGGCATCGCCATGTTCGTCACGGGCGCGACCGGCTACGTCGCGCTCGCCGGCTGGGCGCCGCTGGCGAGCCATCTGAAGACGGCCGCGTACGCACGCTATTCGGTGTACGACCTGTCGGTGATCCCGATGTTTCTGCTGATGAGCCAGTTCGCCAGCCGCGGCGGGCTGTCGCAGGGGCTGTTCCGCGCGGCGAGCAGCCTGATCGGCCACTGGCGCGGCGGCGTAGCGCTGGCGTCGATCGGCGCGTGCGCCGGCTTCGGCGCGATCTGCGGCTCGTCGCTCGCGACCGCGGCGACGATGGGGCAGGTCGCGCTGCCCGAGCTGCGGCGGCTGAACTACAAGCCGTCGCTCGCCACCGGCACGCTCGCCGCCGGCGGCACGCTCGGCATCCTGATCCCGCCCTCGGTCGTGCTGATCGTCTACGCGATCCTCGCCGAGCAGAACATCGCCAAGCTGTTCGTCGCCGCCTTCATCCCCGGGGTGCTCGCCGCCGCAGGCTACATGCTGGCGATTGCGATCTACGTGCGGCTGTATCCCGACACGGGGCCTGCGGGCCCGCGCGCGAGCTGGCGCGAACGCTTCGCCACGGTCGCCGAGGTCTGGCCCGTACTGGCGCTGTTCGTCGTCGTGCTCGGCGGCATCTACGGCGGTGTGTTCACGCCGACCGAGGCGGCCGCGGTCGGCGTGCTGGGCGCCGGCTACTTCGCGGTCACGCGGGGCGGGTTGCGCTGGCCCGGGTTGAAGCAGTGCCTGCTGGCGACCGCCGAGTCGAGCGCGATGATCTTCCTGATCCTGCTCGGCGCCGACGTGCTGAACGTCTTTCTCGCGCTCACGCAGATGCCGCAGGAGCTGGCCACCTGGGTGAGCGGCGCGGGACTGCCGCCGCTGGCGGTGCTCGCGGCGATCCTGCTCGTGTACCTCGTTCTCGGCTGCCTGATGGACAGCCTGTCGATGATCCTGCTGACGATCCCGATCTTCTTCCCGATGGTGATGGGGCTGGACTTTTTCGGGCTCGATCCGACCAGCAAGGCGATCTGGTTCGGCATCCTCGCGCTGATGGTCGTCGAGATCGGGCTGATCACGCCGCCGGTCGGCATGAACGTCTACATCATCAACAGCATGGCGCGCGACGTGCCGATGGCCGAGACGTTCCGCGGCATCGTGCCGTTCCTGCTGTCCGACTTCGTGCGCGTGGGTCTGCTCGTGCTGTTTCCGGGGATTACGCTATGGCTGGTGCAGTTCGTCAAGTAGTCGGGCCGACGAGCGCGGTTTGCGCCGATCCGATGGCGACGGTCGCGACTTCCGAGGATCGAATCCGATGATGAGGCTCTACAACGCCTGGCGCTCGTCCGCGTCGTTTCGCGTGCGCATCGCGCTCAATCTCAAGGGGCTGCCGTTCGAGTATGTCCCGGTGCATCTCGTCAAGGGCGAGCAGTTCGTGGCGGCGTTCACCGCGCTGAACCCGAGCCAGCTCGTTCCGGTGCTCGAGCACGACGGCCATGCGCTGACGCAATCGCTCGCGATCATCGAGTATCTGGAGGAGAAGTACCCGCAGCCGCCGCTATTGCCGCACGATCCGCTCGAACGAGCCTACGTACGCTCTGTCGCGCTGGCGATCGCCTGCGACATCCACCCGCTGAACAACCTGCGCGTGCTGCGCTATCTCGTCAAGACGCTCGGCGTCAGCGAGGAGGCGAAGAATGCCTGGTACCGCCACTGGGTCGAGCAGGGGCTGGCGCAGCTCGAGGCACGACTCGTCGCCGAGCGCCGCACGGGCCGCTATGCGTTCGGCAACGAGGTGACGATCGCCGACGTTTGCATCGTCCCGCAGATCTTCAACGCACAGCGCTTCGACTGCCGGCTCGACCACGTGCCGACGATCATGCGGATCTTCGATGCCTGCATGAAACTGCCGGCGTTCGTCGACGCGCAACCGGCGAAGCAGCCCGACGCGGAGTAGGGCGGCGCGGTCAGCGCCGGTCTGCGCCGAGCGGTGCCGCGTCGGCAGCGAGCGCTTCGGCGGTGCGGCGCTCGATCGCCTGCGCCAGATCGGCCACCGCAGCCGCGTAGAAGAAGCTGCGGTTGTAGTGCAGCAGCGCGGAGGCGTTGATGGTGCCGACGCGGTACTCGACCGCCTCGACGCCGTCACTCGTCAGATACGGCAGATCGATCAGCAGCACGCGCGTCTCGCCGGGCAGGCTCGCGTCGATCGTCACGCCGAGCGCGGCGACGTCCTGCCATCGATAGCCGGCGAAGATGCCGCGGCCGAGCACTTCGATGATCGTGGCGTCGGCCCTGGCGGGGAACAGCACCGGAACATCGCGTCGCCAGCCGTGCGCGGCGAGGAAGTTCGCGACCGAGCCGATCGCGTCTTCGCGGCTGGCGGCCAGATCGACGCGGCCGTCGCCGTCGAAGTCGACCGCGTAGCGCCGCACCGATCCGGGCATGAACTGCGGCAATCCGAGCGCTCCCGCGTACGAGCCGCGCGGCGCCGCGGGATCGATGCCGTGCTCGCGGCACAGCAGCAGGAACTGCGCCAGTTCCTCGCGGTACAGCGCTGCGCGCCGCGTGTAGTCGAAGGCGAGCGTCAGCAGTACGTCGAGCGTTCGCAGGTTGCCCATCACGCGCCCGAAGAAGGTCTCGATGCCGATGATCGCGACGACGATCGACTCGGGCACGCCGTAGCGGTCGGCCGCGCGCGCCAGCGCCGCGCGATGCTGGCGCAGGAACGCGTGGCCCTCGCGCACGCGGCGCTCGTCGACGTTGCGCGCGCGGTATTCGGCCCAGTTGCGCGCCGCCGGCGGCGCGTTGGCGGGCGTGGTCAACCGCTCGGCGGCCTCCGAGTAACGCCCCTGCGCGAGCACGCGCTCGACCCAGCTGCGCTCGAGGCCGTGCGCGGCGACGATGGCGTCGATGTAGTCCTGCACGTCGCTGCGCAGCGGGTACGACAGCGCCTGCGCCCGTCCGAAGGGCGGCGCGGCCAGCGCCGCGCACGAGGCGACGACGAAGCTGCGGCGGTTCATCGGTTCGGCGACAAGTCCCTGTCCATTCACTCTGCCGCACGCGGCCGGAAGCGTCGCACCGCGCGGCGCAGCGAACGAAGTTGCGCGCGGCTGATGGACGCTGCCGCGCGCGAGTAGCGCCAGCGCTCGAACGCTAGCAGGATTTCGCGCGCCGCATCGCGGCTCGCGGGCGCGAGTTGCCGCTCGACGCGCGCGAGCAGCGATCGCGGCGCCAGCGTCGGCGCGCTGTCGATGCCGGCATCGGACAGCCGGCGGCGCAGCAGCGCGTACGCCTCGGCGAGCGGATCGCGCTCGACGCGGTGCCGCAGCGAAACGACGGCGAGCGTGCCGAGCAGCAGCGACAGCGTCAGCGCGAACGCAAGCGCGAGCGTGCGGCCGTCGGGGTCGAGACCGATGGCGGCCAGCAGCGCGCGCTGCCGCTCGGGCGTATACGACAGCACCCACTGGTTCCAGCTGTTCTGCAGCGCCTCCCAGTTGAAGCGCAGCGAACGCAGCCAGGTCAGCGCGCCGTCGCCGGCGGCCAGCGGCGTCAGTCCCGTCTGGCGCTGCAGCTCGGGCAGGCCGCGCGAGATCCGCACCGGTGCGACGACTGCAGTCGGGTCGACCCGCGTCCAGCCGCGGTCGCGCAGCCACACCTCGGCCCACGCGTGCGCGTCGGACTGCCGCACGGTCATGAAGCCGTCGACCGGGTTGATCTCGCCGCCCTGGTAGCCGGTGACGACGCGCGCCGGAACGTCGAGCGCGCGCATCAGCACGACGAAGGCGGCGGCGTAGTGCTCGCAATAGCCCGCGCGCGTGTCGAACAGGAATTCGTCGACCGAGTGCCGGCCGAGCAGCGGCGGCTCGAGGGTGTACTGAAAGCCGCCGGTGCGGAAGTGCTCGAGCACCGCGTTGACGAACGCGATCGCGCCGCTGCCGTCTTGCGACGCGCCCGGGGCGGCGCCGGCAAAGCGGCGGCGCAGCTCGGCGGCGAACTGCTGCGTGCGCGGGTTGTATCCGACCGGAAGCTGCAGCCAGTCGCGCAGCGACGCTTCGGTTTCGTTCAGGCCGAGCGCGAATGCGGTGTACGAGCGCGCCGCGTAGCGGACCCGTTCGCTGATCAGCCGCGCCGACACGAGTTGCGCTTCCGGCGTGAGCGCAGGCGCGAGTTCGGTCGCGTCGGGCGCCACCGTGGGCACCTCGAGCGCGAACAGCCAGTCGCGCTGGTGCGGCTCGAGGGTGACCGAGTAGTCGACTGCGGAGGCCGGGTCGGCGCGGATCGCAAGGCGCGGCGGCGCGGCCGTGCGTTGCGCGAACGGCGTCCACGTGCGGCCGTTGAAGTGGCCGAACACCGGGCCGCGCCAGTACAGGCGCTCGTTGCCCGGCGGCGCCGATTCGAAGCGCGCGCGGAAGGCGATCGCGTTGGATTCGAGCAGCCGGCTGATCGAGCCCGGCGACATCGCGTTGGACAGGCCCGTACTGGACGCCGTCGCGTCGCCGGGCAACCCCCACAGCGGGCCCGAGATGCGCGGAAACAGCAGGAAGGCCGCGACCGTGAGCGGGATCGCCTTCAGCACGATCGCGCCCACCAGTCTCGCCTTGCGTGCCGCCGGCAGGTCGGCTTCGACCAGATTGACGCTCGTCAGCACGAAGAACAGCAGCGCGACGGCGACCAACGTCAGCGCCGCGATCGGCAGGCTCTGGCTGAACAGGAACTGCGTCAGCAGGATGAAGAACGCGAGGAAGATCACGACGAAGACATCGCGCCGCGCGCGCAGTTCGAGCAGCTTCAGCGCCATGAGCAGCAGCAGGAACGTGACGCCGGCGTCGCGCCCGACCAGGGTGCCGTGCTCGATCCACACCGCGGATGCCGCAGCGACCAGCAGCGGCAGCATCGCGAAGCGACCCGGCGCCGGGCGCTGCGTGACGGTCAGCCACACGCGCCAAAGCCACAGCAGCATGAGGATCGCCGTCGCCCACCATGCGAGATGGTCGAAGTGGGGGACGACGACCAGCGCGACCGCGGCGAGCAGCACCAGCAGGTCGCGCCGTTCGCGCGCGGCGCTCGACACCTGCGGCTGCACCAGCGCCGCGGCGAGCTGACGCGCGCGGGCGCGCGCATCCCGCAGGCTCAGGCGCGCAGCATTGTTCGCGGCGCTCATCGCCTCATGCCCTGAACAACGCGAGCGCGGTCAGGCAGCGATCGCGTTGCTCGGCGCCGCTTCCGATCGGGACCACGGTGCCGGGAATCTGCAGCGCGTAGCGAAGCTGCGCCGCATCGGCGTCGAGCACCCAGCGCGCGAGCCGCGCGAGTTTCCGCTCGACGCCGAGCCCGGCCGGCAGCGCGTCGAAATCGAGCACGAGCTCGCCGCCGGCGGCCGCTTCGAACAGCTTGACCGACAGCTCATCCGAATGCGCGGCGAGCTTCCACGCGATCATTCGCTGCGAGTCGCCGGCCTGGTAGGGGCGAACGCCCGCGAAGTCGTCGCCGCTGGCGGCCACGCCCGCGCCGTACAGCGATCCGCCGAGGGCGAGCGGCAGCGGCGGCGCGTCCTCCTCCGGCTTCGGGTAGACGATCGCGGAAAGCGGCGGCGTGAAGTACGCCCACGCCTGCCACAGCCCGAAAGGAAAGCGCGTCTCGATGCGCACGCGCGGACAGACGCGGCGGCCGCGACGGCGCGTCGGCAACGACAGGCTGACCGGCCGGCTGCCCCGCGCCGGCACGTCGACCCACGTTCCGGGCATCGGCCGCTCGCGGCGGAACAGACCGCCGGCCTTGCGGCGCGTCGGCAGGACGAAGCCGAAGTTCAGCGCGTGACGTGCCTCCGGCGTCGGATTGGTCACGAGCAGCTCGAAGGTCACCACGTCGCCGGCGAACACCGGCTCGGCGCGATGGCCGCGCAACAGCACGCGCGCGAGGTTGCGGTGCGTGTGATACATGCCGACGACCGCGATGCTGGTCACGAGGAACGTCAGCAGGTAGCCGAGCTGCAGCCCGTAGTTGATCGAACCGACCAGCAGCACGACCATCGCCGCGCCGAAGATCAGTCCCGCGCGCGTCGGCAGGATGTAGACGCGCTTGCGGTCGAGCAGCACATCGCCGTGCTCGACCGCCTGGCGCCGTGCGATCCAGTCGGCGATGCGGATGGCGACGGGGTGGGCGGTGATGCTCATCGGCGCTGTCCGGCTCGGATGGTCCGTTCTCCGCAGCTTTGCCCCACTCGCACCGACGCCCCGCGGTCAACGGTCGCCGTTCACGGAACGGCGACGGCCTGGATCAGCTGCGACACCAGCTCGCGCCCGTGCAGCGCGCGGCCGCCCTCGCGCTGGACCGCGTGCAGCCGGTGACCGGCGACGGCGGGCAGCACGTTCTGGATGTCTTCGGGGATCACGTGGTCGCGGCCGTCGAGCCAGGCCCAGGCGCGCGCGGCGGCGAGCAGCGACAGCCCGGCGCGCGGGCTCAGGCCTTCGGCGTACTTGCCGGAGCCGCGCGTGTGCGCGAGCAGCGCCTGCACGTAATCGAGCAGCGCGTTGGAGCAGAACACCTGCTTGACCGCGGCCTGCGCCGCGAGCAGGTCCGCGGGCCGTCCCACCGGGGGCAGATGCTTGAGCATGTCGCGGCGCGGCTCACCGGCGAGCAACGCGCGCTCCGAGGCGCGATCCGGATAGCCGAGGCTGATGCACATCAGGAAGCGGTCGAGCTGCGATTCGGGCAGTGGAAACGTGCCGACCTGATGCAGCGGGTTCTGCGTGGCGATCACGAAGAACGGCTGCGGCAGCGGGCGCGACAGGCCGTCGACCGACACCTGGGCTTCTTCCATCGCTTCCAGCAGCGCGCTTTGCGTCTTGGGGCTGGCGCGGTTGATCTCGTCGGCGAGCAGCACTTCGGTGAAGATCGGCCCGGGATGGAAAACGAACTGGCCGTTGGTGCGGTCATAGACCGAGACGCCGATCACGTCCGACGGCAGCAGGTCACTCGTGAACTGGATGCGGCGAAACGGCAGTCCGAGCGAGATGGCGATCGCGTGCGCCAGCGTGGTCTTGCCCACCCCCGGGGCGTCTTCGATCAGAAGGTGGCCGCCCGCCAGCAGACAGGTCAGGCTCTGGCGGATCTGCAGATCCTTGCCGACGATCACGCTGGCGATCTGCGCGGCGCAGGAGCGGAGCTTTTCAAGCATTACACTGGCCCGAAACGACGTTGCAGGGAGACAGCGTGCACACCGGCTTCATCACGCACACCGCGTGCGCTGCGCACGAAATGGGATCGTGGCACCCGGAGAGCCCGGAGCGCCTGTCCGCGATCCACGACCATCTGATCGCGATCGGGCTCGCGCCGCATCTGGTTCACATCGAGGCGCCGGCGGCCGATCTCGATGCCATCGCGCGCGCCCACGACCGCCGTTACATCGAAGAACTGCGGTCGAGGATACCAAAGCACGGCTATACGCCCGTCGATCCCGACACGTCGATGAACCCGGCGACCTGGGACGCCGCATTGCGCTCGGCCGGCGCGGTGATCGAAGCGACCGATCGGGTGATCGCCGGCACGCTGGAGAATGCGTTCTGCGCGGTGCGGCCGCCGGGCCATCACGCGACGCGCGCGCAGGCGATGGGATTCTGTTTCTTCAACAACGTCGCGATCGGCGTGCTGCACGCGCTCGAAACGCACGGGCTGGCGCGGGTCGCGGTGATCGATTTCGACGTGCATCATGGCAACGGGACCGAAGAGATCCTGGCCGGCGACGAGCGAGTGCTGATGGCCAGCTTTTTCCAGCATCCGTTCTATCCGTACACGGGCACCGAGCATCCCGCGAAAAACATGGTGAACGTGCCGTTGCCCGCGGGCACCAAGGGCGACGTCGTGCGGCAGGTCGTCGACGAGGTCTGGCTGCCGCGGCTGGAGCAGTTCCGGCCCCAGATGATCTTCATCTCGGCGGGGTTCGATGCGCACCGCGAGGACGACCTCGGCCAGATGGCGCTGGTCGAAGCCGATTACGCATACATCACGAAGCGCGTGATGGAGGTCGCCGCCCGCCATAGCCGCAACCGCATCGTCAGCGCGCTCGAAGGCGGGTACAACCTGAGCGCGCTGGCGCGCAGCGTGGCGGCGCATCTGAAGACCCTCGCGCAGATCTAGCATTGCGCATCGCGTCGACCCCGGCATGCGTTCGACCACCCTTGAACCGAGTCCGTAACTAGCGCAGTCCGCAACCCGACCACGATCATGCCCAGCGCCATCTTCGATCAGGGCCTCGATCGGAACGAGGCCAATTACGCGCCGTTGTCGCCACTGACTTTCGTCGAGCGCAGCGGCACCGTTCATCCGCAACTGACCGCCGTCGTTCACGGCAGCGGGGCGAAGGCGATCCGCCGCACCTGGGGCGAGACGTACGCGCGCAGTCGCAGGCTCGCGCATGCGCTGGCACAGCGCGGGCTCGGCCGCGGCGACACGGTCGCGGTGATGCTCGCCAACACGCCCGAGATGGTCGAGGCGCACTATGGCGTGCCGATGGCCGGCTGCGTGCTCAACGCGATCAACACGCGCCTGGATGCCGCCTCCGTCGCGTTCATGCTCGACCACGGCGAGGCGAAGCTTTTCATCGTCGATCGCGAGTTCTCCGCGGTCGCCGCCGCCGCCGTGGCGCAGGCCAAGCGCGCAATCGAGGTGATCGACGTCGACGATCCGGTCTACGACGGACCGGGCGAACGCCTCGGTGCGCTCGACTACGAACGCTTCATCGCGCAGGGTTCGCCCGACTTCGACTGGCCGCGTCCCGGCGACGAGTGGGACGCGATCGCGCTGAACTACACGTCGGGAACGACCGGGAACCCGAAGGGGGTCGTCTATCACCATCGCGGCGCGTACCTGAATGCCGTGTCGAACATCCTCGTCTGGGCGATGCCGCATCACCCGGTTTATCTGTGGACGCTGCCGATGTTTCATTGCAACGGCTGGTGCTTCCCGTGGACCGTCGCCGCGATGGCCGGCACCCACGTCTGCCTGCGGCGGGTCGAGGCGAAGGCGATCTTCAGCGCGATCCGCGAGCACCAGGTCACGCACTACTGCGGCGCGCCAATCGTGCATTCGATGCTGATCAACGCGCCGGAATCGATGCGGCAGGGCATTGCGCACAAGGTCCACGCGATGGTGGCCGCCGCAGCGCCGCCCGCGGCGATGATCGAGGGCATGGACCGGCTCGGCTTCGATCTGACGCACGTCTACGGATTGACCGAGGTCTACGGACCGGCGACCGTGTGCGCGAAGCAGCCCGAATGGGCGCAGCTTTCCGTGAGCGAGCGTGCGGTCAAGAACGGCCGGCAGGGCGTGCGCTATCCGATGGAGGAGGCGGTCGCGGTGCTCGACCCGCAGACGATGCGGCCGGTGCCTGCCGACGGCGAGACCATCGGCGAGGTCATGTTCCGCGGCAACATCACGATGAAGGGTTACCTGAAGAACCCGGACGCCACACGCGAGGCATTCGCCGGCGGCTGGTTCCACTCGGGCGACCTCGCGGTGATGCAGCCGGACGGCTATCTGCGGATCAAGGATCGCAGCAAGGACATCATCATCTCAGGCGGCGAGAACAT
The DNA here is from genome assembly GCA_040752195.1 of Pseudomonadota bacterium. Lineage (GTDB taxonomy): Bacteria > Pseudomonadota > Gammaproteobacteria > Burkholderiales > Burkholderiaceae_F > DSNY01. The sequence continues at coordinate 61,451 of JBFMFC010000014.1, read as the reverse complement.
CTCGTCGATCGAGATCGAGGACGTGCTGTACCGGCACCCCGCGGTGATGACCGCCGCGGTCGTCGCGCAGCCCGACCCGAAATGGGGTGAAGTACCCTGCGCCTTTGTCGAGCTGCGAGAAGGCGCGAGCGTCACCGCCGACGAGCTGCGCGCGTTCTGCCGTCAGCATCTGGCCGGCTTCAAGACGCCGAAGAACTTCATCTTCGGCCCCTTGCCGAAGACGAGCACCGGCAAAATCCAGAAGTTCATCCTGCGCCAGCAGGCCAAGTCCGCCTCGGCGATCGACGTCTAGGAGATCAGTTCATGAACGCACCCAACACCTCGACCCAGCTCGAACCGCTCGTGCTCGAACGGCGCGAAGGCGGCGTCGTGCACCTGACGCTGAACCGCCCGGCGCAGTTCAACTCGCTGTCCGAGGAGATGCTCGCGGCGCTGCAGGCGTCGCTCGATGCGATCGCGGCGGACGCGACCGCGCGGGTGGTCGTCATCGGCGGCGCCGGCAAGGCGTTCTGCGCCGGGCACGACCTGAAGCAGATGAAGGCGAGCCCGCGGCTCGATTACTACCAGAAGCTCTTCACCGACTGCACGAAGGTGATGCTGCGGATCCAGACGATGCCGCAGCCGGTGATCGCGCGGGTGCACGGCATTGCCACCGCAGCCGGCTGTCAGCTCGTCGCGATGTGCGATCTGGCGGTGGCGGCGGATGTCGCCAGGTTCGCCGTGTCGGGCATCAACGTCGGGCTGTTCTGCTCCACGCCTTCGGTGGCGCTCGCGCGCAACGTCGGCCGCAAGCAGGCGTTCGAAATGCTGGTCACCGGCGAGTTCATCGACGCGGCCACGGCGCGCGAGCGCGGGCTCGTCAACCGGGTCGTCGCGCCCGATCAGCTCGACGCCGAAATCGCGAAGCTCGCCGCGTCGATCGTCGCCAAACCGGCGGTCGCGATCGCGATGGGCAAGGGCATGTTCTACCGACAGCTCGAGATGGGCATCGAGGCCGCGTACCAGCTCGCCGGGCAAACGATGGCGTGCAACATGGTCGAAGAGTGCGCGCAGGAAGGCGTCGATGCCTTCATGAACAAGCGGCCGCCGGCGTGGGCGTCGAAGTCCTGAGGCGCGTCACCGCTTGAATCCGGCGCATCGCGGCGGAACCGGTCGGCATTCGGCTTTCCGGTCGCAGTGACCATCCGCGTGGCGGCCCCGTTCCGGCTGCAACGGTGACGAGTCTCTCGCCACGTGCGCGCCGGCCGGCACCGGCCGGTCGGCTCGCATCGCTCGCCCACTCCGCCCCGCGCGGTCATACGGCGAAGCCCACCTGCAGCACGGCGCTGAGGAAGAAAATTGCGGCGCGGGGGAGCGGTCGAGCCGCTCCCGCCTGCGCCGCCAAGTGGAGACAGCGGTTTGCGCGTCAGGCAGCCGCGCGAAACTCGGCGAAATCGTCCTCGACAAAGAGCAACGAGCGTCGGCCCCCCGGGCGTGTCTGCACATCGAGCCGCAGCGTGAGGCAGTAGGCTGCGCCGCCCGCTCGGTTGAACGAATCGAGCGCGACTACGTGTGGCCGGTAGCCGCGCTCGGCGAGCGCGCCGCGCAATGCATCGCTCGCGTGGCACAGCACGACATCGCGGCCGAGGCACACCGAGTTGACCGCGAGATGGTGCGCGTCGGCGTCGCCGGCGACGATCAGCTTGTCGCGGCCGACCAGTTCCTCGATCAGGCCGAGACTCTTCGCCGCGAACGCCGGCGGGTAGACCATGACTTCGCCGCCCGACAGCACGCACAGACAGGTATCGAGGTGGTAGAAGCGCGGGTCGACGAGTTCGAGCGCCACCGTCGGCACTGCGTAAGTCTCGGCGAGCACGTACTGCATCTCGTAGCTGGAGCGCTGGCCGTAGCCGGTCCACAGGACGCCGCGTGCAGCGTCCCAGATCGCGTCGCCTGCGCCCTCGAAGACCAGTCCTTGCGGGGTCTCGACGATCTCGTCGATCGCGCCGCGCGCGCGAAGTGCCTGGAAGAACGCCCGGTCGTGCCCTTCTTCACCCCGGCGCTCGGGGCACAGGAATCGCGCGAGCAGCGCCTTGCGGTCCAGCACCAGCGCCGCATTGGCGGTGAAGACCATGTCCGGCAGCCCCGGCTGCGGCGGTTGCACGTCGACGCGCGCGCCGAGCCGCTCATAGGTGGACTTCAACTGCTGCCAGCCGCGCCGGGCGTCCTGCGCCAGCCGCTCGGCCGATGCCGACCACTGGGCCGGGTCCATCCAGGGGTTGATCCGGTAGCTGACCTCGAAGTAGTCCGGCGCGCACATCATCAGGTGTGCGCGGGGCTCACTGCTCGATCGACGCGGTTCTTCGTGCACCTCGGTTCTCCTCCGTGTTGCGATTCGCGGTTCGGCATCGCGCTTCTGGCGCAGCGGCGCGGGTTCGAACTCGCGCAGGGTCTCGGCGAAGATGTCCAGCCCCCAGTCGAGCGCCTCGCGCGCGATCGTCAGCGGCGGTGCGAAGCGGATCACCGTCTCGTGCGTTTCCTTGGAGAGCACGCCGCGTTCGGCCAGCCGCTCGACGACCCGGCGCGCGCTCACCCGGCGCGGGTCGAGCTCGACGCCGGCCCAAAGTCCGCGGCCGCGCACGTCGACGACGAGTGCGCTTTCGATGGCGCGCAGCCGCGCGAGCAGGTGCGCGCCGAGTGCGGCGCTGCGCGCGACCAGCCCTTCGTCCTCGATCACGCGCAGTGCTTCGAGGCCGACTGCGGCCGCCAGCGGGTTGCCGCCAAAGGTCGAGCCGTGGCTGCCGGGCTCGAACACGCGCATCACGTCGTCCGTCGCGACGAAGCAGCTCACCGGCAGCAGTCCGCCGCCGAGCGCCTTGCCGAGGATCACCCCGTCCGGCCGGATGCCTTCGTGCTGGAAGGCGAACCAGCGACCCGTCCGGCCGAGGCCCGACTGGATCTCGTCCAGGATCAGCAGGACGCGACGCTCGTCGCACAACTTGCGCACCGCGCGCAGAAACCCGTCGGGCGGAACGATGATTCCTGCTTCGCCCTGGATCGGTTCGATCAGCACGGCGCACGTGTTCTCGTCGATCGCTGCCGCAAGCGAGTCGATGTCGCCGAAGTCGAAGTGGCGGAAGCCCGGCGCAAACGGGCCGAAGTCGGCGCGGTACGCCGGTTCGGTCGAGAATCCCACGATCGTCGTCGTTCGGCCGTGGAAGTTGCCGCGCGCTACGACGATGTTCGCTTGGTCGCGCGCGATCCCCTTGACGCGGTAGCCCCAGCGACGCGCGGCCTTGATGGCGGTTTCGACCGACTCGGCGCCGCCGTTGGCCGGCAGCGCGCGGTCGAGTCCGACGAGCCGCGTCAGGCGTTCGAGGAAGGGCCCGAGCGTGTCGCTGTGATACGCGCGGGAGGTGACCGCGACGCGCTGCGCCTGCTCGGTCAGTGCGCGGACGAGCCGCGGATGCGCGTGGCCGTGGCTGACGGCCGAATACGCGCTCATGAAGTCAAGGTAGCGCCTGCCGTCGAGGTCCGTCAGCCACTCGCCGCAGCCGCGCGCGAGCACGACGGGGAGCGGGTCGTAGTTCGCCGCGGCGACGCGGCGCTCGAGCTCGATGGCCTGTTGCGCACTGCGGTGGGGCGCTTGCATGGCGGCCTCGGGACGGATCGTTGCGGTCAGAGTCTAAGCAGCCGTCGCTGCATCGGCGGCGAATTTGGCGCGGCGCGTTTGCCGAGTTTGTCGTATCGAGCCCCGCCGGGCACAGCTTCTGCAGTCACGCGTGCTGCGCTGCAGCGACCGGGCCGGAATATTCGCGTTGGCGCCCACTGCCGCGACCACTAGGATGCCCCGCATGAACCCGACCGCTGCGCTGAACGCGGAGCACCCGGCGCTCGCGCCGCTCGTCGCAGCGGGATTCGAGCGGCAGCGCATCGAGCAGGTGCTGCGCTTCTACGACGAGCCGCACCGCCGCTATCACGATCGGCGCCATCTGCACGAGATGTTCGACGCGGCCGTCGGCTTCGGGCTGCCGCTGTCGGCACCGCAGGCGCTGGCGGTGCTGTTCCACGACGCGATCTACGTTCCGGGCGCAGCGCGCGGGCTGAACGAGGCGCTGTCGGCGCAACTGCTTCGCGTCTACGCAGGCAGGCTCGCCGCGCCGCTGGTCGAGACGGCGTACGCCATCGTGATGGACACGGCCGAGCACGTCGCTCGCAGCGGCGAGGCGAAGCTCGTCCTCGATCTGGATCTGATGCGGCTGGCGGCGGCGCCGGACGAGTTTGTCCGCTATTCGCGCGAAGTGTTCGCCGAGCAGCGGGCCCTGATCCTGGTGGAAGACGACGACGACGCCTGGGACTTCTTCGCGCAGCGGCGCGTGCAGTTTTTCGAGCGGCTGCTCGAGCGCCCGACGATTTTCTGCCTGCCCGCGTTTCGCGAGCGCTTCGAGGCGATCACGCGCAGCAACCTGCGCGAGTCGATCGACCGGGTCAGGGCAGGGGGTAGCCGCGGAATGCCTTGACCGTCTGCAGCTCGGGTTTCGAGGCGATGCGCTCCACACCGAGCGTCGGATCGTCGGTCCAGGCGTTGGTCAGTTCGCGGTAGTGGTCGAGGCTGCGGCAGGCGAGCCGCAGCACGTAGTCGCAACTGCCGGAGACGAGAAAGCACTCGATCACCTCGTCGCACGCGCGAATTTTCTGCTCGAAGCGCGCGTGCGTGGCCTGGCTCTGCTCGCGCAGCGACACCTCGACGACGATGGTCAGCAGCCCGCCCAGCTTGCGCGGCTCGATCACCGCCATGTAGCCGGCGATGATGCCGGCGCGCTCGAGGCGGCGCACGCGTTCGAGGCAGGCGCGCGGGCTCAGCGCCACCCGCTCCGACAGCGCCTGGTTCGTGATTCGTCCGTCGCGCTGGAGGATCTCGAGGATCTGCCGGTCGATGCGGTCGAGGCTGTTCATGGGCGCGCAGTATATGGTCCGGGTTGCCGCTACCATCCGCCCGCGGAGCGCCCATGCCCCTGTTCGATCCGGAAGCCCTGAACCCCGGCGTCACGCGCCGCGAAGTTGCTGCGTGGGCGTGCTACGACTTCGCCAATTCCGGCTACACGACGGTCGTCCTGACGGCGGTGTTCAACGCTTACTTCGTCGGGGTCGTCGCCGCGGGGCTGGCACACCCGACCACCGTCTGGACCTGGGTGCTCGCGGCGTCCAATGCGCTCGTGATGGTCGCGATGCCGCTGATCGGCGCGTACGCGGATCTGCGTGCGCGCAAGAAGGTGCTGCTCGCGCTGTCCACCGGCGGCTGCGTGGCTTCGACGGCGGCGCTCGCGCTGGCGGGGCCGGGCGATGTCGCGATCGCTTCGGCCACGATCATCGTGTCGAACTTCTTCTTCATGACGGGGGTCGCGCTGATCGCAGCCTTCCTGCCGGAGCTCGCGCGGCCCGAGGCGCTCGGCCGCGTCTCCGGCTGGGGCTGGAGCTTCGGTTATGTCGGCGGGTTGATCGCGCTCGCGCTGTGCCTGGGCTACGTCGTCTGGGCGCGCGGTCAGGGCGCCACCGCCGAGCAATTCGTGCCGATCACGATGCTGATCGTCGCCGGCGTTTTTGCGCTCGCCGCGATCCCGACGTTGCTTATCCTGCAGGAGCGAGCCCGTCCGCAAACCGCGCTGCCGGTGGGCGGGTACGTGGCCGCTTCGCTGCGCCGGCTGTGGCAGACGCTGCGCGAAGCGCGCCGGTATCGCGACTTTGCGGCGCTGCTGGCGTGCGGCGCCTTTTATCAAGCGGGCGTCACGGTCGTGATCGCGCTGGCGGCGATCTACGCGCAGGACGTGATGAAGTTCGGTTTCGAGCAGACGATGCTGCTGGTGCTGATCGTCAATGTCACCGCAGCGATCGGGGCGTTCGGGTTCGGCTACGTGCAGGACGCGATCGGCCATCGGCGCGCGCTTGCGCTGACGCTGCTGGCGTGGCTGGCGATGACCTGGGTTGCCGCGGTGGCGACGACCGAAGCGATGTTCTGGGTCGCGGCGAACCTGGCCGGGCTGGCGATGGGTTCAAGCCAGTCGGCCGGCCGCGCCATGGTGGGGCTGTTCGCGCCGTCGCACCGGCTGGCCGAGTTCTACGGGCTGTGGACGTTGGCGACCCAGCTGGCCGCGATCGTCGGGCCGCTGACGTATGGCGCCGTGATGCTTGCCACCGGCAACGAGCACCGGCAGGCGATTCTGGTCACCGGCGGCTTCTTCGCCGTCGGGCTTGTGCTGATCGCCGCGATGGACGTCGAGCGCGGCCGTCTGGCCGCGCTCGCGCCGGACTGACGCTACGCCGCCAGGGCGGCGATCCCCGCCCTGGCGATCTGCGCGTCTTCGCTCGACTTGACGCCCGAGACGCCGACCGCGCCGACGACCTGGCCGTCGACGACGATCGGCACGCCGCCCTCGAGCATGCCTTGCAGCGGTGCCGACAGGAACGCGGTCCGGCCGTTGTTGATCATGTCCTCGTAGATCTTCGTCTCACGCCGGCCGAGCGCGGAGGCGCGCGCCTTCTCCGGGCCGATGTACGAGGAAATCGGCGCGGCGCCGTCGAGCCGCTGCAACCAGAGCAGATGGCCGCCGTCGTCGACGATCGCGATGGTCACCGCCCAGTTGTTCTTCTTCGCCTCCGCTTCGGCGGCCGCGGCGATCTTGCGCGCGTCGTCGTGCGTGAGCACCTTCTTGGTCTGCATGTGTTCGTCCTCCGTGTGATGGATGCCAAGGATCAATCGCGCAGCCGGTACCACGCGATGCCGAGCCATTCGCGCAAGGCGATGTGGGCGACGCGCAGACTTTCGGCGTTCGGAACCAGGTCCAGCGGGCGGAACGCGGCCTGCCCGAGATAGCCGGTCGGCGCGGGCGTGACCTTCAGGCCGTGCCGCTCGAACGCCGGGCGTGCACGCGGGATGTGCCACGCGTCGGTGACGAGCAGCACGCGCTCGATGCCCGCAGGCAGCAGCACGGCGGCGCTAAGCCGCGCGTTGTCGCGGGTCGTTTCGCTCGCCGCCTCGACCCAGCGCGGCGCCACACCGAACTCGTCGCGCAGCAGATCACGCATCAGCTCGGCCTCGGCGTGGCGTCCGCCGCCGGGCTTGCCGCCGCTGACCAGGATCGGCAGTCCGGTTTCGCGCGCCAGCCGCGCGCCGTAGCGAACCCGTTGCAGCGTGAACGCGCGGACGGCTTCGCCGCCCCATTCGGGCGCACCGCGGCTGCGGCCGCCTGCGAGGATGACGATCGCCTGCGCGCCGGTCGTCCTGGTGTCGCCGAGCGGCGGGACTTCGAGCGTGCGGATCAGCGCTTGCGCCACGGTGCCCGTGCTGAGCGCGAGCAGTCCGATCAGCGACCCGTACGCGAGCCCGAGGCCGAGCGTGCGCGAGCGTCGCGACCACGCGACGCCGAGCAGTGCGAGCAGGATCAGGGATATCGGCGGCAGCACGAGCGCCGCCGCCGCATACGACAGCGTGTCGATCATCGCGCGTGGCCGGTCGGCGCTAGCGGCCGGCGATCGCGGCGCGGATCTGGTCGAGCGCGGTCGGGTCCTCGATCGTCGTCAGATCACCCGGATCGCGGCCCTCGCAGATCGCCTGGATCGAGCGGCGCAGCAGCTTGCCCGAGCGCGTCTTCGGCAGCACGTTGACGAAGTGCACGCGCGCCGGCCGCGCGACCGCGCCGAGCTGCGTGTCGACGGTCTTCATGATCTCGCCTTCGTGCGCGAGCTTCAGCGCCGCTGTGGCGATCTTCGACGCGTCCTTGACGACGGCGAAAGCGACTGCGACCTGGCCCTTGAGCGCGTCCGCGACACCGACGACGGCGACCTCGGCGATGTTCGGGTGCGAGCTGATCGACTCCTCGATCTCGCGCGTGCCGAGCCGGTGGCCGGCGACGTTGATCACGTCGTCGGTGCGGCCGAGGATGAAGTAGTAGCCGTCCTTGTCGCGTATGCCCCAGTCGAAAGTCGAATAGACCTGCCGGTTCGGCACGCTCGTCCAGTACGTCTTGACGAAGCGCTCGTCGTCGCCCCACACCGTCGTCATGCAGCCGGGCGGCAGCGGCCCTTCGATGCCGACCACGCCCTTTTCGTCGGCGCCGACCTCCGAACCGTCGACTTCGCTGTAGAGCCTCACGTCGTAGCCGTAGCAAGGCACGCCGGGCGAGCCGAACTTGATCGGCATCGTGGGGTCGACTCCCCGCGCCAGCGCCAGGATCGGCCAGCCGGTCTCGGTCTGCCAGTAGTGATCGATGATGGGCTTGCCGAGGCCGTCGGCGATCCAGCGCGCGGTGGGTTCATCGAGCGGCTCGCCGGCGAGGAACAGCAACCGCAGCGACGACAGGTCGTATTTCCTCAGCAGCGCGGGATCCTGTTTTTTCAGCACGCGGATCGCGGTCGGCGACGAGAACATCGTCGTCACCTTGTGCCGTTCGACGATCTTCCACCAGATGCCGCCGTCGGGGCGGATCGGCGTGCCCTCGTACATCACGGTGGCCATGCCCGCGATCAGCGGCCCGTAGACGATGTACGAGTGGCCGACGACCCAGCCGATGTCGCTGGTCGAGAAGTACGTTTCGCCTGGACTGCCGCAGAAGATGTGCTTCATCGACGCGGCGAGCGCGACCGCGTAGCCGCCGGTGTCGCGCTGCACGCCCTTCGGCTTGCCCGTCGTTCCCGACGTGTACAGGATGTACGACGGCTCGCTCGACTCGAGCCACTCGCACGGCACTTCGTCGTTCATGTGCTCGGCGCGCAGTTTCGCGTAGTCGAGGTCGCGGCCGGCGACGACCGGCATCTCGGCCAGTCCGCGATTGACGAGCACGACCTTTTCGGGCGGAAACGTCGAAAGCCGAATCGCTTCGTCGAGCAGCGCCTTGTAAGGCACCGGCTTGCCCGCGCGCGAGCCGGCGTCGGCGCTGACGATGACCTTCGGTCGCGCATCGTCGATCCGCGTCGCCAGCGACACCGAGGCGAAACCACCGAAGACGACCGAATGGATCGCGCCGATGCGCACGCAGGCGAGCATTGCGAACATCGCCTCCGGGATCATCGGCATGTAGATCAGCACGCGGTCGCCGCGCCCCACGCCCAGCCCCTTGAGGATGCCCGCGAAGCGGTTCACCTCGCGGTGCAACTGCTTGAACGTGTAGCTCTTCTCCTGGTCCGTCTCGGTGGAGACGTAGATCAGCGCGTTGCGCTCGCCGCGCGCGGCGAGGTGCCGATCGACCGCGTTGTGGCACAGGTTGGTGGTGCCGCCGACGAACCACTTTGCGAACGGCGGGCGCGAATAGTCGAGCACCCTGTCGAACGGCTTGCCCCAGTCGATCAGCGCCGCCTGTTCGCGCCAGAAACCGTCCTTGTCGCGGATCGATCTAGCGTGGAACTCCTTGTACGTCGTCATTGCGCAATCCCTCCGACCCCGTGGCTTGTAGTTCCCGCTGCTGGCGAACGAGCTTCAGCAGCGGGTTGATCTGGTCGAGCAGTCGCGGCAGGTGCGGCACGACTTCGTCCGCGCGTCCTGCTCGGATCAGCGCCAGCGCCAGACCGATGTCCATCGACCCGTCGTCGGGCCGGCTTTCGATCGCGCCCGGCGCCACACCTTCGGACGTGCCGAGGATGATCCGGCGGGAGCGGCTCGACTGCGCCTGCTGCGCGCGCTTCTGCGCCAGCAGCCGCAGCTCCTCGGCGCCGCGCCGCAGTTCTTCCGACAGGGTGGCCACGCCGATGCAGGTCCAGACCTCGACTCCCGGGCCCGCCGCTTCGACGTTCTCCAGGACCTTGCGCAGTCGCGCCGCGAAGCGCAGCACGCCGGACAGCCCGCTCGCCTGCGTGGCCACGCAGAACTCAAAGCGGTCCGAGCGCGTGCCGAGGTCCTCGAGCCGGATCGACGCGGCGAGCGCGCGGCCGACCAGCTTGACGCGCTGCTCGATCTCGCCTTCCCAGGTTTCGGACTTCGGCATCGACAGTTCGACGCGCACGCAGATGACGGCGACGTCGGTCAGATTGCGTCGCGCGAACGAGATCAACTTCTCGACCTGTTTGTCGAAGAAGGGCAGGTTCAGCAGTTCCGTGTCGGGATCGACGGTACGCGCGGATTCGAGCGAGGCCTGGCTCTCCTGCAGCGCCTCGCGCGTGGCGGCAAGCTTGACCAGCACCTCGAGGCGCGAGATCAGTTCCGCGGCGCCGGCGCCTTTCTGGATGAAGTCCGTCGCGCCCATCGAAGCGGCGCGCTCGCGCTCGGCGACTTCGTCCTCACCCGAGATCACGATCACCGGCAGCTCGCGGATACGCTGCACCTTCGAGCTGCGCACCCGCGTCAGCAGCTCGAAGCCGTCGACCTTCGGCATCGTCAGATCCGTGATCACGACGCGGATCGACGCGTCGAGCAGGATGGCCTGCCAGGCTGCGTCACCGTCCGTGACTTCGCGGATCTCGAAGCGATCGCGGATGTGCTGGGTGATCGATGCGCGCACGATGCGCGAGTCGTCTGCGATCAGCACGCGCGCCTTCGGCGCGCTCGGATAGCCGGGGGTGATCGTTTCGCTGGCCACGCGTTCACCGCGGAGTGTTCAGGCCGGGCGCACGCGTTGCGCGCCGGAGAATCGAGCGTGCAATTTACCGGAAACGTGCGATGTAAGCGCAGGAAAGCACTGGGTTTTCCCGTCGCTATCGGCTATCTTCGGCGCGGCCTGGAGCGTTTCCATGCGTCCGCCCATCACGCATTCTTGGAACTGGCGCCACGTGGCAAGAGCCGGCGCGGCGGTGCTTTTATCCGCGCTCGCCGGTTGTGCGGTGCGCGCGCAAACGGGCGGCGGCACCGGCGCGTTGATCGGTGCGGACGTTGCCGTGCGCGCGCTCGCGCATCTTGGCGTCCCGTACCGCTACGGCGGCGACGACCCGAGCCGCGGTTTCGACTGCAGTGGGCTGGTGCGCTACGTGTTTCTGGACGCACTCGGGCTGGAGTTGCCGCGCCGGTCGCACGAGATCGTTCGCAGCGGGTTCGCCGTCGAACGCGAGCGGCTGCAGCCGGGCGATCTCGTCTTCTTCAATACGCTGGGCCGGGCGTTCTCGCATGTCGGCATCTACATCGGCGATGGCCGCTTCGTCCATGCACCCGCGCGGCGGGGTCAGGTGCGCGTCGACGGGCTCGACGAGCCGTACTGGGCGGCGCGCTTCAATGGCGCGCGCCGGCTCGCACCCGACGGCGACTCGTCCGCAGCCGCGCCGGCGAGCCAGGCGGGCGACGTCGACGAGCCGCTGCAACGGGGGCGGTAACGCGGCCGCACGCGCGGGCCGCGCGAGCGTTGCAGCTGCGCCGTCACCACGAATCGCTGACGTAAGTCGTTGACCGGGCAGGGAAGATGCGCAGGCGCCTCGGTACGGAACGGGTCTCGCCCGCGACTTGACCTTGATCAAATGAGAATAATTTGCATTTGAGAATCGTTCGCGTTAGAGTGCGCTCCGCGGGCTCGCCGGCGTATCGAATCCGCGTCGCACCTCTCAACAACAAGGGACCACGAAGCATGAAGCGAACGATCGACATGAAGCGCGCGGAAGCCTGGTTCGAACGCGGCCTGCGCTGGACATTCGCGCTTGGGCTGGCGCTCGGCGTGGCGGCGCAGGTGACGGATGCGCGCGCGCAGGACAACGTGCTGAACCTGTACTCCGCGCGTCACTATCAGACCGACGAGGCGCTGTACTCGAATTTCACCAAGCAGACCGGCATCAAGATCAACCGCATCGAGCTCGGCGACGAGCAACTGCTGCAACGACTCAGGAGCGAAGGTGCGAACAGCCCCGCCGATGTCGTGCTGCTGGTCGACGCCGCGCGGCTGTGGCGCGCGCAGATCGACGGTCTGTTCCAGCCGGTCCGATCCAGGATCCTCGAAGAACGCATTCCGCCGCACCTGCGCTCGAACGACGGCTCGTGGTTCGGCTTCTCGCTGCGGGCGCGCGTGATCGTCTACAACAAGGCGACCGTGAAGCCGGACGACGTCGACACGTACGAAGAGCTCGCCGACCCGAAGAACAAAGGGAAGGTCTGCACGCGCTCCGGCTCGCATCCGTACATGCTGTCGCTGATCGGCGCGATGGTCGAACGGCTGGGCGAAGCGAAGACCGAGGAATGGGCACGCGGCGTCGTGGCCAACATGGCTCGGCCGCCGCGTGGCGGCGACACGGACCAGATCCGCGCGGTCGCCAGTGGCGAATGCGGTGTGGCGCTGACCAACACGTACTACTGGGTCCGGCTCGTTCGATCGGACGATCCGAAGGACAAGGAAGTCGTCAGCAAGGTCGGATTCATCTGGCCGAACCAAGCCACGTCGGGCACGCACGTCAACATCTCAGGCGGTGCCGTTGCGCGCCACGCACCGCACCGGGACAACGCGATCCGCTTTCTCGAGTACCTCGCGAGCCCCGAGGCGCAGGCCTACTTCGCCAACGGCAACAACGAATGGCCGGTGGCCAAAGGCGCGGAACTCAACAACCCGGCGCTCGCGGCGCTCGGCCGCTTCAAGCAGGAGAACGTGCCGCTGTCGTCGATCGGCAAAGGCCAGATCGCGGCGCAGCGCATCCTCGACCGCGTCGGCTATCGCTGAGCGTCTGCGCATGGAGACGGGCTTTGCGCGGCGTCGTTCTGTCGCCGGTCTCCCCCAGGGGCGACGCCGCTTCGCCAGCCAGCGAAAGGAACCCGGGCATGCCGCGTGCCGGTTGTCCGCGACCCGAACCAGGGGTTCCTCGCCAGCCCGCGCTTTCTCAACGTCGAAGAGCACGCGGGTGATCCCATGTATCGAGATTCGACCAAGTTCGCTCCCGCGACGCAGCCCCATGCGGGCGGTTCGTCCCAGCCGCTCGCCCTGGACAGCCGCGACCTGTTCACGCGGCACACGCGGGTGCTGATCCGGCACGGTCCGGACACCTACACGCTGCGGCTGACGCGGCAGGGCAAGCTGATCCTCACGAAGTAACGCTTCGTTGCGCGCGCCAAGAACAGCGCGCGGGCTTGCGCGCCACGGTTTGGGAGCTGACGCGATGTCAGCTTCGGATCGCCATGCCGGCCTGTCCGGCCTGAACAAAAGGCGTCTGGCGATCGCGGGCAGCTTGGGTGCCACCGGGTTCGCGGACCGCCGCTGCGGGCGCACTGTGCCGTAGGCGCTCGGTCCCGTGCAACCGCGCGACCTCGCGCAGCAGACGCTGATCACCTATCCTGCGCAGCCGCGGCGAGTGGACGTCTTCGCGCCCTTACTGCTGCCGGTCGGGATGGCGTCGCCGGCGCTCAAGTCGATCGAGTCCACCGTCATCCTGCCGCAGATGTTGGCCGCGGGCCGCGGCGTGACCGCACCGCGCCTCGGTCGCAGCGGCACCGCCAAGCAGATCCACGTCGGCGTGCGTGCGGCGGACTACGACGTGCGCGGCTTCGTCGAACTGGCGCGCGTCGGTGCGACCGCGTCGGGCGCGTGGGCGTGCAAGCGCACGGGGACGATCAGGCGGGCGTAGGCGCCCGGTGGGGGTGCGGCCGGCCAGTGCGCTGCGTCTGGACGATCCAGATGAAGCGTCGCCAGCGCCGCGATGCAGCCGGCGTGCGTGATCGCCAGCGGCGGCGCATCGCCGCTCGTCGCGGCGGCGACGTAGTCGAGAAGTCGTGCGCGCAGGCTCGCCAGCGACTCGCCGCCGCCGGGCCGGTAGTGCAGGAAATCGGCTTCCCAGGCGGCGATCTGCGACGGCGGGATCTCGCTCCAGCGCCGCGCATGCCAGCGGCCGAAGTCCAGCTCCCGCAGCCGCTCGTCGACCCGCATGCGCCAGCCGAGCGTGCGCAAGTGCCGAGCGACGGCGCGGCAGCGGGCCAAGGGCGAGGTCGCGATCTCTCGCGCGATGCCCGCCGCGGCGGCGTGGCGCGCGATGCGGCGCGCCAGCCGGCGTGCGCGGCGGGGATCGACCGGCCAGTCGAGTGCGCCGATGCACAGCCCATCGGCACCGCGCAGGCGTGGGTGCCGCCACAGATGCAGTTCGAAGCCGTTCACCGCGGCACTGCGGCTGCGGCGAGCAGCATCGCCAGCAGCGACAGTTGCTGCGCTGCGCCCAGCGTGTCGCCGGTGTAGCCGCCGAGCCAGCGCGCGAGCCCGCGGCGCAGCGCGAGCGTGACCGCGGCGAGCGCGCCGACCGCCGCGAGCGCGGCCGCCGACGCGACCATCGACGCGGCCGACAGCAGCGCGGCCGCCCACAGCAGCGCCACGGCGACGGTGGTGCGCGCAAGGGGCCGCGCCAGCGGCCTGGCGCGCGCGGCTTCCAAGTCGCCCGCATACGGCAGCGTCGCGATCAGCAGCACCGGCGCGAGCCGCGACAGCCCATGCGCCGCGACCCACAGGGCGCACGCGGCCAGCACGCCGCGCTCGAGCAGCGCGCCGACGGCAGCTGCCTCCAGCGCCAGCCGCAGCGCGAGCGCCAGCGCACCGAAGCTGCCGATGCGCGAGTCCTTCATGATTGCCAGCGCTCGCGTGCGGTCGCAGCCTGCGCCGAGCGCATCGCAGGTGTCTGCGAGACCGTCCTCGTGCAGCGCGCCGGTGGCGGCGATCGTGACGGCGATCGCCAGCAGCACCGCCACCGTCGCCGGCAATGCCGCCAGCGCGGCTGCGAGCGCTGCCGTGCCCAGCAGCCCGATGAGCGCGCCCACCGCCGGGAAATGCCGCGCCGATTCGTTCAGCAGCGCCTCCGAGAAGCGCGCCGTGCGCGGCAGCGGCAGCCGCGTCAGGAACTGCAGCGCGGCGGCGAAGCGCGGGACGAAGCCCGCATGCGGCGCGGCGCGGGTCGGTTCGTTCATGCGCGTTCCGACACGCCGGCCGACTCGAAGGTCGCCATTTCGGCAAGCACGCGGCAGGCCGATAGCAGCAGCGGCCAAGCCAGCGCCGCGCCGCTGCCTTCGCCCAGCCGCAGGTCCAGGTCCAGCAGCGGCTCTGCGCCCAACTGCGCGAGCCAGGCGCGGTGCCCGCGTTCGGCGCTCGCATGCGCGAACACGCATTGGCGCGGCACGTTTGGGTCGACCGCCGCAGCCACCGCCACGGCGGCGGTCGTGATGAAGCCGTCGACCACGATCAAGCGGCGCGCACGGGCCGCGGCCAGCACCGCGCCGGCCATCGTCGCGATCTCCGCCCCGCCCAGCGCCGCCAGGATGGCAACGGGCTCGCGCACGGCGCGATGACGCTCGAGCGCCTGCGTCACCACCGCGCGCTTGCGCGCGAGCGCCGCCTCGTCGAGCCCGGTACCGCGGCCGACGCAATCGTTCACCGGCAGCCCGGTGATCCTGGCCATCAGCGCGGCGGCGGCCGTCGTGTTGCCGATACCCATCTCGCCCAGCAGCAGCGCGTTGCCGGGCAGCTGCTGCAGAAGCCGTGCTCCGTTTTGCAGCGCCGCCTCGCACTGCGCCGGCGTCAGCGCGGGCTGCTGCGTGAAGTCGGCGCTGCCGCGGCAGACCTTCAGCACGCGCAGGTTCGGATGCGGTTCGAGTTGCGCGTCCACGCCGCAATCGATCACCGTCAACGCCAGCGCGTGCTGGCGTGCCAGCACCGAAACCGCCGCCCCGCCGGCGAGCATGTTGCGCACCATCTGCGCGGTGACCTCGCGCGGGTACGCGGAAACGCCCTGCGCGGTCACGCCGTGGTCGGCCGCGAACACCGCAAGCTGCGGATCCACGAGGTGCGGCCGCTCGGTACCGAGCGCCACCGCGAGTCGCAGTGCCAGTTTCTCCAGCCGCCCGAGCGAGCCCGGCGGCTTGGTCTTGTGGTCCAGCGCCCTTTGCACGCGCGCGGCGAGCGCGCGGTCGGTCGCGGAAAGCGGCTGCACGTCCATCATCGCCTCTTCGCTTCGATCAACCCGGCTGCCGTGCGGCCCAGCGCAGCACGATGCGCCTGATCGCTTCCAACCCGTCGGTCAGCGCCGCCGGACCCGGCTGCAGGATGTCGGCCGACTTGATCTCGTGCAGCTCGCCGTCGCGTACCGCGGCGATCGCCTCCCAGCCGGCGCGGGCGGCGACGCGCTCGGGGCGGAATTTCTTGCCGCACCAGGAGCCGATCACGATGTCCGGCGCGCGCCGCACCGTCTCGGCGCCATCGGCGACGATGCGGTCCTTCGCGTGCGGGCGCGCGGCGAACTCCGGATAGATGTCCATGCCGCCGGCCAGCTCCACGAGCTCCGACACCCAGCGGATGCCCGCGATCATCGGCTCGTCCCACTCCTCGAAGTACACGCGCGGCCGTCGCGGCAGGCCGGCAGCCGCCGCAGCGATCTCGGCGTGGCGCGCGCGGGTGGCGGCGATCCAGCGCTCGGCGCGGTCGGCGGCGCCGACGAGCGCGGCCACCAGCCGCAGCGTCGCGAAGATCTCTTCGACGCTGCGCTGGTTGGTCACCAGGACGTTGAGCCCGGCGCGGATCAGCTTCTCGGCGAGCGCGGCCTGCAGGTCGGAGAAGCCGATCACCAGGTCGGGCTGCAGGGCGAGGATCTTCTCCAGGTTCCCGTCGAGGAAGTGCGACACGCGCGGCTTTTCGTGCCGCGCCCGCGGTGGCCGCACCGTGTAGCCGCTGATGCCGACGATGCGGTCCTGCTCGCCGAGCAGGTACAGCCACTCGGTGGTTTCTTCGGTCAGGCAGACGATGCGGGCGGGACCGGTCATGTGCGCACTCCGAACAGGCGGTCGACGAACGCGGCGCCGAGCGCGGCTTCGACCGCATCGGCGATGGCGTCGAAGGCCGGCGGCCGCACCGCCGCGCCAAGCAGCGCGAGCGTCAGCGCCGAATTCTCCAGCGCCCCGTGCGCGGCGATGCCGAGCACGCTGCCGGCCTGCCAGCCCAGCGGCTCGCCGCGCGCGTCGCGCAGCGCGATGGCCGCCGGCGCAAGTGGCTCGGTGCACCCGCAGCGGATCTCGTATCCGGAAAAGCGCATGCCGGACCAAGGCAGCCACGGCGCCGGCAGCGATGCGAACGCAAATTCGCCTGCGCACAGCCGCTTGTCCGGCGCGAACGTCGTCACGAGCGGCAGCAGGCCGAGCCCGGCGGCCGCGTCGCAGCGCACGCCGTCGTGGCCCCGCGGATCGTGCAGCCGCGCCCCCAGCATCTGCATGCCGCCGCAGATGCCAAGGATCGGCCGACCGGCTTCGGCCGCCGCCGCCAGCGCCTCATCGAATCGCTGCGCGCGCAGCCAGGCGAGGTCGGAGATCGTCTGCTTCGAGCCCGGCACGACGATCAGGTCGGCGCCGTCGAGCTCGCGCGCCGCGCGCAGCCAGCGCAGCCGCACGCCGCCGGCGGCGAGCGCCGAGAATTCGTCCAGGTTGCTGGCGCGCGGCGCGGCGATCACCGCCACCGTGGGGCCGGCGGCCGTGCTGCCGAAGGCCGGGCCGTCTTCTTCCGGCAGGCCGTGTCTCGGCAACGTCGGCAACACCGCCACGTGCGCGACTGCCGCGCGCTCGGCGAGCCACTGCGGCCCCGGCGCCAGCAGCGCGGCATCACCGCGGAATCGGTTGAGCACGACCGCGCACACGAGCGGCCGCAAGTCCTCCGGCAGCAGCGCCAGCGTGCCGAGGGCGTGTGCGAACGCCCCGCCGCGGTCGATGTCGACCACCAGCAGCGCGGCCGTCGGCGCGCGCGCCGCCGCCCAGCGCGCTGCCTGCAGGTTCGCGAAGTCGCAGTCCGCAAGGTTGATCTCCGCCGGCGATCCCGCCCCTTCGATCACCAGCAGTTCGTGCGCGTCGGCCAGCCGCTCGAAGCTTGCGCGCGCCGCCGCCGCCAGCTGCGGGCTGCGCGCGCGCCAGGGCAGCGCCGCCAGGTCGTGCCGCACGCGCCCGTGCACGATCGCCTGGCTGGCGGTGTCCGCCTCCGGCTTCAGCAGCACCGGGTTATGGTCCGCCTGCGGTGCGATCCCGGCGGCCAGCGCCTGCCAGTACTGCGCGGTGCCGATCTCGCCGCCGTCGATCACGCGCGCGTTGTTGCTCATGTTCTGCGCCTTGAACGGGGCCGCGCGCAGGCCGCGCCGCGCCGCCAGGCGCAGAAGCGCAGTCGCGACGAAGCTCTTGCCGGCGCCGCTGGTGGCGCCCCAGACGACGACGGCGCGTTTCATCCGGCAAGCCCGTGTGCGCGCGCCGCCGCGGCGGCCGCCGCGAGCGCGAAAGCCGCCATTGCGGCGCGGCCCGTGAACGCGAGCGCGCGCGCGGTGTCCGCACCGGCCGGAGCGCGCGCCGCGTCGTTCAGCGCATACACGCCTGGCTTGCGCAGCCGCACGCCAAGGCGCAGCGCCAGCGCCGCCATCGGCCAGCCGCCGTTTGGCGAAGGGGTGCGCGCCGCTTGCGCGCGCAGCTGCCGCCAGCGGCGCGGCGGCGCCAGCAGCAGGGCCGACAGCCGCGCCGGCAGCCACGACAGAACGTCGTCGGCACGGGCAGCGCACTTGCCGGCCCACTCCCAGCGGCCCCGGTAGCCCCACATCGCATCCAGCGTGTTGGCTACTCGATACAGCACGGCGCCGGCCAGCCCTGCGGCCGCATACCAGAGCAGCGGCGCGACCAGCGAATCGTTGAAGTTTTCCGCCAGCGACTCCAGCGCCGTTTCGCGCACGCCCGCTTCGTCGAGCGCGGCCACGTCGCGGCTGCAGATGCGTGCCACCTGCGCGCGCGCCGCATCGACCGACTGCGCGAGCGCCGCCTCCACCGCCGCCACCTCCTCGCGCAGCAGCCGCCACGCGAAGGTCGGTTTGAGCGCCAGCGCCAGCACCGGCGCTTGCGCGGCCGCCGGCAGGGCGCCGAGCGCGCGCTCGAGCCAGAACGCGACGGCCGTGACCGGCAGCGCAAGCAGCGCCCACGCCAGCACCCCGCGTGCAAGCTGCGCCCGCGGTGTGCGTGCCGCGAGCGCGAAGCGGCCGAGGGTCGCGCCGGCGCGTCCGAGCCAGGCCACCGGATGCCAGCGGTCGGCGGGCTCGGGCAGCGCGCGGTCCAGCAGCGCGGCGAGCAGCACGGCGGCGGCGACCGTTGCAGCCTCGGCGTTCATGGCAGCACCGACGGCGCCACGACGACGCGCGCCAGGCGACCGGGGGCGAGCGGCGGTCGCGTCGGTTCCTCGACGATGCCGGCGATGTCCAGGGGCACCGGTTCGCGCATGCCGGGCAGCCACTCGACGGCCGTGTGGAACTCGCCGTCCTCGCCGCACGGGCACACGCCTGCGGGCAGGTCCGCGAGCAGCCGGCGGTCGTAACGGCGGCCGCAGAAGGACGCCGGCAGCCGCGCCAGATCGACCGTGACCACGCGCGCGCGCACGCCGCGGTCGAGGATTTCTTCGGCCACCTGCGGGCGCGCCATGCCCCACAGCGGAAATACGGGCTCGAGGCCGGCGGCGCGCACGCGCGGCTCGATCCAGTCGCGGTGTGCGGCCAGATCGATGTCGCCGAAGACCATCGCCGTGAGCCCCCCGGCGGCGAGTTCCGCCAGCACCGCGCGGAAGCCCGCTTCGTAGCCGCCCGGCGCCACGTCGAATGGCCGCCAGCGGCCGGCGAGCGCCGCCACCTGCCGCTCGAACCATGCGCGCGGCAACGCGTGCGCGTTCGGCGTCTCGCCGTGACACGCGGTGATGAAGGTGCGCACGTCGTAGCCCTGCGCGCGCGCGCGCAGCAGCGCGAGCGCGCAGTCCTTGCCGCCGCTCCAACTCACCGCCGCGAGTCGCCCGTCCATCGTCAGTCCTCGATGCCGCGCTGCGCGGGCACCCCGGCGTCGTAGTGGTGCTTGACCTTGCGGAATTCCGTCACGGTATCCGCGAGCGCGATCAGCTCGACCGGTGCACCGCGGCCCGTCGCGACCACCGTGGTGGCCGCCGGACGCGCGGCCAGCGCCGCCAGCACGGGGTCGAGCGACAGCCAGCCGTAGCGCAGCGGGTAGGTCA
This sequence comes from Pseudomonadota bacterium, assembly GCA_040752195.1. Classification (GTDB taxonomy): domain Bacteria; phylum Pseudomonadota; class Gammaproteobacteria; order Burkholderiales; family Burkholderiaceae_F; genus DSNY01. The sequence continues at coordinate 41,550 of JBFMFC010000014.1, read as the reverse complement.
GCTCGTCCAGCACCACCAGGAAGTGTTTGCCGTCGGCGATCGCGTCCGCGGCCCGCTGCCAGCCTTCGCGTGCAAGCCGCGCGGAGTGCGCCAGGTCGCGGCTGCGCCAGCTGAAGCCGTCGCCCAGGCCTGCGACCGGCACGCCCAGTTGCGCAAAGGCCCGGTGCTCGCCGAAGCGCGCGCTCGGCACCTTCATGAACTGGAAGATCGCCACGCGCTTGCCGCGGCCGTGCGCGCGCAGCGCCAGCCCGAAGGCCGCCGTGCTCTTGCCCTTGCCGTCGCCGGTGTGCACGATCAGCAGCCCGCGCCGCGCCCCGGTGGGCTTGGCGCGGACGCGCGCGGTGGGCGGGGTTTCGATTCTCATGGCGTCCGTTCAATCCAGCGCCGGGGCGACGAGCGCGCGCCCGTTGCGCACCTCGATGCGAACCGCGTCGGCGAAGCAGCGCTCCAGCGCGCGGTGCAGCGCCGCATCGCCGGCCGCGGCGCTAATCCGCACGCCGCCGTCGGCGAGCAGCAGCACGCGGTCGGCCGCCAGCGCGAGCGAAAGATCGTGCATCACCGTCACCACCGTATGCGTGGCGGCGAGCGACCGCGCCAGTTTCGCGAGCGCCACCTGGTGCGGCGGATCCAGATGCAGCGTCGGCTCGTCCAGCAGCAGCACGGGCGCTTCGGTCGCCAGCGCGCGCGCCAACAGCGCGCGCTGACGCTCGCCCCCAGACAGTTCCGACAGGCGACGCTCGGCCCAGGCGCCGCACTCGGTGCGCTGCATCGCTGCGTCGATCGCGGCTTCGTCCGCCGCCGTCGGCGCGCCGAAAACGCCCAGATGCGGCAGCCTGCCGAGCGCCACCGTCTCGCGTACCGTGAGCTCTCCGGCCGGCTCGGCAAGCTGCGGCAGCCAGGCAATCGCGCGGGCCCGCGCGCGCGGCGACAAGCGCTCGAGCGGCTCGCCGTCGAGCCGCACTTCGCCGGCGCTCGGCGCCAGCAGCCCGGCCAGCACCCGCAGCAGCGTGCTCTTGCCGGCGCCGTTCGGGCCGACGATCGCGGTCCAGCCGCGCGCAAACTCGCAGCTGACGGCGTCGACGACCGGCTGCGCGCCGTAGCCGGCGGTGACGGCGGCGGCTGCGAGCACCGTCATCGCCGCCCCTCGCGCGCCAGCAGCCACAGCAGGTAGGCGCTGCCGGCCACCGCCGTGATCACGCCCACCGGCAGCTCCTGCGGCGCGATCAGCGCGCGCGCGGCCACGTCGGCCGCGCCGAGCAGCACCGCGCCGGCCAGGGCGCTGGCGGCCAGCAGGAAGCCGTGGGCTGACGGCGCGAGCCGGCGCACCACGTGCGGCGCGGCCAGGCCGACGAAGGCGATCAGCCCCGCTTGCGCGACTGCCAGCGCGGTGGCGAACGCGAACAGCGCCACCAGCGCCAGCCGCCAGCGCGCAAGCCGCAGCCCCAGGCTGGCGGCGGCCTCCTCGCCCAGCGTGAGCGCATCCAGCACGCGCGCGACCGCCACCGCCAGCGGCAGCGCGATGGCCAGTCCCAGCGCCAGCAGCGCCACCCCGCGCCAGCCGACGAAGGCGGTGCTGCCGAGCAGGAAAGCCTGCTTGCCGCGCAGCGCATCCGGCGCCAGCAGCGTGACCAGGTCATTGACGGCACCCAGCAACACGGCGGCCACCACGCCCGCCAACAGCAGCCGGATCGTGTGCTGGGCGCCGCGCGCCAGCAGCAGCGTCAGCACCACGCCCGCCAGCGCGCCGGCGAAGGCGGCCGCCACGAGGCCCACGCGCTCGAGCCAGGACGCGGCGGCCAGCGGGATCGCCTGCCCGCCGAGCGCGGTGGCGGCCAGCACGAGCACCACGCCGAGCGAGGCGCCGGCGGCGGAGCCGAGCAGATAGGGGTCCGCCAGCGGATTGCGGAACACGCCCTGCGCGATCGCGCCCGCCAGCCCGAGCAGCGCACCCACCAGCAACGCCGCCAGGCTGCGCGGGGCGCGCAGCTCGCCGACGATCAGCCAGGCTCGGCCGGCCTCCCAGTCCGCGGCGAACGCCCGCCACGACAGGCCGTGGCTGCCGGCGAGCAGGCCGAGCACAGCAACGGCGAGCGCCGCTGCCAGCAGTGCGAGCGTTACGCGCCGACGCCGTGCCGCTGCGCCATCAGCGCGCTCGCGCAGGGTGCCGACCGCTTCAGCGTGCATCGCCCGCCGTCCTCGGCAGCGCCGCCAGGCAGTCGGCGATCGCTTCGGCCGCTTCGGCCAGTCGCGGCCCGGGCCGCACCAGCAGCTCCCAGCGCGCCTGCTCGAACGCGCAAATGCGACCGGCGGCGAGCGCGGGGATCGCGTGCCAGCCCGGCCGGTTGGCCAACTGCGCCGCTTCGCGCGCGCTGGCGATGAACAGATCCGGCCGCACGCGCACCGCGTGCTCGGGGTTGAGTTTCGGAAACGGACCGAGTGCGGCGTCCACCGCGTTGGCGAGCCCCAGCGCCGCGAGTGTCTCGCCGATGAACGAACCCGCCCCGGCGGCCCAGCCGCCGCCGATCTCGACATACACGCGCGCGCCGTGCCAGGACGGCGGCACGCGCGCGGCCGACCGCGCGAGCCGCGCCTGCACGCCTGCCCAGGCCGCATCAGCACGCGCTGGCTCGCCGATCAGCGCGGCGACACGCTCGAACGTGCGCCGGACGTCGGCGTGCGTTTCGCTCCGGAGCGCCAGCACCGCAACGCCGAGCGCCTGCAGCCGGTCGAGCATGCGGTGCGAGACCGACGCCAGCACCACGTCGGGCTGCAGCCGCAGCAGCGCTTCGATCGGCACGTCGTCGATGCCGCCCAGCCGCGGCAGCGCGCCGACCTGCGCGGGCCAGTTGGAGAAGCGGTCGACGCCGACCAGCTTCTCGCAAGCGCCGAGCGCGCAGACCGTTTCCGTCAGCGACGGCAGCAGCGCGACGATGCGCGCCGGCGGCGCGGCGAACGCGAAGGTGGCACCGCGGTCGTCGGTGACGGTGATGCGCGCGGACGCCGCCGGCGGCAGCAGCACCAGCAGAGCGAGCAGCAGACGAAGTGCGCGCGTCATGGCCGCGGCGCCTTCAGCGGCAGCTCGCAGCCGGCGGCGACCAGCGTCACCCGCTCGCATGCCGCGGCGATGCGCCGGTTCAGTTCGCCGGCGGCGTCGACGAAGCGGCGCGTGGCCGCATCCGCGCCGATCACGCCCAGGCCGATTTCGTTGGCCACCAGCACCACCGGCCCGGCGGCGGCGGCCAGCGCCTGCGCGAGTTCGTCCACGCGCGCGCTCCATCGCCCCGCAGGCAGCGGCGCGCCGGTCGACGGCGCCAGCAGGTTGGTCGCCCACAGCGTCAGGCATTCGACGAGCACGAGCCGACGCGGGGCGCTGAGGCGTGCGACCGTTTCCGCGAGCGCGCGCGGCTCCTCCAGCGTGGTCAGGCGCGGCAGGCGGCGCGCGCGCTCGGCGCGGTGCCGCGCGATGCGCGCGCGCATCTCTTCGTCGGCCGCGGTCGCGGTGGCGATCAGCGTCGCCTCGTGCTCGGCGCACTCGAGCCAGGCAGCGGCGCGCGCGAGCGCCGCTGCCGACTTGCCGCTGCGCACGCCGCCGACGATCAGTTCGCGCATCGCGTCCTCACGACTGCGGCTGCCAGCGCACCGACAGGTACAGCTCGCGGCCCGGCTGGTTGTAGCCGTATGCGGTCTCGTAGGACTTATCCAGCGCGTTGTTCAGCCGTACGCCGACGGTCCAGCCGCGCGCCAGACGCCGGTCGGCGCGCAGATCCAGCACCGCGAAGCCGCCCAGCCGGCGCGTATTCGCGGCGTCGTCGTAGCGCGCGCCCTGCGCGCGCAGCTGCGCACCGACGCGCCAGCCGCCGAATTCGTAGCCGACGTCGGCGTGCGCCGCGGCGAGCGCCCGCCGCGGCAGCCGGCGGCCGAAAGCGGCGCCGGCGGTGCGGTTGCGCGGATCGACGTAGTCGGCGCCGCCGGAGACGGTGAACGCACCTGCGCGCGCGCCGGTGTCGAGCGAGGCGCCGCGAATGCGCACGCGCGGCAGGTTCGCCGGCGCCGGTCCCGCGGAAATGAAGCCGACGTAGCGGTGCTCGTAGGCCGTCAGCCGCGCGTGCGCGCCGGCGCCGCGCCAGGCGCCGAAGACTTCGTAGTGCTCGCCTTGCTCCGGCTTGAGGTTCGGGTTACCGAAGCCCGGGAAGTACAGCTGGTTGAAGCTCGGTGCGGTGAACGACTCGCCGTAGCCGGCGCCCGCGCGCCACGCGGGTGCGAACGACCACGCGTAGCCGAGCGCGCCGGTCGTCTGGCCGCCGAACTGGGAATTGCGGTCGCGCCGCAGGCTCGCCTGCAGATCGTGCGTGCCCATGGTCAACGTGTAGCCGACACCGGCCGCGTCGATCGTGCGGTGGCTCGCCGCGAACGGTGCGCCGGGCCGGCTGACGTCCTGCTCGGTGCGTTCCGCGAGCAGCAGCCAGCGGCCCGCGGCGGTGGCGATCGTGTTTTCCCAGGAAAGCTGCGTCTGTTCGGTCTCGATCGGACCGGGCGTCACGAACGGGCTGGCGGATGCGCGCGTGTCGTACACATCGATGCTGCGCCCCAGCCGCAGCGCGCTGTGCCAGCGCGCGAGGGGCTTGCCATCGATCCCGGCGGCGGTCACTGAGTTGCGCAGCTTCGCGTGCGTGTCGGCGCCGGGGCCGTCGTCGTAGTGCGTCGTACCGCGCGATTCGACCGTGAGCAGGTCGGCGCGCCAGCCGGCGCCCAGCGCGGCGCTGATGCGCGCCGCGCCGGCGGACTGCCTGAACGGATCGTCGTCGGGATTGAAGTTACCGAACGGCACGCTGCCGTTCGTTGCGGAGAAGCCCCGGGTGCGCAGATGCTGGGCCGACAGCGCCAACTGCACTGGTGCGTCGATGCCGACGCCGGCGGCGCCGCGCGCGTAGCCGTGGCTGCCGGCTGCGGCGCTGGCGGCAGTGGCCGCCGCCCCGCGGCGGGTGAAGACCTGGATCACCGCGCCCATCGCGCCGCTGCCATACAGCGAGGTCAGCGGACCGCGCGCGATCTCGATGCGGTCGATCAGTTCCAGCGGGAGGTTGTCGAGCGACGGCGTGCCGGTGGTGGCCGAGCCGACCGGGACGCCGTCGACGAGCAGCAGCACATGGCGCGAGTCCAGCCCGCGCACGAACAGCGACGAGCTCTTGCCGAGCCCGCCGTTGGCGGCGAACTGGATGCCGGCCGTTGTGGCCAGCACTTCGGCGAGTGAGCGCGCCTCGAATCGGGCCAGGTCAGCGCGTGTGAGTACCGTGGTTTCCGCCACGACCTCGGAGACCCGCATCTCGGTGCGGGTCGCGGTGATGACGACCGCATCGAGCATCGCTCGGGCGGGCGCCGGTACGGAAAGGCAAAGGGCGAAACAGCATGTCGGCGCGAGCGCGGGCGCGCGCAGGGGCGAAGGCATTCGAAGAACTCCACTGAGGGCAGGCGAGCTTCCGCGCCTCCCCGCGCGGACGCTCAACACGGTGCGCACTGCGCACCCCCTGCTGGCCGGTATCCGGGCTGGCGGAACGACCCGTGCGGCCTTCCCAGGGCGTTGGCCCCAGTGGCGTGCGTCGCACGGGCTAAGGCGCGAGCCTCGTCCGCTTACCGTTGCGGGGGGCAGCTCGGGTTGGGCGCATTCGGCATACGCCTCCCCGATTCCCGTTGAACCGCGTCGCACGAGCGGCGACGCGAGCACCAGCACGCGCAATCTATCGGCGAGTTGACGTTCGCGTCAAGTCGGCGCGCGGTCAGGTACCGCAGAAGGTCATGTAGCGCTGAGAGAACTCGGCCGGCGCCGGCTGCGCATAGGGCTCGAGCGCGGGATCGTCGTCGAACGGGCGGGTCACCGCGGCGAGCAGGCGCCGAAACGGCGCGAGGTCGCCGTCGTTCGTAGCGGCGGCGAGCGCTTCCTCGACGCGGTGGTTGCGCGCAACGACGCCGGGGTTGGTCCGCCGCAGCGCGACGGCGCGGGCAGCCGCGTCGGCGGCGCCGTCATCGTCCTGCGCGCAGCGCGCGCGCCAGCGCGCCAGCCAAGCCTCGAGGTCGGCGCCGGTGCCGACCTCTGCGCGCAGCGGCGCATCGTCGCCGGCGGCGGCTGCGGCGAGCGCGCGATGCGCGCGTGTGAAGTCGGCGCGCCGCTGCGCAAGCAGCGCGAGCCAGTCGTCGATCAGCCGTGCGTCTTCGGGCCGCTCGCTGCGCAGGCCCAGTTTGGCGCGCTGGCCGGCGCGCAGCGCCTGGTCGTACGCCGCCGCGAAAGCCGTCACCGCCTCGGTGGCGCACGCCACCGCGCGCTCCTCGTCCGCGTCGATCAGCGGCAGCAGCGCCTCGGCCAGGCGCGCCAGGTTCCACTGCGCGATCGCCGGCTGGTTGCCGTACGCGTAGCGGCCGTCGCGGTCGATCGAACTGAACACCGTGGCCGGGTCGTAGGCATCCATGAACGCGCACGGGCCGAAGTCGATCGCCTCGCCCGAGATCGTCATGTTGTCGGTATTCATCACACCGTGGATGAAACCCACGTTCATCCACTGCGCGACCAGGCGGGCTTGCCGCACGACGACGGCGTGCAGCAGTTGCAGATAGCGGTCCGCGCCGCTGCGCGACGGCGGGCCGTGCCGGGTGAGCGCGTAGTCGGCCAGCCGCCGCAGCAGCGCTTCGTCTCGTCGTGCCGCGACGTACTCGAAGGTGCCCACGCGCAGGTGGCTGGCGGCCACGCGCGTGAGCACCGCACCGGGCAGCGCGCGCTCGCGCTGGACCGGCTCGCCGGTGGCCACCACCGCCAGCGCGCGCGTGGCCGGAATGCCGAGCGCGTGCAGGGCTTCACCGATCAACACTTCGCGCAGCATCGGACCGACGGCGGCCTTGCCGTCGCCATTGCGGGCAAAAGGCGTGGCACCGGAGCCCTTGAACGCCAGATCGCGCAGGCGCCCCTCACGGTCGACGGCTTCTCCGAGCAGCAGCGCGCGGCCGTCGCCCAGCCGGGGCACGAAAGCGCCGAACTGGTGCCCGGCATAGACCTGCGCCACCGGCTGCACGCCGGCAGGCACGACGTTGCCGCCGAAGACCTGCGCGAGATCCGGCTCGCTCCAGTCCGCGCAGGCTAAGTCCAGTTCCGCCGCGAGTGCGCGGTTGAAGAACAGCAGTCGTGGCGCCGGTCCCGGGCGCGGCTGCCAGGCGACGCACAGCTGCGGCAGCGCGTCGGCAAAGTCGCCGCGCAGCGGCAGCGTCAGCGTGGAGGCGATCGTCATCGCGGCGAAGCTTGCCACAGCGAGACGCCGCAAACACCTGCGCGCGGCAGGTCTTTGGGCAACAGCGCCGCCGCCGCGTCTACACTTCGCGCGCACGGCCCCTGGGCCTTGCGGTGAGGAGTTGGCGATGACGATGACGATGACGTTTCGGACTGCCTTGACGGCGGCGGACTTGCCGCCCGGAAGGATGACATGCGTCGAGTTCGATGGCCGGCGCATCTTGATCGCCAACGTGGAAGGCCGGTTCTGCGCGGTGGACGACACCTGCACGCACGAGGACGCGTCGCTGTCGCACGGCGCGCTGCGCGGCGCATGGGTCAAGTGTCCTCTGCACGGCAGCCGCTTCAATGTCTGCACCGGCGAGGTCGCCGAGGAGCCGGCCGAAACGAATCTGCGCACCTATCCGGTCAGAGTCGAGGACGGACAGGTGTTCGTCGGAATCTGAACGGGACATCGAACATGGGAGCCATGCCGGATCTTGACGCCGGTGCCGCGCTGCTGCGCAGCGTGGTCCAGCGCGTGGCCACGGGGCCGGAGCTGTCCAAGGACATCACGCGCGAGGAAGCGCGGCAGGCGTTGCGGCTGATCCTGGACGGCGCTGCCGACCCGGTGCAGGCCGGCGTGCTGCTGATCGCGTTGCGCATGAAGCGTGAGACCGACGACGAGACGCTCGGCGCGCTCGACGCGGTGCTGGAAACCACCGCGCGGGTCGCCGCGGAGGTGGACGAGGTGGTCGATCTGGCCGACGCGTACGACGGCTTCACGCGTACGCTGCCGGCGTCGCCGTTTCTGCCCGCGGTGCTAGCCGCCTGCGGCGTGCCGACGGTGGCGCACGGCGTGCGCGCGATGGGGCCGAAGTTCGGGCTGACCACGCACCAGGTGCTCGCCGCCGGCGGGCAGCCGGTCGATCTGGATCCGGCGCAGGCGGCGGCGCGGCTGGCCGACCCTGCCTGCGGCTGGGCCTACGTCGATCAGTGCGCGTTCAATCCGAAGCTGCACGCGCTCACGCAGCTGCGCACGCGCATCGTCAAGCGGCAGGTCCTGACCACGGTCGAGGTGCTGGCCAAGCCCGTGTGCGGACGGCGGCGCACGCATCTGGTCACCGGCTACGTGCACAAGCCGTATCCGCGCATCTACGCGCTGCTGGCGCGCGCGGCCGGCTTCGACAGCGCACTGATCGTGCGCGGTGTCGAAGGCGGTGTGGTGCCGTCGCTGCGCGCCAGCGGGCGCGCGTATCGCTACGAGGACGGCGGTGCGGAAGCGCCCGTGGATCTGCGCGCCGACGAATTCGGTTTCGCGCAGGGGATCTATCCGCCGCAGCCGCCCGGCGCGGGCGCGGACACGCCTTTCGATGCCGAAGCGGCGTGCGCGCAGACCCGCGAGCAGGGGCTCGCCGCGCTGCGCGGCGAGCCGGGGCCGATGCGCGACAACCTGATCGGCGCTGCGGCGACGGTCCTGTGGCATGTGCGCCGCTACGACACGCTGCGCGCGGCCGCCGATGCGGTGCGCGCAGTGCTCGACGACGGCCGCGCGCACGCGCACTTCGGCCGTTGAGCGGCGACCGGGGCGCAGCCTTGACGGGGGCGGCGCGCGGTGCCGGTTGCGATGTCGTCGTCATCGGCGCCGGCCACAACGGGCTGGCCTGCGCTTGCTACCTCGCCGCCGCCGGCTTGAAGGTGCGCGTGCTCGAGCGCCGCAGCGTGGTCGGCGGCGCGGCGGTCACCGAGGAGTTCCATCCGGGCTTTCGCAACTCGACCGCGAGCTACACGGTCAGCCTGCTGCAACCGAAGGTGATCCGCGACCTGAAGCTCGTCGAGCGCGGGCTGCGCATCGTCGAGCGGCCGTTCGCGAACTTCGTTCCGTTGCCCGACGGACGAAGTCTGAGCTTCGGCGGCGACCTCGCCGTCACGCAAGCCGAAGTGGCCAGGTTCTCGCCGCGCGACGCGCAGCGGCTGGCCGCCTATTACGCGCAGCTCGACCGGCTGGCCGCGCTCGTGAAGCACTGGGTGCTACGCGCGCCGCCCAATCTCGGTGGCCCGTTGATCGTGCAGAGCTGGCGCGATCTCGTCGCAGCGGCGCGGCTTCTGCTGCAGTTCGGCAGACTGCCGAACGAGGCGCGGCGGGATCTGATCGACCTGTTTGCCAAGAGCGCGGGACACTGGCTCGATTCGGTCTTCGAGTCGGACCCGCTCAAAGCGGTCCTCGGCTGGGATGCGGTGGTCGGCAACTATGCGAGCCCGTACGCGGCGGGCTCGGCGTACGTGCTGCTGCATCACTGCTTCGGCGAGGTCAACGGCAAGCCCGGTCGCTGGGGGCATGCGATCGGCGGCATGGGCCGCATCACGGAGCTGATGGCCGACGAAGCGCGCTCGCGCGGCGTTCGCATCGACACCGACTGTGCGGTGAAGCGCGTCTTGGTCGAAGGCGGGCGCGCGCTGGGCGTCGAACTCGACAGCGGCGAGACGATCCGCGCGCGTGCGGTCGCCGCGAACGTGACGCCCAAGCTGCTGTACCAGCGGCTCGTCGATCGCGCCGAGCTGCCCGACGACTTCGCCGCGGCGATCGACCGCTACCGTTGCGGGTCGGGGTCGTTGCGGATCAACGTCGCACTGTCCGAGCTGCCCGACTTCGCGTGCCGGCCCGGCGCGAACGCGCAGCCGCACCATGCGAGCGGCATCGTCTTCGCGCCGTCGCTCCGCTACATGGACCGTGCCTGGCGCGATGCCGAGGATGCCGGTTTCGCGTCGCAGCCGATCGTCGAGATGCTGATCCCGAGCGTGGTCGACGATTCGCTCGCGCCGAAGGGCGCGCACGTCGCGTCGCTGTTCTGCCAGCAGTTCAAGCCGGATGCCGACTGGGATGCGTTGAAGGCGCGCGCGGTCGAAGCGGTGTTCGACGTGGTGCAGGCGTTCTGCCCGAACTTCCGCCGCGCCCTCATCGGCTGGCGCGCCTGGACGCCGCTCGATCTCGAACGCGAGTTCGGCCTGACTGCGGGCGACATCTTCCACGGCCAGCTTTCGCTCGATCAGCTCTTCTCGATGCGGCCGGTGCTCGGCTACGCGCGTTACCGCGGTCCCATCGAAGGCCTGTACCACTGCGGCTCGGGTGCGCATCCGGGCGGCGGTGTGACCGGCGCGCCGGGGCACAACGCCGCGGTCGAGATCGTCCGCGACCTGGGATGATCAGCCGCTGCGAGTGAGCAGCCCGGCGGCCAGCTCGACGTTGCCGCCGGCCGCGGCGGTGTTGATCGTCACCGTGCGCTCGGTGACGAAACGCAGCAGGTAGTGCGGGCCGCCCGCTTTCGGGCCCGTGCCGGAAAGCCCTTCGCCGCCAAACGGCTGCGACTCGACGACGGCACCGATGATGTTGCGGTTGACGTACAGGTTGCCGACCCGCGCCCGCGCGCGAACGTGCTCGACGCGCGCGTCCAGCCGCGTGTGCAGTCCCATCGTCAGCCCGTAACCGCTGCCGTTGATCTCGTCGATCACGCTGTCCAGCGCCCGCTTGTCGAAGCGAACGACGTGCAGGATCGGCCCGAAGTTCTCGCGCTCGAGCTGACGCATCGACTCGATCTCGTAGGCGATCGGCGCGAAGTAGTGCCCTTCGAGGCCCGCGGGCAGCTCGCACTCGTAGAGCCGCTTCGCATGGGCGCGCAGCCAGCCGCGGTGCGCGCGCAGCGCTTCGAGCGCGGCGGCGTCGATCACCGGACCGACGTCGACGGCCGGGTCGCGCGGATCGCCGATGCGCAATTCGCGCATCGCGCCGGCGATCATCGCGAGCACGGCGTCGGCGATCTCGTGCTGGACGTACAGCACGCGCAACGCGCTGCAGCGCTGCCCGCACGAGCGGAACGCGCTCGAGATCACCGCGTCGGTCACCTGTTCGGGCAGCGCGGTCGAGTCGACGATCATCGCGTTCTGTCCGCCCGTTTCGGCGATGAGCGCAGCCAGCGGCGCGTCGCGCGCCGCCAGCGCACGGTTGATCGCGCGCGCGGTCTCGGTCGATCCGGTGAAGGCGACCCCGGCGATGCGCGGATCGCTCGTGAGCCGGCGGCCGACCGTTTCCCCCGGGCCGGGGAGAAGCTGCAGCGCGTCGAGCGGAATGCCCGCCGCATGCATGAGCCTGACCGCGCGATGCGCGATGAGCGGTGTCTGTTCGGCGGGCTTCGCGATCACCGTGTTGCCGGCGACCAGCGCTGCCGCGATCTGCCCGGTGAAGATTGCGAGCGGAAAGTTCCACGGGCTGATGCAGACGAATGTGCCGCGGCCGTGCAGGTCGAGCTCGTTCGACTCGCCGACGGGTCCCGGCAGCTTGCGGCGCGCGAGCGCGCTGCGGGCCGACACGGCGTAGTAGCGGAGGAAATCGACCGCTTCGCGTACCTCGAGGTGCGCGTCGAGATAGGTCTTGCCCGCTTCTCGGACCAGCAGCCGCACGAGGGCGTCATGCTCGGCCTCGTACGCGTCGGCGGCGCGTTCGAGCAGCCCGGCGCGCGCGGCCACACCGCGCGCATCCCACGCCGGCTGCGCGGCCACGGCCGCGGCGACGGCCGCGTCGACTTCGGCATCGGTTGCGTCGATCGCTGCGCCGGCGACTTCGCCGAGCCGCGCCGGATTGACGACGGCGCGCTGGGAGCCGCTCGGCCGTGCGAGCCCGACGACGAGCGGCGCAGCCCTCTCTCCCTCGAGCGGCGCGTTGACGGCAGCCGCCAGCGCCGCGAGCGTGCGCGGCTCGGCGAGATCGCGGCCTGCGGAGTTGCGCCGCCCGGGAAACAGCTTGGCGCCGGTCGCCAGCGGGGGCTCGGCCGCCGCTTCGTTGCGCGCCTGCTCGAACGGATCGACAAGCAGCGTGTCGATCGGCGTGCCTTCGTCGGCGATCTGATGGACGAACGAGCTGTTCGCGCCGTTTTCCAGCAGCCGTCGCACGAGGTAGGCGAGCAGATCGCGAAAGCTGCCGACCGGCGCGTAGATGCGCACGGCCGCGGTCGGCCGTTCGGCGAGAATGGTGCGGAAGAATGCCTCGCCCATGCCGTGCAACCGCTGGAACTCGAAACGCTTCTTGGGGGCAGCCGCGTCGGCCACCGCGCACACCCAGGCGGCGGTCAGCGCGTTGTGCGTGGCGAATTGCGGGAACACCGGAGCGTCCGCGGTCAGCAGGCGCTGCGCGATCACCGCGTACGACACGTCGGTCCCCCACTTGCGAGTGAACACCGGAAAGCCCGGCATGCCCAGCTCCTGCGCGCGCTTGATCTCGGCGTCCCAGTACGCGCCCTTCGTGAGCCGGATCGCGAGCGGGCGTTTCAATTCCGCGATCTTCGCCAGCAGGTAGTCGACCGTCGCCGCCGCGCGCGTCTGATACGCCTGCACCGCGAGCCCGAGGCCTTCCCAACCGGCCAGCTGCGGCTCGCGCATGAGCCGTTCGACGAGCGCCACGTGCAGCACGAGCCGCTCGGACTCCTCGGCGTCGATCGTGAGGTTGATGTCCGCATCGGATGCCTGCAGCGCGAGCGCGCGCAGCCTTTCGTACAGCTCGCCTTCGACGCGCTCGAGTTGCGCGGTCTCGAAACGCGGATGGATCGCCGACAGCTTGATCGAGACGCCGTCGCGCTGGCTGAAGTGGCCGGTCTTTCCGGTTGCCGCGAGCGACTCGATCGCAGCGCGATAGGCGGCGAAGCTGCGATCCGCGTCTGCCGCCGTGCGCGCGCCTTCGCCCAGCATGTCGAACGAGTGCGTGACGCGCACGTCAGGGCGGTGCGTGGCGCGTTCGAGCGCTTCGTCGAGCGTGGCGGCGAAGACGAACTGTTCGCCGAAGCGGCGGATGCCTTCGATCACGAGCGGCCGCAGCGTGCTGCGCGCGAGCCATTCGCGGATGCCCGACGCATCGCTTGAGCGCAGGTCGACCGGTGCGCTGACCTGGCCGGCGACGCGCAGCGCGCCCGCGAGCACGCGCGCGACGAGCCCGTCGCCGACGGCAGCCGGCGCAGCACCGCGAAAAGCGGCGAGCTTCTCGGCGATCAGCCAGCTCTGCGTTTCGGGGTCGGGTGCGCGCAGCAGCGCTTCGGCCAGGCGCAGCAGCGCCACGCCTTCGGCGCTCGCAAGCGGAAACGTCGCGAGCAGGTTCTGCGCCGACAGGACGCCCGGCGGCGTGGCGCGCACCGCCCGGATCCAGCGCGCGGCGGTCTCGCGCGCGCTGGCATGCAGCGCCGGATCGGCGGGCGTCGCCAGCAGCGCGGCGATCGAGTCGCGCTCGCTGCCGTACGGGTCGCCGAGGGCGGGCAATCGCACGAGTCGATCGATCCAGGCCATCGCGTGTCTCTCCGTGCCTCGTCCGTGCTTTGCGGTGCGACTCTAGCACCGGGCATGCGCAGGGCGCGCCGATACAATCGCGCCGCCCCGCAGATCCTGTCGCGCATGTTCGATTTTTCCGCCGAAGCCGGATTTGTCGGCTTGTTCATTGCGAGTTTCGTTGCCGCGACGCTGCTGCCGGGTGGTTCGGAGTTCGTTCTGATCGCCGTCATCCACCGATATCCCGACGCCGTCTGGCAGGCGGTCGGCGTGGCCACCGCCGGCAACACGCTCGGCGCAATGACGTCCTATGCGGTGGGGCGCCTGATTCCGAATCGCGCGCAGCACAAGTCGATCATCTACCTGCACAGGTACGGCTACTGGGCGCTGCTGTTTTCGTGGATGCCGCTGGTCGGCGACGCGCTGGCGGTCGCTGCGGGTTGGTTGCGCTTCAATCCGTGGCTCGCGCTGTTGCTCATTGCGATCGGCAAACTGGCGCGCTACGCGCTCGTGGCCGGCGGGTGGAGCTGGTTCGCGGCGACACTGCTGCCGCGCCTTGCGCAGTAGAGCGTCGGCTCGATTCACCACACGGATCAAAGGCGCGCTGCCGCGCCTTCGTATAATCGCGGCGCATTTGCACCGGCGGATCCGTCCCCGAACCACATCCCGCATCGCTCGTTTCGAGCCTCCTCCCCATGAAGATCCTCGTCTCCGTCAAGCGTGTCGTCGACTACAACGTCAAGGTCCGGGTGAAGTCGGACGCCAGCGGCGTCGACATCGCCAACGTCAAGATGTCGATGAACCCGTTCGACGAGATCGCCGTCGAGGAGGCGGTGCGCTTGAAGGAAGCCGGCGTGGCCACCGAGATCGTCGCCGTGTCCTGCGGTGTGCCGCAGTGCCAGGAGACGCTGCGCACCGCGATGGCGATCGGCGCCGACCGCGCGATCCTGGTCGAGACCGACGTCGAGCTGCAGCCGCTGGCGGTCGCCAAGCTGCTCAAGGCGATCGTCGACCGGGAGCAGCCGCAGCTCGTGCTGCTCGGCAAACAGGCGATCGACGACGACGCGAACCAGACCGGGCAGATGCTGGCGGCGCTCGCGGGCATGCCGCAGGCGACTTTCGCGTCCAAGCTGAAAATCGCCGACGGCCGCGCCGAGGTGGTCCGCGAAGTCGACGGCGGCCTGGAGACGGTCTCGGTGAAGCTGCCCGCCGTCGTGACGGTCGATCTGCGGCTGAACGAGCCGCGTTACGTCACGCTGCCGAACATCATGAAGGCGAAGAAAAAGCCGCTCGAGATCGTCAAGCCGGCCGATCTCGGCGTGGACGTGGCGCCGCGGCTGAAGACGCTGAGGGTCACCGAGCCGCCGGCGCGCAAGGCGGGCATCAAGGTGCCCGACGCCGCCACGCTGGTCGCCAAGCTCAGGACCGAAGCGAAGGTGCTCTGAGCGCCCGCGCGACTCGACCAGGAATTCCGGAGATCCGTTATGCCCGCACTCGTACTCGCCGAACACGACAACCAGCATCTGAAGGCGGCCACGTTGAACACGGTCACGGCGGCGGCCAAGGCCGCCGGCGAGGTGCACGTGCTCGTCGCCGGCCACAACTGCGCCGCGGTCGCACAGCAGGCGGCCAGGATCCAGGGCGTCACGAAGGTGCTGGTCGCCGACGCGCCGCATCTGGCCGACGGCCTCGCGGAGAACGTGGCGGAACAGGTGCTCGCGGTCGCGAAGGGCTACAGCCACGTGTTCGCGCCGGCGACGAGCTTCGGCAAGAACGTGCTGCCGCGCGTCGCGGCCAAGCTCGACAGTGCGCAGGTGTCGGACATCATCGGGGTCGAATCGGCGGACACGTTCACCCGTCCGATCTACGCCGGCAACGCGATCGCGACCGTGCAGTCGAGCGATGCGATCAAGGTCGTCACGGCACGGCCGACCAATTTCGACGCGGCGCCGGCCGAAGGCGGCAACGCGACGATCGAGAGCGTTGCGCCCGTGCCCGACGCCGGGCTGTCGAAATTCGTCGCGCGCGAGGTCGCCAAGAGCGATCGCCCGGAGCTGCAGGGCGCGAAGATCGTCGTCGCCGGCGGCCGCGGCATGGGTTCGGCCGAGAACTTCAAGCTGCTGGAAGCGCTGGCCGACAAGCTGAACGCAGCGCTCGGCGCTTCGCGCGCGGCGGTGGACGCGGGCTACGCACCGAACGACTGGCAAGTCGGCCAGACGGGCAAGGTCGTGGCGCCGCAGCTGTACATCGCGGTCGGCATTTCCGGTGCGATCCAGCATCTGGCCGGAATGAAGGATTCGAAAGTGATCGTCGCGATCAACAAGGACCCCGAAGCGCCGATCTTCTCGGTCGCCGATTACGGCATCGTCGGCGATCTGTTCGAAGTCGTTCCGCAGCTGATCAAGGAACTCGGCTAGGGGGCGATCGCCGGTGTCGGGGCACAGCGCACGGATCACCGTGACTCTGTGCCCTTTTTTGTTCTGCGGGGGAGTGAGATGAGTTACGCGGCACCGATCAAGGACATGCTGTTCGTGATGAACGAGCTGGCGGGGCTGGCCGACGTCCAGAAGCTCCCGGGCTGCGAAGATGCGACCGACGAAACGATCGAAGCGGTTCTCAACGAGAACGCACGCTTCATGGCCGAAGTGGTCGCGCCGCTGAACGTCGTCGGCGACGTTCAGCCTGCGACCTGGCACGACGGCGAAGTCAGGACCACGCCGGGCTTCAAGGAGGCGTTCCGCGCGTTCGTCGAGGCGGGTTGGCAGGGCGTGCAGCATCCGCAGGAGTACGGCGGACAGGGACTGCCGAAAATCGTCGCCACGCCGTGCACGGAGATGCTGCAGTCGGCGAACCTCTCGTTCGCGTTGTGCCCGCTGCTGACCGACGGCGCGATCGAGGCGCTGCTGACGGCCGGCAGCGATGCGCAGAAGAGCCTGTACGTTCCGCGGCTGATCGACGGAAGCTGGACCGGAACGATGAACCTGACCGAGCCGCAGGCCGGTTCGGATCTCGCGCAAGTGCGCACGCGCGCGGTCCGTCAGCCCGACGGCAGCTACCGGATCACCGGCCAGAAGATCTTCATCACCTACGGCGAGCACGATCTGGCGCAGAACATCGTCCATCTCGTGCTGGCGCGCACGCCGGACGCGCCCGCAGGCGTCAAGGGGATTTCGCTCTTCATCGTGCCCAAGTTCCTGGTCGATGCGGACGGAATGCTCGGCAAACGCAACGACGTGTACTGCGCGTCGATCGAACACAAGCTCGGCATCCACGCGAGCCCGACCGCGGTGCTGATCTACGGCGACGGCAAGGGCGAGGTCGGCTGCGGCGCGATCGGCTACCTGGTCGGCGAAGAGAACCGCGGGCTCGAGTACATGTTCATCATGATGAACGCCGCGCGCTTCCAGGTCGGCGTGCAGGGTGTCGCGATCGCCGAACGCGCCTACCAGAAGGCGGCGGCCTATGCGAAGGAGCGCGTGCAAAGCCGCGCCGTGGAGGGATCGAGCGGACCGGTCGCGATCGTCCATCACCCGGACGTGCGCCGGCTGCTGATGTTCATGCGCGCCCATACCGAAGCGGCGCGGGCGATCGCCTACGTGGCGGCGGCGCACTACGACGTCTCGCATCTGCATCCGGACGAGGCGAAGCGCAAGCAGGCGCGCGCCGCGTACGAGTACCTGGTGCCGATCGTCAAGGGCTGGAGCACGGAGATGTCGATCGACGTGACGTCGGCCGGCATCCAGGTGCACGGCGGCATGGGCTTCATCGAGGAGACCGGCGCTGCGCAGTACTACCGCGACTCGCGCATCCTGACGATCTACGAGGGCACGACCGCGATCCAGGCGAACGACTTCGTCGGCCGCAAAACGGTGCGCGACGGCGGCGCTACCGCGAAGGCCTTCATTGCGCAGATGCGGGCCACGCAGGCCGAGCTTGCCGGATCGGGTCATCCGGATCTCGCGGCGATCGGGCGCCGGCTCGGGGCCGCGATCGACGCCTACGAGGCCGCAGTCGACTTCGTCGTCGCCGGATTCCGAAGCGACATCCGCGGCGTTTTCGCGGGCTCGGTGCCTTTCCTGAAACTGGCCGGTGTCACGCATGGCGGCTGGCAGATGGGGCGCGCCGCGCTCGTCTGCGCTGCGCGCCTGTCGCGCGGCGCCGCGGACGCCGACTTTCATCGCGCCAAGATCGCCACGGCGCGCTACTTTGCCGACCATGTGCTGACGACCGCCCCGGGGCTGCACGACAGCATCGTCGACGGCGCAACCGGCGTCCTTGCAATTCCCGCCGAGCAGTTCTAGAAAAAAACCGGTCCCGCAAGAGCCGGGCGATCCATAGGGATCGGCTATTCCGGCCATTGCGACAAACCATTGGTTCCGGCGCGTGCGCCCGCGTAGATTTCGGTTTGCTTGACGCCGCGCGAAGCGGCATCGGCTTTTTCGTCCGTTGGATTCAACCAGGAGATTCCTATGCCACAACTCAAAGGCTCGAAAACCGAGGAGAACCTGAAATACGCGTTCGCCGGTGAGTCGCAGGCCAACCGGCGCTACCTGTACTTCGCGGCGAAGGCCGACGTCGAGGGCTACAACGATGTCGCCGCCGTGTTCCGGTCGACGGCCGAGGGCGAGACCGGCCACGCGCACGGCCACCTCGAGTACCTCGAGCAGGTCGGCGATCCGGCAACGGGTCTGCCGATCGGCCCGACCAAGGCCAACCTGAAAGCGGCGATCGCCGGCGAGACCCACGAGTACACCGACATGTACCCGGGCATGGCCAAGACCGCGCGCCAGGAAGGCTTCGACGAGATCGCCGACTGGTTCGAAACGCTGGCCAAGGCCGAGCGTTCGCACGCCAACAAGTTCCAGAAGACCCTCGACTCGCTCGCCGACTAAGGCGACGCGCTGCGGGCCCTGCGCGGTCCGCAGCGCTCAGCGTTCCCTTCACCGGGCGGGCTGCCAACGCAGCCCGCTTCGTCGAGCACGGCGTGCTGTGCTCGACGAAGCGAAATTCCCCCCATCGTCTCGAAACAAGAGTCGCCGATGACCGTCCGCGAAGGAAGCCTCGAAGCGCCCACCCGCCACCCGCTCGCGTGGAAGAGTCCCGAGTTCTGGGACCAGGCCGCGCTCGACAAGGAACTGGAGCGAGTCTTCGAAATCTGCCACGGCTGCCGCCGTTGCGTCAGCCTGTGCGGAGCGTTCCCGACGCTGTTCGACCTGGTCGACAATGGACCGACCGGCGAAGTCGACGGCGTACCGAAGGAGAGGTACAGGGATGTCGTCGACCAGTGCTACCTGTGCGACATGTGCTACATGACCAAGTGCCCGTACGTGCCGCCGCACCCGTGGAACCTCGACTTCCCGCATCTGATGCTGCGCGCGAAGGCGGTGCACTTCCGTACGCACGGCGCCGCGGCGACCGACAGGTTGCTCACGTCGACCGACAAGGTGGGCGTGTTCGCCGGCATCCCGATCGTCACGCAGACGGTCAACGCGGTCAACCGGACGAAGCCGGCGCGCGCGCTGATGGAAAAGACCTTCGGCATCGACCGCAACGCGTGGCGGCCGGAGTTCGCGACAAGAAAGTTCCGCTCGGTTGCGCGCTCGAACACCGCCGCGCCGGTGCGCGACGGCGCGAAGACGCCGGGCAAGGTCGCGATCTTCTCGACCTGCTACGTCAACTACAACGAGCCCGGTATCGGGCACGACCTCGTCCGCATCCTCGAGCACAACGAGATCCCGTACCTGATCGTCGAGAAGGAGGCGTGCTGCGGCATGCCGAAGCTCGAGATCGGCGACCTCGAATCGGTCGAGCGCCTGAAGAACGTCAACATCCCTCAGCTCGTGAAGCTCGCGCGCGAAGGCTACGCGATCATGACCGCGATCCCGTCGTGCACGTTGATGTTCAAGCAGGAGCTGCCGCTGATGTTCCCGGACGATGCCGACGTGCAGACCGTCAAGGAAGCGATGTGGGACCCGTTCGAGTATCTGGTCGCGCGCCACAAGGACGGGCTGCTGAAGACCGACTTCAAGCGGCCGCTTGGCACGGTGTCGTACCACGTGCCGTGCCACGGCCGCGTGCAGAACATCGGGCGCAAGACGGAGGAGCTGTTGAAACTGCTGCCGCAGACGCAGGTCAATACGGTCGAGCGCTGCTCGGGTCACTCTGGGCTGTGGGGTACGCGCAAGCAGTTCCATGCGATGGCGATGAAGATCGGCAAGCCGGTCTTCAGGAGCATGGCGGGCGCGAAGCCCGACTACATCAGCTCGGACTGCCAGCTCGCCGGCCACCACATCGAGCAGGGAATCGAGCAGTTCGCGCGCGAAGCGCTCGGCGGCAAGACGCCGACCCTCGCCCATCCGATCACGCTGGTCCGTATCGCATACGGGCTGTAGACCACACTTCGAAGGAACTCGGGAGCATGAACATGCCGGCCATCTCACGCGACAGCCTGCTGACGCTCGAGGCATACGCCAAGCAGCGCAAGGACTTCCGCGCCAAGGTCATCGCGCACAAGAAACATCGCACGGTGCGCCTGGGCGAACATCTGACGCTCATCTTCGAGGACGAGCTGACGATCCGCTACCAGATCCAGGAGATGCTGCGGATCGAAAAGACGTTCGAGGAAGAGGGCATCCAGGACGAGCTCGACGCGTACAACCCGCTGGTACCCGACGGCACGAATCTGAAGGCGACGATGATGCTCGAGTACGACGACCCGGTCGTGCGCAAACGCGAGCTGGCGAGGCTGAAGGGCATCGAGGACCGCGTCTACGTGCAGGTCGACGGCTTCGACAAGGTCTACGCGATCGCCGACGAGGATCTCGAGCGCGAGAACGAGGAGAAGACCTCTTCGGTGCACTTCCTGCGCTTCGAGTTCACGGCGCCGATGATCGCCGCGTTCAAGCAGGGTGCGGCGGTCGCGATCGGCGTCGATCATCCCGCCTACACGGCGCGCGTCGACGAGGCTGCCCCCGAAGTGCAGGCATCCCTGGCGAAGGACTTCGCGTAGGGACACCGATGCCGCCGGACCGGGATGACGACGCGTCCGGACGGGCAGCGACCTTGCCGCGGGCGCGCAAGGGCCGCGGCGCGGTGGGCAACATCGCGCACCGCTTCGAACGCGTCGTTCGCGAGGCCGACGGCGACGCGCTCGATGCGGCGCGTCTGGAACAGGACGACGTGCTGCCGCCGCTGGCGACCGAAGTGCGGTTCGAGACGGTGCGCAGCGTTCTGGCGTACAACGACTCGCCGGACATCGCCTTCGATCGCTCGATCAATCCGTACCGCGGCTGCGAGCATGGCTGCATCTACTGCTACGCGCGGCCGACGCACAGCTATCTGAATCTCTCGCCCGGACTCGACTTCGAGACCCGGCTCGTCGCCAAGCGCAACGCCGCCGAAGTGTTGCGCGCCGAGCTGGCCGCGCCGGGCTATCGGCCTGACGTGATCAATCTCGGGTCCGCGACCGATGCGTACCAGCCGATCGAACGCGAGCTGCGCATCACGCGGCAGGTGATCGAAGTGCTCGCACAGACGAAGCATCCGTTCTCGATCACCACGAAATCGAGTCTCGTCGAGCGCGATCTCGACCTGCTGGCGCCGCTGGCTGCCGACGGGCTCGCCGCCGTATACGTCAGTATCACGACGCTCGATCCGTCGCTGGCGCGCCGGCTCGAACCGCGCTGCCCGAGTCCGCAGCGGCGACTGCGCACCGTCGCCACGCTCGCCCGCGCAGGGGTGCCGGTGTGCGTCAACGTCGCGCCGATCATTCCGTTCCTGACCGAACCCGACCTGGAGCGCATCGTCGCGGCGGCGGCCGAAGCGGGGGCGCGCGGCGCGTTCTACACCGTCTTGCGCCTGCCGTGGGAGGTCGCGCCGCTGTTTCGCGAATGGCTCGACGCGCACTTTCCCGAGCGTGCGCAGCGCGTGCTTGCCCGGGTGCGCGAGATGCGCGGCGGGCGCGACTACGACGCGGCGTTCGGCACGCGCATGAAAGGCGAAGGGCCGTGGGCCGGGCTGATCCGCCAGCGTTTCGAGAAAGCCTGCGCGCGCAATGGCCTGCTGCGCGAGCGCTTCGCGCTGCGCAACGACCTGTTCGTGCCGCCGCGGCCGTACACGCCGCAGATCGACCTGTTCTAGCCGCCGTCAGCGCGGCGCGCCGAGCGTGTGCTCGAAGTAGGTCTGGAAAAGCAGCGCGATCGTCGTCATCAGGATCGTCGCGCCGACCATCAGCGCCCCGATCGCCACCAGCACCGCATCCCACCCGCTGCGGTTGCGGCGTTGGACGTGCGCATTGAAGCGCGCGTCGAACCGCTCGTCGGGCGTCAGCGCGATCACCAGCGCTTCGATGAAGCCGGCGATGACCGGAATCATCAGCACGAAGAATGCCGGCGACTGGTACCAGTTGCGAACGCCGAACAGCAGCGGAAGCATGGTGAGGCTGACCGCCGGCGGCAGCCACCACAGTCGCTGTCCGAGATAGACCCGGTGTGCGCCGACCGCACCGGCGACCGCCGCGAGCAGCGCGGCGCGGGCTTTGTGACGGAAGTGCATGTGCGTGAGCGCCAAGGACAGCGCCCCTATGATACGGGCGTAGCCGAGCGAGAAGGGTCAGCGATGCTGCTGCGAAGCGCCGCCTGTTGCGCACTCCTGCTCGCCTGCGCGGGTGCGGCCGCGCAGGCAGCGGTCACGCCGCTGCAATCGGCGCAGCAACTTCGCGCCGCGGGGCGGCTCGACGAGGCGATCGCCGCACTTCGGTCGATCCTTGCGCGCGACCCGGGCAACGGCGAAGCCCGTCTCGAGCTCGCGTTTGCGCTCGAGCAGGCCGGCGATCTCGCCGCCGCGCGTTATCACCTCGAGCTCGCGCTCGGCGCCGAGCTGGCGCCGGCGCAAAAGGACCGCGCGCTGCTCGACCTGCGGCGGATCCGCGAGGCATCGACGACGGCGAGCTTCGCCGTGAACACGCTGCCGCCGGTGCGCAGCCGCACGGTCGTCGACTCGGCGGGCAACGCGACGACGGTGACCGGCGACGGCAGCTATGGGCTCGGCGTCGTCGCCAACGGGCGGCTTGCGCTCGGCGACGATCTGCGCAACTTCGTGCGTGGGACCGTCGACTGGCGCGACTATGGCGGCCGGCTCGACGATTTCCTGTTCGGGCAGGCGAGCGCGGGACGCGTCTTCCGCGCGCAACGCGCGACGTACTCGGCGGAAGTCGGTGCGCTCGCCTCGCAGTACCAGCGGCGCCACTGGTACACGGGCGGACTGCTGCAGGGCGGGGCGACGGTCTACGTCGACCATGAATCGACTTGGACCACGACGGCGTTGGCGCGGCGGATCGAGTTCACCGATCTGAAAGGCGCGACCGCGAACCAAGCGTATCTCTTCGCGGACCTGCGCTGGGTGCGCCCCGGCTCGATCGCGTATGGCGTTGGCGCGACCGCGGGCGCGAGCCGCGCGCGCGACGATTGGCGCGGCTTCGACTACGCCGAACTGCGCGCGAACTGGCTGCGCGAGTTCCGCGGCGGCGTCATCATCGAGGCGCGCACCGGCGTCGGCGCGGCGAGGTACCGCGCGGTCGAACCCGGCTTCGCGCGCGTGCGGCGAGACGTCTCGGGACGGGTCGGGCTGGACTTCACTTTGCGCGAGCGGTCGGTCTTCGGGCTTGCACCGCGCTTCTCGGTCGCTTACGCGCGGGTCGACTCGAATGCCGACACCTACGACAGCCGTCGCGCCACTGTCGGGGTCGGGCTGACGAGCAGCTACTGAGGGGCGGCGTGCGGCTTGCCCGGGCAAGGCCCGGCCGCTACAATCCACACCTTTTCGCGCAAGCGCAAGTTATGGATTCGCAAAGGAAAAATTCATGGTCGTGATTCGACTGGCCCGCGGTGGCGCCAAGAAGCGCCCGTTCTTCAACATCGTCGCGACGGACTCGCGCAACCCGCGCGACGGCCGCTTCATCGAGCGCGTCGGCTTCTACAACCCGGTCGCGGCCGAAAACGAGCCGAAGTTCCGTGTGGCATCCGATCGCCTGCAGTACTGGCAGGGCGTCGGCGCGCGGTTGAGTCCGACGGTGGCGCGGCTCGTGAAGGAGTTCGGCAAGGCCGCCGCCTGAACCAGGGCGCGCGCGCCGCGCGAGCGATGCCGGAGCAGGACTCGCCGCGTTCCGTGTTGATCGAACTGGGCGCCGTACGGGGCGCCTATGGCGTCAAAGGATGGGTCAAGATCGCGCCCTTCGACGCCGACGCCGAAGTGCTGCGCGCGACGCGCAACTGGTGGCTGCTGCACGACGGTGCGCGCAAGCGACTCGCGGTGACGGCGGTGCGCCGCCACGCGGCGCTGCTGCTGGCCAAGTGGGAGGGCTGCGACTCGCCGGAGGCGGCCGATGCGATGAAAGGCGCGACGATCGCGGTGGCGCGCGGGGAGTTTCCGGCGCTCGCGCCGGGGCGGTATTACTGGGTCGACCTGATCGGCGCGCGCGTCATCAACCGGCGTGGCGTCGAACTGGGCGAAGTGCGGGGGCTGCGCAACAACGGAGCGCAGGACCTGCTGGAAGTCAGCGGCGCCGGTTCGACCTTGCTGGTGCCGATGGTCGATGCGTACGTCGATCGAATCGACCCGGCACGGCGCCGGATCGAGGTCGACTGGGAAGCGGATTGGTGAGGCAGGAGCGAATGCGGTTCGATGTGATCACGCTGTTTGCGCCGATGTTCGAGGCGTTGACGGCGCACGGCATCACGCGCCGCGCCTTCGAAGCGGGGCTGTGGCAGCTCGCGACCTGGAACCCGCGCGATTTCACGCACGACAACCACCGCACGGTCGATGACCGGCCGTTCGGTGGCGGTCCGGGCATGGTGATGCTGGCCGAGCCGCTCGCCGATGCGGTCGACGCGGCGCGCGCGGCGCAGCGCGCCGCCGGCGTCGCGGCAACGCGCGTGATCGCGCTCGCCGCCGGCGGTGTGCCGTTGACCGACGCGCGCGTACGCGCGCTCGCCGCGGGCGGCGAAGGCATCGTGCTCGTGTGCGGCCGCTATGAGGGCATCGACCAGCGCTTCCTCGACGCGTACGTCGACGAGGAGGTGTCGATCGGCGACTTCGTGCTGTCGGGCGGCGAGATCGCAGCGATGGCGCTGATCGACGCCGTCGTTCGGCAGCTTCCCGGCGCGCTGAAGGAAGCGTCGGCCGCCGACGAGTCGTTCGCGCACGGCCTGCTGGATGCGCCGCACTATTCGCGACCCGAAGTGTGGCGCGGTCGCGCGGTGCCGTCGGTGCTGCTGTCCGGGCATCATGCGCAGATCGCGCAGTGGCGCCGCGCGCAGTCCCTCGCGCGCACCGCGCGGCTGCGACCGGAGTTGATCGAACGCGCACGGCAGTTTGGCCTGCTCAGCGCGAAGGACGAACAGGTTTTGCGCAGCGATGCGCAGGGTGCCGCCGGCACGGCGTCGGCGGCGAACGTGAAGGCCCCATCCTCTGAGGCGGCGAACAAGGCGGAAACGTCCGTACACAACAGCCGCGTCACGATGGTCTAGGAGATGACAATGGACCTGATCCAGCAGCTCGAAAAGGAAGAAGTCGCCCGCCTGACCGCCAACAAGTCGATTCCGGACTTCGGGCCGGGCGACACGGTGGTCGTCAACGTCAACGTCGTCGAAGGAACGCGCAAGCGCGTCCAGGCGTACGAGGGTGTGGTGATCGGCAGGCGCAACCGGGGCCTGAACAGCTCCTTCATCGTGCGCAAGATCTCGAGCGGCGAGGGCGTCGAGCGGACCTTCCAGCTGTACTCGCCGGCGATCGCGTCGATCGAGGTGAAGCGCCGCGGCGACGTGCGCCGCGCCAAGCTGTACTACCTGCGCGATCGCTCGGGCAAGTCGGCGCGCATCCGCGAAAAGCTTGCGACCAAGGGCGTCGAGTAAGCCGACCTCCGCCGCGCGGTCGTGCGTCCGCGCGGCACCGATCATGTCGGACCTCGCAGTCGATCCGCTGCCCCGCACGCCGCGCCGTCCGCTGTTCGATCCGGAGACGATCCCGCTCGACCCCGGCTTCGACGATCCGGCGGTTCGCGGCACTGCAGTCGAACCCGAGCGGTTGACCGCCAAGGCGCTGCGCACGCGCTTCGCACAGCCGCCGTCGTGGCAGCCCGAGATCACGACCGACGGACGCCTCTACAACCTCGACGCGCCGCCGCGGCCCGCCGCGGTTCTGGTGCCGCTCGTCGTGCGCGCGGAGGGCGTCTCGGTGCTGCTGACGCAGCGCACCGCGCATCTGCACGATCACGCCGGACAGATCAGCTTTCCCGGCGGCCGCGTCGAGGAGGAGGACCCGACGCCGGTCGCGACCGCGCTGCGCGAATCGTTCGAGGAGATCGGGCTGCCCCCCGATGCGGTCGACGTCGTCGGCACGCTGCCGCAGTACGTGACCGCGACGAGCTACCAGGTCACACCCGTCGTCGGGCTGATCGAACGGGAGTTCTCGCTCGCGCTCGACGGGTTCGAAGTGGCCGAGGCCTTCGAGGTGCCGCTGGCGTTCCTGATGGACCCGGCCCATCACGAACGGCGCCGCTTCGTGCAAGGTGCGCTGTCGAGGACTTTCTACGCGATGCCGTACACGGCCGCGCGCCGCTACTTCATCTGGGGCGCGACCGCCGCCATGCTGCGCAACTTCTACCACTTCCTGCGCGCCTGAGCCGCGCAGCGCTTCACCCTAGAATCGGCGGGGATCGGAGACACACGTGGTCTGGCTTGCGCTTGTTTTGACGCTGATCCTCGAGCAGTTGCGCGCGCTGCCCGCGCAGCATCCGCTGTCGGGGACGATCGAGGCGATCGCCGACGGCGCCGAGCGCCATCTGAACGCCGGACGCCGGCGCCACGGCATGTACGCGTGGCTGCTGGTAGTCGGCGGCGCTGCGGTTGCAGTCGGCATCGTTTACTGGATCGCCGCTTCGATCTCGTGGATCGTCGCGCTCGCGGTCGACGTCGGCGTGCTGTACCTGACGCTCGGCTTCCGCCAGTTCAGCCATCACTTCACGGAGATCCAGGTTGCGCTCGACAACGGCGACCTGGCCACCGCGCGGCGCGAGCTGACGGCGTGGAAGCGCCCGCACGAGGCGGGGTACGACGCCGCCGATCTCGACGCCGCCGAGATCGTGCGGCAGTCGATCGAGTTCGGGCTGCTGCTGTCGCACCGGCACGTTTTCGGCGTGCTCGTGTGGTTCGTGTTGCTGCCGGGCCCGGTCGGCCCGGTCGTGTATCGGCTCGCCGACTATCTGGCGCGCCGCTGGAACCGTCCGCCGCCAGGCGCGCAGACCCCCGATCGCTTCGGCGACTTCGCGCGCCGCGTGTTTGCGTGGATCGACTGGCTGCCGGCGCGCCTGACGGCGCTCGCCTTCGCGATCGTCGGCGACTTCGAGGGCGCGATCTACTGCTGGCGCCAGGTGGCGCGCGTCCCCTCGGCCGATGGCGTGCCGGGCCCCGACTCGCGCGCGCTGATCCTCGGCGCGGCGAGCGGCGCGATCGGCACGCGCATCATGAGCACGGCCGAAACCGCGCGCTACTTCGACGAAGCGGGGCAGGAGAGCGCGGCGCTTGCGGAGCCCGACCCGCGCACGCTGCGCTCGGTCGTCGGCCTCGTGTGGCGCGCACTCGTGCTCTGGCTGGTCGTGCTGCTGCTGCTCACGCTCGCGGCCTGGGCGTTCTGAACCGCAGCTCAGGCCGGGCGCGCCGCGCCGCACTTCCAGCAGGCGCCGAATTGCGGTTCGATCGCTTCCCCGCACGACGCGCAGCGCCACGGCGGTCCTGCGACATCACGCGTCAGATCCGCCAGGATCTCGCGCGCGCGGTACTCGTCCAGGTCGTCGAGCAGCCACAGTTGCGGCGCGCACTCGAGCCACGGAATGTCGCCGATCGCGCCCGCAAGGGCCGTGTTTCGCACTTCGCAGCGGATGCCGGCCGCAGCGAGCGCGTTGGCCAAATGCGCGGCCTGCAGCGCGTGGTCGCAGCGCGCGAGCAACTTCATCGCGCGACCTCGGCCGCCAGCTGGCGGTAGAACGCATAGCGCGCCGGCGAGATCGCGCCCGCTTCGACCGCGGCGCGCACCGCGCAGTCCGGCTCTTCGAGATGACGGCAATCGTTGAAACGGCAGCGGCCGAGATGCGACGCGAACTCGGGCAGGCACGCGGCCAGCTGCGCAATCGACAGGTGCGCGAGCCCGAACGCCTGGAAGCCCGGCGAGTCGATGATCGCGCCGTCGGCGCCGAAGGCGAACCAGCGCGACGCGGTGGTGGTCTGTCTGCCCTGGTTCAGTTTCACCGAGTACTCACGTGTGCGCGCGTTGGCGTCGGGAACGAGCAGATTCAGGATCGTCGACTTGCCCATGCCCGACTGACCGACCAGCAGCGTAGCGCGGTGCGCGAACTCGGCGGCGAGCTGCGAACGCGCCTTTTCCGGCTCCGCCTTGGCGGATACGGCAATCGTGCGCTCGCCGAGCGCGGCCAATTCGTCGAGCGCGGCACGCGCGCCGCCCACATCCGGCAGGTCGGTCTTGTTCAGCACCACGAGCCGCGCAATCTGCGCAGCGTGCGCTGCGACCAGCGCGCGCCAGACGAAGTGCAGGTTGAACGCAGGCTGCGGCGCAAAGACGATCGCGACCTGGTCGATGTTGGCGGCAAGCTCCTTCGTGCGCAGCGCGTCGGCGCGAAACAGAACGCTGCGACGCGGCTCGATCGATTCGATCGCCGCATCGTCCGCGCCGACGGCCGTGCAGCGCACGCGATCGCCGACGACGACGTCGCCGCGCTTGCCGCGGCGGCTCGCGAGCCACGTTCGCCCGCCTGCGTCCTGCACCAGGAACCTGCGGCCATAGGCGGCCACGACGCGCGCTTCGAACTCGCCGGCGGGGCGCGCCGGCTTCATGCGGTCTGCTGGGACGCGCGCTGCGCGTAGATGGCGTCGGCCTTGGCCGCGCAGATGAAGTCGTTGATCGAGATGCCCTTGACCGAGTGCGTATTGAAGCGCACTTGGCAGCGGTTGTACGAGACGATCAGCTCGGGGTGGTGGTCCTCGCGGTGAATCATCTCGGCGAGCGCGTCGACGAAGGCGATCGTCTGATGGTAGTCGTCGAAGCGATACGTCCGCACGATGTGGCCGTCGACCAGGCCCCAGCCGTCGAGCGCGGAAAGCTGCGCCTGCACTTCGGCCGGCGTCATCGCGCCTTCGCCTTCGAGCGGGCGGCAGCGGCGCGCGAGCAGTTCTTCGCGAGTGAACATGGTCAGGCGGCTGCGGTCGCGGGGAGCGGCTGCGCAAGCAGCCGCTCGATGCGGATCGCAGCCGGCGGGTGCGAATCGTAGAACGCCGAGTACAGTGGATCGGGCGTCAGCGTCGCGGCGTTGTCCTGGTACAGCTTGACGAGCGCGCTCGCGAGATCCTGCGCCGAACTGTGGCGCGCGGCGAAAGCGTCGGCCTCGAACTCGTGCGCACGCGACAGCGCCGACACCAGCGGTGCCAGCACGAACGTGAACACCGGGGCGACCAGGATGAACAGCACCAGCGCGAGCCCGTCGTTGCGCGCGTCCAGCGCCGGTTGCACGCCCAGCCCCTCGTAGAACCACGTCTGTCCGGCGAGCCAGCCGAGCAGCGCAAGGAACGCGAAGCTCGCAAGCGCCGACAGCACAAGCCGCTTGCGGATGTGCTTGAGCTTGAAGTGCCCCAATTCGTGCGCCAGCACCGCTTCGATCTCCTGCGGCTGCAGCCGCTCGATCAGCGTGTCGTAGAACACGATCCGCTTGCTGCGGCCCAGCCCCGTGAAGTAGGCGTTGCCGTGGGCTGAACGGCGCGAGCCGTCCATCACGAAGATGCCCTTGCTCGAGAACCCCGTTCGCGCCAGCAGCCGTGCGATGCGATCCGCGAGCGCGGCGTCCGCGAGCGGCTCGAACTTGTTGAACAGCGGCGCGATCACGGTCGGGTACAGCACGAGCACCAGCGCATTGAACGCAATCCAGACGAACCACGCGTACAGCCACCACAGGTCGCCGGCGCGCGCCATCAGCCACAGCACGGCCGCGAGAACCGGCAGCCCGAGCACCGCCGCCAGCAGGGCCGACTTGAGCAGATCGGCGAAGAACGTGCGCAGCGTCATGCGGTTGAAGCCGAATGCCTGCTCGATGCGGAACTGGCGGTACCAGCCGAAAGGAATGTCGACCAGGCTGACCAGGATCACGACCGCTGCGACGACGCCGACCTGGAACAGAAAGCCGCGCCCGAGCAGCGCGGCGACCGCATCGGCAATCGCCTGCAGCCCGCCGAGCAGCGTCAGCGCGACCAGCAGCGCCGTGCCGACCGCCGTCTCGATCAACGCGAAGCGCTGTTTGGCGATCGTGTATGCGGCCGCCTTGCGATGCGCCTCGAGGCTCACCCGGCCGGCAAACTGTTCCGGCACCGCGTCGGCGTGCGCCGCCACGTGGCGGATCTGCCGCGCCGCGAGCCAGTACTTCAGCGCGACGGTCAGCAGCAGGAAAGCGACGAACAGCAGCGAAAACGCGAAGCTCATGGGATCCGATCGGAGCGCCCCCGGACCCGATCCGGGGCGGCTGCGCAGGTGCCGCATGCGACAATCGCGCGCCGTTACGAACGCGAAAAATTATGTCACAGAGCAACGACGCGACGCCGGCGCGCGATGCGCGCTACGACGAGAACAACCTGATCTGGATCGACATGGAGATGAGCGGTCTGAATCCGGATTCGGACCGCGTGCTTGAAGTCGCGGTCGTCGTCACCGACGCGCAGCTCGAGCTGATCGCCGAAGGCCCCGCGCTCGCAGTGCACCAGGACGAGCGCGTCCTCGCCGCGATGGACGACTGGAACACCTCGACGCATGCGCGCTCCGGGCTGACCGGGCGCGTGCGCGAGTCGACGCTCGACGAGGCCGCCGCCGAGGCGGCCGTGCTCGACTTCCTGCGGCGCTACGTGCCCGAGGGCAGATCGCCGATGTGCGGCAACTCGATCTGTCAGGACCGCCGCTTCATGGCGCGCTGGATGCCGCGGCTGGAGGCCTATTTCCACTACCGCAACCTGGATGTCAGCACGCTGAAGGAACTGGCGCGGCGCTGGAAACCCGACGTCTATCGCGCCTTCGAGAAGAAGAACCGGCACGAGGCGCTCGCCGACATCTACGAATCGATCGCCGAACTGAAGCACTACCGCGCGCAACTGCTCGCCGTCTGACGCGCCGGCGATGATCGAGCGCATCCTCGCCATCATCGTTCCCGTGTTCGGCGTGATCGCCGTCGGCTACGGCTACGCACGGCTGCGCGGCGAGCGCGTCCGCAGCGAGGCGGGAGCGCTGAACGTGCTGAACCTCAACCTGCTCGGCCCGCTGCTGTGCTTCACGGCGCTGGCCGCGAAGGACTTCGAGATCGCACAGCGCGCGCCGCTGCTCGCCGGTGCGGCCATCGTGATCGCCGTCTCGGGGCTGCTCGCATGGCCGATCGCGCGGCTGGCCGGGTTCGACGCGCGCACCTTCGTGCCGCCGATGATGTTCAACAACTGCGGCAACATGGGGCTGCCGCTCGCGGTACTGGCCTTCGGCCCCGCCGCGCTCGGACCGGCGGTCGCGATGTTCGTGCTGAGCAACACGCTGCACTTCTCGCTCGGCGTCCGCATCGTCGCGCACGGACAGGTGCCGTGGCGCCGTTCGCTGCGGCTGCTCGCCAACCCGATGATGATCGGCACCGCGATCGGGCTCGTCTTCGCACTCGTGCGGCCGCCGTTTCCGCAGCCGCTGTTCGACGGGCTGAAGCTGCTCGGCGACGCGGCCATTCCGATGATGCTGTTCGCGCTGGGCATCCGGATGGTCGACGTCAGGGCGCGCGACTGGCGCATCGGTGTAGTCGGCGCGATCGTCTGCCCCGTCGTCGGTCTGGCCGGCGCGTTCGTCGCCGACGCGCTGCTTGCGCTCGACGCGGCCGGACGCGGGCAGCTGTTCCTGTTCGGCGCGCTGCCGCCGGCGGTGCTGAACTTCATGCTCGCCGAGGCGTACCGGCAGGAGCCGGAGAAGGTCGCGTCGATCACGTTGGTCGGCAACCTGGCCGCGGTGGTTTTCGTTCCGGCCGGCCTCGTGCTCGGCCTCGCGTCGTGAGCTACTCGGGGACGCCGGCCTTGCGCAGCCCGGCGAACAGGTGCTGCTCGCGCTGCTGCGCGGCGCGCGGTGCCGGCTCGCCCGACAGCGCGCGCACCCAGCCGATCGAGAAGCGCGGCTCGCGCCGCAGCAGCTCCGCGCGCGCCGTCGCCGCTCGCGCCGCGTCGCCGGCCATCGCGTACGCCGCGGTCAGCAGCATGTAGTCGGGCCAGTCGGCGGCCGAGGTCGTCGCGCGCTGGCAGGCGTCGATCGCTTCGGCGTAGCGGCCCAGATAGAGCAGCGCGCGGCAGCGCATGTTCAGGTGCACGCCGACCGCGTCGGACACCGGGTTCAGGCGGATCGCGCGGTCGATCGACGCCAGCGCGTCCTCGGCGCGCCCGGCGTTGATCAGCAGCAGTCCGCGCTGCCCGTGCAACTCGCTGTAGTAGGGGTTCAACTGCAGGCCGCGTTCGGCCGCTTCGAACGCAGCGCCGAACTTGTGCGCGTGCTGCAGCACCGCCGAGCGAATTCCCCAGGACTCCGCGTCGTTGGCATCGAGCGCGACCGCGCGTGCCGACAGTTCCTCGGCGCGGCGCAGAAGCGCCGCCCGTTCGGTCTCGTCGTGGATGCGATCGGCGAGCACCGCGTTCGCGTAGGCGAGCCCGGCGAGCGCCGGGACGTGTTCCGGGTCGTGCTGCAACGCCTGCTCGTAAAGTTTCGACACCTCCCGGATCTGCTCGACCGTTTCCGTGTGCGGCATCTGCATGGTGGCGCGCAGCGCCAGCGCGTAGGCGTCGGCCGCGCGGTCGTCCAGCCGCTTCAGCTCCGCGGCGCGCACCTGGGTGCGCAGCGTGTCGGCCAGCCGCCCGATCAGTTCGAGCGGCACCGGGCCGTCTTCGCCGCGCGCGACATCGAAGGTCTCGCTCCAGATCTGCGCGCCGGTGTCGGTCCGCACGAGCTGCGCCAGCACGCGCACGCGCTCGCCGGCGGACACCACGGCGCCTTCGACCGCGTAGCGAACGTTCAGCGCGCGTCCGGCAGACGCCGCATCGACTTTCGGCCCCGCGTGGCGCGCCGCCGTCGTCCGCGCGATCACGTGCATGCCCGACACCTTCGACAGCGCCGTCGTCACTTCGACCGTCAAGCGCTCGGCAAGCGCCTCGCCCTCGGTCTGGCGCGACAGATCGCCGAAGGGCAGCACGGCCAGCGACTGGCGCGGTGCGTCCGCGCGCGGTTGGAGGTAGGTCCACAGCAGCACCGCGGCGGCGCCGGCGGCCGCGATCGACGCCAGACCTGCGATCCGGCGCGGGCTCCAGCGTCCCACGCGGACCGTCGCGCGCGGTTGGCCCTCCAGCGCGACCGTGTAGACCTGGATCGGCTCGGACATGTTCTTCACACGGTGGCGTCCGGCGTCGTTCAGCGTCACGCCGACCACCTGCCGCACCTGTTCGCGTACCGCGCGCGACAGCGCGATGCCGCCGGGTTCGGCGAGCGCTTCGAGGCGCGCCGCGAGGTTGACGCCGTCGCCCGCGATGTCGCCGCCGTCGATGATGATGTCGCCGAGGTTGATGCCGATGCGGAAGTCCACGCGCGAGTCCGGTGTCAGTCCGCGGTTGCGTGCGGCCATCTCGCGCTGGATCTCGACGGCGCACGACAGCGCTTCGACCGCGCTGGCGAACTCGACGAGCATGCCGTCGCCCGCCGTCCGCACGATGCGCCCGCCGCGACGCCGAATCGCCGGATCGGTGACCTGCGCGCGGATCTCGCGCATGCGTGCGTGTGTACCTTCTTCGTCGCGCTCCATCATCCGGCTGTAGCCGGCGACGTCGGCGATCATCACCGCGGCCAGCCGGCGGATCGGCTGGCCGCTCGCGGGTGGCGGCGGAGGCGGTGCTGCGGCGCTCAAGGGTCGACGGAGGGTTCGGCGCGAAGGTCGGCGCGGCGCGAGCGTAGCTTGACGCGATCAGGCTGTGTATACCCTGCCGTGCTTGCGGCGCAGCGCGTCGGAAAACACCGCAACCGGCGGGGCTGAGCCCATCGCGTCAGACGCCGCAGCGCGGCCCGCGGCGGTCTGCCGGCCGACCTCGCGCGGGTGCTTTCGCGCGCGGGGTGGGTGGCAGTCGCTGGCGATCGTCCTGTGTACCCCCTCGCGCTCGTAGGCGCTCGGGGCGATTCGCCGGCCAAACGCACGCAGGTGCTTGTCGCGCGCGGGGTGGGTGGAAGTCGGTCGCGATCGTCCTGTGTACCCCCTCGCGCTCGCAGGCGCTCGGGGCGATTTGCCGGCCAAACGCACGCAGGTGCGTTTGGCTTTGCGGCAAATCGTCCCGCCGACAGGAATCGAACCTGTATCTGAGTCTTAGGAGGACCCCGTTCTATCCATTGAACTACGGCGAGCTTAGCGCACCTTCCCATTGCTCCGCAAGCGTTTTCGCTCTACCCTGTAGCACGTCATTTCACCGGATCGCACGCCGCAGTGCTACGGCGGTGCTTTGGGAGTGCTACGAGGGTATGGCGTCCATCATCCAGATCGGCGAGCGTTGGCGGGCTCAGGTCAGGCGCAAGCATCATAAACCGCAAACCCGGACCTTTCGAACGAAGCGCGAGGCGGAGGCCTGGGCCCGGGAAGTCGAAAGCCGGATCGACGCCGGGACCGAGCCGCGCATCGCGGCCGGCATGCGCGTCGCCGACGCAATCCATGCCTACCGCCGCTTGCGGGACGAGGGCGGCCGGCCGATCGACCCGGCGACCAACGTGCATTACATGCTCGAGCACCTCGACGAGGACCTCGGGCATGAACGCGTGGTCGATCTGACGCCTGAACGCCTCGTTCATTGGGCGCGCTTCCGCCATGACCAAGGCGCCGGCCCGTACACGGTGAACATGGAGCTGAGCGCGCTCGGTACCGTGCTACGCCACACCGCGAGTTATCTGAACGTCTCCTTCCCGGACGTGATCGGCGCAGCCAGGCCGATGCTGCATCACTTGCAGCTGATCGGTGGCGGGGCGCGTCGGACGCGCAGGCCGACCGAAGACGAGTTCGCAGCCGTGCTGGCCTACGTGCAACAGCGCGACGCGATCGCCGCGGATGCGATGCGCGTGGCCGCGATCACCGGGCTGCGTCGCAGTGAAGTCGTCAAGAAGCTGCGTTGGGCGGATGTCGACGAGAAGAGGCGTGCGGCGCTCATCCGCCAGCGCAAGCACCCGCGCCGCCAGCACGCGCGCGACGAATGGGTGCCGCTGCTCGGCGACAGCTGGGCGATCGTGCAGCGGCAGCTTCGGAACGATGAGCGCGTGTTTCCGGTCAGCCCGGAGAAGATGACGGACCTGTTTACCGAAGCCACGCGTGCGCTCGGCATTCCCGACCTGCGACTGCATGACCTGCGTCGCGGCGCGGCGAGTCGACTGCAGGAACTCGGTTTCGACGAGATCGAACGCATGGCGATCACCGGTCATCGTTCGACCGAGATTCACGCCCGCTACGTGCAGCCCACCCCGGAACATCTGCACGCCAAGTTCGAGGCGGCGACCGGAAAGCGCAGGCGGGCGTCGCGATGAAGAAGAAGGGCGCCGACCGGCGCACGGTCGATGAGAAGTTCGCTGAGGCATTCGCGGATCTGCAGCGGCAGCAACGCATCAGCGAATACAACGACTTCATCTACGCGTACAAGATCAGCGGCGGCCGGCGCGGCAGCGGGCGTCGCAACGGCCTGCTGCTGTGGATGGCGTTGGCGCACTGCTTCGCCGAAGGGATTTCCCCGCCCGAGAGTCTGATGCGCGCTTTCGCCAGGTACGGCAAGGCCCTGCTTGCCGTCGCCCGGCGCAAGGGCATCAAGCCCGCCGACTACGCCAAAGCGCTCGAGCTGCAGTGCGGCGCGCGTGCCCTGACCGCCTGGCAGCAGGCGGACATGACCTACCGCAAAGTGCGCGCGCTCACGCAGATGAACACCTTGATCCGTCCGCCGTTCGGTTGGACGCGCGAGACGGCCGCGAAAGCCTGCGCACCGATTGCGGGCGTCTCGCCGAAGGCACTGCAGCGCGATCATCGCGAGTTCGTTGCCGACCCGCGCCGCGCGCGCAGCGATGACACATATCTCCCCACGTCAACGTTACAGGTACCGAAGAAGCGCAAAGTTCGGTGACCGCATCGCGCCGTGTCAGCATCACTGTGCATGTTTGTGCATGGAGGTCATGGCATGACGGACGCAGAGACAATGCATCGACGACGAGTCGACGCCCAGGGCGTTGCTGACTACCTGGGTATGTCGCGGTCTTTCGTTGAGAAAGACAGAACCACCCGCAAGATCCTGCCGTTCATCAGGATCGGTCGCAAAGTTATCTATGACCTGGACCTGATCGACCAGGCGCTCACCGCCTACGCGCAGGGTGGGCCCTCTCTTCGAGCCGTGACTTCGCGTGTACAGCGTCGCCGAGCTGCCTGAGAATTGTCGATGCAGCACTCCGCGCTGATCGGCCCCCGCGCAGCAGCGCTCTTCCACCTATCGCGTGCCCGTGGTGCGTAAGTCGGTGCCCGCGCCGCCGCGCCTAGCCGTCGTCGATCGCACGCCGGCGGCGCGGCAGGTTGCTCCCGCGGCATCGCTGGCGACGGAGCAATCATTCGCGGCGTTGTTCGTCGCCGAGGACGTCGATCGGCTGCGGTATGACGTCGACCGCACCGAGTTCCGCCGATGGGACGGGCGGCGCTGGGCCGTCGATACGCTCGGCGAGACGATGCACGAGATCGGCCTCCACTGCGCGCGGCTGTCCGACGATGGCAACGAGTCGTCCGCGCGCAGGAATCGGCGCTGGGGCACGGTCGCCGGCGTGGCGCAGTACGTCCGGCACAGTCCTGCAATCGCGGTGCGGGGCGATGCGTTCGACGCCAATCCGTATCTGCTCGGCGCCGCGAATGGCATCATCGATCTGCGCACGGGCGAGCTGCTGCCGCACGATCCGGCGCGGATGGTGTCGCGGCTGTGCCGCGTCGCAGTCGCCGATCGCGACGTGCGACCGCGCCACTTCATCCGCGCGCTGCTGCAGATCTTCCGCGGGCGGCGCGCGATGGTGCGCTATATCCAACGGTTGTTCGGATACGTGCTCGTCGGCGTGCGGCCGGAGCACGTCATCGTGTTTTTTTTCGGTGGCGGCGGGAACGGCAAGTCGACGATCGTCGAGACGGTCACCTGGCTGCTCGGGGACTACGCTGCTACGGCGGCGATGAGCACCTTCGAGGAAGCGCAGGGCGAGCGGCACCCGACCGAGCTCGCCAGACTCGCCGGCGCGCGGCTCGTCACGGCGAGCGAGAACTCCCGCGCGAGGAAATTGGCGGTCGAGCTGCTGAAGCGCCTGACCGGCGGCGATCGCATCGCCGCGCGGTTCATGCGCGCAGATTACTTCGAGTTCCTGCCGCAATTCGTCCCGATCCTGATCGGCAATCAGAAGCCGCGGCTACCGGCGGTCGACGACGGCATCGCGCGCCGGCTGCACTTCGTGCACTTTGACGTGCGGCTACAGCGGCCGGATAGCGGGCTGCCCGACGCGCTGCGCGCCGAGGGCGACGCGATCCTGCGCTGGCTGGTCGACGGGTGTCTCGCCTGGCAGCGCGGCGGTCTGCGGCCGCCGCGTGACGTAGTAGCGGCGACGCGGGAGTATCTCGAGACCCAGGATCTGGTCGCACAGTTCGTCGCCGAGCGCTGCGTCGTCGAGCGCGATGGCGGCGTGCTGCTGACGGAGCTGGTCGCGGCGTTCGGGGCATGGGCGCGCCCGCTCGGTGCGCCGGAGCTGTCCGGGCGCGCGCTCGCCGACGATCTTGAAGGTCGTGGTTACCGCGGCCGGCGGACGCGGGCCGGCAAGCGCATCCTCGGGATCCAGCTCGTCGAGCGCGATCTGGTCGATCGGTCGGACGTGTGACGGAGTGACGATGTGACGCATTTTCCGTATTCCGCCTTTACGTGCGTGCGCGCGTGCGCGCGCGCTAATCCGAGAAACCGGAAAAACCGTCACATCGTCACTTCGTCACGCTCGACCTCTTCCCGCGAGGTGCTGACGCGGATCTCACACTCGGCCGGACAGGGGGGCGGTCAAATCTCTATGGCCGCCGAACCTAGGACCGTTGCGCCAACGAAATTTTCCCGACCGGGAGTTTCGGGAGGGGGTACTGCATGACTGTAGGGGATCGGCATGACGACACCGAACACCGATAACGCTTGGCTGCAACCGCTCCGGCGGCTCCGGGCCCAAGTTGCCGCACGCGGCGTGGCACTCGACGCCGTGCCGGCGACACTGTGCCTGCTGCGCGCCGTACTGGCGATCGCGGCCGAGTCCGACGATCGGGCGCTCCGGCGCGAGCTCGCCGTCATCTGCAAGGACCTGAACGCCGCCTGCCGCGCCACCGCCGAGCTCGAGCGGCTGCGCGTGCGCAGCGATGACCGGGGGCATGATGTCCGCCACTGACCGCTGGATGCGGCAGAAGGCCGTCGCTGCATTCCTGGGCGTGAGTCGTTTCACGCTGGCTCGGATCATCCAGCGCGATCCGACGTTCCCGAGGTTCGTCGAGCTGTCGCCCGGCATCCGCGTCGTCCGGTTCGCCCGCGTCGAGGCCTGGCTGCGCGGGAAAGAGCTCGCCACCGTCGAGAACGCACTGGCTGCAACAACTCGCACCGGGAGCAACAAGACGCGCCGTGCGGTGCGCACGGCTTCCGAACCATGATCGGTGCTCCATCACCCGATCATGGTTTCCCATGAAAACCCTGAACCAACTTCGCGAAGAACACGACGCGCTGAACCACGAGATGCGCGCCTACTCGGACAAGCACGCGGCCGGCTGGAACAACGAGAACCAGCGCTGGTGGGACGACTCCATGAACAAGCTGTCGGGGCTGGCCGGTCAGATCAACGCGCGCATCGACCAGATGCAGGAATTCGTCACGGGCTCGCCGGCGGTGACGCCGCAAGCGTGGCGCGATGTGGAAACCGGCCA
Organism: Pseudomonadota bacterium; assembly: GCA_040752195.1. Lineage (GTDB taxonomy): Bacteria > Pseudomonadota > Gammaproteobacteria > Burkholderiales > Burkholderiaceae_F > DSNY01. The sequence continues at coordinate 2,920 of JBFMFC010000014.1, read as the reverse complement.
GGTGATGCCGGTGATGCGGACCGTGGCGGACTTCCGCGCGTACTACGGCGCGCGGGCGCAGCAGAAGGGCCTGTTCGCAGGCGGCAAGCGCGACGACGTGACGCTGGTCGACTTCGTGCGCGGCGTCGCGGGCCTCAAGACCTCCGAGGAAATCCGCGCCGCACTGTCGATCGGCACCGATTCCGCCGGCGGCTACACGGTGCCGCACGTGGTGATGCCCGAGCTGCTGGCGGCCCTGACGCCGGTCAGCGCACTGCTGGCCGCCGGCGCGGCCATGGTGCCCATGACCAGCGGGGCGAAGTCAGTGACCGCGGCGGCGGTCGACACCGTGCCGACCGCCGGCTGGCGCGCGGAAGCCGGCAACGTTGCGGAATCGGACCCGACCTTCCGCGCGGTCACGATCACGCCGCGCAGCCTCGCCTTCTACTTCAAGGTCTCGCGCGAGCTGCTGGCCGATTCCCCGAACATGGGCCCGGCGCTGCAGCAGGCGATCGCGCAGGCGATGGCCAAGGAGCTGGACCGCGCCGGCCTGCGCGGCAGCGGCACGGCGCCGGAGATCCGCGGCATCCTGAACACCCCAGGCGTGAACGGCATCACCAACGGCGCCAACGGGGCGTCGCTGGGGACGATCAAGTGGGCGAACCTGCTGTCCGCCTACCAGGCGATCCGCACGGCCAACGCGCCGGCGCCGACGGCCGCGATCATGAGTCCGCGCACGATGATCGGTTTCGCCTCGCTGGCCGACTCCACCGCTCAACCGCTGCAGCGCCCGGACCTGCTGCGCGAGCTGCGGTTCATCGACACGAGTCAGGTGCCCAACAACCTGACGGTCGGCACGTCGACCGACTGCAGCGAGATCTTCGTCGGTGCCTTCGATCAGCTGCAGTGGTTCATGCGCGAGACGCTGTCGATCCAGCTGCTCAAGGAACAGTTTGCGACCACAGGGCAGCTGGCATTCCTCTGTCACTCGCGCGCCGACCTGATGGTGACGTATCCGACCGCGTTCGCGGTGGCCACCGGCGTGCGGCCGTGAAGGCTACGTGATCAGTCAGCTAAAGCCCGAACCGCTGGTGAGCGAGCGGCGTCTGAGAACCGCGACAGCGCGCGGATGTTAGGCCAACTACATGGCGACCAATGTAGCGATCGTCTTCACCGGCCGCGACCTCAACACGAAGTCGCTGGTACGCGGGCTGAAACGCGATTTCGCCGACCTGAAGGACAGCGGCGACCGGCTCAACCGCACACTCGGCGCGATCGGCGCGGGGCTGTCCGTCGCCGGCATCGTCGCCTACGGCCGCAGCTTGACCGGCATGCTGGCCACGCTCGATGACGTCGCCGAGATGACCGGCGAGACTGTCGAGAACCTCTCGATCCTCAACGCCGAAGCGCGCATCAGCGGCACCGAGTTCAACCAGGTCGCGCAGTTTGCCAACCGGCTGGCGAAGGGCCTGTCGGACGCCGACGACGAAACGAAGGGCGCCGGAAAGGCACTCGCCGCACTCGGCATCGACGCGCGCGGCGCGAACGGCGAGCTGAAGAACACGCCGCAGCTCATGCGCGAGATCGCGCAGGCGCTGCAACGGTTCCAGGACGGGCCCGGCAAGCAGGCGATCCTGCAGGCGCTCGGCGGCCGCGGTGCGGCCGAGCTGATCCCGTTCTTCAACGAACTGGCGCGTACGAGCGAATTGACCGCCCGCGCGACCGCCGAGCAGGCGGCTGCCGCGGAGGCGACGGAGCGCGCTTTCCGCCGGCTCAAGCTCGAGGCCGACACGACCGCGACCGCGCTGCTGTCGGATGCGCTGCCGGCATTGGAAGGCTTGGCGAGAGGCTTGGCTGACATTGTTCGGGAGGACGAAAAACTCTCGCGCGGATCAGGCGCAGCATCCTGGATGGAACAACTCATCGTCAGCGGTGCGACGGCCGCGGAGGCGCTGACCGTTTTATTCCTGTACGTCGAGTCGACGTTCGTCGGTGTGGGTCGGGAAATTGCGGCGATCGCGGCCCAATTGACGGCTCTCGCGCAGCTCGACTTCAAGGGCTTCGTGACGATCCGGGATGCTGTGCGAGCCGACGCCGATATTGCGATGGCCGAATTGGAGAAGGATGTACAGCGCGCGCTGTCGCTTTCTGATCGACTGAAGCAAAACATCGACGCGGCGCGGATTGGCAACCAAGCGCTACGCGATCTCTACCGCAACGCCGATCCGCGCGACCTGCGCCTGATGCGCCGCGAGCGACTCGAATTCCGCGCCGACGACGACAAGGCCAAGAAGATCAACGACGGCAAGCAGCTCATCGAGCAGCTCGTGCGCGAAAGCCAGGAGCTGCGCAACATCAGCGCCGAAGAGCGCGTGCTCGAGGATCTGCGGTCCGGCCGTTACACGCTCACGCTGCGCGAGAAGGAGCGCGTCGGCGTGCTGCTTGAGCAGAACATCGCGTTGCGGGCGCAGCGCGTCGAGATCGAAGCCGCCGCGAAAGCCGACCTCGCGCGACTGCAGGCAGAGCAGGATGCGCAGCAGGCATCCGATGCCGAATTCGAGCGCGTCAAGGCGCAGGTGCTCGACTTCACCGGCCAGACCGACGCCGCCCGCAAGCGTCGCCAGGCCGAGGTGCTGGAGTTCCTGATCGAGACCGGTCAGGTATCGCAGCAGGAAGCGGAGCGCGCCGTCAAAGCGATCGCCGGCATCGGCAACGAACTCGACGAGACGCGTTCGATCGCCGAGGAACTGGGCCTGACGTTCCAGAGCGCGTTCGAGGATGCCATCGTCTCCGGCGAAGGCTTCCGCGGCCTGCTGCAGGCGATCGGCCGCGACATCCTGCGGATCTTCGTGCGCAAGGCGATCACCGAGCCGGCCGGCGCGTTCCTCGTCGACCTGTTCAAGAGCGGCCTGCCGGCGTTCGACACCGGCACGCCGTACGT
>JBFMFC010000013.1:57878-74920 GCA_040752195.1 Pseudomonadota bacterium | reverse complement strand
CCCCGATGAAGCGCTTCGACCTGATGTTCGGCGTCAACGTCCGCGGCACGTTCCTGTGCACACAGGCGTGCCTGCCGTACCTGAAGAAAAGCGGCGAACGCAAGCGCAACCCGCACATCCTGACGCTGGCGCCGCCGCTGAACATGGACCCGCGCTGGTTCGCACCGCACGTGGCCTACACGATGGCCAAGTACGGCATGAGCATGTGCGTGCTCGGGCACGCCGAGGAATTCCGCGGCTACGGCATCGCGGTCAACGCGTTGTGGCCGCGCACGGTGATCGCCACCGCCGCGCTGCAGATGATCCCCGGCGTGAAGCCCGAACACTGCCGCACGCCGCAGATCATGGCCGATGCGGCCTACGCGATCCTGACGCGCGATGCGGCGACGACGACCGGCAATTTCTTCATCGACGAGGAAGTGCTCAAGCAGGCGGGCGTGACCGACTTCGACAGGTATTCGGTCGTTCCCGGCAGCAAACAGCTTCTGCCCGATCTGTTCCTGTAGACGCCGGCGCGTTCGACGAGTGCGGCGCGGGGTCGGCCCGCCGATGCGCGGGCGCTATCCTTGACGCGAGCGCCGCGCTGACCGGTCGGGTCTGCCGCGGCTTCGAGCTCCGAGGTGACGACAGTGGCGAACCACCGCAACCGCTTTCCTGCGCGCCGCAGGTTCCTCAAGCAGACGGCGGCGCTGTCGGCCGGCGCCGCCACGCTCGCCGCGCCGGCCGTCGTCCTCGGACGCAGGCCCCCCGCGATCAAGGTCGGCGTGCTGCACCCCGTGACCGGCGCGCTCGCGGCCTCGGGCGTGCCGTGCCGCGAAGGCGCTTTGATGGCCATCGAGGACATCAACGCCGCCGGCGGGATCAGGTCGATGGGCGGCGCCCGGCTCGAAGCCGTGCTCGGCGACGCGCAGAGCCGGCCGCAGGTCGGCGCGTCCGAAGTCGAGAAGATGAACGAGGCGGGTGTCGCCGCGATCGTCGGCGCGTACGCGAGCAGCATCTGTCTGGCGACGACTCAGGCGGCCGCGCGCCACGGCATCGCGCACATCGTCGACGTCGGGGTCGCCGACCGGATCGTCGAGCGCGGACTGAAGAACACGTTCCGCTTCGGTCCCGGCCACCGGACCGTCACGCAGATCGCGATGCAGAACCTGCACGTACTGAACACGCTCGCCGGCAAGCCGGCGAAGACCGTGATGATCGTGCACGAGGACTCGTTGTTCGGCACCGGGACGGCCAACCTGCTCGCAAAGGAGCTGCCGACCTTCGGATACGAAGTCAAGGAGATCGTCAGGCACGCCAACCCGACGCGCGACTTCAACGACATCGTGCTGCGGATGAAGGCGATCAACCCCGACATCGTGATCCCGGCCAACGACTACAACGAATACGCGCTGCTCGTGCGCACGATGCGCCGGCAGAGGATCGTGCCGATGGCGGTCTACTCGGTGCTCGGCGGCGCCGCGTCGAACGACCGCTTCGTCAAGGAGTTCCCGGACGCCGCCAACGGCGTCATCGACGTCAACCACTGGTTCAACCCGAAGGACAGGCGCGTCGCCGCCCTGCGCAAGCGCGTCGAGGACAAGGGCGGCTACTTCGTCTACGGGCTCTTCATGAACTACACGGCCATGTGGCTGCTGGCCGATGCGCTCGAGCGCGCGAAAAGCGCCGGGCGCGAGGACGTGATCGCCGCGCTCGAGACGAGCACGTTCGCCAGCCACTTCATGCCGTACGGTCCCACGAGATTCGTCAACGGCCAGAACGAGAGCGCGCGCCCGCTGATGACGCAGGTGCTGAATAACGAGATCAAGGTCATCGGCCCGCAGGAGTTCCGCCAGGCCGATCCGGTGTTTCCCCTGGAGGCGTGACCCGCTCTGCCGGCGGCGCCGTTGGCGAACGCTCGACCCACCTCGTCCACAGCCGCCACGTCAACGCGAGCAGCGTCGGCCCCAGAAAGATGCCGACGAAGCCGAAGGCGACCAGCCCGCCGACGACGCCGATGAACACGAGCGCAAACGACAGGCTGGCGCCGCGCGAGATCAGCCACGGGCGCAGCACGTTGTCGATGCTCGACACGAGCAGCGTTCCCCAGACGGCCATGAACACCGCCCATCCGAGTTGCTCCTGCGCCAGCAGCCAGATCGTCGCACCGAGCCACACGACGACCGGACCGCCCGGGATCAGCGACAGCAGCACCGTCAGCCCGCCCAGCAGAAGCGCGGCAGGCACGCCGGCGATCAGAAAGCCGATCATCGCGATGGCGCCTTGCGCCAGTCCGGTCCCGACGATCCCGATCACCACGCCGCGCACGGTGTCGCGCACGATCGCGAGCAACTCGTCCGCCATTTCACCCGCGATGCGCGCCATGCCCGCGCGCAGGCTGCGCACCAGCGCCTCGCCGTCGCGGTAGAAGAAGAAGGCGACGAAACTCGAAAGCATCAACTGCAGCACGCCTTCGGCGATCAGCCGGCCGGCATGGATCAGCGGCTGTCGTCCGACCTCGACCAGCCGCGTGCCGAGCGTGCGCAGCGCGCCGGGATCGGCCGCGAGCTCGCGCCAGTACGCGTCGAGCCAGCCGCCGACGACCGGGATGCGCTGCAGCCATGCGGGCGGCGCCGGCAGTCCGGCGGCGAACCACGCCTGCACGGCCGCGAACCACCGCGGCACGCGTTCGATCGCGTTGTTGACGAGCCACGCGAAAGGCACGATCACCAGCACGATCGCGAGCAGCGTCATGACGGTCGCGGCGGCGGTGTCGCTGCCGCGCACTGCGCGGCGAACGGCCAGGTGAAGCGGCCAGGTCGCGAGCACGAACACGGCCGCGAACAGGCCCGCGGCCAGGAACGGCTCGATCACGACCGCCGCACCGATCACCAGCAGCCCGGCCGCGACGATCTTGACGATGCGGGTGATCAGCGCGTGCTCGTCGGACGGGTCCATCGGGTGATCGACTCTCGGTGGGCCGCGGCGGCCTGCGCGCTGGGGCGAAAGGCCTGTCCGACGGCGACGGTTTGTATGATAGGCGGGCGCGGTTGCTGCGCTTGCGCTGCCGTGCCGGTCACCACATGAATGACGCCGTCGATTCGCACGAAGGAGGCGCCCGCCGCAGACGCGCACACGCGCTTATCGTGGCGCTGACGGCGGCGCTGGTGTCGGCCACACCCGCGCAGGCGCAGCGGCGCGAAGCGGCCGACGCGGTCGCGCTCGCCGGCTGCCTGGTGGATGCAGACCTGCGCGTTGCGGCGATCCGCCAGATGCAGCGCGGCGAGAAGCGCGACGACGTGGTCGACGCCGCGGCCAAGGCGCTCGCAGCGGCGCCGCCCGACGATCGGGCGCGGGTCGAGCGCATCGTCGACGAGGTGTACCGCGAGCGACCGCAGGCGCCGCGTCCCTACGTCGCAACGCACGTGCGCCAGTGCGCCGCCGCGATCGGCGCGCGCATGCGCGCAGAGCTGGCCGACGACTGCTACCAGATCACGCGCTTCGCGCGCGATTTCTTTGCCGCGCGCGCCGCCGGCATCAGCCTCGAGCAGACGCAGCAGTCGATCCGCTCGCTCGGCCAGCAGCAAGGCATGCCGGCGGAGTTTGGAGAAAGGCTCGGCAAGCTCGCGGCGAGCGTGTACGCGTCGAGGGACGAAGCGCCGAAATTCCGCGCCGGGCTGTTCTATCACTGCGTCGTCGCCCCGGCGGCGCCGCGCTGATGCGTGCCGCGATGACGCGAACGACCGGGCGCGTCCGGAAGCTGGGCGCCGACAGCGGCGCCGATTCCGCAGGGCGATCAGCGTCGGACTGCCGGTGGCCGTCTGCGCGCGGGCGGGCGAACGGGCCGCCGGTGAACGAATCGCCTTCGATTTGCGCCACGGCATCGTCACGCGCGCCGACGGCGTTACGCTCGCGTGCGAGCCTGAAGCAACGCTTTGCATCGAAAGGAGTGAAGGCACCATGAGAGAGCCGTTGAACCGGCTGTCGGCGACCAGGCTGGCGCAGTTGATCGCGGCCGGCGACGTCACGTCCGAACTGGTCACGCGTTCGTTCATCGACGCGATCCACGAGCGCAACGCGTCGATCGAGGCGTTCGCCTGGTTCGAAGCCGATCGCGCGATCGCGATCGCGCGCGAACTCGACCGACTGATCGCCAACGATCGCCGCCGCGGCCCGCTGCACGGCATTCCGGTCGCCGTCAAGGACAACATCGACACCGCCGAGATGCCGACCGGCTATGGATCCGCGATCTTCGCGACGCACCGGCCGAACGTCGATGCGGCGTGCGTCGGCCTGCTGAAGGACGCGGGCGGCTTCGTGCTCGGCAAGACGGTCACCGCGGAGCTGGCGAACTTCACGCCGGGAGCGACGCGCAACCCGCACAACCTCGCGCACACGCCGGGCGGCTCCTCGAGCGGCAGCGCCGCCGCGGTCGCGGCGCACTTCGCGCCGCTTGCGCTCGGCACGCAGACGGCGGGCTCGGTGATCCGACCGGCGGCGTTCTGCGGCGTGTTCGCGTACAAGCCTTCGCCGCGGCTCGTTCCCCGCTGCGGCGTGAAGCCCAACTCGGACACCATGGACGAGGTCGGCGCTTTCGCGCGCAGCGTCGACGACCTCGCGCTCGTCGGTTCGGTGCTCGCGCTGAAGCCGGCATGGAAGGACATCCCTGCGCAATATCTGGCGAGCGGCGCGGTGCCGACGATCGGCTGGACCGCCACACCGCACGCCAACGCCGCGTCGGCGGCGATGATCGCGGCGCTCGAGGCGTCCGCGCACAAGCTGGTGAAGCGCGGCGCGCGCCACACCGAGATCACCTGGCCGCGCGTTTTCGACGGACTGTTCGAGGCGCAGAAGACCGTCCAGCTCTACGAGACGGCGCGCGCGCTGGCGGCCGAATACACGTATCGCCGCGACCTGCTGTCGGCTCGGCTCGTGGAACTGATCGAACAGGGGCACGCAGTCGACACGCGTGCGTACATCGAAGCGCTGCAGCTCGGCCGCGCCTGTGCCGCAGCGATCGACAGCCTGTTCGGCGCGGCCGACGTGGTGCTGTGCCCGGCGGCCCCGGGCGAAGCGCCGCGCGGGCTCGGCTCCACCGGCGACCCGATCTTCAACCGGCCATGGCACCTGATCGGCTGCCCCGCACTGAACATCCCGTGCGGGCACGGCGAAGCCGGACTGCCGCTCGGCCTGCAGGTGATCGCGCGTCCCGGCGACGACGCCAAGCTGCTCGCCGCCGGCGCGTGGATCGAGGCGAAGCTACGCGATTGAAGCTGAATCCGGCGACTGACCGCTTGCAGCTTCGGGCCGTGCGTTGCGTGTCGAGGATTTGCCGCTTCGGCGTGATTCATTCGGATGGTGAACCCGCTACGCACGGCACGGCGCGCCAAGCCGTGCGCCACCGTGACGGCCGCGAGGCGGTCGAAGCGCTGATCAATCAGATCGAACGCGACAGCGTGCGGATGACTCCGCCACTGGACGCGCCGGATATCGTGCGCGAGGCGCGCGAGACGTTACGGCTGAAGCGCGGGTGAGGCGGCTTGGCCGGTCGGTGGCGCGCCCGACCGAAACGAGACTGTCCGTGTTCAATCGGCGGATCGCGGTCACGTCTCGAGCAGATTCAGCCCCAGGGCGCGGGCGGCGCGAACGAGCCTGACGTCGAACGCGCCAAAGCGCAAGTCCGCCCCGGTGCCGATCGCATCTCGCACACGCTCGGCGGCTGCCAAGTGCACGCTGTCGTAGCCTCGCAGCCGGTACTGCGCGCAGAAGTCGCCCGCACGCTGAACGACGCGCTCGTCGACCTGCACGATCTCCCAGGCGATCCACGATGCGTCGAGCTCGCGCCGCAGCCGCGAAAACAGCGCCGGCTCGGCGCGCGCTTCCGCCAGGCGCGCAAAAGCCGAACATGCCTCCGCATAGGCCAGCAGATGCGTGACGATGGCGGCAGCCGCACGGGCCGCGCGGCGGACCGATGCGGAATGCGCTTCCGCAACGAACAGTTTGACGAGCGCGGAAGTGTCCAGATAGAGGATCACCCGCGCTCCTCGCCGATGATCTCGGCCAAGGACTTCTCGCCCGGTTTCAGCCGTACCCTCGACTGGGGTAGGCGGGGCCTGCCCCTGCCAGCCCGGATCCAGGGCTGGCTGCGTACCAGTTCAACAGCCTGTCTTTCGCCAAGCGCGGCGCGCTCGCGCGGCCGCGGCGCGCTCAGGCACGCCACAGGCTTGCCGCGCGAGGTCACGACGACCTCTTCGCCGGCTTGCGCCCGGCGCAGGTACTCGGACAAACGATTCTTCAACTCGCGGACGGAAACATCCATCGAGGTCTCCGGGGATCGCAGGTGCCGGCCATTGTAGCCACGTCGAACTGGTCGAGGCCACTTTGCCCGACCCGAACCCATCGCCGGCGCACCGCGCTGCTGCCGCTTCGGCGCGGGCCAACGGTTGCGCGGTTCTGTCGCGTCCCGATCACACGCTCGCCGCTGGCGGGCTTTTCGTGCCGGGCCGTGTGGACGGAGGCCCAGCCCTCGAGGGCTCGCGTGGTGAGCCACCCCGCGCTTACGCTAGGCCGCACTCGTCGAAAGGCGCGGATCATGAATGAGCGAGGCTTCCGGCATGCGAGATCGGCGCGCTCGGTTCCGCGGTGGCCGAGGCGCCGAAGCACAGCCGCACGGCTGCGCGCTGTTTTGGATCGGTCCGCGCGCCCTTGTGAACGGACCGGACAAGCCGTTCGACGCCGACGCCGTACGCCTGACCGCGCGGTCGCTGCCTTGGCGATCTTCCGCTTACGCAGAGCGCCGCCATGGCGCAGACGCTGCAGCGAACGGTTGCGCACGGTTTCCCGGCGGATGATGATCTCGCCGGATCCGTGGGGGCGGGTCGCGGTCGCCGTGGAACTCAGGACCTGAAACGGCGAAGAACGCGGGGTTCGATCGTTCTTCGCGGAGGCACTTGGCGTCATTGGCAGGAAGGACTTTTCCCGCGACGACGGGTACTGATTCCTCCGCAAGAGGAGTCGTCGTATCAGGACGAGGTTTCGGCTTACTTGGATGTCGGCGTGTTCTGAAGCACATCGCAGTAGACCCATCTCATTCAGAAGGAAGGTGAAGCAATGACGGCGACACACACATTGACACTGGAAACCGTGAAGCAGGCCGTTGGCGGCCAAGCCGCTGCGCTTCGCTGCGTAACCGAGTACCAACCCGCCGGCGGTCCCGGAGACAAAGTCTTTCCGCCCACCTACGAGGGCGGCCGATACGCCGTCGAGACACGTGTGCTGCCCGGCGGCGAACTAGCCGAATGCGTTCTTCTGGATTCCGTGCAATCCCAAGCCAACCGCATGGAGCTGGCCTTGCTCGAAGCGCACCGCGCCCAGCGGACGCGGCTCCCGCTTCTGGTTGCGCGCTTCGATCAGAACGTGCTGCTCAAGAAGTTCACCGTCACAAGTCTGGAAGCGCCGCATCGCGCGGCGGACGCGATCTTCCGCGACAGCCTCTACAACGGCGTCATGTTTCGAAAATCCGAGAAAGGGAGGGTGCTGGACACCGCCGACATCCAGAACGCAACGGCTCTGTTCGGCCTGTGTCCGACGGCACTGTTGTTCGGCTTATGGGATTCAACCGGGCCGCGCGGCGGATTGGGCGCGAAGTTTCAGCGGGCCATCGTGTCGGAGATGATCGGCATCTCGGCTACGCAGGGCGTAAAAACTAGCAGCCGCATTGATCCTGCGCAGATCATGCTTGGCGCCGGTCCGCTGTACTCTCGCCCCGAAGACTCGGATACCGCACCTACCTGGGCTCTTGCTGCGGCGGGGGGCGCGAAGAAGCTTGGCAAGGACGGCAAGCCGTCAGAGGCCAACCATGGCAACGTCACGCCGAGCATCACCGCGGGCGGCTTCACGATCGCCCGCGCGCAGCAAACGACAGTGATTTCGCTGACTGCACTGCGGCGGCTTCGCTTTCCTTTGAACGGCGCGCCATCGTCGGATCCGAACGCCGACGCCCTCGCGCGCACGGTGTTGGCCGCGCTTGGCCTGGCAGCCGCGGCACTGACGCGCGACGAGAGCGCAGACTTGCGGTCTCGTTGCCATCTGATCGCGACTTCCGCGCCCGAGTGGGAGCTGATCGGCAAGCCCGGCGAAGTGCCGATGCGTTTCAAGCTGTCCGGTGACGCGGCGATCGCGCTGCTGAACGAAGCGATCGAAGCCGCCAAGGCTGCCGGGCTGCCTTGGGACGGCGAGATCGAACTGCAGCCCGCAGACGATCTGGTCGAACTCGTCCGACGCAGCCAACAACTGGCCGCGTCTGCCGCCGGAGAGGAGTGATGACCGGCTTTGGCCTCGGCATCCGCTATCTGAACGGCTGGGCGATGGCGGCGGCCGACGGAGCGAAGAAGGAGATTGCCGAGTGGCCGCCGCATCCGGACCGCGTCTTTATGGCGCTCGCCGCCGCGTGGTTCGAGTCCGGCAAGGATCCCGCTGAAGGAGCGGCGCTGCGCTGGTTGGAGACGCTGCCTGCTCCGCTGATTGCGGCATCCGATGCCGCGCGTCGATTGGCCTTGAAAAGCGAGCGTCCCACGGTGAGCTACGTGCCGGTCAACGATGCCTCGCTTGGACGCAAGATGCCTTCAACGTCGGATCTGGCGAAACTTAAGGAAGCCGGTTTGGCGCTGCTTCCCGAGCATCGCGCGCGGCAACCCAGGAGCTTTCCGCTGGCAGTGCCTTATCGCGACGAGGTCTTCTTGATCTGGCGCGATATGGATCCCGGTCTGCATCGCGGATCCCTGGCCGCGCTTGCCGGCAAGGTGGCTCACGTGGGGCACTCGGCTTCGTTTGTGCAGCTCTGGCTGGAGGACAAACCGCCGGAGCCTAACTGGGTGCCCACTGAGGGGGTCGCGCAGCATCGCCTGCGTATCTTCGGCCCCGGTCGACTGGCCGATCTTGAGGCACGCGCCAATTACGACGCCGTACTCAAATACGCCGAGCTGCTGCAGCGGGTCGACGCCGCCAAGGGGAAAGCCAAGAAGGCGCTGCAGACAGAGTTGAAGGAGCGATTCGGCGATCGCCGACCGGAGACCCGACGACCCGAGCCGGGGCTGTGGCAAGGCTACAGCAATGCCCATTCGCCTCAACCCGTGCCGGCACCCCACACCGTCTTCGATCCGAACTTCGTGGTGCTGGCACTTTCCGGTCGCCGACCGTCGCTTCCCGCCACGGTGCGGCTCGTGGAGGCCCTGCGCGGCGCAGTGCAGAGCGCGTGTCCGGAGCCGATCCCGGAGTGGGTTTCTGGGCACGCCGCCGACGGATCTCCCAGCAGCCGACCGCACTTGGCGCTGGTGCCGCTTCCCTTCGCCGGAGCGGAACACGCTGATGGCCGCATACTCGGCGCTGCACTCGTGCTGCCGCGCGGGCTTGAACCGCGGGAGGCTGCGCGTTGCCTCGAGCCGCTCCTGCGCGAACGTTCCGGTGAACCGCGAGTCATCAGGTTGTATGAGGGCCAGTGGCTGGAGTGCCACGCCGCGCTAGAGACGCGGGAGTCTCCGCCTTTGAACTTAAGGCCAGAAGTCTGGACGCAGCCGGCGCGCGAGTGGGCCAGCGTGACGCCGATCGCGCTGGACCGGCACTTCGAGGGCCGCGACAAGTGGGACAAGGCAGCCGAATCGGTCAAAGATGCATGCGAACGTATCGGGCTGCCGCGCCCCCGTTCGGCCCTGCTGCATCCGGTTTCGCTGATCGAAGGGGTACCGCATGCGCGCGAATTCCATCGCCTGACCCGAAAGTCCGACGGTGGACGCATCCAGCACAGCCATGCAGTGCTGGTGTTCGACGAACCAGTTGCGGGGCCAATCCTGATCGGCGCCGGCCGCTATCGCGGCTATGGCTTTTTCCGACCGTTGCGGGAGTCGCGCGATGCCTGAACTGTCGGCGCAGCGCTTCGGGGAGTTCTTCGAAGCGCTGTGGGGCTATCCGCCGTTCGCATGGCAAAGCGCGCTCGCGAGGCGCGCCATCGAGAATGACGCTTCGCCTTGGCCAGACGCACTCGCGCTTCCCACCGCGGCCGGTAAGACTGCGTGCATCGACATCGCCGTCTTCGCGCTTGCCGCCCGGCTGCAGAACGTCAACGGAGTCGTTCGCAGCGGCGCTGCGCGCCGAGTGTTCTTCGTAGTCGACCGCCGCGTGATCGTCGATGAGGCGTTCGAGCGCGCAACGGAGCTTGCCGGCAAGCTTGCACAGGCGAACCAGGGGATCCTCAAGGAGGTCGCGGATGCTTTGCGTCAACTTGCGCGCGGCCGGTCCGAAGGTTCGGGGCGCGAGCGGCCGCTGCTGACGTTCCAGCTTCGCGGCGGCATGTATCGATCGGAAGCGTGGGCACAATCGCCGCTGCAACCGATCGTCGTGGCTTCCACGGTGGATCAGGTCGGCTCTCGGCTGCTCTTTCGCGCCTACGGCCGCGGGCCAGGCATGTGGCCGGTGTACGCCGGATTGGTGGCCAACGACAGCCTGATCTTTTTGGACGAGGCGCATTGCGCGCGCCCTTTCCTGGAAACACTCCGTGCGGTGGCCGGGTACCGAAAGGTGGCGCAGCAACCGGTCTCCGTCCCATTCTTCCCGGTTGTGCTTTCGGCTACGCCGCCGCAAGGTCTGGCCGACATATTTCGCGACTCTTCCGGCGAATCGACCGACCCCCGACACCCGTTGGGTCGCCGGCAACTGGCGAACAAGCCCGCGTCGCTCCTGCCGCCGATCAGGGACAGCGGAAAGAGAGACGCGGATACGTTTGCGGGAGCGCTCGCGACTCGCGCCGTCGTGTTGGCTCAGGACGACCGCAAGGCCGTGGTGATCTTCGTCAATCGGGTCGCGACAGCGCGCCGTGTGCACGAACTTCTCCGGCAGGGGGGCCACGACGCGGTCCTTCTCACGGGTCGCATGCGGCCGTTCGACAAGGACGATGCGGTTCGCGAACGCTTGAGCCCGTTATCGACGAAGGTTTCGGAGACGCGAGCCCTGGCGAAGCCCGTGTTTGTGGTCGCCACTCAGACGCTCGAAGTCGGCGCCGATCTGGACTTCGATGCGCTGGTCACCGAGTGCGCCAGTCTTGATGCGTTGCGCCAGCGGTTCGGCCGACTCAACCGAAAGGGCCGGGACATCGCGTCCCGCGCCGCGATCCTGATCCGGGAGAGTCAAGCGAACAGCAGCGACGACGATCCGGTCTACGGTGCCGCCCTGGCTCGCACCTGGGCTTGGCTGGGCGAGCAGGCCGGCGCATCGCGCACGATTGACTTCGGCATCGCGCATCTGGATCCGCGGTTGCCGCAGGGCCACGAGATCGATGCATTGAATGCACCGAGCGATCCGGCGCTTGTAATGCTGCCGGCGCATCTCGATGCGCTCGCGCAGACATCGCCGACTCCCGTGCCCAGTCCCGACATCTCTCTGTTCCTGCACGGTTCACGCCGTGCTTCTTCCGATGTGCACGTATGTTGGCGCGTGGATCTCGGTCTCGACGATCCGGCTCGCGAAGAACTGGTGAAGGAGGTGTTGATCTACTGCCCGCCGGCGTCCGTCGAGTGCGTCGCCGTGCCGTTATGGCGCGCCCGTCGCTGGTTGGCCGGCGAAACCGACGATGACCAGTCCACCGACATAGAGGGAGAAAGTCCAGCACAGGACGCACCTGACCAGCTCCGCACCCGGCGCCGCGTCATCCGCTGGCGTGGCCGAGACGACGTCGCGGTGATCTCCGACCCCTCCGACTTGCGGCCCGGCGATGTCGTCGTGCTCCCGGCGAGCGCAGGCGGTTGGCGCGAGCTGGGAGACCTTCCGGTCGCACCGCCTGACGAGCGGCCGGTGCTGGACTGGGGGGACCGAGCGTTCCGAGTGCTGCGCGCGCGTGCACTCCTGCGCATGCACAAGGAACTGATCGCGGCTTGGCCGGTTGTGGAAGAGATTCGAAACGCCGCAAGCACGCTGCTTGCAGATGTCGATCGAAGGCTGGAGGAAGACCGGGACGGGCTTGTCACTGAGCTTCGGGATCTTCTGCGGCGGATCGCCTTGGAGAAGGTGCCAACTTCTTGGCGTTGGCTTCCCGAAGTGGCCGCGTCCTTGGCGGCTGACCGGGCCTTGTCGAGGAATCTGTCCGCTCATCCGTTCGGCGGCCTGATCGCGCGCGGATTGCGAGTTCTGCCGGTCCAGCAGGAGCACCCCGACGTCTTCAGCGACGAGCACGACGCGACAGCTTCCGGCACGGTCGCCGTGCCTCTAGCCGAACATCTACCCGGCGTGGCCGAGTTCGCGCGCCGCTTCGCTGACGGTGCCGGGGTTGCGGACGCGATGGCCGTGATCATCGAGCTGGCCGGTCGCCTTCACGATCTCGGCAAGGCCGATCTCCGCTTTCAGGCGTTGCTACGTGCCGGGCAGCGCTTCGTCGCGGGCGAACTGCTGGCCAAGTCCGGCGCTGTGCCGCAAGGCCGTGCTGCGTTCGAACGCGCACGTCGGCTCGCAGGCTACCCCGAGAGCGGGCGGCACGAGCTGCTTTCCGTTCGGCTCGCTGAGAGCGCCGCAGACTTGCTTCCTCGCGATTCCGTGGCTCGCGCCCTTGCTCTGCATCTCGTCGCCGCGCATCACGGATACTGCCGGCCGTTTGCTCCCGTCGTCGACGATCCCCAGCCCGCCGCAGTCTCGTTCGAGCTGCTGGGCCGTGTGTGGTCACACGACGGACCGACGCATTTGGAACGCTCGGACTCCGGCATAGCCGAGCGCTTCTGGTCGCTCACGCGGCATTACGGCTGGTGGGGCTTGGCATGGCTCGAAGCGCTGTTGCGCCTTGCGGATCATCGGCGCAGCGAGTGGGAACAGGACCGCGCAAATGAGTGAAAGCAATGAGACGCTGACAATGCGTGGACTGGACGGAGCAAACCCGCTCGCGTTCTTGGCGTCGTTGGGAGTGCTGCGGGTTTTGACCCGCGCCGATCCTGATCTAGGCGCGAAATTGGCTTGGTGCGTTTCGGACGGCGCATGGCGACCTCAACTGCAGGTAGCTCATCGGCTGCAGGACGACCAGTTCGCGCAGCGCGTTTTCGATGCCTGTCGGGCGACGCACTGCAGAACTGTGCTGGAACTCGGAGACGATCTGAACCTCGAGCCGGCGGCTTATCGCTCGTTTGTCGTCGCTGCCGCAGCATCCGCCCGAAGCGGGGAACTCGCGCAGGCCGAATTTGCGGCGAGCTTTGCATGCGAGGTCACGGTCAACGAAAACGGCAGCGTGCAGGACACCGCGTTCAGGACCATGAGCGGCGCCGGTCACCAACACTTCCTGAAGACCATGCGCAATCTCATCATCGAAACGCAGGTGCCACACATACGACGGGCACTCTTTCAGCGTTGGGATTACGGTGATCCCGTCCGCAACATGGCGCTACGTTGGGACCCGGCAGACGATAGCCGCTATGCATTGCGATGGTCAGATCCGAGCGGCGACCCGGAGCGACAACGTGGCGGGGCGATGTGGGGCGCGAATCGACTCGCGATTGAAGGGTTGCCGCTGTTCCCCGTGATGCCGACGGTGCAGCAGCTCGAGACAACGGGCTTTCGCACGGCAGGTAGTAGAGGAACGTTCTTGACTTGGCCTATCTGGGAAGGGCCCGTCGGGCTCGACGAGGTTCGCTCGTTGCTAGCGATGCAGGAGCTGCAAGCAGAAACGCCCGATCGAAAGCGACTGTTGGCGCGCGGTGTGGTCGAGGTGTTTCGGGCTCAGAGGTTGACCGTCGGCAAGTTCAGGAATCTCACGCGGGGCACTCCCGCATGATCGGTCACGTGGCGAATGTCTCGAGGAACGTTCTTGCGTTTCCGGGCGGCCGCTGCCACTCTGCCCGCAGAACACAGGCTGCGATACCCACCCGCTCAGAACATCCCCCGCACCACCCGCAAGCTGCGCTCCACCGTTTCCATCTCCTCCGGTGTCAGCGCGGTCAGTGGTCCATCGCCAAACCTGGCCCGGTCGAGCGCGCGCGGCTGATCGACGATGATTTGGCAGTCCTGCTTCAGACGGGCGCGCGGCGCGATGCTGACGCGCCACAACCTGAGAGGCGGATACACCTGTGTTGTCAGCGGCAGCACGATCACCAGCGGCGCATCCGCGCCGTCAGTTCGTCCGCCTGAGCGATCAGCACGGGGCGGATCTTGCCCGCCGGGCGGCCGCGTGGCGGATTGAGATCGGCGATCCAGATTTCGCGCGCGCTTCATCGACGGCGGCGACCACGGCCCACCGCTCTTGCGCGGGCGGGAACGGGTTTGCCCTCCGCAAGGTCGAGCGCCTTGCTGTCGGCGGCAGCAAAGTCCTCCGCGACGGCGAGTGCCTCGCGGCGAACCTTCGGATCCGCGTAGGCAGCACGCGCCTCAGCCACCAAGGCGGCAACGAACCGCTCCCGCTCCCTGCGCGCGAGGAATTCGGCGATCGCGAGGCGAGCGACTTGCGCGCGTGCCACACCTTCGCGTCGCGCCTCGGCGTCAAGCTTGTCCTCGAGTTCCTCGGGCAGTCGAATGCTCAAACCGGCCATCGGACACCTCTGTGTTGTCCGGCATCATGCCGGACAAGACGGCGGGCAAAGGCGAGGACATCGCTTCGTGCGGCCCGTCACCCGCTCGCGCACCGGGCGAACGCGGTCCCTGCGGTCGCGGAACGCGAAGAAAGTGCGCGGACTCGCCCGCCCATTTCGGACGTTCGGTTCGTCCGATTCGGATCATCTTTTCCTCCGATTCGGATCGATTTGACCCATCCGTTCGAGGAGGCACGGGTCATGGCGAACGAAACGCTTCCTGAATCCACTGCCCAGCCCGAACTGCCGCTGCCTTTTCCGGAGCTTGCGCGCGACCTGCCGCTGCTGCCGGCCCGCATGCTCAACGAGTACCAGTACTGCCCGCGGCTGGCGTATCTGGAGTGGGTGCAGGGCGAGTGGGCGGATTCGGCCGACACCGTCGAAGGCCGCAACGTGCACCGGCGTGTGGACAAGCCGGCCGGAGAACTGCCGCCGGCCGCAGAGCTTCCGCCTGAGGAGAAGCTGCACGCGCGTTCGATCACCCTGTCCAGCAACCGACTCGGGCTGATCGCGAAGATGGATCTGGTGGAGGCCGAAGACGGCTTCGTCGTGCCGGTGGACTACAAGCGCGGCAAGCGCCCGCACGTAGCAGGCGGCGCCTACGATCCCGAGCGGGTGCAGCTCTGCGCGCAGGCGCTGATCCTGGAAGAGCACGGCTACCGCGTGCGCGAAGGAGTTCTGTACTTCGCAGGTAGCCGCGAGCGGGTGCGCGTGGAGTTCGACGACGCCTTACGCGCGCTGACGCGCAACGCGATCGACGGACTGCGGCTCGTCGCGGCGGGCGGCACCATCCCGCCGCCGCTGGTCGACAGCCCCAAGTGCCCGCGTTGCTCGCTGGTGGGCATCTGCCTGCCGGACGAAGTGAACTTCCTGAAGCGGGAAGACACGCCGCCGCGGCCGCTGGCGGTGGGCCGCGACGAGGCGATGCCCGTCTACGTGCAGGCGCAGCGCGCCAAGGTGAGCAAGAACGGCGAAACGCTGGAGGTCTCCGTCGACGAGGAAAAAGTCTCCGGCGCGCGGCTGGCGGAAGTGTCGCAGCTCGTGCTGATGGGCAACGTGTACGTGACGACACCCACGCTGCACGCCTTGATGGAGCGCGAGATCACCGTCTCCTGGCACAGCTTCGGCGGCTGGTTCATCGGTCACACAGTCGGTACCGGGCACAAGAACGTCGAGCTGCGCACGGCGCAGTACCGCGCCAGCTTCGACGACGCACGCTGCCTTCGCATCGCGCGAGGATTGGTAGTGGCCAAGATCCAGAACGCGCGCACGCTGCTGCGGCGGAACTGGAAAGCGGGCGAAGCGCCGGAGCCGCTGCTCGACGAGTTCAAGCGCGACATCGATCAGGCACGCCGCGTGAGCAGCGTGGCCGAACTGCTCGGCATGGAGGGCAACGCGGCGGCGCGCTACTTCCGCCATTTCAAGCAGATGCTGAGCGCAGATGCGAGCGGCAGCTTTGCCTTCGACTTCGAGCGCCGCAACCGGCGGCCGCCGACCGATCCGGTCAACGCGCTGCTGTCCTTCGCGTACTCGCTGCTCGTGCGCGCGTGGACGGTAACGCTTTCCGCGGTGGGCTTCGACCCGTACCGCGGCTTCTACCACCAGCCGAGATACGGCCGGCCGGCGCTGGCGCTCGATCTGATGGAGCCTTTCCGGCCGCTGATCGCCGATTCGAGCGTGATTCAGGCGATCAACAACGGCGAAGTGAAACCTTCCGACTTCGTGAGCGCTGCCGGCAGCGTGGCGCTGGACGGCGATGGCCGCAAGCGCTTCATCGCCGCGTTCGAACGCCGGCTCGGGCACGAAGTGACGCACCCGTTGTTCGGCTACAAACTCAGCTACCGCCGACTGCTCGAGTTGCAGGCGCGGTTGTTCGGCCGCTATCTGCTGGGGGAACTCGCCGAGTACCCGAACTTCGTCACGCGCTAGCGGCGAGGCCGGCATGGACGAGCGGCTGTACATCGTCACCTACGACATCGGCGAGCCGAAGCGCTGGCGCGCCGTGTTCAAGCTGCTGCACGGCTACGGCGAATGGGCGCAGCTTTCTGTGTTCCAGTGCCGGCTGTCGCCGCGGCGGCACGCCGAGATGATTGCCACGCTGGACCAGATCATTCACCATGCGGACGACCACGTGCTGGTGATCGACATCGGCCTGGCCGAACGGGTCGAACCGAAGGTGGTGAGCTTGGGCAAGCGCTCGTTCGAGCCTGTTGCGCGCGAGCCGGTGATCGTGTGATTCTCGCCGTCGCGGCGCGAGCGGTCGGGTGCGGCAAGCCGCCGTCACGAGCGCTCGCGCGGCGCAAGTTCTTTAACAAGCTGGAGAATTTGCGGCCGCTGCCGCCGCCGGCAGCGTTTTTTTCTGCACTTGCCGTGCGTTCTGCGCCAGCGCTCGCATCGCGGGTTGCGGGGCAAAGCGGGGTGCGGATCGGCAAGCGAGCAGTTTTCCGCGGTGAAGAGCCGCGGCCTCATTGAAGC
>JBFMFC010000013.1:0-57778 GCA_040752195.1 Pseudomonadota bacterium | reverse complement strand
AGCGTTTTTTTCTGCACTTGCCGTGCGTTCTGCGCCAGCGCTCGCATCGCGGGTTGCGGGGCAAAGCGGGGTGCGGATCGGCAAGCGAGCAGTTTTCCGCGGTGAAGAGCCGCGGCCTCATTGAAGCGTGTCCTGGATCTGCTCCCACTGGCCGGCGGCGTAGGGTTTTCCGCGGTGAAGAGCCGCGGCCTCATTGAAGCGACGCATCTGGCGGAATCATTTCTGGTGATGGTACGTGTTTTCCGCGGTGAAGAGCCGCGGCCTCATTGAAGCACGATCAGCGGTTGCGTGCGCGCCCCGGTGGCACTGGTTTTCCGCGGTGAAGAGCCGCGGCCTCATTGAAGCAGGATCTTGGACAAATATCCGCGCTGGTCGTAGCAGGTTTTCCGCGGTGAAGAGCCGCGGCCTCATTGAAGCCGAACCGAAAGCGCTCTGAAGTCTGACGACCCGCACCGTTTTCCGCGGTGAAGAGCCGCGGCCTCATTGAAGCAAACGGACAGAAGACGCTTGTGGCGCCGCCTGCGGCACGTTTTCCGCGGTGAAGAGCCGCGGCCTCATTGAAGCGCCGGACTTCCAGGGCGTCGGCATCGGCAACCGATTGTTTTCCGCGGTGAAGAGCCGCGGCCTCATTGAAGCCAAGCTGCTTTGGGAAATGTTCCTGGTGCTTCATCAAGTTTTCCGCGGTGAAGAGCCGCGGCCTCATTGAAGCAGGTGCAGCCGCTTGAACGTGTTCTCGTAGCCCGGCGTTTTCCGCGGTGAAGAGCCGCGGCCTCATTGAAGCGAGGGCCGCTCGCTCGACGATCTGGTCGATGACCTGCGTTTTCCGCGGTGAAGAGCCGCGGCCTCATTGAAGCCTCAGCAATATCGTGCGCCACTTCCTCTCTGAACCCGTTTTCCGCGGTGAAGAGCCGCGGCCTCATTGAAGCGACGATCCGGCTGGCGGAGTACGGGTGCACGCCCAGTTTTCCGCGGTGAAGAGCCGCGGCCTCATTGAAGCATCGCCGACCCGGACGACCCAACGGGGACGAGCTTCGTTTTCCGCGGTGAAGAGCCGCGGCCTCATTGAAGCGTCCTGCTCTACACCTGGCTCAAGGACGCGATGCTCGTTTTCCGCGGTGAAGAGCCGCGGCCTCATTGAAGCGGCAGCGAGCCTCTGCGCGAGATCCTGGGCCTTCTGCGTTTTCCGCGGTGAAGAGCCGCGGCCTCATTGAAGCCCGTGCTGGCCAATCCTGGCGAAAACGTTCACGGACGTTTTCCGCGGTGAAGAGCCGCGGCCTCATTGAAGCGGCGCACAGTCTGCTCGCGTTTTCTACGGACGAGCGAGGTTTTCCGCGGTGAAGAGCCGCGGCCTCATTGAAGCCTCCGCTGGGTCCGTTCGTTGGTGGGTCCAATCCAGAGGTTTTCCGCGGTGAAGAGCCGCGGCCTCATTGAAGCTCGGGAGCCGGTGGACTTCCTGACGTGGAGACGTTGAGTTTTCCGCGGTGAAGAGCCGCGGCCTCATTGAAGCGGAGAGTCTTATGGACGAGGTAATGGTTGGGGATCGCGTTTTCCGCGGTGAAGAGCCGCGGCCTCATTGAAGCGCCGGGTATTCCTGGTCGAACAGGCTTTCGTCGCCGGTTTTCCGCGGTGAAGAGCCGCGGCCTCATTGAAGCTAGGCCGTGCCGTACTCGATGTCGTTGGCGCTCGGCGTTTTCCGCGGTGAAGAGCCGCGGCCTCATTGAAGCAGCATTTCCCGAGCCGCGCGGATTAGGTTCCGCGACGTTTTCCGCGGTGAAGAGCCGCGGCCTCATTGAAGCTCCGAAGACGCCGAACAGGGGAAGTCGTCGCGCAAGTTTTCCGCGGTGAAGAGCCGCGGCCTCATTGAAGCACCGTCGTCCCGTGAAGAGCGGCGAGAAGTCGCAGCGTTTTCCGCGGTGAAGAGCCGCAGCCTCATTGAAGCCGCAACGACCCGCGCTGGCGTGGCGTCGTGGCGTGGTTTTCCGCGGTGAAGAGCCGCGGCCTCATTGAAGCAGGTCATCTGCGGCCAGCCGGAACTCCTTGCCGCTAGTTTTCCGCGGTGAAGAGCCGCGGCCTCATTGACGTCGCGCGTGCCTTTGCGGCTCGTGTCCTTTCCGCCACGTGCCCCTATCATCCCCGCATGTCCCCGATCCGCTCCCCGGACAGCGCCGCCGCCGAACTGGGCCGCGCGGCGCTGAAGTGGCTCGTCGGCTGGTGGCGCGTCATTCACTTCGGCGCCGAACTGCTGGTGCTCGCGCTGTCGCCGGCCGCTTATCGCGGCGCCAACCGCGCGGCGATGGCGCGTCACGTGTACCTGGGCACGGCGCCGATCCTGCCGTGGTTCACCGCGCTGTCGGCGCTGATCAGCCTGATCGTGATTCGCATCGTCATCGTCACGGCGCTCAGCTACGGGCTGACGCGCTACGCGCTCGAGATGGTGGTCCGCGTGCTGGTGCTCGAGCTGATCCCGCTGGTGGCGGCGATGTTCGTCGCGATCCGCATCACGCTGCCCGACGCGGTCGAGATCGCGGCGCTGCGCGCGCGCGGGGAGTTCGACGCGCTCGCGCGGCGCGGCGTCGATCCGCTGCTGCGCGAGGTGCTTCCGCGCGTGGCGGCCGGCGTGTTCTCGGTGCTGATGCTGGCGGCGGTGAGCTGCGTGGTCACGCTGCTGCTCGCGTACCTGTCGGTGTATGGCTTTACCGGCGGCGGCTTTGCCAGCTATACGCACACGGTCGGACGCATCTTCGGCCCGGGTGTCACGCTGATCTTCGCGCTGAAGACCTTCTTCTTCGCGATCGCTGTCGCGGTGATGCCGGTCGCGTCGGTGCTGTACGAGCCGCCGCGCGCGCGCACGCGAACCAGCGCCGAGCTGCAGGGGCTGGTGCGGATGTTCCTGTCGCTGCTGCTGATCGAGGCGGCCGCGCTGGTCGGCAACTACTATTGATGCCCATGAATCCGGACTCCCCGCCGCCGATCGCGCATCTGGAACTCAAGGCCGCGCTGCTGCTGGTGCTGCTCGTGCTGCTGGTCGGCGGGGCGGTCGTCTACGTGCTGTACGCGCGCGGCGCGTTCGAACCGACACAGCAACTCGTGCTCGTCGCCGACGACTCGGAGGGTGTGCAGGTCGGCATGGACCTGACGTTCTCGGGGTTCCCGATCGGTCGCGTGCGCCGCATCGAACTCGCCGACGACGGCGCGGCGCGCATCGTAATCGACGTACCGAAGAAGGACGCGCACCGGCTGCGCACGTCGAGCGTGTTCACGCTGACGCGCGGGCTCGTCGGCAGCACCAGCATCCGGGCGTTCACGGGAATTCCGACCGATCCGCCGCTGCCCGACGGCGCCGAGCGCAGGGTGCTGATCGGCGACGCCACCGCCGAGCTGCCGCGGCTGGTGTCCGAGACGCGCGAGCTGGTCCGCAACATGACCGCGATCACGGCGCAGGATGCGCCGCTCGCAACGAGCCTTGGCAACGTGCAGACCGTGACCGAGCGGCTGAAAGGCCCGCGCGGCGCGCTCGGCGTTCTGATGGGCAACGAGCGCGATGCGCGCAAGCTCGTGGCCGCGCTCGATCGCACCAACGCGCTGCTTGCGCGCATGGACGGGCTGGTCGCCAAGACCGACGCGCAGGTGTTCGGCGACGAAGGCCTCGTGCGCGATGCGCGCGCGACGATCGTCCAGCTCAACGCGATGCTGGGCGAGGCGCGGACGACGCTGAAGAAAGTCGACGCGGTGCTGGAGGAAACGCAGGCGATCGCCGCCAATACCAAGGTCGCGACGACCGATCTCGCCGCGCTGCGCACGGAGATCGAGGTCAATCTGCGCAAGATCGAATCGCTGGTCGACGAGATCAACCGCCGCTGGCCGTTCGCGCGCGACACGGAGATCCGGCTGCCATGAGGGTGAGCGCGCGCCGTGGGCTCGCCGCCGCTGCGCTGGCGCTGGCGGGCTGCGCGGGCGGTCCGCTGCCGCCGGACTGGCAGACCAACGCGAGGTCCGCGCTCGAGCGTTCGACCACCGCGTACCTGAAGGGCGACTCGCGCGTCGCGGCGGTCGAGTTCGAGCGCGCCCGCGGCGAAGTCGCGCGCACGGGGCGCGCGGATCTGGTCGTGCGCGTCGAGCTCGTACGCTGCGCCGCGCGCGTCGCAAGCCTCGAGCCGGAGCCGTGCGAGGGCTTCGAAAGACTGCGCGCCGACGCCGCGGCGGCCGAACGCGCCTACGCCGACTACCTCGCCGCGCGTCCGCAGCCGCAGGATGCGGCGCTGCTGCCGGCACCGCATCGCGCCGTCGCGGCGAGCGTCGGCGCCGACGGCGCGGACGCCGCGCTGCGCGCGATCGAAGATCCGCTCGCGCGGCTGGTCGCGGCCGGCGTGCTGTTCCGCGCGAACCGCGCCACGCCCGCGACGATCGCGCTCGCGATCGACGCCGCGTCGGCGCAGGGCTGGCGGCGCCCGCTGCTTGCCTGGCTCAACGTGCAGCTTGCGCGCGCGGAGAAAGCGGGCGATCGCGCGGAGGCGGAACGGTTGCGCCGGCGCATCGCGCTCGTGCAGGGCGGGCAGTGAGCGATGCGGTCGCGGTGTTTGCGAGTCGATCGGCCGCATGGGTGAGATCCTCGTCGGTACCGCGTCGTGGACCGACCCCACGCTGATCAAGTCGGGCCGCTTCTATCCGCCCGAGGCGAAGACCGCCGAAGCGCGGCTGCAGTACTACGCGTCGCACTTTCCGCTGGTCGAGATCGACAGCACCTACTACGCGCTGCCCAGTCCGCGCACGGCGCAACTGTGGGTCGAGCGCACGCCGGCGCACTTCGTCTTCGACGCGAAGGCGTTTCGCCTGTTCACCGGCCATCCGGCGCAGCCGTCCGCGCTGCCTGCGGATCTGCGCAAGGCGCTGCCGGCGACGGACAAGCCGAACGTCTACTACGCCGACCTTCCCGAGGAGATCCGCAGCGAACTGTGGCGGCGCTTCCGCTTGGGGATGGAGCCGCTGCGGCAGTCGGGCAAGCTCGGCGCCGTGCTGCTGCAGTTCGCGCCGTGGTTCGTCTTCGGCGACGCGAGCTTCGCGCACATCGCGCATTGCGCGAAGATGCTCGAAGACTTTCGGCTCGCAGTCGAATTCCGCAACAAATCGTGGTTCGGCGACCGCACGCGCGACAAGACGCTCGCGTTCGAGCGCGATCACGCGCTGGTACACGTCGTGGTCGACGAGCCGCAGGGTTTCGCCTCGAGCGTTCCGCAGGTCTGGGAGGTCACGTGTCCCGATCTGGCGATCCTGCGCCTGCACGGGCGCAACCGCGAGATGTGGACCAGGAAAGGGCTCGCCAGCTCGGCCGAGCGGTTCAACTACCTGTATTCGACGGCGGAGCTGCAGACGCTCGCCTCGAACGCGCAGGATCTCGCCCGTCGCGCGCGCCGCGTACACGTGCTGTTCAACAACTGCCACGAGGACAAGGCGCAACGCAACGCGGGCGAGTTCCGGCGGATCGTTGCGGAACTGATCGGGCGCTGAGCAGCGCGCTATGCCGGCAACGGCGGCAACGGCCGCGGCTTGCGATCGTCGCCGGTGGCCACGTAAACGAGCGTGGCTTCGGTGACCTTGACCACTTCGGTCTGCAGTCGCATGCGCTCGGCGTACACCTCGACTTCGACCGTGACCGAGGTGTTCCCGGTCTTCACGATCTTGGCGTAGAAGCTCAGCAGGTCGCCGACGAACACCGGGTTCTTGAAGAGGAAGCTCGTGACCGCGACGGTGGCCACGCGACCGTTGGCGCGGCGCGCGGCAGGAATCGCGCCGGCGACATCGACGTGCGCCATGATCCAGCCACCGAACACGTCGCCGTGGATGTTGGCATCGGCCGGCATCGGCATGACGCGCAGTACCGGGACTTCGTCGGTGGGCAGCGAGGCGGGATCGGGCATGGCGGGGATGTGGGACGCGAGATCGGGAGTCCAGGGTGCAGGGTTCGGCAACGAACCATCCGGCCGCCGCCGCGGAACGAATCCTACGTCGTCGAGCCCGAGTGCTGCCGCTTCAGCGCCGCCCGCGCCATCCTGTCGACGACGCGCGGCGCGATCAGCTTGAGCCACAGGCCGACCTTCGCTTTCGGAGTCATCACGAGCTCGCGCCGGCGCGCTCGCATCGCGGCGGCGATCTGCCGCGCGCACTCGTCGACGGGCATGGCGCCGGCTTCTTCGAGGGCCGACACGCCGGCCGGTTCGCCGCGGCCGTTGAAGCCGCGGCGGCGCGTTTCGGTTGCGACCACGCCCGGATAGACGACCGTCACCGCGATACCGTGGTCCTCGGCCTCGATGCGCAGCGCTTCGAGAAAGCCCGCCTGCGCGAACTTGCTCATGCAATACGTCGTTCGCCCCGGAACGCCGGTCCTGCCGGCGAGGCTGCACACGCCGACGACCTGGCCGCGGCCGGCTTTCAGGTACGGCCACGCGTAGCGCGTGCATGCGATCGTGCCGAGGCAGTTGACGCGCCAGAGCCGCTCGAACGTCGAGAAGTCCTCGATCTCGTCGAAGCGCGCGTGCATCGACACGCCGGCGTTGGCGACCAGCACGTCGATGCCGCCGAACTCGTCCGCCGCACGCTCGACGAGCCGCCGGCAGTCGCCGTCGATCGCGACATCGGCGGTCACCGCCATGGCGCGCGCGCCGCGCGCACGGCAGTCGGCGGCGACGCGCTCGAGCCGTTCGGCGTTGCGCGCGGCCAGTGCGAGCCTCGGCCCTTCGGGCGCAAGCCGGCGAGCAAGCTCGGCGCCGATGCCGTCGGAAGCGCCCGTGATGACGATCGTGCGGTCGGTGTAGCGCATGGCGGGCGGCGTCCTCGCGCGGTTCGTTGGCTTCGGGTTTCGGACGGATAATCCCAACACCGCAACCGCAACGCAACCGCTGCGAAACCCACGATGAGAGGAGCCATGCCGCCGGTCGGGCACGTCCCGCGGCTTCCGCCCGAGCCGGGCGCGGCACGCAACGAGTGGCGCGCGCTCGCCACGCTGCTGCCCTATCTGTGGAGCTACAAAGGCCGCGTGCTGTTCGCGGTCGCCTGCCTGGTCGCGGCCAAGCTCGCGACCGTGGCGGTGCCGATCGTGCTCAAGCACATCGTCGACGCCTTCGCGCAGGCGCCGGCGCAGGCGTTCGCGGCGGTCCCGCTCGCGCTGATCGTCGGCTACGGCCTGCTGCGGCTGTCGACGACGGTTTTCACCGAGCTGCGCGAGTTCTTCTTCGCCCGCGTCACGCAGTCGGCGGTGCGCACGCTCGCGCTGAAGACCTTCCGGCACCTGCACTCGCTGTCGCTGCGCTTCCATCTCGATCGGCGCACCGGCGCCGTGACGCGCGAGATCGACCACGGCATCCGCGGCATCTCGTCGCTGATCAGCTACACGCTGTATTCGATCCTGCCGACGCTGCTCGAGCTGTCGCTGGTGCTGGGCTACCTGCTGCTGAACTACGAGGTGTGGTTCGCGGTGATCGTCGCGCTGAGCCTGGTCGTCTACGTCGCGTTCACCTTCACGGTCACCAACTGGCGAACGCGCTTCAGGCGCGAGATGAACGAGCTCGACGCGAAAGCCAGCGCGCGCGCCGTCGACAGCCTGCTCAACTTCGAGACCGTCAAGTACTTCAACAACGAGGAGTACGAGGCGCGCCGCTACGACGCGACGCTGGCGCAGCAGGAACGCGCGGCGCTGCTGTCGCAGCGGTCGCTGAACGTGCTGAACGCGGGCCAGGCGGCGATCATCGCGGTCGGGCTGACGTTGATGCTGTGGCGCGCGGCGGTCGGTGTGGCCGCAGGCCGCATGACGATCGGCGACCTGGTGCTGATCAACGCGTTCATGCTGCAGCTTTACATGCCGCTGAACTTCCTCGGCGTGATCTATCGCGAGATCAAGCAGGCGCTCGCGGACATGGACCGGATGTTCCGGCTGATGCAGGTCGAACGCGAGATCGCCGACCGCCCAGGCGCCAAGCCGCTCGTCGTACGCGGCGGCGAAGTGCGCTTCGAGCACGTCGATTTCGCGTATGACCCGCGCCGGCAGGTACTGTTCGACGTCGACTTCACGATCCCCGCCGGAACGACGACCGCCGTGGTCGGGACCACCGGCTCCGGCAAGTCCACGCTCGCGCGGCTGCTGTTCCGCTTCTACGACGTCGACCGCGGCCGCATCACGATCGACGGGCAGGACATCCGCGACGTGACGCAAAGCTCGCTGCGCGCGGCGATCGGAATCGTGCCGCAGGACACGGTGCTGTTCAACGACACGATCGAATACAACATCGCCTATGGCCGGCCCGGTGCCTCGCGCCAAGAGGTGATCGCGGCGGCCAAGGCCGCGCACATCCACGATTTCATCGAGCGGCTGCCCGACGGCTACGCCACGGTGGTCGGTGAGCGCGGGCTGAAGCTGTCGGGCGGCGAGAAGCAGCGCGTGGCGATCGCCCGCACGCTGCTGAAGAACCCGCCGATCTTGGTCTTCGACGAGGCGACGTCGGCGCTCGACTCGCGCACCGAGCGCGCGATCCAGGCCGAACTCGCGGAGATCGCGCGCAACCGCACCACGCTCGTGATCGCGCACCGCCTGTCGACGATCGTCGACGCCGACCAGATCCTGGTGATGGAGCACGGCCGCATCGTCGAGCGCGGAACGCACGCCGAACTGCTCGCGCGCGGCCCGCAGGCGAGCGTGTACGCGCGCATGTGGCTGCTTCAGCAGCAGGAGCAGGCCGAACGCGAACTGCCCGCGGCGGCGTGAGCGGGCGAGCGGACGCGCGCCGTTGCCCCCCTCGCGCGGATACGTGACGGCCGCCGTGCGCGCCTCGTCCGTGCCGCGCCCGGCCGCGCGAAGTGCGCGCGAATCGGACCCGAATTCGCCGCAAGGGGGCCGCGTCCCGAGGGTAGACTGGCGCGCGATTTCCCGCACCCTGGACCGAACCCGCCCATGAGCTTCGCGCCGCGCTTGTCCCGCTCCGTCCTTGGCGGCATGGCCCTTGCGCTGTTGGCCGTCGCCGTTCCCGCCGCCGCGCAGACCGCCGGCGCACCCGCCGCCAACGGTGCGGCCAAGCTGCCGCCGCGGCTCGCCAAGATCCGCGAAACCGGCGTCGTGACGATCGCCAACCGCCCGGACGCTTTCCCGGTCGCGTATCTGGACGCGAACAAGCAGCCGGTCGGCTATGGCATCGACGTGTGCCGCGAGATCGTGCGGCTGATGGAGCGCGACCTCAAGAAGCCGCTGAAGATCACCTGGGTCGAAGTCAGCGCGCGCACGCGCTTCGACGTGATCGACAGCGGCAAGGCCGACATCGAGTGCGGCAACACGATCAACGACCCGCTGCGGCGAAGCAAAGGGGCCGGCTACTCGATGCCGTACCTGTTCACCGGGCCCCGCTTCCTCGTGCGGACCGACTCGAAGATCCGCGGCATCCACGATCTTCCGGGCAAACGCATCTGCGTCGTTCCCGGAACCAACTCGGTGCCGCTGCTCGAGTCCCGTATCAAGGGGGGCATCCTGCGTGGCACGCAGCTCGTCGAGTACAAGGGTTACGACGACTGCACGCACGCGCTGGAGCGCGGCGAAGTCGACGCCTTCGCGACGATCGACCTGCTGCTCGCCGGCCAGCGCGCGCGGTCCAAGAACCCCGAGGCGCTGCAGATCGTCGGCTCGTTCCTGGTGCTGGAGCCGGCGGCGATCCTGCTGCGCAAGCAGGACACCGAGCTCAAGCGCACGATCGACCGCTACGTCGCGTCGCTGATGCTCGACGGCACCGTCGAGCGCCTGTACGACAAGTGGTTCATGCAACCGATCCCGCCCGAAAACCTCAAGCTCGAGCTGGCGATGAGCTCGGCGATGCGCGACCAGCTTCGCTGGCCGACCGACCGGCTCGGCGACGAGCTGAATCGCTGACCACGCGCACGCCGGCGGCCTCCGCTTCCCGCGTCGCCTCCTTGACCGCCCGCGCTCAGCGCGGCTGACGCCCCGTTCGCGTGCGCGCGGCACCCTGCGCGCCCACGTCGCACCCGCATGTGCGCCGCGAATGTCCGGCAGCAACGTCTAGAAGATGGCACGATTGCTGCGCTTTCGGCGCGGGTGTTACAGTGCCCGGCCCGGTGCGGGCAGGCAGTCGCGGACGTCCGGCCGGGTGCCGGACCGCACCAACTTCAACGGAGGAGCGTTTCCACATGATGATCAACACAGGCAAATGGCTGTTCGGCGGATTGCTCGCCGCGGGCGTCCTTGCCGCGACACCGGCACACGCCGGCAAGACGCTGGACGCGATCAAGAGCCGCGGGCAACTGATCTGCGGCGTCAACACCGGTCTGGCGGGGTTCTCGCAGGCCGACAGCCAGGGCAACTGGTCGGGACTCGACGTCGATGTCTGCCGCGCGATCGCCGCGGCGGTCCTCGGCGACGCGAACAAGGTCAAGTGGGTCCCGCTGACCGCGCAGGCGCGTTTCACAGCGCTGCAGTCGGGCGAGATCGACATCCTTTCGCGCAACACCACCTGGACGCTGACACGCGACGCTTCGCTCGGCCTGCACTTCACCGGCGTGACCTACTACGACGGTCAGGGCTTCATGGTGCCGGTAAAGAGCAAGATCAAGAGCGCCAAGCAGCTGAAGGGCGCGACCGTGTGCGTGCAGTCGGGCACGACGACCGAGAAGAACCTGACCGACTTCTCGCGCGCGAACAACCTGAACATCAAGCCGGTCGTGTTCGAAAAGGTCGAGGCCGCCACCGGCGCGTACTTCGCAGGCCGCTGCGTTGCGTACACGACCGACGCGTCCGGGCTGGCTTCGGTGCGCAACAAGGAGGCCAAGAACCCGGCCGAACACGTGATCCTGCCGGAGCTGATCTCCAAGGAGCCGCTCGGCCCCGCGGTTCGCCGCGGCGACGACGAGTTCTTCGCCATCGCCAAGTGGGTCGTGTTCGGCCTGATCGAAGCCGAGGAATACGGCGTGACGAAGGGCAACGTCGACAAGATGCTGGCCGAAAGCCAGGACCCGGTCGTGCAACGCCTGCTCGGCAAGACCGAAGACACCGGCAAGCTGCTGGGACTGGACCGCGACTGGATGGTTCGCGCGATCAAGGCGGTCGGCAACTACGGCGAGATCTTCGAGCGCAACGTCGGTCCGAAGACGCCGCTGAATCTGCCGCGCGGCGTCAACGCCCTGTGGAACAAGGGCGGCATCATGTACGCGCCGCCGGTGCGCTGAGCGCCGGCTGATCCGCGGCCTCGACGGGCCGCGGAGCGCGCGGGCCCTCGGACGACGAGGGCCCTGACGCAAGCGGGCGGATGACCGCCCGCTTGCCTCAGAACCAAGAGTCGCTGCGTCAGCGCAGGCACACCGCGCGACGCACACCGGCGCAGGGGGCACTCGACGATGGCAGATCATCGCGGACCGCCGAGGCGGCGCGACTGGTCCTGGCGCAGCCAGGCTTTCCGCGGGGTTGTTTACCAGCTGGTCGCCGTTGCGGCGGTCGGCCTCGCCGTCTGGTATCTCGCGCACAACACGCTGGCCAACATGGCCGCGCGCGGGATTCAAAGCGGCTTCGACTTCCTGTGGACACCGGCCGGTTTCGACATCGGCGAGACTCTCATCCCGTACGACGCGCTCGACCCGTACTGGAAGGCGTTTGCCGTCGGCGTGCTGAACACGCTGCGCGTGGCGGTGATCGGCATCGTGCTGGCGACGATCCTCGGCACGCTGCTCGGCATCGGGCGCTTCTCGCGCAATGCCATCGTGCGCGGCCTCGCTTACGCGTACGTCGAGTTCTTCCGCAACGTGCCGGTGCTGCTGCAGTTGCTGATGTGGTACCTGATCCTGACCGACGTGCTGCCGCCGCTGTCGGAGGCGATCTCGATCGGCGGTGTGATCTACCTGAGCAACAATGGGTTCAAGTTTCCGGTGCCCGTCTGGGGACTCGGCCAGGCGCTGGCGGCCGTCGGCGGCGCGCTCGGACTCGTGGTCGCGTGGGCGTACCGGCGCTGGGCGATGCGGCAGTTCGAACTGACCGGCCAGCCGCGCAGCGTGGTGCTGGTTCCGATCGCGATCGTGCTGGCCGCCGCTACCGCAGGCTGGATCGCCGGCGGCGCGCCGACTGCGTGGAGCATTCCCCAGATTGACGGCTTTCTGACCTCCGGCGGCGCGACCGCCACGCCCGAGTTCCTTGCCGTCCTGCTCGGCCTGGTGCTGTACACGTCCGCGTTCATCGCCGAGGTGGTGCGCGCGGGCATCAACTCCGTGTCGCACGGACAGGTCGAGGCCGCCTTGAGCCTGGGCCTGACCCGGGGGCAGGCGATGCGGCTGGTGATCCTGCCGCAGGCGCTGCGCGTGATCATCCCGCCGATGACCAGCCAGTACCTGAATCTGACGAAAAACTCGTCGCTCGCGGTGGCGATCGGCTATCCGGATGTCGTCTCGATCGCCAACACGTCGCTGAACCAGACCGGGCGCGCAGTCGAGTGCATCGCGATCATCATGGCCGTGTACCTGACCACGTCGCTGTCGACCGCTGCGTTCATGAACTGGTACAACCGGCGCGCGGCGATCAAGGAGCGATAGGACGATGGGCGTCGTCTTCCAGCCGATCGCACCGCGGCCTGCGCCCGTGAAGACCGAGGGCCTCGTCCCCTGGGTCCGCGCGAACCTCTTCGGCGACTGGAAAAGCGGCATCGCCACGCTCGCCATCGCGGCGCTGGGGATCTACTACCTGCCGGGGTTTTTCTCCTGGGCGGTCGCCAACGCCGTGCTGACGCCGGACGCGAACCTGTGTCAGCAGGCGCGGGGTGTCGGCGCGTGCTGGGCGGTGATCGGCGAGAAGTTCCGGCTGATCGTCTTCGGCCGCTATCCGTACGAGCAGCAGTGGCGGCCGGAACTGGCGACCCTTCTGCTCGTGGCACTGCTGATCGCCAGTTGCATCCGCTACTTCTGGAAGCCGTGGCTGGCGCTGCTGTGGGCCCTCGTCGTGCCCGCTTTCTTTGTGCTGATGGGCGGCGGCTGGTTCGGGCTCGAGCGCGTGCCCACCGACCAGTGGGGCGGCCTGCCGCTGACGATCATGCTGGCGACCTTCGGCATCGTGCTCGCGTATCCGCTGGCGATCGTCGTCGCGCTGGGGCGCCGCTCGAGTCTGCCGGCGATCCGTACGCTATGCATCGTCTACATCGAACTGGTCCGCGGCGTGCCGCTGATCTCGGTGCTGTTCATGGCGAGCTTCATGTTTCCGTTGTTCCTGCCGGTCGGCAAGTCGCCCGACGTTCTGGTGCGGGTGCTCGTCGGCATCACGCTGTTCTCGGCGGCGTACCTGGCGGAGGTCGTTCGCGGCGGCCTGCAGGCGATCCCCAAGGGACAGATCGAGGCGGCCCAGTCGCTGGGCCTCACGTACTGGCAGACGCAGCGCAAGATCGTCCTGCCGCAGGCGCTCGCGATGGTCGTGCCGGGCATCATGAACAGCTTCATCGCGATCTTCAAGGACACGTCGCTCGTGACGATCGTCTCGCTGTACGAGCTGACCGGCGCGCTCGGACTGGCGCTGAACTCGGACGCCGACTGGCGGCCGTTCAAGATCGAGGGCTACCTGTTCATCACGCTGATCTACTTCGCCTTCTGTTTCGCGATGTCGCGCTACAGCCTCTGGATCGAGAAGCAGTTGAACGTCAGCAGGACGCGCTAGGCGTCTTTCCTTACTCCACGCGCGAGCCGCGCCAATGACCACCGACAACATCATCATCTTCGAGAAGGTCAACAAGTGGTACGGCAACAATTTCCACGTGTTGCGCGACATCGACCTGACCGTCCGGCGCGGTGAGCGCATCGTGATCTGCGGGCCGTCGGGGTCGGGCAAGTCCACCCTGATCCGCTGCATCAACCGGCTCGAGGAGCACCAGGAGGGCCGCATCATCGTCGACGGCATCGAGCTCACGGACGACGTCAAGGCGATCGAGAAGGTCCGCCGCGAAGTCGGCATGGTGTTCCAGCAGTTCAACCTGTTCCCGCATCTCACGGTGCTGGAGAACCTGACGCTGGCGCCGATGTGGGTGGCCAAGATGCCGAAAAAGGAGGCCGAGGAGCGCGCGATGCAGCAACTGGCGCGCGTTCGCATCGCCGAGCAGGCGCACAAGTACCCGCTGCAACTGTCCGGCGGCCAGCAGCAGCGGGTGGCGATCGCGCGCGCGCTGTGCCTGCGGCCCAAGATCATGCTGTTTGACGAGCCGACCTCGGCGCT
The DNA here is from genome assembly GCA_040752195.1 of Pseudomonadota bacterium. Taxonomy (GTDB): domain Bacteria; phylum Pseudomonadota; class Gammaproteobacteria; order Burkholderiales; family Burkholderiaceae_F; genus DSNY01. The sequence goes on along the minus strand of JBFMFC010000013.1, from coordinate 43,557 downwards.
CGACCCCGAGATGATCAAGGAGGTGCTCGATGTGATGGTCGAGCTGGCCGGGCAGGGCATCACGATGCTGGTCGTCACACACGAGATGGGCTTCGCCAAGGCGGTGGCCGACCGGGTGATCTTCATGGACCAGGGGCAGATCGTCGAGGAGAACACCCCCGAGGAGTTCTTCTCGCGCCCGAAGAGCGAGCGCACCAAGGACTTCCTGTCGAAGATCCTCGGGCACTGACGCTCGCCCTGCGGCCGGCGTGCACGGTTCGGGGATAATCCGCGTTTCTGCGTACGGGCCCGGCTGAACACCGGGCCCGTTTCGCGTCGACCCACAACGAAAACGCTTGCATGCACGCCGCCACCGTCTCAACGACCGCGCCCGCGTCGCGCGCGATCCTGCCGTACGCCGGCACGATCTTCCTGTCGGCCTTCCTGCTGTTTCTGGTTCAGCCGATCATCGCCAAGCAGATCCTGCCGTGGTTCGGCGGGTCGGCCGCGGTGTGGACGACCTGTCTCGTGTTCTTTCAGACCGTGCTGCTGGCGGGTTATGCATACGCGGATGCGACGACGCGGCTCGGGGTGAAGCGGCAAACGCAGCTTCATCTCGTGCTGCTGGCGATCTCGCTCGCCACGCTGCCGATCCTCGCCGCGGACCACTGGAAGCCGCAAGGCGACGAGGACCCGATCGTCCGCATCCTGCTGTTGCTGGCGGCGACGATCGGGCTGCCGTATTTCCTGCTGTCGACGACCACACCGCTCTTGCAGGCGTGGTACTGGCGGCGCTTCCGCGCATCCGTTCCGTATCGGCTGTTCGCGCTGTCGAACTTCGCGTCGCTGCTCGCGCTGCTCGGCTTTCCGGTGCTGTTCGAGCCCTGGCTGACGCTGCCGCAACTGGGCTGGGGCTGGTCGGTGATGTACGCGGCGTTCGTGGTCGTCTGCGCGGTGACCGGGTGGATGTCGATGCGCGCGGCCGCAGCGGCCGAAGGCGATGCGCAGCCGCTCGCGGGCGCTGCATCGCAAGGTGCCGCTGCGGCGCCGAGCCTGCGCACGCAGCTTCTCTGGCTCGCGCTGGCCGCGATGGGCTCGGTCATGCTGCTCGCGGTCACCAACCATGTGACGCAGAACATCTCGAGCGTGCCGTTCCTGTGGGTGCTGCCGCTGTCGCTGTACCTGATCACGTTCATCCTCTGTTTCGACCATCCGCGCTGGTACGTGCGCTGGCTGTTCATCGCGCTGCTGATCCCCGGCATCCCGTGGATGGCTTACTTCATCTCGTCGCTCGAGCTGCTGTGGGCGGCGGTCACGTACTTCGCCGGGCTGTTCGTCGCGTGCATGTTCTGCCACGGCGAGCTCGCCCGGCTGAAGCCCGATCCGTGTTATCTCACGCGCTTTTATCTGATGCTGTCGCTGGGCGGCGCGGCCGGCGCGGTGCTGATCGCGATCGTGGCACCCCTCGTGCTCGACGGCTACTACGAGCTGAACATCACGCTCGTGCTGCTGGCGCTGCTGGTGCTCGCGCGTCTCGAGGGTGCGGCGCGCATCGTCGGCGTGCTCGTGCTGCTGCCCACGGCCTGGTTCGCCTATGACGGTGCGCGCGAGTACGGGCGCGACATGCGCGTCATGGAACGCGACTTCTACGGCGTCGTGCGAACGCGCGACCGCACCGTCGACGGTGTGGCTTACCGCGCGATGTACCACGGCGGCATCATCCACGGCGGGCAGTTGCTCGGCGACCAGTACAGGAACACGCCGAGCGACTACTTCGGCCCCACCTCGGGCTATGGCCGGCTGTTCTCCGCGCTCGCCGAGATCAAGCCGCAGCCGCGCCGCGTCGGCATCATCGGCCTGGGCGCCGGCGTGGTCGCCGGCTACGGGCGAGCCGGCGACGAGATCGTCTTCTACGAGATCAGCCCCAAGGTCGTCGAGATCGAGCGGCGCGAGTTCACCTTCCTGCGCGACACGCCGGCGAAGACGCAGGTGATCCTCGGCGACGGCCGGCTGTCGCTGGAACGCGAGCTGAAGCAGCGCGGACCGCGCGGCTACGACGTGCTCGGCATCGACGCGTTTTCCGGCGACTCGATCCCGATGCACCTGGTCACGCGCGAGGCGATGGCCTTGTATGTCAAACACCTCGCGCCCGACGGCGTGATCGTGTTCCAGGCGACCAACCGCTACATCGACCTGATGCCGGTCGTCAAACGCCTGGCCACCGAGTTCGGGCTCGAAGCCGTCGTCGTCTCCGACATCCCCGAATCCTCGGCTGCCGCCGACTACTGGCTATCGTCGACCGACCAGATCCTCGTCACCCGCAACCGCAAGCTGCTGGCGCACCCCCGCATCGCCGACGCGGCCGAGCCGATCAAGGATCGCCCGGATCTGCCGACGTTCACCGATGCGCATCACAATCTGTTCCGGATACTGAAGTGAGTTCAGCGCGACACGCGCCGAAATGGATCCGACCGAACTCCTGCGAGCGAGCTTCTCCGCCGCCGTCGGCGCCGCCGACCCGCTGAAGATCGTCGCCGCGTACCTGCCGCCAAAGCCGCGCGGGCGCGTGTGCGTGGTCGGTGCGGGCAAGGCGGCGGCGAGCATGGCGCGTGCGGTCGAACTGGCTTGGCCCGATGTCGCGCTCGACGGGCTCGTGATCACGCGCTACGCGCACGGATTGCCGACCGAACGCATTCGCGTCGTCGAGGCCGGGCATCCGGTGCCGGACGAGGCGGGCGAGGCCGCCGCGCGCGAGATCCTTTCGCTGGTGCAGTCGCTCGGCGCGGACGACCTGCTGCTCGCCCTGATTTCGGGCGGCGGCTCGAGCCTGCTCGCGGCGCCGGTGCCCGCCGTGCCGATGGCGGATCTGAAAGCGGTCACGCGCGAGTTGCTGCGCTGTGGCGCGCCGATCGAGGAGATGAACGTCGTCCGCAAGCACCTGTCGCTCGCCGCCGGCGGCCGGCTCGCGGCGGCCACACGCGCGCGCGTGCTCGCGCTGATCGTCTCCGACGTGACGGGCGACTCTCCGAGCGATGTCGCGAGCGGCCCGTGCGCGCCGGATCCGTCGACGTACGCCGATGCGCTGGCGATCCTCGCGCGCTACGGGTGCGCCGCGCCGGCGAGCGTGCGCGCGCATCTCGAACGCGGCGCGCGCGGCGAGATCGAAGAGACGCCCAAGCCGGGCGATCCGCTGTTCGCGCGCGTTGAAAACCGCGTGATCGCGACCGCTCACCGCAGCCTCGAAGCCGCGGCCGACACCTTCCGCGCGGCGAACGTGGCGGCCGTGATCCTCGGCGACACGGTGACCGGCGAGGCGCGCGAGGTCGCCAAGGTGATGGCCGCGCTGGTGCGCGAGATCCGCAACCATCGCCAGCCGTTCGCGCCGCCCGTGGCGTTGATCTCGGGCGGCGAGTGCACGGTGACGATTCCGCCGGGTGTGAAGGGGCGCGGCGGCCGATGCAGCGAGTTCCTGCTGTCGCTCGCCATCGAGCTCGACGGGATGCAGGGCGTGTACGCGCTGGCGGCCGACACCGACGGCATCGACGGGTCGGAAGACAACGCCGGCGCCTGGCTGGCACCCGATTCGATCGCGCGCGCCGCGGCGAAGGGGGTCGCCGCGCGCGCCGCGCTCGACGCGCACGACGCCTGGGGCTTCTTCGCGGCGGCCGATGCGCTGATTCGCACCGGACCGACGCGGACCAACGTCAACGACTACCGCGTCATTCTCGTCCTGTAGATCACCGCGTCCACGGCGGCGCCGCGTCGACGTCGATCGCGTACGACTGCGCCGCCCGCCGCGCGAGCGCCGGGTCGAGCGCCGACAGCGCAGCGACCGCGATCGCGTGGCGGTCGACCTCGAAGAAGCGCCGCAGTGCCCCGCGCGTGTCGGAGCGGCCGAAGCCGTCGGTGCCGAGCGCGATGTAGCGGTCGCGCACCCACGGGCGGATCAGGTCGGCCACCGCGGCGACGTAATCGCTCGCGGCGACGACCGGCGCGCCGGTGGGCGTCAACTGCTGCTCGATCCAGCACACGCCTTGCGGCCTGCCCAGCCGCCGCTGGCGCTCGAAGGCCATCGCTTCGCGCCGCAGTTCCGTGTAGCTGGTCACCGAATACACGTCGGCGCCGATGTCGAAATCGCGCTCGAGGAGTTCGGCCGCGGCGAGCGCTTCGCGCAGGATCGTGCCCGCGCCGGCGAGGCGAACGCGCGCGGCGCCCCTGGCCGAGGGCCGCACGCAGTACATGCCGCGCAGGATGCCCTCGCGGACATCGGCCGGCGCGCTCGGCTGCGCGTACGACTCGTTCATCACCGTCACGTAGTAGAAAACGTCCTCCTGCGCGGCGAGCATCCGCCGCATGCCGTCTTCGAGGATCACCGCCAGCTCGTACGCGAAACACGGGTCGTACGCGCGGCAGTTCGGGATCGTGCTCGCGATCAGTTGGCTCGTTCCGTCCTGGTGCTGCAATCCTTCGCCGGCGAGCGTCGTGCGGCCGGCGGTGGCGCCGAGCAGGAAGCCGCGCGAACGCGAATCGGCGGCGGCCCAGATCGCGTCGCCAACGCGCTGGAAGCCGAACATCGAGTAGTAGATGTAAAAGGGCAGCATCGCGAAGCCGTGCGCGGAATAGCTCGTCGCCGCGGCGACCCAGCTCGCGATCGCGCCGGCTTCGTTGATGCCTTCCTCGAGGATCTGCCCGGTCGTCGACTCCTTGTAGTAGCTGACCTGGTCGTGATCCTCGGGTTCGTAGAGCTGACCGAGCGGCGAGTAGATGCCGATCTGGCGGAACAGATCCGCCATGCCGAACGTGCGCGCTTCGTCGGCGATGATCGGAACGATGCGGCGGCCGAGCTGCGGATCCTTCAGCAGCGCCGAGATCATGCGAACGAAGGCCATCGTCGTCGACATCTCCTTGCCGCTCGCTTCGAGCGCGAAGCGCGCGAACGACTCGGCCGGCGGCGCCGCGATCGGCTCGCACTCGTTCGAGCGCGCGGGCAGGTAGCCGCCGAGCTTCGCTCGCCGCGCGTGCAGGTACTTCATCTCGGGCGAATCCGCCGGCGGGCGGACGAATTCGCAGTTCTCCACCTGCGCGTCGGTCAGCGGCAGCGCGAAGCGGTCGCGGAACTCCAGCAGTTGCTGCGTATCGAGCTTCTTCTGCTGGTGCGTGGTCATCCGGCCTTGCCCGGCCGTGCCCATGCCGTAACCCTTCTTGGTCTTCGCCAGGATCACCGTCGGCTGGCCGCGATGCCGCGCCGCGTGCCAGTACGCGGCGAAGATCTTGACCGGATCGTGGCCGCCGCGGCGCAGCCGGTCGATGTCGTCGTCCGAAAGGTGCGCGACGAGCTGTTGCAGCTCGGGGTACTTCGCGAAGAAGTGCTCGCGGTTGAAGCGGCCGTCGGTCGCCGACAGCGTCTGGAACTCGCCGTCGACCGTCTCGTGGAACGCGCGCAGCAGCAGTCCCTGCGTGTCGCGCGCGAACAGCGGATCCCAGTCGCTGCCCCACAGCAGCTTGATGACGTTCCAGCCGGCACCGGCGAACAGGCCTTCGAGCTCCTGGATGATCGAGCCGTTGCCGCGCACGGGACCGTCGAGCCGCTGCAAATTGCAGTTGACGACGAAGACCAGGTTGTCGAGCCCTTCGCGCGCGGCGAGCGAAAGCCCGGCGAGCGACTCGGGCTCGTCCATCTCGCCGTCGCCCACGAAGGCCCACACCTTGCGCCCCGCGGTGTCGAGCAGCCCGCGGTTCGCCAGATACCGCATGAAGCGCGCCTGATAGATCGCGAACAGCGGCCCGAGCCCCATCGATCCAGTCGGAAACTGCCAGAACTCCGGCATCAGCCACGGATGCGGATACGACGACAGCCCTTGGCCGCCCGTCTCGCGGCGATAGTTGGCGAGTTGCTCTTCGGTCAGCCGCCCTTCGAGGAACGCGCGCGCGTACACGCCCGGCGCCGAGTGCGGTTGAAAGTAGACGAGGTCGCCGCGCGCCGGGCCCTGCGCGGTCGGCACGGCTGCGCGGAAGAAGTGGTTGAAGCCGACTTCGAACAGGTCCGCCGCCGATGCGTAGCTCGCGATGTGCCCGCCCAGCTCGGCGCTTGCGCGGTTGGCGCGAACGACCATCGCCAGCGCATTCCAGCGCACGAGCGCCGAGATGCGCGCTTCGATCTCGAGATTGCCCTGGTACGGCGGCTGGTCCGCCAGCTCGATCGTGTTGCAGTAGGGCGTGGCGAGCACCTGCGGCAGGGCGACGCGCCGCGTGCGCGCATGCTGCATCAGCTTCTTCAGCACGAACGTCGCGCGCTCCGCGCCGGCGGACGCGATCAGCGCGTCGAGCGCGTCGAGCCACTCGCGCGTTTCCTGCGGATCGGCGTCCACGATCGGCAGCCGCCACGCGGCGGATGCGGACAGCTTGGCGAGATCGTCGCGGTTCATGGTCGTCTCCTCGCGGCGATTATCGCGCCGGCCCGGATCGAAGCGGGACAAGGCGCCGCCCGCGCCGCAACGCCTGCGCCGCGGGCCATCGCGCACTGCGCGGTTCGACGGCGCCGCCGCGCGATAATCGCGGCATGAGCGCCGACACGCTGACGATCACCCGCCCCGACGACTGGCACCTGCATCTGCGCGACGGCGCGGCGCTGGCCGATGTGCTGCGGCACACGGCGCGGCAGTTCGCACGCGCAATCGTGATGCCCAACCTGAAGCCGCCGGTCACCACCGTCGCGCAGGCGGCGGCGTATCGCGAACGCATCCTCGCTGCGCTGCCGGGGGGCCTGGCGTTCGAGCCGCTGATGACGCTGTACCTGACCGACCGCACGCCGCCCGAAGAGATCCGCCGCGCCAAGGACTGCGGCTTCGTGCACGGCGTGAAGCTGTATCCCGCGGGCGCCACGACGCACTCCGACGCCGGCGTCACGAACCTCGCGAAGTGCGTGCGCGCGCTCGAGGCGATGCAGGCCGTCGACCTGCCGCTGCTCGTTCACGGCGAAGTCACGCACGCCGACGTCGACGTGTTCGACCGCGAGCAGGTGTTCATTGAAAAGGTGCTCGCGCCGCTGCGGCAGGACTTTCCGCAACTGCGCGTCGTCTTCGAGCACATCACGACGCGGCAGGCGGTCGACTACGTGCTTCAGGCCGATGGGCGAATCGCCGCCACGATCACCGCGCACCATCTGCTGTACAACCGCAACGCGATGTTTTTGACGCCGGAAGGCCGCGCCGGCGTGCGCCCGCACTTTTACTGCCTGCCGGTGCTCAAGCGCGAGCCGCACCGGCAGGCGCTGCTCGCCGCCGCGACTTCGGGCAATCCGCGCTTTTTCCTCGGCACCGACAGCGCGCCGCACGCGAAAGGCGACAAGGAAAGCGCCTGCGGCTGCGCGGGCTGCTTCACCGCGCCGAGCGCGCTCGAGATGTACGCGCAGGCGTTCGAGTCGGTCGGCGCGCTCGACGCGCTGGAGGCGTTCGCGAGTTTTCACGGAGCGGACTTCTACGGACTTCCGCGCAACCGCGCCACGGTGACGCTCGAACGGCGCGCCTGGACCGTGCCGACCGAGCTGAAGTTCGGCGACGCCACCGTCGTGCCGCTCGCCGCGGGCGAATCGCTTCCGTGGAAGCTCAAGGCGTGAGCGCGGCCGCTGCGCTCGACTGGTCGGCGCCTTGGCTCGCGCCGCTGGCGCGCTGGCGCTTGCTGCTCGAAGCGGCCGACTGGCGTGCGGCGCTGAGCGACGCCGCACGCGAACGCGCGATCGTCTCCGGGCGCGGCAAGCCGGTCGTCTTCGTCGGGGCCGACGATGCGCTCGACACACCGTACGAACTGCACATCGCGGCCACGGGCCGCGTGCCGACGCGCGCGAACCTGCACGATGCGTTCAACGCGCTGCTGTGGCTCGCGTGCCCGCGCGCGAAGGCGGCGCTGAATCGCCGCCAGGCCGACGAGATCGAGAAGCGCGGCATCGGCGGAACGCGCGGGCCGGTGCGCGACGCCGCCACGCTGATCGACGAGAGCGGGCTGCTGCTGGCGAGCGACGACCCCGCGGTGTTCGCCGCCCTCGCGCGGCACGACTGGCGCCGCCTGTTCGTCGACTGGCGCGGCCGCTGGGGACGCGACATCGCCGCGCGCGCTTTCGGCCACGCGCTGCTCGAAAAACTCACCGGGCCGTTCAAGGCGATCACCGCCTGCGTCGTAGCGGTCCCGCTGCGCGGCGATCACGATGCCGCCGCCGCGCGCTTCGTCGAACGCGCCGATCTTGCGCCGCCGCTGCTCGCGCACCTGCCGGTGCTCGGCATTCCGGGCTGGTGGCCCGCCAACGAGGCGCCTTCGTTTTACGACGACCCCGCGGTGTTCCGGCCGGCGCCTTCGGCGGCGAAGGCCGTGCCGGTCGGCTAGGCGCGCAGCGACCCGCGATCCGATCTCCCGACGTCCAACTCCCGACTCCGCCATGCTCCTGGGCTGCATCGCAGACGACTTCACCGGCGCTTCCGATCTGGCGAACACGCTGACGCGCGAAGGCATGCGCACGGTGCAGTCGATCGGCGTTCCGCCCGCCGACGCGCAGATCGACGCCGATGCGGTCGTCGTCGCGCTGAAGACGCGCTCGATCGATCCGCACGACGCGGTCGCGCAATCGCTGGCCGCCTACGCGTGGCTCAGGCGCGCCGCCTGTACGCAGTTCCTGTTCAAGATCTGCTCGACGTTCGATTCGACGCCGCGAGGCAACATCGGCCCGGTCGGCGCCGCGCTGCGGCTTGCCGTGCACGCGAACCGCGAGGCAGCGTGCGTGCCCGTGTGCCCCGCGTTTCCGGCCAACGGCCGCACCGTCTATCGCGGGCATCTGTTCGTCGGCGACCGGCTGCTGAACGAAAGCGGCATGGAGAAGCACCCGCTGAATCCGATGACCGATGCGAATCTGGTGCGCGTGCTGCAGGCGCAGACCCGCGAGCGCGTCGGGCTCGTGCCGTTCGAGGTCGTGCGGCGCGGTGCGGACGCGATCGGCGCGGCGCTGGCGGCGCTGGGTGCGCAAGGCTACGGGTTCGCGATCGTCGACGCGCTCGACGACACCGACCTGCGCGCGCTCGGCGCGGCGCTGGCCGAGGTGCCGCTGGCCATCGGCGGCTCGGGCATCGCGCTCGGCCTGCCGGAGAACTTTCGGCGCGCCGGCAGGCTCGGCGAGCACGCAGCGTTCGCGGTCAAGGTCGACGGCCCCTGCGTGCTGCTCGCCGGCTCGTGCTCGAGTGCCACGCTGGCGCAGATCGCCGACTACCGCGCGCACGGCCCCGTCCTCGAGCTCGACGCCGCGCGCGTGGTGGGCGATCCGGCCTATCTGGACGAAGTCGCCGCGTTCTGCATCGCGCAGTACGCGCCGCCGCTCGTGGCGAGCTCGGCCGGACCCGAAGGCGTGGCCGCGGCACGCAGCCGCTTCGGCGACGACGTCTCCGCGAAGATCGAGCGCTTCTTCGGCGCGCTCGCGGCCGAGCTTGCCCGGCGCGGGGTGCACCGCTTCGTCGTCGCCGGCGGCGAGACCTCGGGCGCGGTCGTCAACGCGCTCGCGCTGGCGCAGCTTCACATCGGCGCGGAGATCGATCCGGGCGTGCCGGCGCTGTATGCGCGGCGCGGCGGCGCATGGTTCGCGCTCGCCCTAAAATCCGGCAACTTCGGCGCACGCGATTTCTTCGCCAAGGCGCAGCGCTTCGTATAGGGTCATCGATGAAGATCGTCGTCACCGGCGGCGCCGGATTCCTGGGACAGCTTCTCATCCGCGCGCTGCTCGAGCGCGGCCGCCTGACGCGCGCCGACGGCACCGAAGCCGAGATCGGGCAGATCGTCTCGGTCGACCAGGCGCAGCCCGGCAAGCTGATCGTCGACGAGCGCGTCGGGTACGTCGCCGGTGACATCGGCGCACCGCAGTTCCTTTCGCACGTGCTCGCGGCCGATACCGACAGCGTGTTTCATCTCGCCGCGGTCGTCAGCGGCGCCGCCGAGGCCGACTTCGACCTGGGCATGCGCGTGAACCTCGACGGCACGCGCGCGCTGCTCGATGCGTGCCGCACGGGCAAACGCACGCCTCGAGTCGTCTTCGCCAGCTCGGTCGCGGTGTTCGGCGGACCGCTGCCGCAGGTCGTCACCGACGACACGACGCCGACGCCGCAGTCGAGCTACGGCGTGCAGAAGCTCGTCGGCGAGCTGCTGGTCGGCGACTATTCGCGCAAGGGCTACATCGACGGGCGCGCCGTGCGGCTGCCGACGATCGTCGTGCGGCCGGGCAAGCCGAATGCGGCCGCGTCGAGCTTCGCGAGCGGGATCATCCGCGAGCCGCTCGCGGGCGAGGTGGCGATCTGCCCGGTCGAGCCCGACACGGCGATGTGGCTGCTGTCGCCCGGCGCGGCGATCCGCAACCTGATCCACGCGCACGAGCTGCCGGCCGACGCCTGGGGCGGCCGGCGCGCGCTGAACCTGCCGGGGCTGACGCTCACCGTGCGCGAGATGATCGAGGCGCTGCGTGCGGTCGGCGGCGACGCCGCGGTCGATCGAATCCAATGGCAGCCCGACGAGCGCATCCGCGCGATCGTGCGGACCTGGCCCGCGCGCTTCGAGACGCGCCGCGCCGACGCGCTGGGATTCGTCCGCGACACCGATTTCGTCGAGGTCGTTCGCGAGTACGCGCGCGCGTACGGCAAGGGCTGAGAGCCCGGCAGCGCGCAGGCGTGTAAGCTGGCGCCGTCGGTGAAGCCCATCTCACCGCCGCAGAACAGGAGGTCGAGTGGCGAAGCCGAACTACCAGTACGAAAAGCGCCAGCGCGAGCTGGCGAAGAAGCGCAAGCAGGAAGAAAAGCGCCAGCGCAAGGCGGTCAAGACCGAAACCGCGCCGGCGCCCGAGCAGCCGCCGCAGCCGGCCGAAGACAAGTCCGCAACGTGAACCCCGCGCGCGGGCAGCGGTCGCGTCCGCGCCGTCTGCCCGCGCGCAGCACAGCCTCTGCATGTACCGCGGTGAACGGCTGAACGGTCTCACGCACCTCGCCGGCGTCGCGTTCGCGGGTGTCTCGACGGTCGTGCTGATCGCGGTGGCAGCGCGCCAGGGCGACCCCTGGAAGATCACGAGCTTCGCCATCTTCGGCGCGATGCTGATCGCGCCGTACGCCACCTCGACGCTGTACCACAGCCTGCGCGGACGCGCGAAAAGCGTGCTGCGCAAGCTCGATTACTGCGCGATCTATCTGCTGATCGCAGGCACTTACACGCCGTTCACGCTGGTGACGCTGCGCGGCCCGCTCGGCTGGACGCTGTTCGGCCTGGTTTGGGCGCTCGCGCTCGCCGGCATCGTGCACGAGTTGTGGTTCGCGCGCGGAGCGCGCGTCGCCTCGCTCGTGCTGTACCTGCTGATGGGCTGGCTCGGCGCCGCCGCCGCGGTTCCGCTGGTGCGCGAGATCGGCGCATCCGGCTTCGCCTGGGTCGCGGCGGGCGGCGTTTTCTACACGGGGGGCCTCGTGTTCTACGCGAACGACGAACGCTGGCGCCACGCGCACGGCATCTGGCACCTGTTCGTGCTCGCCGGCAGCGCGAGCCACGTGGTCGCGCTGCTGCTGTTCGTCGCCTGAGGCGACGCGATCAGCGCAGGCGCGCGGTCGACCGGATCGCCGCAATCGTCGCGTTCGGCGTGATCACTTCGGGGTCGCAGCGCAGCTCGATCAGCGCGGGCAGCCGCTTTTCGCGGATGTGCGCGAGCGCCTTGTCGAGCGCGGGCCCGAACGCATCGGTCGTCTCGACCACCGCGCCGAATCCGCCGTACGCCTGCGCCAGCAGCGCGAAGTGCGGATTTCCGAGCGCGCTGCCGTGCACGCGCGCGGGGAACTCGCGCTCCTGGTGCATGCGGATCGTTCCGTACATGCCGTTGTTGAAGACGATCACGAGCGGCGCGGCCTGGTACTGCACGGCGGTCGCCAGCTCCTGCCCGGTCATCAGGAAGTCGCCGTCGCCGGCGAAGCACACGACCGTGCGCTCGGGGGCGGCGATCTTGGCGGCGACCGCCGCAGGCACGCCGTAGCCCATGCTGCCCGCGGTCGGCGCCAACTGCGTGCGCAGCGGCCCATAACGCCAGAAGCGGTGCGCCCAGGTCGAGAAGTTGCCGGCGCCGTTGGTGACGATCGTGTCGTTCGGCAGCGCGCGCTTCAGATGCTCGACGATCTGCCACAGGTCGAGCTTCGGAACGAGCTGCGAATACACCGGCGGGCGCGCCTGCCAGGCCTCGTACTCGGCGCGCGCCTGCGCGACCGTCGCCGTCCACGGCGGGTTTTCGATCGGCACCATCATCGCCAGGCGCGCCGCGAACTGCGGCATGCCGGAGCAGATCGCCAGCCTGGGCTGATAGACGCGGCCCAGCTCCTCGATGCCCTGGTGCACGTGCACGAGCGTCTGCTTCGGCTGAGGCACCTCGAGCAGCGTGTAGCCGCCGGTGGTCATCTCGCCGAGCCGGGGACCGATCGCGATCACGAGGTCGGCGTCCTTGATCCGCTGTGCGAGCTTCGGATTGATCGCGATGCCGACATCGCCGACATAGTTGGGATGGCGGTTGTCGAACAGGTCCTGGTAGCGGAACGCGCACGCGACCGGCAGCCGGTTGGCTTCGGCGAAGCGGCGCAGGTTGTCGCACGCGGCCGGCGTCCAGCCCGGGCCGCCCAGCAGCACGAGCGGGCGCTGCGCGGCGCCGAGCAGTTGGCGCAGCGCGGCCATCTGCGTGTCGCTCGGCGCGGCCTGCACCGGCTGATGGCAGGCCGCGTCGGCGACTGCGGCCGTCTGCGTCTGCATGTCCTCGGGCAGCGCGAGCACGACCGGTCCGGGCCGACCGCTGGTGGCCGTCTGGAACGCGCGCGCGACGAGCTCGGGGATGCGGTCCGCGCGGTCGATCTGCGCGACCCATTTGGCCATCTGGCCGAACATGCGGCGATAGTCGATCTCCTGGAACGCCTCGCGCTCGGCGAAGTCGCTGCCCACCTGGCCGACGAAAAGCACCATCGGCGTGGAGTCCTGGAACGCCGTGTGCACGCCGATCGACGCGTTGGTCGCGCCCGGTCCGCGCGTGACGAAGGCCACGCCGGGCTGGCCGGTGAGCTTTGCGTAGGCGTCGGCCATGAACGTGGAGCCCGACTCGTGCCGGTTGACGACGAGCCTGATGCGGTCGCGCGCGTCGTACAGCGCGTCGAGCACCGCGAGATAGCTCTCGCCGGGGACGCAGAAGGCGTGGTCGACGCCCTGGATCAGGAGCTGGTCGACGAGGATGCGGGCGCCGGTGCGCAGGTGCGACATGAACGGGAGACGATGCGGACGAGGGAGGCGGCAGTGTAGCGGCAGCGCGCGGCACCGATCACAATGGTGGCCGTCCTTCGTCGCCGCGGACCGGATGAGATACGAATCGATCGCCATCGCGCTTTGCGTCGCCCTGTGCGCTGCGCCTGCGGCGGCGCAGCCGGCCGCGGTCGACGCCGGGCGCGCCGCGTGGGCCGGGCGCCCGCGCATCGGTCTCGTGCTCTCCGGCGGCGGTGCGCGCGGCTTCGCGCACATCGGCGTGCTGAAGGTGCTGCAGGAGCTGCGCGTGCCGGTCGACGCGGTCGCCGCGACCAGCATGGGTGCGATCGTCGGCGGCGCATACGCGGCCGGCTATTCGCCGCGCGAGCTCGAGGAGCTCGCCCGCAGCACCGACTGGAACAACATCTTCTCGCTGCGCGCGCCGCGCGAGTTCGTGCACTTCCGGCGCAAGGAGGACGACTACAAGAACCTGTCGAATGTCGAGTTCGGCATCAAGGCGGACGGGCTGACGCTGCCGCGCGGCGCGGTCGGCAGCCAGAACCTGGGGCTGTTTTTGCGCGCGATCGGCGGGCCGGTCAAGGAGATCAACGATCTCGCGAAACTGCCGATCCCGTTCGCGGCGGCGGCGACGGATCTGGCGACCGGAAAGCTGGTGGTGCTGCAGAAGAACGTTTCGCTGTCCACCGCGATGCGCGCGTCGATGTCGGTGCCCGCGGCGTTCGCGCCGGTCGAGGTCGACGGTCGGCCGCTCGCCGACGGCGGGCTCGTTCGCAACCTGCCGGTCGATGTCGCGCGGAAAATGGGCGTCGATCGCGTGATCGCCGTCAATGTCGGCCGGCCGCTGCTGCCGAAGGAGCAGTTGACCAGCGTGTTCGCGGTCACCGAACAGGTGATCAACATCCTGACCGAGCAGAACGTCGAGCGCAGCCTGGCCGAGCTTGCGCCCGACGACATCCTGATCACCCCCGATCTCGCGTCGTTCGGACCCGGCGACTTTGCGCGCAACGAAGCGATCGTCGCCGCCGGCGAAGCGGCCGCGCGCAGTCTGGCGGACCGGCTCGCACCGCTCGCGCTCGACGCGGCCGCGTACGCCGCGTTCGAGCAGCGGCGCACCGCGCCCGTGCGTGAGGACCGGCCCGTCGCGGTGACCGACGTGCAGGTGGCCGGACTGCGTACCGTCAATCCGGAGGCGATCCGCCGCGAGATCGACATCCCGCTCGACCGGCCGCTCGCGACCGCCGAGATCGACCGTGCGGTGCAGGAGGTGTTCGGCCGCGGCGACTTCGAGTCCGTCAGCTACAGCCTGGTCGACGACGGCCCGCGCCGCACCCTGATCATCACGCCGTACGAGAAGTCCTGGGGCTACAACGCGCTGCGCATCGGCGGCAACCTGCAGACCGACTTCGACACGGACAGCACGTTCAACCTGCTGATCGCCCACACGTGGAGCTGGCTCAATTCCTACGGCGCCGAGTGGCGCAACGAGGTGCAGATCGGCGACACGCAGCGACTGCTCACCGAGCTGTACCAGCCGCTCGCGCCGGGCAGCCGCTGGTTCGTGCTGCCGCGGCTCGCCGGGCAACGCGAGGACTTCGATCTGTTCGTGGGCGATGCGCCGCTCGCGCGCTTCCGCAACTCGACCGCGCGCGCAGACATCGCGCTGGGGTTCGCGCTGCCGCGGCTCGGGTCGCTGCGCGTCGGCGTCGGCCGCGCGCAGATCGAGACGACCCGGCTGATCGGCCCGCCGGTGCTGCCGGCGGCGCGCAGCCTCGTCACCGCCGGCAGCGCCGACCTGCGGCTCGACACGCTCGATACGGTCAACTACCCGCGCCGCGGGTTCTTCGCGAACGTTTCGTACCTGCGCTACAACGTGCCGGCCGGCAGCGCGCAGGCACGCGATGCGTGGACGGTCGAGGCGCTGAAGCCGGTCACGGTCGGCCGCTACACCGTGGCGCTCGCGGCGCGCGGCGGCGTGGCCCCGCAGGAGGGCGCGTTCAGGCTGGGCGGGCTGTTCAACCTGTCCGGCACGCCGACCGGCCAGTTGAGCGGAGCGCGCTTCGCGCTGGTGCGCGCGCAGGCCTATCGCAACATCTCCGACGCGTTCGGCGACATCGCGATGCCCGTCTTCGTCGGCTTTTCGCTCGAGGCGGGCGATGCGATCGCGCGCCGGCAGACACTGCGCTGGTCGGAGTTCGCACGCGCGGGCTCGCTGTTTTTCGGCGCCGAATCGCTGATCGGCCCGGTGTACTTCGCGCTCGGCCGCACTTTCGGCGGTTCGCGCGCGGTGTACTTCTTCTGGGGACGGCCGCAGTGAGGCGCGCGAGCTACCGGCCGCGCGGCGGCAGGTACAGATCCTGCCGGTAGGTCAGCACGACGTTCGGTCGATAGATGACGAGCGCCGAGAAGATCATCCCGCTCGCCAGCGCCTCGCCCCACGCGAGCAGCAGCGCGTAGCCGATCGCCTCGCCGAGCTGCGCCGCGGCCGAGGGCGCAACGACGGCCGCGGCGACGAGCAGTTGCGCCACACTGGTCGCCGCCGTCGTCACGAGAACGACGAACAGGCCGTTGCCGATGATGAAGACGAACAGGTTCTTCGGCAGGCGCGTCTCGATCCACCGCTGCAATGCCGTGGCCGTCCAGGCCGGGAACGCCGCCAGCAGCAGGCCGTTCAGACCGAAGTTGCGCCACGCGCCGCCGGTGAGCGCCGCGTGCAACGCCAGTGCCGCGACGAGCCCGAGAATCGCCCGCGCGCGGCCGAACAGCAGCGAGAACAGCGCAACCCCGAGCAGGCCGAACTGCACGCCCGGCGCCGACTTGACGGGCAGCGACCACAGAAACGCGACACAGACGATGCCCGCGAACCAGGCGTGCTGCGCAGCGCCGTCCGGCAGGAATCGGCCGCGCACACTGGCGAGCGCCCACAACGCGATCGGCGCGAACAGCACGGCCGTGAGCCATGCGAACTGCGTCCCGACCGGCATGTGCAGCAGCGCCATGCCGGAAGTCTAGTCAGGCGTCGCCGGCGCGCCGGAGGCGGCCGGATGCTCCGGCGCCTGCGCGGGGATCGCGCGGATGCCGGCCGCTTGACCCGCGGTCCGCGACCCGCGTCAGTTGACCCACGCGCCGACGCCGCGTTCGAGCGCGGCGCGCAGCGGCGCTTCGATGTAGGGCAGCAGCAGGAACAGCACGGCCAGGCCGACCAGCAGCGTCAGCGGGAAGCCCACCGCGAAGATGTTCAGTTGCGGAGCGATCCGCGCCAGCACGCCCAGCACGACGTTGGTCAGCAGCATCACCGCGAGAAAGGGCAGGGCGATCGCGAGCCCGATCGCGAACATCTCGGCGCCGAAGCGCGCGACGCGCTCGAAAGTCAGCGGCAGCGCGAAGTCGCCGGCCGCCAGCGGGAACAGCCGGAAGCTTTCGGCGAGCGCGTGGATCAGCAGCAGGTGGCCGTCGATCGCGACGAACATCAGCAGCGCGAGCAGCGACATGAAGCTCGCCACGGGGGTCTGCGCCTGGCCGGTCGCGGGGTTGAAGAAGCCGGCGAACGACAGCCCCATCTGCAGGCCGATCAGCTCGCCCGCGATCTCGAGCGCGGCGAAGATCACGCGCACCGTGAAGCCGATGATCAGCCCGATCAGGACGTTCTGCACCAGCAGCGCGAAGCCCGCCGCGGTCATCACGTCGGTGATCGGCGGCGCCGGCACGACCGGCATCAGAACGACCGCGATCGCGAGCCCGAGCCCGACCTTGATCCGCACCGGGATCGCGCGGTGCGCGAGCAGCGGCGCAGCGGCAAACAGCGCGAGCACCCGCACGAGCGGCCAGAACACCGCGCCGTACCACGCGGCGAGCTGCTCGGAGGTGAAGCTGATCATCGCGTTCCCGGATCAATCACCCGTCGTCCGCAGCGATCGCACGGCGCGGCGCGCGCCCGACGCAGCGCCGTTCACCCGATCGCCGTCGGGATCGACTCGAACAGGCGCCGCACGTAGTCGACGTAGTACGTGATGATCCAGGGGCCGGCGATGACCAGCGCGGCGAGGATCGCGACGAGCTTCGGGATGAACGACAGCGTCATCTCGTTGATCTGCGTGGCCGCCTGCAGGATCGAGACGATCAGCCCGACGACGAGCGCGGCGACGAGCATCGGCGAGGCGATCATCAGCATCACGTAGAGCGCCTGCTGGCCGAGGGTGATGACGGATTGGGGATTCATCGGGAGGAGGCGATCTTGGAGTCAGGGTCCGGTTGGCTCAGATCTGGAAGCTCGCGACCAGCGAACCGATCAGCAGGTTCCAGCCGTCGGCGAGCACGAACAGCATCAGCTTGAAAGGCAGCGCGATCAGCACCGGCGACAGCATCATCATGCCCATCGACATCAGCACGCTGGCGACCACCATGTCGATGATCAGGAACGGGATGAAGACCATGAAGCCGATCTGGAACGCGGTCTTCAGCTCGCTCGTGACGAAAGCCGGGATCACGACGCGCAGCGGCAGTTTCTCGGCGCTGTCGGCGCCTTCGACGCGGCCCATGCGCGTGAACAGCTCCAGATCGTTGGCGCGCGTGTGCTTGAGCATGAAGTCCTTCATCGGCGCCGAGCCGGTCGCGAGCGCCTGCTCGAAGTTCAGTTTCTGGTCGCGGTAGGGAACGTAGGCCGTGTCGTGGATGCGGTCGAAAGTCGGCCCCATCACGAAGAAAGTGAGGAACAGCGCCAGCCCGATCAGCACCTGGTTCGGCGGCGTCGTCTGCGTTCCGAGCGCCATTCGGAGCAGCGACAGCACGATGATGATGCGCGTGAAGCTCGTCATCATCAGCAGCACCGCCGGCAGGAAGGTCAGCAGCGTGAAAAAGAGCAGCGTCTGCACCGGCACCGAGTACGTGGTGCCGCCGCCGGCGCCGGGCGCCGCAGTGACCTGGATCGGGCTGGTCTGGGCGAGGGCGGGGTTGCTCGATGCGATCAGGAGCAGCAGCGCGAAGAGGACGAGAAATCCCCCCCGGCCCCCCATTCTCAAAGGGGGGAGCCACGGCGCGCCGCAGACGAACCGCCCTTTCGCACCGGAGGGCACGCGGGATTCCGATCGTGCGTTCACTTCTGCACTCTTGCCATCAGCGAGGCGAACGATGTCGCCGAGCCGGCAAGCGCACTCGCGTCGCCCTTGGGCAGCGAGCCGACGCGGTTGATGCTCGCAGCGGTGACGCCGAGCAGCAGCCAGCGTTCGCCGGCCTCGATGACGACGATGCGTTCACGCGGACCCAGCGCAAGCTGCGCGACGACACGCAGCCCGGCGCTGCCGGCCGGCTGCGCGCCGCCGAGCCGCTTGAGCAGCCACATCGCCAGCGGGATCAGCGCCAGTACGAAGACGAGCGCGACGACCATCGGCAGCAGCGACGGGCCTTCGGCCGCCACCTGCGCATAGGCCGGCGCGCTCGCGAGCGCCAACGCCGCGAACACGCCCCGAACGTCGTTCACCGGCCGCCGGCCGACGCTCATTTGTGCAGTCTCCGCATCCGTTCGCTCGGCGTGACGATGTCGGTCAGGCGGATGCCGAACCTTTCGTTGACGACGACGACCTCGCCCTGCGCGATCAGGCAGCCGTTGACCAGCACGTCCATCGGCTCTCCGGCGAGCGCGTCCAGCTCGATCACCGAGCCCTGCGCGAGCTGCAGGATGTGCTTGATCGGGATCTTCGTGCGGCCCAGCTCGACGGTCAGATTGACGGGGATGTCGAGGATCAGGTCGATGTCCTGCGCGCTTTCGGGCGCGCCGGGGGCGCCCGGCGCGAGGCGCTGGAAGATGTTGGCGGGCTGCGCGGCGTCGACGGTGACTGAGCCGTCGGCCGCCTTCTGTTCGGCGAGCGCGGCGGCCCAATCGTCGTCGGTGCCCCGTGCGGGGTCGAGTTGATCGCTCATTGGTCGGTCCCTTCGACGTATCGTCCGTCGGTGAAGTGCGAGTACTTCAGCAGTCTTTCGATGCGGATCGCGGTGTGGCCGTTGACCGCGCCGAAGCGGCACTCCATCACCGGCACGCCGTCGACGTGCGCGTGGATCAGCTCCTTCAGCGGGAGTTCGACGAAGTCGCCGACCCGCAGCTTCAGCAGTTCGCGGACGGTCAGCGTCGTGCGCGCCAGCTCGGCGGTCAGCTCGACGTCGGCCGACTGCACCTGCTGCGTCAGCAGCCGCATCCAGCGCCGGTCGGGCTCGTGCGCATCGCCCTGCACGGTCGAGTACAGGATGTCGCGGATCGGCTCGAGCGTCGAATACGGGAAGCAGATGTGCACCTCACCGCTCTGCTCGCCGACCTCGATCGTGAAGGTCGTCGCGACGACGATCTCCGACGGCGTGGCGATGTTGGCGAACTGCGTGTGCATCTCCGAGCGCAGGTACTGGAAGTTGAAGCGGAACAGTCCGCTCCACGCCTTCGTGTACTCGGCGAGCGCGACATCGACCAGCCGCTGGATGATCCGGCTTTCGGTCGGCGAAAAGTCGCGCCCTTCGATGCGCGCGTGCAGCTTGCCGGTGCCGCCGAACAGCGTGTCGATCACCGCGAACACCAGATTCGGATCGAAGATCAGCAGCGCGTTGCCGCGCAGCGGCGCGGCCGACACGATATTGATGTTGGTCGGCACGACGATGTCGCGCAGGAAAGCCGAATACTTGATCACGCGCACCGGACCGACCGCGACTTCCGGGCTGCGGCGCATGAAGTTGAACAGCCCGAGCCGCAAGTTGCGCGCGAAGCGCTCGTTGATGATCTCGAGCGTGGGCATGCGCCCGCGGACGATGCGCTCCTGGTTCGCGATGTCGTAGTCGCGAATGCCGCCGCCGCTGTCGTCCTTGTCGAGCTTCTGCGACTCGCCGGTGACGCCTTCCAGCAGCGCGTCGACTTCGTCCTGGGACAGGAAGTGGTCAGGCATGTGCTCGCCGTTCGTGCTGCGGATGGCGCGCTGCGCGGTCCGCCGCCCGCGTTGCGCGATCCGTCATTGAATGATCAGGTGCGTGAAGTTCACGGCCTCGACGCCCTTTTCGGCGCTCGTGCGTTCGAGCGCCTTGTTGGCCGCGGCGATGATCTCCTGCGCGAGTTTTTCCTTGCCTTCGCGCGTGGCCAGGTCGGTCGAGCGCTTGGAGCCGAGCAGCAGCAGGATTTCGCTGCGCACCGCAGGCATCATGTTCTTCAGCACTTCACCCGCGGCGTTGTCGCGCATCTCCGCGACGAGCTTGACCTGCATGAAACGGTTGTCGTCCTCGTCGCTCAGATTGACCGTGAAGGATTCGAGATCGACGAACACCGGCGCCTTCTTCGGCGGCGCCTTCTGCTCGGCCGCATGCGCTGCGTCCTTCTTTCCGATCAGCAGGTAGGCGGCGGCGCCACCGCCCGCGGCGAGCAGCGCAGCGCCGACGCCGACGATCAGCAGCAGCTTGGACTTGCTCTTCGTGGGGGCCTTGGCGTCTTCCGCCTTGGCGTCCTTGTCGGCCATCGAATGCTCCGTGTCGAATGCGGTTCGCGCTCGCCGGCCCCAACGGCGGGCGGCGTATTCGGCACGATTATTCGGGGGCTTGAGGGGGCCCGATCCCGCGATAAACGCCCGGAATCGGGAGGGCGGATCGCCGACTCAGGATCGAGGATTCGTCCGCTCGCAGCGCGCGTTGTCGGCCGCGCGTCGGTGAACCGCAGGGCGCTGAAACCGCCGTTTCACACGACCACGTCGATCAGCCGGTCCGGGCGTGCCGGCCGCGCCGGGCGCAGATCGGGCACGACGTTGATGCCGGCGATGGCGCGCATCGGCTCCCCCGCGTTGCGCTGGGGGCGCGCGAAGTCGCGTCGGGCGTGATCGCCGACCTGCGCATCCGCGAGCTGCAGCCCGCTGCCGGCGAACATCTCGCGCAGCCGCGGCAGCGCGTCCTCGATCGCCGCGCGTGTCGTCGCGTGCGCGGCGCCGAAAAACAGTTGTGCTTCGTGGCCGCGCATCTCGATCGTCACCGAAAGCGGGCCGAGATCGGCCGGCGTCAACGCGATCTCCGCGCTCTGCACGCGCTGGCCCGCGAGGAAGACGACGCGGTTGGCGAGGTCCTCGCCGAAACCCGGGTGCAACACGGGGGTCGCGACCTTCGCGTGCGCCACCGTGTACGTCGCGTGCGCCGTCGGCGCAACGCCCGGCGTCGCAGGGTTGCCGGCGGGTGTGGCGTCGGCGCGCGCTGCCGTGTGCGCCGCGGCGAGCGCCTGTTCGAAGCGCTGTGCGTCGGGCTCGGCCGCGCGTTCGATCGTCGCACCGGCGGCTGCGGCCGGCGCTGCCGCGGGGTCCACGCCCTTCGTTGCGTCGGCGGCGATCGCGGGCGCGGTGCGAGGCGAGGTGCGTGGCGGCCGGGCCGCATCGCGGCCCGACACGTCGATCGCTTGCATCGGCGCGTCCGGGCGATCCGCTGGGTCGGCCGGCACGGGCATGAACGATGGCCGAGCTGCGGTCGCCGGCGCGGCGTCGCGCGGCGCGTCTTGAACCTGCGGTGCCGCTTGCGCGTCTACGCCCGCGGTCGTGGTCGTGGTCGCGGGTGCCGCCGTTGCCGCGACCGTCGTCGCGAGGTCGACGATCTGGGCGACGGCGACCGCGGTCGCGCCGCCGTCGGCTGCGTCGGCGGTCGGCGCCGATGCCGCGTCGTCGTCCGTCTGCGGTTCGTCGCCGTCGGCCGTTGCGCAACGCCGCTGCGCCTTGTCCGCATCCTGCCGCGCGACGCGCGCCATCACTCGGTCGAACGCGCTCGCAGGATCTTCCGCGCTGCGCGAGTCCGCCGCGCGGGGGCCGCCGGCGTTGGTTGGGCGCGCGGTCTGCAGCGCGGCGATGTTCAGGTCGTTCATCGGTTACCCCCGGTCACCACTTGGACGCCGCGAGCGGCCGCTCGCGGCCGGACTGCGCCAGCTCGTCCTGCGCCTTCTGTTCGTGCCGCGCGAGCGCCTGGCGCGCGTCGGCGAGCCGGCGCTCGGCCAGCGCCTGCATGCTCTTGACGCGCTTGTGCGCCTGTCGAAGCTCCTCGTCGGCCGCGGCCAGCGCGTCCGAGCGCCGCTGCACCTCGAGCCGCTGCGCATCGATCGCCTGCTGCAGCTTGGCCGCGAAGGCGCGCAGGTTGTTCTGCGCCGCCATGTCGATGCCCTGCGTCAGCGTCGTCTGCGCGCGCCGCTCGTAGTCGCGCGCATAGCCGCGCAGCAACTCGAGCTGCGCCTGCGCCTGCGCGAGGCCCATTGCCGCCTGCGCGCGCCGCGCCGCCGCCGCGTCGCGCGACGTGACGGCCAGTTCGATCAGCATGGCGAGGTTGGTTTCCTGCATGGGCGTGTGCGGATTCAGGATTCGGGAGCGGACGGATCGATGTGGGCGATGGACACGCTGGGCGGATCGATGGCCGAGTCCCGCAGCCTCACTTGATCTCCACCGTGCTGAGCAACGCTGCCAGCCGGCCGTGCGCCTCGGCGAGCGAAGAGGCCTCGTTCATCGACTGCTGCAGAAAAGCCTCCATGCGCGGGTAGGCTGCGATCGCCGCGTCGAGCAGGCGGTCGTTGCCGGGTACGTAGGCGCCTACCGATAGCAAGTCGCGGTTGCGCGCAAAGCGCGAATAAAGCGCCTTGAAGCGGCGCGCCAGCTCGATTTGGTCGGGCCCGACGATCGAGGTCATCACGCGCGAGATCGACGCTTCGACGTCGATCGCCGGGTAGTGGCCGGCATCGGCGAGCTGCCGCGACAGCACGATGTGGCCGTCGAGGATCGCGCGTGCCGAGTCCGCGACCGGATCCTGCGGATCGTCGCCCTCGGTGAGGACCGTGTAGAAGGCGGTGATCGAGCCTTGTCCGGCGGCCGCGTTGCCCGCGCGCTCGACGAGCTGCGGCAGCTTGGCGAACACCGACGGCGGATAGCCTTTGGTCGCCGGCGGCTCGCCGATCGCCAGCGCGATCTCGCGCGCGGCCATCGCGTAGCGGGTCAGCGAATCGAGCAGCAGCAGCACCTGCTTGCCCTGGTCGCGATAGTGCTCGGCGATCGCGGTCGCATACGCCGCGCCCTGCATGCGCAGCAGCGGCGGCGTGTCGGCGGGCGCGGCGACGACGACGGCGCGGCGCAAACCCTGCGGCCCGAGGATGTCCTCGATGAACTCCTTGACCTCGCGGCCGCGTTCGCCGATCAGCCCGACGACGGTCACGTCCGCGCTCGTGTACCGGGCCATCATGCCGAGCAGCACGCTCTTGCCCACACCCGAGCCGGCGAACAGCCCCATGCGCTGGCCGCGGCCGACCGTCGCGAGCGCGTTGATCGCGCGCACGCCGACGTCGAGCGGGTTGCGCACCGGCTCGCGCTCCATCGCGTTGATCGGCCGCCGCGCGAGCGGCTGCAGCTCGGCGCCTTCGAGCGCGCCGAGCCGGTCGAGCGGGCGCCCGTTCGGGTCGACCACGCGGCCGAGCAGCGCATCGCCCATCGGCAGATGGCGCGTGCGGTCCTCGGCGCGCCGGCGCGGGTGGTTGTTGCGGTGCAGGCGCGGGCGCGCGGCGGCGGACTCGTGCGCCACGACCATCGCGCCGGGCCGCAGCCCGTACGGATCGGTCGCCGGCATCAGGAACAGGCGCTCGCCGTTGAACCCGACCACTTCGGCATCGACGCGCAGCGACGCGTCCTGCAATACCGTCACTTGCGCGCCGACCGGCAGCTTCAACCCCACCGCTTCCATCACCAGCCCCGCCACGCGCGTAAGCCGTCCGCGCACTTCGATCGGGGCGGCGGCAGCCGCGAGCGCGCGCGACTGCGCGAGAAAGCGCAGGAACGGCGCTGGCTTCGGCTGCGGGTGGCGGGTTGCCGACGGCGTGTCTTGCACTGCGCTTGCCTCGTCGCCGTTGCCGGTGGATGCGTCAGTCTTCGCGTTCCGCCGGGCTCGGCGGTGCTCCGTGGTCGGCGTGCTGCGCGTCCGCGCCTTCGATCGGCGGCAGCTCGCCGGCGTCGACGCCGAGCGCGCCGAGCGCGCGGCGCCAGCGGGTGGCGAGTGTGGCGTCGACTTCGCTCTGCGCGGTTTCGACGCGGCAGCCGCCGCGCGCGATCGACGGATCCGGAACGAAACGGCAGCCCTGGTAGAGCCCGTCGGTGTCGAGATCGGCCTGGATCAGCCAGAGGTCGTCGGGGTGGAGGTGCACCCGCGGATGCGTCTGCTCGTCGACGATCGCGCTGACCGCCTCGCGCACCACCGGCAGCACCGCGTCGCGCTGGATTTCGATCTCGCGGCGAACGACCTGGCGCGCGATCTCGATCGCCAGATCGAGCAGCGCGTCGGCCGCGTTCGATTCGAGTTCGGCAAAGCGGCCGCGCAACTCCGCGAGCACGCGTTCGAGCTGGCGCGCGTGCTGCGACTTCTGCCGCTGCGCCTCCTGCAGGCCTTCGTGGAAGCCCTGCTGGCGGCCGCGCTCGAACGCGCGCCGGTCGCGCTCGCTCATCATCGCGGTGGCGGCATGCGGCTGCGCGCCGCCCGTGCGCGACGGCGGTTTGCCTGCACCGAGCGGCTGGAATTCCCAACTCGCCACGTCGCCGACGTGCTCCTTGGGGATGAATCGGCCGAAGGACTTTTCCGGGGCGCCCATGTTCAAAGGTCCGGCCACGCAAGGCGGCTACACATACTGATCGTCCCCGCCGCTGCCGATCTGGATCTGCCCTTCGTCGGCGAGCCGGCGGACGATCTTCAGGATCTCGCGCTGCTCGGCCTCGACTTCGGACAGCCGCACGGGGCCCTTGGCTTCGAGATCTTCGCGCAGCATCTCGGCGGCGCGGTTCGACATGTTCTTGAAGATCTTCTCGCGCAGCGCCGGATCGGCGCCTTTGAGCGCGACGATCAGCGACTCGCTCTGCACCTCGCGCAGCAGGAGCTGGATCGCGCGGTCGTCCAGATCCAGCAGGTTCTCGAACACGAACATCTGATCGAGGATCATCTGCGCGAGGTCGGGATCGTGTTCGCGGATCGCTTCGATCGCGGCGGTTTCGATCTGGCTGCCGAGGAAGTTGAGGATCTCCGCGGTCGCCTTGGTGCCGCCGAGCGTGGCCTTCCTCAGCTTCTCGTTGCCGGCGAGCACCTTCGACAGCACTTCGTTCAGCTCCTGCAGCGCCTGCGGCTGAATGCCGTCGAGCGTGGCGATGCGCAGCAGCACGTCGTTGCGCATCCGCTCGGGCAGGCACTTGAGCACCTCGGAGGCGTGATCGCGCTCGAGGTGCACGAGGATCGAGGCGACGATCTGCGGGTGCTCGTTCTTCAGCAGTTCGGCGATCGATCCCGGGTCCATCCACTTCAGGCTTTCGATGCCCGAGACGTCGCGTCCCTGCAGGATGCGGTCGAGCAGCATGCCCGCCTTCTCTTCGCCGAGCGCGCGCTTGAGCACCTGGCTGATGAACTCGTCGGTGTCGCCGACCAGCGAGTACTGCTCGTCCTTCGCCTTGTTGAAGTGGCGGATGACTTCGTCGACGCGCTCGCGCGGCACGGTCTTCAGGCGCGCCATCGTCTCGCCGAGCTTCTGCACTTCTTTCGGCGACAGGTACTTGAAGACCTGGGCGGCCTGCTCCTCGCCGACGGTCATCAGCAGGATCGCGGCCTGTTCGAGTCCGGCATCGTCCATGGCTAGCGCTCGGATCGCGGATCGCGGATCACGCTTTCCCCTCGTTGCCGACCCACGACTTGACGACGTTCGCGACCGTCGCCGGGTCGTTCTTGGCGAGCTGGCGGACCTGCTCGAGCGGCGAGACGTTCGCGTCGCCGGCCGGCCTGCTCATCGCGAGCTGCGCGGGCTGTGGCGGCGCCTCGACCGTCGCGCGCTCCTGCGCGGCCGTGAACGCGCGCAGCGCGGGCCGCACCACGCCGAACACGACGATCATCGCCAGCACGAGGAACAGCAACGCCTTGCCGGTCTCCTTGGCCAGCGCGATCACGTCGGGATGCTTCCAGAACGGCGGTGCCTCGGGCGGCGCGCCGACTTCGGGCCGGCTGAACGGCGCGTTGACGACGTTCAGCGAATCGCCGCGCTGCGCGCTGAAGCCCATCGCTTCGCGCACCAGCGCCTGCACGTTCTGCATCTCCTTGTCGGACAGCGGTGTGGGTTGCGCCGCAGCGCCGCCGGCGGCGGGCGCCGTGCGGTAGTTGATGACGACCGCCGCGGTGAGCCTGCGGATCTGCCCGCTGCCGGTCTTCGTGTGGCGGACGTTCTTGTCGACCTCGAAGTTGGTCACCGCCTCGCGCCGCGTGCTGTTGCCGGTCGTCGCGGCGGCGCCGTTGTTCGGATTCAGCGCGGCTGCCTGGCCATTGATCGGCGCGGTCGGCGGCACCGGCGGCTGGTTCGACAGCGCGCCCGGCACGCCGCCCGCGGCGGCCGGCCCGGGCTGCGAACTTTCGATCGTCGACTGGCTGCGCACCGTTGCGGCGTCCGCGGCCTGGTTCGGCTTGTACGTTTCGGCCATCTGCTCGACCTGCGAGAAGTCCACGTCGGCGGTGACCTGCGCGCGCACGTTGCCGCGCCCGACGATCGGCTCGAGGATGTCCTCGATGCGCTTGATCGTGTTGGCCTCGATGTGCGCGACGTAGTCGAGTTGCGCCGCGTCGAGCGCGGCGCCGCTGCCGCCGCGCTCGGAGGCGAGCAGGTTGCCGTGCTGGTCGACGACCGACACGTTCTTCGTCGCCAGTTCCGGCACGCTCGACGACACCAGATGCACGATGCCGGCGATCTGCTGGCGGTCGAGCGCCTTGCCCGGATGAAGCTGCAGCAGCACCGACGCCGTCGGCGGCTGCTTGTCGCGCAGGAAGCCCGACTGCTTGGGCAGCGCCAGATGCACGCGCGCGCTCGCCACCGGCGCGAGCGTCTGGATCGAGCGCGCCAGTTCGCCTTCGAGCCCGCGCTGGTAGTTGACCTGCTCCTGGAACTGGGTGACGCCGAACTTCTGCGTCTCCATGATCTCGAAGCCGACGATCGAGCCCTTCGGCAAGCCTTGCGAGGCGAGTTTGAGCCGCGCCTCGTGCACGCGCTCGGCGGGCACCATGATCGTCCCGCCGTCGGCATTGCGGAACGGGATGTTCATCTGCGCCAACTGCGCGATGATCGCGCCGCCGTCGCGGTCCGATAGGTTGGTGAAGAGCACCCGGTAGTTGGGGGTCGCGCTCCACAGCCAGACGCTGCCGACGATCGCCGCGAGTGCGGCCAGTCCCAGCGCCAGCATGCCCTTGGTGCGCGGCGACAGCCGCGCGAAACCGCCTGCCGCCTGCGCCGTGCCCGGTACCTCCGCCGTGTTGTCCATCGCCTTGTCGGTGTTTGTGTCAGGCCGCTCGTGGCGACCTTGCCCAGGATTATTCGGGCGACTTTAGGGCGTGGAACAGCGGAAAAGCCCGCGAAATCGGCGATGCTTCGGCGCCCCCGTCAGGCAACTTCCTACAACCCGCGGCGATCTCAATTGGCGCGGCTTTTCGGCGGATTTCGAGGCACGAGCGAGTGCACGCCCGCGTTATGGTCGGCCCGGGTCACGAGCAGCAGAGAAAACAAAAGGGGCGCGGGAACGATGGAAATCAAGTCGATCAATTCGCAGATCGCGCAGGCGGTCGCGGCACTGAAGTCGCCCGCCGCGGCGGTCAAGCCGCAGGACGGCGGTTTCGACTTCGTCGCGTCGCTCGACTCGGCGCTGAAGTCGGTGAGCCGCACCCAGCAGTCGGCGACCGAGCTGCAGCGCCAGTTCCAGCTCGAGAACCCGAACGTCAGCCTCGAAGAGACGATGATCGCGATGAACAAGTCGCAGATCTCGTTCTCCGCCGCGGTGCAGGTCCGCAACCGGCTCGTGCAGGCTTACGAACAGATCATGAACATGCCGGTGTAGTTCGGCACGCGGCACAATGTCGCCTCGGAGTCTGGGGAGGCGACATGGACTACGTGAACCTCGGCGCGTCGGGGCTGAAGGTCTCGCGCATCGCGCTCGGCATGATGACGTTCGGCACGCCTGAGTGGCGGCCGTGGGTGCTCGAGGAGGAGGCGGCGCGTCCGATCGTGCGGCGCGCGGTCGAGCTCGGCATCAATCTGTTCGACACCGCCGACATGTATTCGGCCGGGCGCTCGGAGGAGATTACCGGGCGGCTGCTGCGCGAATTCGCGCGGCGCGACGAGATCGTGATCGCCACCAAGGTGTTCTTCCCGGTCGATCTCGCGTTCAAGGGCGGCAACGCGCCGGGTCCGAAGCCCGAGCGGCGGCCGAACACGAGCGGGCTGTCGCGCAAGCGCATCTTCGCGGCGATCGACGCGAGCCTTGCGCGGCTCGGCACGGACTACGTCGACCTGTACCAGATCCATCGCTTCGATCCCGACACGCCGGTCGAGGAGACGATGGAGGCGCTGCACGACGTCGTTCGCGCAGGCAAGGCGCGCTACCTCGGCGCCTCGAGCATGTGGGCGTGGCAGTTCGCCAAGATGCAGCAGGTGGCCGAGCGCAACGGCTGGACGAAGTTCGTGTCGATGCAGAACCACTACAACCTCGTCTATCGCGAAGAAGAGCGCGAGATGATTCCGCTGTGTCGCGACCAGGGCGTGGGCCTGTTGCCGTGGAGCCCGCTCGCGCGCGGCTTTCTGGCCGGCAACCGGGCCCGGGACGACGCGACCGCCGGCGCGACCGCGCGCGCGAAAACCGATGAGATCGCGCTGAAGTTCTACTACCAGGAGGGCGACTTCGCGATCGTCGACGCACTGTCGGCGCTCGCCAAGGCGCGCGGCGTCAGCAATGCGCAGATCGCCTATGCCTGGCTAGCGAGCCGGCCCGGCGTTACCGCGCCGATCGTCGGCGCGAGCAAGGTATGGCAGATCGAGGAAGCGGTGCGCGCGCTCGACGTCAGGCTCAGCGCCGAAGAGGTTTCGCAGCTCGAAGCGCCGTATCGGCCGCACCCGGTGCTGGGGCACTCCTGAGCGGCGCGGATTGCGATCGCAGGCGAGGCCGCGCGGCGAACTGCAACCTGCGCATTCGGTGGGACGCGGTGATGATTGCGCCGCCGCGAAGCGGCGCCAGCACTCCGCTCAGAACCCGAGCGAGGCGAGCAGTTCGTCCACTTGTGCCTGGTCGGTGACGACGTCGGTGCGCCCCGCGGGGTTGACCACGGGGCCGCCGGGTGTCGGGGCGGCGTGTGCGGCTTCGACCTTGGCGCGCTGCTCGCGCGGTGTGGTGTCGATCAGCAGCCGAACGAGTTGCTCTTCCATGCTTTGCGCGAGCGCCACCACCTTGCGGATCACCTGGCCGGTCAGATCGTGGAAATCCTGCGCCAGCATGATGTCCGTCAGGATCGCGTTGGTGCGATCCGCCTGCGCCTCGACGCCCGCAAAGAACGCGCAGGTTTCGTCGACCAGCTGCTTGCCGGCCGGCGTGGCGCGTCCGGGCGCGGCGGCGAAAGCAGCGACCGCCTGCCAGCGCCGGCGCAGATCGCCGGCTTGCCGCGTCAGCTCTTCCTGCAGGCTGCGCGCGCGGTCGACGGCGTTGAGCACTTTCTCCGCCGCGTCGCCCGTGACGCGCGCGATGTAGGCGAGCCGGTCGCGCGCGTCCGGCAGCTGTTCCCGCGTACCGAGCAGCTCCTTGTCGTAGCCGAGTTCGCGCAGCGCGTCGTGCAGCGTGCGCGTGAGCTGACCGATGCGCCGATACACATCGTCGGAGTCAGCGCCTTCTCCGGAGGCGAGCTGCGGCGCGGCCGTGCTGCCGAGGATCGACACGTCCTTGGCCGGCACACCCTTGCGGGCGCGCGGTTTGCGCGATCGCTTCGACTTTTCCGCCGTCCCTTCGAGACCGGCGGCGTCGCAGTGCAGCGGCGCGCCGCCGTTCATATCGCTGCGAAGCATTGCGCTCCCCTTACTGGTTCTTCTGCAGGATCTTCTGCACCTTTTCCTCGAGCGTGGCCTTCGTGAAAGGCTTGACGATGTAGCCGCTGGCGCCGCCCTGGGCCGCGGCGACGATGTCCTCTTTCTTCGCCTCGGCGGTGACCATCAGCACCGGGATCGACTTCAGCGTCTCGTCGGCGCGCATGTTCTTCAACAGCTCGAACCCGTTCATGTTCGGCATGTTGATGTCGGAGACGACGAAGTCGAACCTGCTCGAGCGGAGCATCGCCAGCGCGACCGAACCGTCTTCCGCCTCCTCGACGTTGCCAAAGCCAATCTCTTTCAGCAGATTGCGCACGATGCGTCGCATCGTCGAGAAGTCGTCGACGACGAGGAAACGCGGATCAGCTCCCATGTTGACTCCTGCATGCTGCGCGCCGCGCACAACGGACGCGGCGCCTTGCGACAGTGTGCCGACGGCACGCGTCGGCCGATCGGATGAAAAGGTCCGCCCTGCAACGGCTGTTCGCGGGCATGTGGCACGCGCGGGTTGCTCACCGTCAGCGTTCCGCCGATGACCGCGCTGTCAGCGGGCCGCAGCGGCGGGGCCAGCGACGCTTCCCGCGACGACGGGGGAGGCCGGCGCGGCGGCCGCCGGGGCCGCTTCGGTCTGCGGCTTCGGCTGCAGCGTGTCGCTGACCGCTTCGGCGCTGCCCGCTTCGAGCTCGCCGCCGGTGCGGTTCAGCCGATCCTCGGCGAGCTTGTTCAGCACGATGATCGAGATGCGGCGATTCAGCGGACTGCGCGGGTCGTCCTTGACCAGCAGGTTCGAGTCCGCGAGCCCGACCACCCGAACGATTTTCGACGGGTCCATGCCGCCGGCGATCAGTTCGCGGCGCGACGCGTTGGCGCGGTCGCTCGACAGTTCCCAGTTCGAGTAGAAGCGGTCGCCGCCGGCGTAGGGTGCCGCGTCGGTGTGGCCCGACAGCGCAACCTTGTTGTCGACCTCGTTCAGCACCTTGCCGATCTCGTGCAGGATCTCGCGCATGTACGGCTGCACGCGCGACGAGCCGAGCTCGAACATCGGACGGTTGAAGTCGTCGACGATCTGGATGCGCAGCCCGTCGGGCGTGATCTCGACGCGGATCTGGTGGCGGAATTCCGAAAGCTTGGCGTTGGCGAGGATGGCGGCGTCGATGCGCTGCTTCAGTCGTCCCATGCGTTCCTTTTCGACTTTCTCGAGTTCCTGACGGAGCTGGTGCGGCGAGCGCTTCTTCGTGTCGTTGTCGCCGTTCTTGACCTGGCCGACCGACGCGGTCAGGTTCGGGCCGCCGCCCTGGATCACCGTGGTCGCGTCGCCCGCGCCCGAGCCGCCGGACAGCGCGACCTGCAGCGGCGACTGGAAGTAATCGGCGATTCCCTTCAGATCGCCCTGCGTGGTCGAGCCGAGCAGCCACATCAGCAGGAAGAACGCCATCATCGCGGTCACGAAGTCGGCGTACGCGATCTTCCACACCGCCGAATGGCCGCCGTGCCCACCCTTCTTGATGCGCTTGATGACAATCGTCGATTTGGTTTTTTCGCCGGCGGTGGCCATGGCCATGATCCGTTGTTCGTGATCCGTCGCTGCGTGCGCCGCGATCCGGGACGGACCGCGGCTCGCGGATCACCGTTTCTGTTTCACGTGCTTCTCCAGCTCGGTGAAGCTCGGGCGTTCGGTCGAGTACAGCACCTTGCGGCCGAACTCGACGGCCACCGCCGGCGCGTAGCCCTGCAGGCTCGCCAGCAGCGTGGCCTTCACGCATTGCAGCTCCTTGGTCGCCTCGTCGGCCTTCTGCTCGAGCAATGCAGCGAGCGGGCTCACGAATCCGTACGAGAGCAGGATGCCCAGAAAGGTGCCGACCAGGGCGCCGGCGATCATCGCGCCGAGTTCCGACGGCGGCTTGCCGACCGAGGCCATCGTCTTGACCACGCCGAGCACCGCCGCGACGATGCCGAACGCCGGCAGGCCGTCACCGACCTTGCCGATCGCGTGCGCCGGCACCATCGCCTCATGGTGGTGCGTGTCGATCTCCTGGTCCATCAGGTTCTCGATCTCGAGCGGATTCATGTTGCCGCTGACCATCATCCGCAGGTAGTCGCAGATGAACTCGACGAGGTGGTGGTCGTTGCCGACGACCGGGTGCTTCTGGAACAGCGGGCTCTTGTGCGGGTCCTCGACGTCGGACTCGATGGCCATCATCCCTTCCTTGCGCACCTTGGACAGGATGTCGTACAGCAGCGCCATCAGCGCCATGTAGCGCGCCTTGGTGTACTTGGAACCCTGCAGCAGCTTGGGCAGGGCCTTTATCGTCGCGCTGACGGTCTTGTTCGAGTTGCCGACGAAGAACGCGCCGAGCGCCGCACCCGCGATGATCAGCATCTCGATCGGCGCGGCGTGCGCCAGGATCGCGAACTTGCCGCCGGCGAGCGCGTATCCGCCGAACACGGCCGCGAGCACGACGACGTAACCGACGATGACGAACATTCCCCGACAGCCCTTTTGCGTTCGCGCGGCCTGCGCAGGGCGGCCGGCCGTGTATGCCGCGTGATCCGCCCGCCCCGGTCCCTACCGCTTGCCCTCGTTTCGGCATCGAGGCGCAAAGACTTGAAATGGCTCGGGAAGCGGCCGCTTTTTCGCCGTGCGGCCGGCTGCGTCGCCGCTTGCCGCCGCCCGCTCGGAGCCGGGCAAGCGAATCTTCGTCAGTGCGCGCGCCGCATCGTCGGTTCGGCAGTCGCCGCGGCGGCTTTAGTCTGGGCGTGCAGTGGCGACCGGCGCGGCGAGTTTCGGCGATAGAAACCGCCGTGTCGGCGCTCTGCACCAGCGCGCGCATCCAAAAGAAAGCCCGGCCGGAGCCGGGCAAAGGTCGGAGGAGAAACCAGGAGGAGCCGCTGTTTTTGACCGGTCGAGCGGCGCGACCGGATCGGGAATCAGTGAACCGCTTGTTCGGCGCGCACGGCTCCCTTGCCCTTGCCCGCGCGTGCGGGCGGCTCGCACAGGCCGCACACGTAGTTCTTGGTCAGCTCGAAGGTGTGCGTGACGAACTTGCCGCCGCACTTGCAGCACGGCGTCAGCGTCACCATGCCGGCGTCGACGAACTTGACCAGGCGCCAGGCGCGCGTGACCGACAGCAGCGGGTCCAGGCTCTGCGCGCGGATCTGCTCCAGGTACAGCTCGTAGGCCTTGATGATCGCGTCGATCTCTTCGAGCTCGGTCGTCTTGTTCAGGTACTCGTAGATGTTCAGGAACAGCGACGAGTGGATGTTCGGCTGCCAGGTCATGAACCAGTCGGTCGAAAACGGCAGCATGCCGCGCGCCGGCGATTCGCCCTGGACTTCCTTGTACAGCCGCAGCAGCCGTTCGTACGACAGATCGGTCTCGGACTCCAGCACCTGCAGGCGGGCGCCGAGCTTGATCAGCGCGATCGCGCGCTGGATCTGCTTGCTCTCGGTGACGATGCTCTTGATACGCATGACGATCTCCCCGTTTCGGTGAGCCCGGTCAGCCGACCGAGGCGATCTGACCGGCCATCACGATGTTCGCGTGCAGCCCGGCGACGGCGCCGGTGCCGGTGGCCTTGGCCTTCGAATGGCTCGTCAGCAGGTTCCACACCATGTCGTCGTCGAAGCGGAAGCGGCAGATGAGCTGGTTCGCGCCGGCGATCTTCATCAACTGCGACGGCGTGAGCTGATCGACGATATTGGCGACCTCTTCCGAGATGCCGAGCCGGTACATCGCCTGCGCGCGATCGGCGCGGATCATGTGCTGCGCGAGCACCAGGTACGCGAGGTTGACCTCGCGCACTTCTTCCAGCAGTTGCTCGTTGACGGTCGGATTGCTGTTGCTCATGGCTGCCTCCTGAAGTGTGGGTGTTGCGATCACCCGAATTGCGCTGCGAAGTGAGGCCATTGTGTGGAAGCCGCGAATTCGCATGAATCAGCCGCGTTCCATGAGCGTTGTCGGATCGCCGCGCAG
Organism: Pseudomonadota bacterium; assembly: GCA_040752195.1. Lineage (GTDB taxonomy): Bacteria > Pseudomonadota > Gammaproteobacteria > Burkholderiales > Burkholderiaceae_F > DSNY01. The sequence goes on along the minus strand of JBFMFC010000013.1, from coordinate 9,448 downwards.
CGGCGTGTAGGACGGATTCCTACGGGCGCGCGAGCGACCGAGCGCGCCGGCCCGTCCGACGGGTCGGCGCAGCGCGCGGCGGACTCAAGTTCGCGCCGTCGACGCCGAAGTTACGGACGGTGCGGTCGCCCGAAAGCTTCGGGATCCGGTGGGGATTGCGAAGCGGCGATGCCGGGCGCGCGAGCGGAAGGCCGGCGCCCGACGCACCGATCACGACGAGCCAGAAGCGAGACAGGTTTCCTCCCCCGCCCTGCGCGCCGCAGCGACCTCGGTCCTCGGCGCGCTTTTTTTTCGTGCGCGCCGGCCCCCGCGCGATCGCGGCAGGCCGCGAGAGCGCGCAGCGTCGCGCGACGGCTCGACGGACGCTCGGCCCGCGTCGGGGGAATTGCACCGCGATCGCGCCGCTTTTCACGTGCTCCATCACTTGACTCCGGTAAGCCGCGAAGCCGCGCTGCCTAAAGTTCGCCGAATCGGCCTCCGATAAGCAACCTAGCGCGGCGCAGTCGACCGCGTGACTGCGGAAGCCTTCGAGAAGAAGTGCAGCCGCTTGGGCAAAGGTGAAAGCGCCGACTGTCGAAGCGGCTGCTTTTCGAGAAACCAGGAAAGGAGCTTTGATATGCCTCAGGTCATCAATACCAACATCATGTCGTTGAACGCGCAGCGCAACCTGAATACGTCGCAGGCGGCCATGTCGCTCGCCGTGCAGCGGCTGTCGTCGGGCCTGCGCGTGAACAGCGCGAAGGACGACGCCGCGGGTCTGGCGATCGCCGAGCGGATGAACACGCAGGTGCGCGGCATGAACGTTGCGATCCGCAACGCCAACGATGCGATCTCGCTGGCGCAGACGGCCGAGGGTGCGCTTTCGCGCATCGGCGAGGCGCTGCAGCGCATGCGCGAACTGGCGGTGCAGTCGGCCAACGGAACGAACCAGAGCACGGACCGCGACAACCTGCAGAAGGAGTTCGCCGAGCTGCAGGCCGAGGTGAAGCGCCTGGTCGATCAGACCAAGTTCAACAGCAACCAGGTGCTCAAGGGCGGCACGCAGACGTTCCAGGTCGGTGCCAACACCGGCGAGACGATCAGCGTCACCGGCACAGACTTGACGGCGACGACCGCCAAAGTGCAGGTGGCCGCGGCGACGACGGTGCTGATCACCGGTACCAACGCGACCAACGCGGAGGCCGCGATCACGGCGCTGGACAACGCGCTGACCGAAGTCAACACCGAGCGTTCCCTGTATGGCGCAGCCCAGAGCCGGTTCGAGTCGGCGATCAGCAGCTTGCAGGTCGGCGTCGAAAACCAGGCGGCCGCGCGCAGCCGGATCATGGACGCCGACTACGCCCAGGAGACCGCCGCGCTGACGCGCGCGCAGATCCTGCAGCAGGCCGGTGTGGCGATGCTGGCGCAAGCCAACGCGGCGCCGCAGAACGTGCTGTCGCTGTTGCGCGGCTAAGCGGGTTTGCCGCCTCAGCAGGTTGGGGGGCAGGCAGGGAAGGGGGCTCGGGCGAGCCCCCTTTTTCTTGTCCGTAGGCATCAAGTCGGGCGGCGGGCGTGCCGAATAAACCGGCGAACAGGGGGCCATCCCGGCAAGGTCAGAACGAGAACGCGCGATGAACATCGACCAAGTCGACCGTGCGGTGCAGGAGCGCATGGCGCGCGCTTCCGGGGCGGCGCACACGACGATCCGACGGGACGCCGCCTCGGCCGCGCCGCAAGCCGCTGCGCGCGACGCGGCCGATCGCGCCGGAGCCGAGCACCTGCGCCGGGCGATGGCCGAAGCCAACCGCCGGCTCGCGCAAAAAGCCAGCGAATTGACGTTCGAATTCGACGAAGGCACGCAGCGCGTGATCGTTAGATTGATCGATACGCGCACCCGCGAGGTGCTGCGGCAGATCCCGTCTGAAGAGGCGCTCGCGATCGCGCGTGCGCTGCAGGACGACGTCGCCGCCGGCGCGCTGCTACGCGCCGACGCCTGAAGCGGATAGCAGCGAGGCCGGCGCGGCAGCGCGGCGCGGAAGGGAAGAACGCAACCATGGCGACCACCGGAATCGGCGGCGGTGCGATCGATGTCGGCGCACTCGTCTCGCAGTTGATGACGATCGAGCGCAAGCCGCTCGTGCAGCTGCAGCAGCGCGAGACGCAGATCCAGTCGCGGCTCACCGCGCTCGGCCGCGTCAAGAGCGCGCTCGATGCGCTGCAGACGGCCGCCGACGCGTTGCGCCGCACGGGCACCTTCAGTGCGGCGAAGGCCACCGTCAGCGGCGACGCCGCGACCGCTGCCGTCAGCGGAACGCCGCAGCTCGGCAGCTACACGGTATCGGTCAGCCGGCTCGCGCGCGGGCAGTCCAACGCTTCGGCCGCTTTTTCGAGTGCGACGGCCGACGTCGGCAGCGGCACCCTGACCCTGAAGAGCGCCGACGGCGCGACCGTGCTCGCGACCATCAACGTCGGCGACACCGGGACGGGAACGCTGACCGAGATCCGCGACGAGATCAACGCGGCCAACGTCGGCGTGCGCGCATCGCTGGTCAACGACGGCGGGCAGACGCGGCTCGTGCTGAACTCGAAGCAGACCGGCGCCGCCAACGGATTCCAGATCCAGGTCGACGCGGGCCTCGCCGGGCTCGCGTTCACGCAGAACCAGGCGGCGCAGGACGCGCAGTTCAGCATCAACGGGCTGACGCTCACGTCGTCGTCGAACACGATCAAGGACGCGATCGAGGGCCTGACGCTGACGCTGGCGAAAGCACCACCGGCCGGCTCTGCGCCCGGAACGACGGTCGACGCCGAGATCACGGTCGCGCAGGACGCCGATGCGGTCAAGAAGTCCGTCGAGGACTTCGTCAAGGCGTACAACGAGGTCGAGAAGCTGATCGCCGATCTGACCAAGTACGACCCGAACACCAAGACCGCGGCGGTGCTGAACGGAGAATCGCTGCTGCGCCAGGTGCAGAACGCAGTCCGTTCGATCGTTCGCGGCACGATGAGCGCGGCCGCGGGCGACTACACCCGGCTGTCCGAAGTCGGACTCGAGATCCAGCGCGACGGCACGCTGAAGCTGAACGGGACCAAGTTCGGCGACGCGCTGGCGGCCGACAGCGCCAAGGTGGCGCGCCTGTTTGCCGCCACGTCCACGGTCGAGGCGGAGCAGGGCTTCGCGGTGCGGCTGCGCGCTCGGATCGATGCGATCGCCGGGGTCGACGGGTCGCTCAAGGCGCGCGAGGACGGACTGCGCGCATCGATCCGTACGCTCGACCAGCAGCAGGAGCGGCTCGAGGCGCGCCTGGCGACGATCGAGAGACGCTTGATCACGCAGTACAGCAAGCTCGATGCGCTGCTCTCTACGCGTCAGCAGCAAAGCCTCGCGCTCGGCAACGCCCTGGCCGGACTGCCGACGATCAACCAGCAGAAGTAGCGGACGGGTTCGCGGAACCGGCTTCTTTTCGAATTCAATGACGGTGCGGGTGCGGCCGATACCTCGGGTATCGATCCAATGACTGCGAGGAAGGAATGAGCGGATACGGTGCCAGGGCCTATCAGCGCGTCGGTGTCGACAGCGGCGTGGCGGCCGCCGACCCGCATCGGCTCGTGCTGATGCTGTTCGACGGCGCGCTCGAGGCGATCAAGCTCGCGCAGGCGCACATCGCCACCGGCAACGTGGCGGGAAAGGGCCAGGCGCTCGGCAAGGCGGTGCGCATCGTCGAGGAAGGGCTGAAGGCGAGCCTCGACAAGGACGCCGGCGGTCCGCTCGCCAGACAGCTCGCCGCCCTGTACGACTACGCGAGCCTGCGCCTGCTGCAGGCGAACCTGAAGAACGACCACGCCGCGCTGGACGAGGTCAGCCGTTTGCTCGCGGACCTGCGCGACGCGTGGGCGCAAATCGGCGCGCGCGCGCCGGTCGCGAAATCTGAAGCCGCTGCGAATGCCGCGGCGGCGGCGCCGACCGTCGGTGCTTCAATGCCACCGGCGGCGCGGTTGTTCGACGATGCGAGCGCCGGCCCGGTGCGCGGTGTCGTCGTCACGGCCTGAGCCCGATGCGAGGAGCGCCTTGCAGATGCCTCCACCCGACGACGGCCGGGCTCGCGGGACGCGCGCGCCGGGCGGCGCGCCGCGGCTGATCCAGCGCTACGAAGCGATCGCGCAGGCGAGCCGAAGAATGCTTTGCGCCGCGCGCAGCGAGGACTGGGACGAGGTGGCGCGCCTCGAGGATCGCTGCCGCGATCTGATCGCCGAGCTGAAAGCGGCGCACAGGACCGAGCGCCTGAGCGCGCCCGAACAGCGTCGGCGCATCGAGCTGCTGCGCGGCATCCTTGCCGACGATGCCGAGATCCGCGCGCGTGCCGAGCCGTGGCTGCGCCAGCTCGAGCGACTGATACGCGCGCCGCGCGCTGCGCAGCGCGCGCGACCCTGAAACCGACCGCGCGATGGACCTCGGAACGATCGCTGCTGTCGCCCGTCGCGTCGGGCCAACCGGCGACGTCCGTGCCGGCGTCGAGCGCATCGCTCTGAACCTGCGCGCGCTGCTGCCGCTGCTCGAAGGCCAGGGGCGACTCGCCACGGCGCCGAGCCAGCTCGTCGCCGATCTGCGCAGCATTGCGGCTGCGGGCGACGAGGCGATCCTCGTTCTGCCGGCAGGCGCGGGCGCAGCGAGGATCGACGCGGGCATGCGTCAGCTCGCGATCCCGGCCACGCTGCGCGATGCGCTGCTCGCGTTGATCGGCACGCCCGCCGCGGATCAGGTCCGGGCGCGAGCGGTGCCGCCCGCGCCGCAATCGCAAGTCGCCGCGCCCGCTGCGTCGGTCGAGGCGGCTGCGGCGGCGCGCGCCTGGGCCGTCAGTGCGCAGGCGTCCGCGGCCGCAGCGGTCGCGCTGGCCGGATCGGGAACGGCGCGCGCGGTCGGCCGTTCGATCGAGGGCGACCGCGCACCTGCGCCGGTGAGCTTCGCGCAGCCGCTGATTGCGGCGCCTGAACCCGCCGCACCCGTGCGCGCGATCGCCGAGCGGCTGCGCTCGGCGCTGGAGCGCAGCGGACTGTTCTTCGAGTCGCACCTCGCGCAGTGGGCGCAAGGCGAGCGCCCGGACGAGGCGATCGCGCAGGAGCTTCTGCAGATCCGGCCGGCGGAGGGGCAGGTCGCGCCGGCGGCGCGCATTGCCGCTCAACTGCAGGCGCTGCAACAGCAGGCCGTCGTCCTGCACGGGCCGGCTTGGCCGGGACAGCCGGTGACGATCGAGATCGCACGCGAGCGCGGCGGGACGGAACATCCCGCCGCGGACGACGACGCGCCGGTCGTCTTCAATGCGACGCTCGCGCTCGACCTGCCGCGGCTCGGCAAGGTGGTCGCGCGGCTTCGCCTGTCGGGCGAGACCATCGCGGCGACCTTCGAGTCCGCGCGCGTCGAATCGCTGGCCGCAGCCTTGCCCGAGTTCCGCGCCGGCCTCGAAGCACATGGCCTGACCCCGGTGCTGCTGCAGGCGGTCGAACCCAATACGACGACACGGCCGCTGGAAGGCACATGAATTCGCCGCTGCCGAACCCGGACCGTCGCGCCGCCGCGCTCGTCTACGAAGCGACCGATGCGCAGGCCGGGCGCGCGCCGCGGCTCGTCGCTAAAGGGCAGGGCTTCGTTGCCGATGAAATCATCGAGCGCGCGCGTGCCGCGGGCGTGCCCGTGCACGAATCGCGCGAGCTGGTGTCGCTGCTGATGCAACTGGACCTGGATGCGCACATACCGCCGGCGCTGTACGTCGCCGTGGCGGAAGTACTTGCGTGGGTGTACCGCCTCGAGCGGCGCGCCGAGGCGCGCGCGTAGCGCCGTCAAGAAGGAAGCCGATCGTGGGCATGACCTCGCCTTTCCCCGAACCCGAATCGCCCGAGCTGGAGCGGTTCGCCGTCTACTCGAGGGTCGAGATCGCCGCGATGCTGCGCCAGCTGCGCGATGAAGGCGTGCTGGTCACCGCGTACTTCGAGCACGGGCCGGGCTTCGTCGTCACCGTGCTGCTCGATGTCAACGAGCGCTTCGAGGAAGTGATCTTCGACAACGCGTCCGACGAGCTGGCGCAGAAGCGGCTGCTGGCGTCGCAGCACATCGTCTTCGTCGGCTTCCTCGACAACGTCAAGCTGCAGTTCACCACGCGACTGGCCGAGGCGACCTACTTCCAGAGCAAGCCGGCCTTTCGTGTCCCGCTGCCCGACCAGCTTCTGCGGCTGCAGCGGCGCGACTTCTTCCGTGTACGGCCGCCGCTGTCGAAGCCGGCGACTTGCCTGGTGCCGTACAGCGAGGACTCGAAGCAGTACGAGTCGCTGCGCGTGCTCGACATCAGTGTCGGCGGGCTGGCGGTGCTGACCTACCCGGAAAAGTTCGAACTGCCGACCGGCAAAGTGGTCGACAACTGTTTCCTCGATCTGCCCGGGGTCGGATCGGTGTCGGTCAGCCTGAACGTGCGTCACATCGACCAGGTGCCGCGCGACGAGCGCGCGCGCCGCTGCGGCTGCGAGTTCGTCGACATGGCGCCGCAGGCGCACCTGATGCTGCAGCGCTACGTCAACCGCATCGACGCCGAGAACCGCAAGGTCGCGGGCGGGAAGCGGGTGGCTTGATCGCAGCGGGCTGCGCCGCCGATTGCGCCCGATCGCGACACTTCCGGAGTGCGACGTCAGCGCTTCTTGCGGATCACGGCGAGGCCGCCGCACAGGTTGCGGTTGACCAGCTCGCTGAAGCTGTCGTGAAACTCCACCGCTTCGATCTGCGCGGCGAGCGCGTCGGACTCGTCGCGCGACCAAACGGCGCTCGGCAGGCGTCCGGTTCCGCCGAAGTACTCGAGCAACGTCTTGGTTGGCGGGGTCTGCGGCGCGTCCGCAGCGAGCGGAGGCTGCCAGTCGAGGTCCTCGATGATGTAAAGGCCGCCGGGCGCCACCAGGGGGAAGAGCTGCTTGAACGTGACTTGCTGATCCCAGCTCGCATGCGAGCCGTCGTCGATCACGATGTCGAGCTGCGTGCCCTTGAGATTGTTGACGACGTTCTCGCGCAGGCTGGCCTCCGAAGACGCGTCGGCGCGGAAGATCTGCACTCGCTCATTCGAGTACCAGGAGAAGTCGCTGATGTCGACTCCGAACACGCTGGCACTCGGAAAGAAGTCGAGCCACATGCGCAAGCTGGGGATGTCGTCCTGCTTCCAGCCTTCGAACAGGCCCCGGCACAGCCCGATCTCCAGGATCTTCACCGGCTGCAGCATCCGCGTCTCGAACAAAGTCTGATAGACGCGCGTGTAGTGATGCGACGGCGCGCCCTTGTACGTCGTTCCCTTGTCCGATCCGTACTGCGCCGCGAGCCGTGCCAGCCGGTTCGGCGTGGCGTAGTGCTCGCCCAGCAGGAACGCAAGGCTGCCGGGCTGCGCGTCGGCCAGTGTCACGCCGCGTTCGGTCCACACCTTGTTCCACAAGTGGAGGCCGATCACGCGCGGATCCGAAGCGAGTTCCAGCGCGTCGCGGTGCGGTGCGTGGAACAGGTCAATCTCGGTCCAGTCAATCGTGTTGAACAGCGTCGGCGAGAACACATGCCGCTTCAGTTCAGGTGCGCGCGTCAGCACGTAGTCGGTCAACAGCTTCGGCCCGATGGCGCCGAAGCTGCGGTCGCCGTCCGGGTCAAGCAAGTTCGCTAGCGACATGCGGTACAGCGTCAGCATGTGGGTGCACGCCCTCGGCGCGTGCAACACGTCGCCCACGAGCAGATGCCCAGCTTCGATGCCGTTCCACTGACTGCAGAAGAAATACCGATCGACCGCTGGCAGCGACCGCAATAGAACGACATCGGTGTCGACCCACCATCCACCGAATCTGTACAACGCGGCATACCGAAAAATGTCGCTGAAGTAGCGCACTTCGGAACGCGCGAGGCATGCTTCATAGACCGCGCGCGGCACGACGTCCGAGGCGTCACGCACGGCCACGCCGGACGGGACATGCCGAGCGAGCGCTTCCGGGGCGTCGTACGTGTACAGATGTACGGCGTGCCCGTGATGCACGAACGAGCGTAACGCGAGTGAAGCGATCTCGTTCGGCTTCGGGCCGGACCAGAAGCAATGAACGGGCGCAGCGCTCGCTTGGAAGTCGAGCTGCGTCAGCTTCGGGTCGTCGTAGGGCGCCGTGAGCAGGTTGCGCGACGCACGATCGAATAGCGTGCGCGTGTGCAGAAAGGGAAACTCGAGCGCGGTCAGTGCGGTCAGGGTGCGGATGTCCATGGCGGGATCGTAGGGTGGCGGAACGGGGCGCGTTCCTCAAGCGGGCCGGAGCCTGGCACCGACCAGCCGATCGACGATGACTTCGGCTTCGGCTCTCGCGGACTTCCACCACGCAATGGCCGGTGTCGGGTCGATGCTCGGCTTGGCGTACGCGGGCGGTTCTTCGCCTGCCGCCCGAAACAGCGATTCCCAGGTGCACAGGTAGTTGACCGTCACCCGGTCGATCCGCGCGGCGCGCAACCCTTCGGATCGCAGCGTGGCCGCGTAGACCCGATCGCCGATACAGGCGAGCGGCCGCGGCATCGTTGCCCAGCGGGCGATCGTGTGGAAGGCGCCGCGCAGCAGAAACAGGCAGCTCGTGTCGACGTGGCCGTCGCGATCGTCCTCGCCCGCTTCGACGGGGAGGACCGATCCGTCCATGCGCACGAAGCGCCGGCGAGCGATGACATAGTCGGGTCGGGAGCCTTCGAGTGCGCCCTCGACGCATGCGGCGACGTGGTCCTGTTCCAGCCAGTTGTCGGCGTCGAGAAAGCAGACTGCATCGAAACCTTCGCTGACCGCGAGCAGACCTCCGACTGCGCGCGGCGTATTGCCGAAGTTCGCATGCGCACGGTCGAGCCGAAGGTGTCGCACACCCGCGCGGTCGAGCCAGTCTTGCGCGAAACCGTCGGCGACGACGAAGTGGGTGGCTCCGTAGGTCTGAGCGCGAACCGAGTCGACGCAACGCTCGACTAGCTGCCGGTCTTCTTTGTGGTAGGGCGTCACGACGGCGACCTTCAGCGGACGGTCTGCGCGCTCGGCGCCCCACGGTGACAGTGCGTGCGCACGCGGCGGGGCGGCGGGTGCGACGAGCGGCGCGGGCGGGAGGTTGTCCGCGCCCACCCCCGCGGCCCCCGCCGGCAGCGGCGCGAGCCGGATCCCTTCGGCGCGCAGCGTGTCGCCGACGAACTTGTCTTCGTATAGTTCGCCGTCGATCTCGGACGGAAAACGTAACGTGGCAAGGGCGAAGGCACGCAGCGCGGCAGCGGACAGGTAATAAAAGCGTCCATTGCCCCAGGTTCCGCGAAATCGCTTGCCGTACGGCGTCCGGTTCAGCACCCCGTCGCGACACTTGTTCCAGTGCCAGGTGCGATCGTGGTCGGGCGATCCGACCTCGAACCCGGCGTAGTCGGCGTCTCCTCCGACCAGCGCGTGTACGTCCTCGACGAAGC
>JBFMFC010000012.1:55212-79275 GCA_040752195.1 Pseudomonadota bacterium | reverse complement strand
GCCGGCTGTTCAGCGCCTCGTCGACTTCGATGCCCAGCGCCGGCCGCACGTAGCGCCCGGTGCGGATCAACTGCGGGACGACGCGGTTGACGGTGTCCACCGGCACCGCGAAACCGATGCCCGCGGAAGCGCCCGACGGACTGAAGATCGCCGTGTTGATGCCGATCAGCCTGCCCGCCGAATCGAGCAGCGGGCCGCCGGAGTTGCCCGGATTGATGGCCGCGTCGGTCTGGATGAGGTGCTCGATGATCGCGCCGCGCTCGGTCGGCAGCGAGCGGTCGAGCGCCGAGACGATGCCCGCGGTCATCGTCCAGTCGAGGCCGAAGGGGTTGCCGATCGCGAACACCTTCTGGCCGACCTTGAGGTCGCCGCTGGTGCCGATCGGCACCGGCGGCGGACGCTTGAAACCGACGCCGATGCGCAGCACGGCGATGTCGTGCGCGGGGCTGGCGCCGACGAGGGCCGATCGGTAGTCGCGTCCGTCGGCCAGCCGCACGATCGCCTCGGACGCGCCTTCGACGACGTGGAAGTTGGTCACGACGTGACCGTGCTCGTCCCAGATGAAACCGCTGCCGGTGCCGCGCGGCACCGAAAAGACATTGCGCGTCCAGAAGTCGCGCACCTGCTGCCGCGTGCTGATGTAGACGACCGAGTCGCGCGACCGCTCGAACAGCTCGATCATCGCTTTCTCGTCGGCGGCCAGATCGCCGCGCGCCACCACGGGCCGCGGCGCGGCGTCGCGCACGGCCGGGTCGGGCGACTCGCCGCCCGGCAGCCAGCGCCACAGCGCGAGCAGCGCGGCGGCGATCACGCCGATCCAGATCAGCCGGGTGACGAAACGGTCGTTCATGCGGATGCCCTTTCACTCGCGGCGTCCTGCGCACTGGCGCGGTCGTCGCGTTCCCGAACAAGCCAGTAAACGCACCCGAGCGCGAGCGCGGCCCCCGCGAGCGCGGCCACTTTCGCCGGACTGGCGTCGGGGTCGAGGATAACGAACTTGCGCGACAGCGCGATCAGCGCGATCAGGACGACGGTCTTGACCTGAATGATGCTGTCGCGCCGCAAGGCGACGCGGACGATCGAGTGCTTGAACTCCATCGCGATCAGCAGCGTCATGATCATGCCGAAGACCGTCTGGAAGACGCGGTGGTCGAGCGGATTGAACGCATCGACGATCAGCAGCTCGAATACCGTGCGGATCAGCTGGATCAGCGACACGATGACGATCGCTGCGATCACGGTGGCGAGCGTGAGCGCGACGACCTGTTCGAAGCGTTCGTACGCGTTCATCAGCGCCCACGTGCGGCGGAATTCGGCCAGCGACGAGCGCGCGGCCGGCGCGTTCCCGGGTGAATCGTTCATCGCGGACACCTCCCTTCCCCGACGTCTCGCCGTGCCGTCAGCATGATCGCTGCGCGTCCGCCAGCAGCGCGCGCAGCCGCTCGATTTCTTCGGTGAGATCGACCACCAGCGCGGCGAGCTCGGGCGCCGCATCGAACGTCAGTTCGATGCCGCGCATCGCGCGCGCGCGGCGCAGCGTGGCTGCGTCGAAGCGCCAGGCCGCGAAGTCCGCACCGCGGACCTCGATCAGCCCCTGTTCGATGCGTTCGATCACCCACCTGGGCTGCACACCGCACAGGGCGGCCAGCTCGTCCAGCGTCAACTGCGCTTCTTCGAGCGCGGCTTGAATCGATTCGACGCGCGGGTTCATGGCTGCTCCGACGGTTGGGCGGACGCGGCGCGGCGTGCGTCGAAGTCCGACAGTTCGCGCGCCATCGTCTCGTACAGGCGACGCGCGCGCGGGTCGTCGGCCGACGGCAGAACGACGCGGATGATCAGGTCGAGATCGCCGGGCGGCGTGCTCGGGAGCCCGCGCCCGCGCACGGTCAGGCGCCTGCCGCTTTGCGCGCCGGCGGGGATGCGAACGCGCAGCGTCGAGCCGTCGGGCAGCTCGACCGGGACGACCGCGCCGAGCGCGGCCTCCCAAGGCGCGACGGGAAGCTCGGTGACCAGATCGCGTCCGTCGACTCGCCAGCGAGGGTGCGGCGCGAAGTGCACCTCGAGGAACAGATCGCCGGGCGGGGCGCCGCCCGTTCCGGGTCCGCCCTGTCCGGCGAGCCGGATCAGTTGGCCCTCGCGCACGCCGCGCGGGATCTGCACCTCGAGCGTGCGCGTCTCGAGCACGACGCGGCCGCTCGCGTCGAGCTTGGGAACGCGCAGGCTGATCGTGCGGCGCGCACCGCGAAAGGCGTCCTCGATGTCGAGGAGGACCTTGGCGTGATGATCCTCGCCGCGCGCGCGGAAGCGGTCGCCGAAGCGCTCGGCCGCGCGCCGGCCGCCCATGCGGCCGAACAGTTCGGCAAAGAAGTCGCTGAAATCGGCCGCCGCGGCATCCTCGAAGCCATGGCTGGAGAACTCGAAGCCGGCATCCCAGTCCGGCGGCGGGCGGAACTCCTCGCCCGGGTGATGTCCGCGCGCCAGCAGCGCGTCGTACGCGGCGCGCTTCTCGGGGTCGGACAGCACCGCGTACGCCTCGTTGACCTCCTTCATCCGGCGCTCGGCGTCCGGCTCCTTGCTGACATCCGGGTGGTACTTGCGCGCCAGGCTCCGGTACGCCTTCTTGATCTGCTCGGCGGTGGCCTCGCGCGCAACCCCCAGCGTCTGGTAATAGTCCTTGAATTCCAAGCGGCCTCTCCTCTGCCAGCAATCGGGAACCCGGCGCGTTATTCGCGAACAATGGGGATTGCGGCGGCCTGCTTCAATGGCCGGGCGGATGGCCGCGTATCGTACGCGCGCGCAACCATCCCCGTCCCGTGCCGCGGCTGCTGCACAATCCGGGCCAGCCGTCGCAAAGCGCCATGCAGACCCCGCCATTCATCGCCCCCCAGCGTTTCGACGATCCGGACGCCGCGCTCGCCCAGGTGGCGGCGATCTATGCGCAGTCCGTTGCATTTCTGCGCGATGCGCTGATGCGCTTTCTGGCCGGCGAGCACCCGGGCGCGCGCGTGCGCGCCTTCTACCCGTTCGTCCGCGTCCGCACCGAGTCGGTCGCGCGCGCCGATTCGCGGCTCGCTTACGGTTTCGTCGCCGGGCCGGGTACCTACGAGACGACGCTGACGCGGCCCGACCTGTTCGCCGACTACTTCCGCGAGCAGTTCCGGTTGCTGATCGACAGCCATCGCGTGTCGATCGAGGTCGGCACGAGCCGGCAGCCGATCGCGGTGGCCTTCACGCTCGACGACGATCGCCTCGAAGGTTCGCTCGACCCCGGCGGCCGCGCGCGGATGCGCGACCTGTTCGACCTGCCCGATCTGGGCGTGATGGACGACGGCATCGCCAACGGCACCTACGAGCCGGCGCCCGGCGAGCCGCGGCCGCTGGCGCTGTTCACCGCACCGCGCGTGGACTACTCGCTGCACCGGCTGCGGCACTACACGGGAACGCGCCCCGAGCACTTCCAGAACTTCGTGCTGTTCACCAACTACCAGTTCTACGTCGACGAGTTCGTCCGCCTCGGGCACGAGCTGATGGCCGACGCGGATGCCGCGCGCCACGGCTACAGCGCATTCGTCGAACCGGGCAACGTGATCACGCCGCGCGCGGGGCTGCCGAGCGTGCCCGCCGACGCGCAGGGTGCGGCGCCGGCGTGGATGCCGCAGATGCCCGCGTACCACCTCGTCCGCGAAGATCGCGCCGGCATCACGCTCATCAATATCGGCGTCGGCCCGGCCAACGCGAAGACGATCACCGACCACGTCGCGGTGCTGCGGCCGCACGCATGGATCATGATCGGCCACTGCGCGGGGCTGCGCTCGACGCAGAGCCTCGGCGACTACGTGCTGGCGCACGGCTACGTGCGCGAGGACCACGTGCTCGACGAGGACCTGCCGCCGTGGGTGCCGATCCCGCCGCTGGCGGAAGTGCAGGTCGCGCTCGAGGCGGCGGTGGCCGACGTCACGCAACTGAAGGGCTACGAGCTGAAGCGCGTGATGCGAACCGGCACGGTGGCGAGCACCGACAACCGCAACTGGGAGCTGCTGCCGCAACGCACGCCGATCCGCCGCTTCAGCCAGAGCCGCGCGATCGCGCTCGACATGGAGAGCGCGACGATCGCCGCCAACGGCTTCCGCTTCCGCGTGCCCTACGGGACGCTGTTATGCGTCAGCGACAAGCCGCTGCACGGCGAGATCAAGCTGCCCGGCATGGCCGACCGCTTCTACCGCGAGCGCGTCGACCAGCACCTGCGCATCGGCCTGCGCGCGATCGACCTGCTGCGCGCACAGCGGCCCGAGCAGCTCCACAGCCGCAAGCTGAGGAGCTTCGCGGAGGTGGCGTTTCAGTGAGGCGGGCGGCATCGACGGCGGTGCCGCGAGTCGCCCCGGCGACTGACTGACTGCGCGCACTCGTGCGCCCGATCCGGGTCGGCTCATCGTCCGGGGCGGCCGGGAAAGCGAAACGTACGACACCGGCGGCCGCTTCGCGCCTTGGCCGCCTTCGACCGCAGACCGGCTGTCGTTCGCGCTACAGCCGCTCGACGATCGTGACGTTCGCCAGCCCGCCGCCCTCGCACATCGTCTGCAGCCCGTAGCGGGCGCCGCGTGCGGCGAGCGCGTGCACGAGCGTGGTCATCAGCTTCGCGCCCGAGGCGCCGAGCGGGTGTCCGAGCGCGATCGCGCCGCCGTTGACGTTCAGCCGCGCGGGATCTGCGCCGGTGGCTTTCAGCCACGCCAGCGGCACCGACGCGAAGGCTTCGTTGACTTCGAAGAGATCGATGTCGTCGATCTTCAGGCCCGCCTTGCGCAGCGCGACCGGCGTGGCCGGGATCGGACCTTCGAGCATCACGACCGGATCGTGGCCGACCACCGTCATCTGCCGCACGATCGCAAGCGGCTTGACCGAGTGGCCGAGCGCTTTGAGCCCGCGTTCGTTGGCGACGAGCAGCGCGGCCGCGCCGTCGCAGATCTGGCTCGACGTCGCGGCAGTGATGCGGCCGCCTTCGTGCAGCAGCTTCACCGCGGCGATCGCTTCGAGCGATGCATCGAAGCGGATGCCTTCGTCGGCCGCGTGCGTCTCGCCGGTCGGCTGGCCGTCGGCGTTGCGCACCTCGATCGGAACGATCTCCTCTTCGAAGCGCCCTTCGCGCGTGGCGGCCGCGGCGCGCTGATGGCTGCGCAGGGCGTACTCGTCGAGCGCGTCCTTCGACAGTTCGTACTTTTTCGCGAGCAGCTCGGCGCCCATGAACTGGCTGAACTGCACGCCCGGATAGCGCGCCTGCATCGCCGGGCTCATGTAAGTGCCGTAGCCGTGCTTGAACGGCAGTGTGGCCGGCAGTCCCATCGGCACGCGCGTCATGCTCTCCACGCCGCCCGCGATCACCAGATCCTGCGCGCCCGACATCACCGCCTGCGCGGCGAAGTGCAGCGCCTGCTGCGACGACCCGCACTGCCGGTCGACCGACACGCCGGGCACCGACTCCGGCAGCTTCGACGCGAGCACCGCGTTGCGCGCGATGTTGAACGACTGCTCGCCGGCCTGGCCGACGCAGCCGAGGATCACGTCGTCGATCGACGACGGATCGATGTCGTTGCGTTCGACCAGCGCGTCGAGCACCTGCGCGGCGAGATCCGCCGGATGCCAGCCGGCGAGCCGGCCGCCCTTGCGGGCGCCCGCGGTTCGCAGCGCGGCGACGATGAAGGCTGCGGTCATGTCGATTCCTCGTGAAGCGGTCAATGCCTGATTGTGCGCGCTGCTAGCCCGGAAATTTCACGGGGGACGCGGGGGTTGCGCGGATGCATGCGGGATGCGGATTGCGCGAGAGGGGCGCAGTCCAATGCCCGGAGGCATTGGCGAGCACTTGAGCGCAAGCCCGCGCCCGCAGGCGCCGCGCAAGCCCGCGTAGCCCCGGCGGTACACATCGACTCGGCAGCCTGCGGGCTGCACGTGCCGATTCACAGAGACAGAACGCGCGCATATGGGGGCGACCTCGTGAAATATCCGGGCTAGCGCAGCGTCGCGCTAATGCGAACGCGCCCGGCGCGCTCGTGCCATGCGGTCAGTTCGATGGTCGTGCCGGGCTTGGCGCGAACGACCCAGTCGACGTAGGCGAGGTTGTCGGTCGGCTTGCGGTCGGGCCAGAAGCTCACGCCGGTGTGGCGGTAAGCCCAGCCTTCGAGCTCGCCGAGCGACTCGCGCGGCTTGCCCGACACCAGCTCCGCGCCCGGCGGCAGTCCGATCTCGGCGAGCACGCCGCGCAGCAGCTTGTGCTGCACCGCCATCTTGGTCACGTAGCTCGGCAGCCAGCCGGTGTTCTGCACGATCAGCCGAACGCGCCAGGTGCCGTCGCCGGCGTTGCTGACCTGCACGTCACGCAGCTCGAGCTTCGGCGAAACGAGCGCCTGCCACAACAACCACTTCGGGAAACGCGCGACCTCGGCTTCGAGCCGGTGCGGCGGCGGGTTGGTGAACGCGACCATGCGGTTCCAGCCGCCGATCTCGACGCGGCCGAGCTGCGGATGGTCGAAGGGCTTCCAGTCGACATGGCCCGCGCCCTTCAGCTCGGTGTCCGACCAAGCGAGCAGCTTCAGGTCGTCTTCGACCGGATGGTCGCGGAACCAGTGGATCCACTCCTTGTTGTCGATGCCGGCTTCCTTCTTGGGGTTCCAGATTTCGACGGTCCACATGAACATGCCGAGGTGTTCGTAGATCCAGTCGAACGCGCCGCCGATGTACTGACCGGGGTGATACACGAAGTCGTGGAAGATCGAGATCGCCGGATAGCCTGTGAGCTCCTCGCCTTTCTTGCCGACCTTCTGGTAGGTCCACAGGTCCTCGGGCGGCATCTTGTCGTCGGGCCGGTCGCCGAACGGGCGCAGCAACACGCCGGAGAACGTGTGAAAACTCGTTCCACCGCAGATGTTCGGATGCTTGACGATGAAATCGACGACCGCGCGGACCTCGGGTTCCGAGGTCGGGTACGGGCCCGCGCCGAGCTGTTCGTACTCCTGCCGCCAGCCCGAAGGAAAGTTGCGGTTCAGGTCGAGCCCCTGCGCGTTGCCCATGAATCCGGCGAACTCGACGTGCACGCCGTCGAAGTTCTCGATGCGGCCCTCGGGCATCACCCGGAAGTACTCGCCGCCCGGCGGATCGGTCGGTTCGCGCCGGATCAGCAGGCGCGGCTCCTGCGGATGCCGCTTCCACATGCCGTTCGGATCGGCGATGCGCATCTGCAGGATGCGGCCGTCGCCGTCGATGTCCTCGGCGACGAGCCCCGCGACCGGATCCTCGTCGTACGGATAGCGGCGCGTGCTCGACCGAACGTACTTCGGCCGGTCCGCCAGCGCCCACTCGGCGCCGTCGGGGTTGATGCGCGGGCAGATGTAGAACGCGCGCGTGTCGAGGCAGCGCCTGATCTCGTCGTCGGTCGCGTAGCCGGAGGTCAGCCACTGCAGGAAGTACAGGCACGCGGTCGATGCCGACAGCTCGACCGAATGGATGTTGCCGTCGACCCAGTACGCCGGCTTGTCCGACGCGGCGCCGGTGGCGAAGTTCGTGACGGTCACGAGCGGGATGTCGCGCCCCTCGAAGCTCTTGCCGATCGATTCGACCGCGACGAGCTGCGGGAACGCCTCGGCGAAGTCCCGCAGCCTGGCCGTCAGTTCTTCGTACTTGTAGAAGCGGGAGTGGTCGAGCGCGGGCATCGTTTCGGCGTCCTCGGATTCGAGGGCGCCGATGATAAGGCGGCGCGCCGCTCAGCCGCCCGTCGCCGCTTGCGCGAGCCGCGTCGGCCGGCACGCGCTGAACAGGTCGAGCTGCGGGCGGTAACGCGGTGTGGTCACGGCGAGCAGCCCCAGCACCGAATGGAACAGGTGGTCGTGCGAGGCGGGCTCGGCCGCTCGCCGACGCAGGCACGCGAGATCGACATCGAGGCTGCGCGCGGAATCGGGCGCGAACCACCAGATCATCGGCACTTCGAGCTGCTCGCGCGGCGCGACCGGATACGGCATGCCGTGCAGGTACAGCCCGCGCTCGCCGAGCGACTCGCCGTGGTCGGACACGTACGCGAGCGCGACATCGTAGCGGTCGCGCAACCCGTCGAGGTAGCGGATCGCCTGCGCGAGCAGGTGATCCGTGTACAGGATCGCGTTGTCGTACGCGTTGACGATCTGCTCGCGCGTGCAGTCGGCCAGCTCCTTGCGCTCGCACGCCGGCTCGAAGCGCTTCATCGCGGCGGGATAGCGGCGGAAGTACGCCGGGCCGTGGTTGCCGAGCTGGTGCAGCACGACGACCGTGTCACCCGTCCCGCGCTCGACCACATCGCGCAGCCCGTGCAGCAGGATCTCGTCGAGGCAGCGCTCGGCGTCGCAGACATCCTGTCGCTTCTCGCGGCTCAGGTCGCGCACCTCCAGCCCGTCGCACACGCCCTTGCAGCCGCTCTGGTTGTCGAGCCAGACAACGCGCAGCCCGGCGCGCGCGAGCAGATGCAGCAGCGACTCGTGCCGGCGGATGCGATCCTCGTCGTAATCGGCGCGCCCGAACGGCGAGAACATGCACGGCAACGACACCTCGGTCGACGTGCCGCACGCGCTCGTGCGCGGAAAGTTGACCACCGCGAGCTGCGCCAGCTCGGGGTTCGTCTGGCGCGGGTAGCCGTTCAACGAGAAGTTCGCCGCGCGCGCCGTCTCGCCGACCACGAAGACCAGCAGCGTCGGCTTGCGTTGCGCCGCGATTGCGCGCGCCGCCGGCTCGGGCGGATCGCGCTGCGCGACGCTGCCCCTGGCGTCGGTCACGAGCACGCGCGACGCCGACCACACGACGTTGGCCGGCGCGATCAGATAGCGCAGCTCGCGCCGGTTGCGCATCAACGAACTGACGTCCTGGAACACGGCGAGCAGTGCGCCGACAGCCACCGCGGCCGCCGCGGCGAGTGCGCCGGCCCGAACGGCGAGCGCGCGTTTGAGCGGCCGTGCCTTCAGCCGCACGGCCCACGGCAGCGCGGCGGCGGCGACACCGAGCGCGAGCGCGGCGAGGAAACCGGGACCGATCAGTTCGCCGGCTTCGCGCGCGTCGGTCGCCAGCGCGCTGCGCAGCATCGGCGGATCGAGCACGATGCCGTAGCGCCGCTCGAAGTACCACGCGATGCTCGCGATCACGATCAGCGCCGCGAGCAGCACGCGCACCGTGTGCCGTGTCGCCGCCAGACCGATCAGGAAGAAGAAGGCCGCGACCAGCGCGACGAACGTGCCGATCGCCAGCCGCCAGTCGTTCCAGTGCGCGAAACCGCGGTCCGCGAACAGCGCCTGCCAGAACGGCCCGTTGAAGCCGGCCACCAGCACGACCGCGCCGGCGAGCGCCAGCGTCTCGACCGAGACTGCCGGACGGCGCGCGCGCATCATCGCGCCCGCTCCTGCGCCATCACGAGCGGCGCGAAAACGAGCGCCGCCGCGAACCAGACCACGGCGGCCGACCACAGGTTGTGGCTGACGAAGTGCGCGCCCTGCACGACGCGGACCGCGCTGAAGGCGAACCCCGCGGCAAGGCCGATCGCGAGCCCCGCATGCCGAAGGCGGCGATCGTTCGCGGCGTGCCCGGCGAAGTACAGCGCCAGCAGCGAGAAACCGCCGGCCGCATGCCCGCTCGGAAAGCAGCGTCCCGCGCGCGCCGCCGGCACGAACCACGCGGCGGCGTCGTCGGCGAACCCGCCGTACTGCTTCAGGTCCCACGGACACGGGTGCGCGTTGATGTTCTTCAGACCGACCACGATCAGCGGTCCGACCGCCATCGCGATGACCGTCGTCCACAGGACCCCGCGATACGCGGCCAGCCGGTCGACGCGCAGCGAGGCGATCGCCGCGGCGAGCACCGCGAGCCAGACCGCCCAGGCGGCCGACTTGGCGATTCGGTGGCCGATCAGCTCGAGCCACGTCCAGTCGTGCGCCGGGAAGCCCCCGCGCGTCGCGTCGAAGAAGAAGTCGGCGACCGACCGATCGATCCCGGACTGCCGCGCGAACGTCGCGACGAGCGCCAGCGCGCCGGGAATGAGCAGCGCATGGACCAGCAGAAAACGGGACGCGGCGGGCTTCGGCATCGGGCACCTGCGAGTGCCCGGCGAAGTTAGCGACGCGACCGTCGAAGCCGCGTCAAACGAACGTCAAAGTTTCGTCAATTCGGGTCGAGCCGAAGGATGAAGCGCGTCCCCTGCACGTGCCGCGGATCGCGCGCCGACGCCGGCTCGACCGCCAGCGCCCACCCGTTCAGGTCGGCCACCTGCCGCGCGATCGCGAGCCCGAGCCCGCGTTCGCCGTCGGGCGCCGCTTCGGCGGTATCGAGCATGCGGCCGCGGTAATAGCGGTCGAAGACGAACGGCAGGTCCTCGGGCGCGATGCCCCGGCCGTCGTCGGCGACCTCGATCGCCCCGTCGCGATGGCGAACGACGCAGCGCGCCGGCGCGGCGTGTTCGACGGCGTTGCGGAACAGGTTGCGCAGGATCGTCAGCAGCGCGTGCCGGTCCGCTTCGACGATGGTCCCGGGCGCGACCTCGTTGGTGAATTCGAGCCGCTCGGCGCCGGGCAGCGCCTGCAGGCTCGCCCACGCATCGTCCACGCAGCGCGCCAGGTCGACCGGCTGGGCCGCGACATGCCGTTCGCGCGACAGGCTGCGCGCGGATTCGAGCGCGCCGGCGATCGCATCGACGGCCGCCAGCGCACGCTGCAGGCGCGGCTTGCCCGCCGCGTCGACGGCCGGCTCGAGCAGCTCCAGGTCGGTGCGCAGCGCCGCGAGCGGCGTGCGGATCTCGTGGCCGAGATTGGCGATGAACTCGCGCTCGCGCGCGATCGCCTGTTCGAAGCGGCCCTGCACCCGCGCGAACGCGCCGAGCAGGCGGCTTTCCTCATCGCCCGCGGGCGCGACGCGGCCTTCGTCGGGTGCCCAGCTCGCCAGCCGCGCAGCCAGCCGCTCGATCGGTCCGACCGCCCAGTCCGCCACCTGCCAGGAGATCGCGGCGCCGAGCGCCAGGCAGATCGCGCCGAGACCGATCAGGTAGCCGCCGAACTCGCGTACCTTGGCCTCGTTCTGCTCGGCGTCGTATTGCACGTACAGGCGCCCCCCGGCGGCAGGCAGCACGACGACGTGCAGTTCCTGGTACGGGCGGCCGAGCCGGTGTGGCCCGTCGGCGAGCGGCGCCAGATGCGCGGGCAACGGCGCCGGCGACGCCGCGCCGCTCGCGTCGACGAACCACGCCGCCAGGTTCGGTCCGGGTCGCAGCAGCGCCGCCCCGCTCGGCCCGCGCAACTCGCCGCGCTCGGCGTGCCCGGCGAGTTGCCGCGCCTGCGCGAGCACGAGCTCGTCGACGAGATCGTCCTCCTGCTCGACGAGCGACAGGTACGCGAGCATGCCCTGCGCCGCGATGAACAGCGCGACGACCGCGGCCAGCGCCAGCGCGACGCGGCGTTTCAGGTTCATCGCGGGGACGACGCTTCGGTGCGCAGCCGGTAGCCGACGCCGTGGACGGTCTCCAGGCCGTCATAGCCGGCCTGCGCGAGCGCCTGCCGCAGCAGATGGATCTGGCTGCGCAGCGCGTCGCTCGCCGGCGGATCGTTCGGCCACAGCGCGGCTTCCAGCTCGGCGCGCGTGACCACGCGGCCGGGATCCAGCAGCAGCATGTCCAGGATCTGCATGCTGCGCGGCGCGAGCTTCAGCGGCACGTTGCCGACGCGCACCTCGTGCGTGCGGCGGTCGAGCGCGAGCGCGCCGGCGCGGCGGACGTCTTCGACCGCGGCGCCGCGCGCACGCCGGTGCAGCGCGCGGATGCGCATCTCGATCTCGGCGAGCGCGAACGGCTTGATCACGTAGTCGTCCGCGCCCAGCTCGAAGGCCTCGGCCTTGCTCGCCAGCGCATCGCGCGCGGTCAACACGAGCACCGGGGTGGCGACCGCGAGCCGCCGGCGCAGGTGCTGCAGCACCTGCAGCCCGTCGGTGCGCGGCAGCCCGAGGTCGAGCACGATCGCGTCGTACGTGTCGCTCGCGAGCCGCGCGATCGCCGCCGCACCGTCGTGCGCGGAGTCGGCGGCGAACCCGCGCGCTTCGAGATACTCGACCAGGTTGCCGACGATCGTGCGGTCGTCTTCGACGATCAGGACGCGGGGCGGGGCGGCGGCGGACATGCGCCGATTGTGCCGGAGCGCGGCGGCTCTATCATGCGGGCCATGTCGAGCGAACCCACGTCGGCCGAAGAACTGAAGGGCAAACGCGGGCTGCGGCGGCTGCTCGACGCGACGCGCTA
Organism: Pseudomonadota bacterium; assembly: GCA_040752195.1. Lineage (GTDB taxonomy): Bacteria > Pseudomonadota > Gammaproteobacteria > Burkholderiales > Burkholderiaceae_F > DSNY01. Next base: position 66,998 of record JBFMFC010000012.1, on the reverse strand, counting down.
CTCGCTCGACGGGCTGCGCGCGGCGTGGCGGCACGAGGACGCGTTCCGGCAGGAAGTCGTGCTCGGCGCGGTCCTCGTCGCGGTGGCGATCGCACTGCCGGTGACGGTGCTGGAGAAGGTCGCGCTCGCCGGCGTCGTACTGATCGTGGTGATCGTCGAGCTGCTGAACACCGCGGTCGAAGCCGCGATCGACCGCGACAGCCTGCGCATCGATCCGCTCGCCAAACGCGCCAAGGACTACGGCAGCGCCGCGGTGATGCTGGCGCTCGTGCTCGCCGGCGGCGTATGGGCGGCGATCCTCGTCAACCGATTCGTCCTCTGAAATTCTGAAAGAGAGAAGCAGCCATGGCGGCCGGCCTGTTCCAGACATCGATCAAGTCGCTTCCGCTCGTTTACCGCGGCAAGGTGCGCGACAGCTACGCGGTCGGCGACGACAAGCTGCTGATCGTCACGACCGACCGCCTGAGCGCGTTCGATGTCGTGATGAACCAGCCGATCCCCGACAAGGGGCGCGTGCTCAACGCGATGTCGAACTTCTGGTTCGAGAAGCTGCAGCACATCGTGCCGAACCATCTGACCGGCATCGCGCCGGAGAGCGTGGTCGCGCCCGACGAGGTCGAGCAGGTGCGCGGCCGCGCGGTGGTCGCGCTGAAACTCAAGCCCGTGCCGTGCGAAGCGGTCGTGCGCGGGTATCTGATCGGCTCGGCCTGGAAGGATTACCAGAGAACCGGCGAGGTGTGCGGAATCGCGCTGCCGCCGGGTTTGCAGATGGCCGAGAAGCTCCCGGAGCCGATCTTCACGCCGGCGACCAAGGCGGCGGCCGGCAGCCACGACGAGAACATCCCGTTCGAGCGGATGTGCGAGATCGTCGGCGCGGAGCTGGCGTTTCGCGTGCGGACCGTGAGCCTCGCGCTGTATCAGGCGGCGGCGGAGTATGCCGCCACGCGCGGCATCATCATCGCCGACACCAAGTTCGAGTTCGGCATCGATCGCGACGGCGCGCTGCGGCTGATGGACGAGGCGCTGACCGCCGACTCGTCGCGCTTCTGGCCGGCCGACGAGTACGCGATCGGCCGCTCGCCGCCGTCGTTCGACAAGCAGTTCGTGCGCGACTGGCTCGAGCAGCAGCACTGGAACAAGGCGCCGCCGCCGCCCGATCTTCCGCCCGAGATCGTCGCGAAGACCGCGCAGAAGTACCGCGAGGCGCTGCGGCGACTGACCGGCCGCGATCTCGATGCGTGACCTGCGGCGCGAAGCCGGCGCGATGCGTCGCTACAATCGCGGCTTTTCGAAGGCGCCATGAACACGGGAAGCCGCGCATCGCCGCTGGTCGGCGTCGTGATGGGATCGAACACCGACTGGGACACGATGCAGCACGCGTGCGACGTGCTGCGCGAGTTCGGCGTCGCGTTCGAGGCGAGGGTGCTGTCGGCGCACCGCATGCCCGACGAGATGTTCGCCTACGCCGAGGAGGCGCGCGCGCGCGGCCTGCGCGCGATCATCGCGGGCGCGGGCGGCGCCGCGCACCTGCCCGGCATGCTGGCGTCGAAGACGGTGATCCCGGTGCTCGGCGTTCCTGTGCCGTCGAAGTACCTGCGCGGCGAGGACTCGCTGCTGTCGATCGTGCAGATGCCGAAGGGCGTGCCGGTGGCCACCTTCGCGATCGGCGAATCGGGCGCGGCCAACGCGGCGCTGTTCGCGATCGCGATGCTTGCGACGCAGGACACGGAACTCGCGATGAAGCTCGCGCAGTACCGCGCCACGCAGACCGAGAAGGCGCGCAACATGACGCTGCCGCTATAGCGGCCGGCGCGCGGCGGTCGATTCACCACCGGGGCACCGGGCGCGTCGGGAAAACTCGATCACTGTCGCCGTTCTCGGGGTTGTCCGCGTCTGCGCATTGAGAAACAGCTTCCCGACATTCCAGTGACGCAAGCGATTGCACCCATCGTTCCGGGCGAATGGCTCGGACTGCTCGGCGGCGGGCAGCTCGGACGGATGTTCTGCATGGCTGCGCAGAGCCTGGGCTTTCGCGTTTGCGTCCTCGATCCGATCGAGGACAGCCCGGCCGGCGCGGTGGCCGACGCGCAGATCGTCGCCGACTATCACGACCAGGCGGCGCTGCAACAGCTCGCCGCGCGCTGCCGCGCGGTGACCACCGAGTTCGAGAACGTGCCGGCGTTTTCGCTCGAGTACCTGGCCTCGCGCTGCGCCGTGCGGCCGGCGGCGTCCAGCGTGCAAGTCGCGCAGGACCGCATCCTCGAAAAGCGCTTCGTCGCTTCGCACGACATCCCGGTCGCGCCGCACGCGGTGATCGAGCGCATCGACGACATCGACCGACTCGATCCGGCGCTTCTGCCCGGGATCCTGAAGTCGGCGCGGCTGGGCTACGACGGCAAGGGACAGATCCATGTCGCCACGCGCGACGAGGCGCGCGAGGCGTGGTCGCGCCTGCAGCGCGTGCCGTGCGTGCTGGAAAAGCGGCTTGACCTGCGCCGCGAGATCTCGTGCGTCGTCTGCCGCGGCGTCGACGGTGAGACGACCGTCTTTCCGGTGGCCGAGAACGAGCACCGGCACGGCATCCTCGCGGTGACGATCGCGCCGGCGCGCATCGAGCCGCACGTCGCTGCGCACGCGCAGCAGCTTGCGCGCGCCATCGCCGCCGCGCTCGACTATGCGGGCGTGCTGTGCGTCGAGTTCTTCGTGCTCGACGAAGGACGGCTGGTGGTCAACGAGATCGCGCCTCGCCCGCACAACAGCGGCCACTACACGATCGATGCCTGCGTCAGCAGCCAGTTCGACGAACAGGCACGGATCCTCGCGGGGCTGCCGCTCGGTTCGACCGAACAGCTCGCGCCCGCGGTGATGCTGAACCTCCTCGGCGATCTGTGGTTCCGCCATGGCGAACGGCGCGAGCCGCCCTGGGCCGAGCTGCTGCGCATCCCCGGCGCGAAACTGCATCTGTACGGCAAGCGCGAGGCGCGGCCGGGCCGCAAGATGGGCCACGTGACGGTGCTCGGATCGAGCGCCGAGCAGGCGCTGGCGCGGGCCAACGAGGCCGCGGCGCTGCTCGGCATCGCGCCGGCGAAGTGAATGCGCCCGATCGACCCCGCAGCGATCGAACGCGCCGCCGCCATCCTCGCGCGCGGCGGGCTGGTCGCTTTTCCGACCGAAACCGTCTACGGACTCGGCGCCGACGCCGACAACGAAGCGGCGGTGCGCGCGATCTTCGCGGCGAAAGGGCGGCCGGCCGATCACCCGGTGATCGTCCACGTGCTCGATGCGGCCGCGCTCGACGCGTGGGCGCGCGAGGTGCCGGCGTCCGCGCGCAGGCTCGCAGCGACCTTCTGGCCGGGGCCGCTGACGCTCGTGCTCAAGCGCTCGCCGCGCGCGAAAGATGTCGTCACCGGCGGACAGGACACGGTGGGGCTGCGTTCGCCCGCGCACCCGTGGGCGCGCGCGTTGCTCGAAGCGTTTGCCGGCGCGGACCGCACGAAGGCGATCGTCGCCCCGAGCGCCAACAGCTTCGGCCGTATCAGTCCGACGACCGCCGCGCACGTGCGCGCCGACCTGGGCGAGAAGCCCGCAGGCAAAGTCGATCTCATTCTCGACGGCGGCGCGTGCCCTGTCGGCATCGAATCGACGATCGTCGATCTGTCGGCCGGCGAGCCGCGTCTGCTGCGGCCGGGGGCGGTGACCCGAGATCGGCTCGAAGCGGCATTGGGTGTGCCGGTGCGCGACGCGCAAGGCGATGCGCCGCGGGCCCCAGGCAGGATCGAGACGCACTACGCGCCGCGAACGCCGCTGGAACTGGTCGAGCCTTCCGAACTGGCCGCGCGCATCAACGCGCTGCGCGGCCATCGGCTTGCGGTGCTGGCGCCCGCGCAGGCGCTGCTCGACCGCACGCGCGACATCGCGCTGCGGCTGATCGCGCCGCAACAGCCGGATGAATACGCGCGCCGGCTGTACGCGCTGCTGCACGAACTCGACGCCGCCGGCGCCGAACGCATCCTCGTCGTCCGCCCGCCGTCGGGCGTGGCGTGGGAAGCGGTGCGCGATCGGCTGCGCCGCGCGCAGTCGAGCGACTGAGCCGACCGCGCGTCGCCCGCGCGCAACGCGCGCGGCACAGTGCGCAACGCGCCGCGTATAGTCGGCCGCAGCGCTGTCAGGTCACAGCCGCCAAGAAGATCCGGAGAAGGAGGAGATCCGATGAGTATTCCCTACCAACGCCTCGTACGTTCGTTCGCACTTCTAGCCGCCGTCGCTGCGTCGGTCATTCTGGTCGGCTCATGCGGTGGCAGCGACACGCCGACTCGGACAATCGAGAGTGTTGCTTCATTCGGTGACAGCTTGAGTGATCTGGGCGCATACAAGTGGGGCAACGTCGAAGCGGCTGGGGGAGGGCGCTACACGACAAATCCCGGAACGATCTGGGTTGAGGAGGTCGCTGCTCACTACGGTACCTCCATATCGCGCAACCGCCTCGGTGGTGCGGGCGTGCCAACGCCGACGGTCTTCGGCGGCTACGGCTATGCGCAGGGTGGCGCTCGCATCACGCAGCTCCCCGGCGTCGGAGGAACTCCGAGTCCGCTTGGCGCAAACATCCCGGTTGAGTCCGCTGCTATGCCGGTGCGCGAGCAAGTGACCGCGCACCTAACCGCGATCGGCGGCCGTGTCCCGCCGACCCAGCTCGTCTTGATCCTCGCGGGTGCAAACGATGTCTTTTATCAGCTTGCAACGTTTAATGCGGCAATCACTCCGCCAACCGGAAATCCTGCCAATCTGCCGGCGGCGCAAGCAGCGGCACTGGCGGCGATGCAGGTGGCCGGTTCTGAGCTCGCAACCGAAGTCAGGCGACTGATCAGCGCGGGGGCGCGCCAGGTCGTTCTGGTTACCCTCCCGAATATCGCCGATACCCCGTTCGGCGCAGCGGCAGGTACGAGTGCGCAGCAATTGATGACAGGCATGACGGCGACGTTCAACGGCGCTTTGCAAGCCGGTTTGGTCGGGGCGAGCGGGATAATATTCGTGGATATCAACGGCTTCACGACCGACGCGAAGGCCAATCCGGCCAAGTATGGGTTCGTCAACGTAACCACACCGGCCTGCACAGTGCCGTCGTCGATCTTCTGCACATCGGCCACGCTGGTAGCGCCGAACGCAGATTCGAACTATCTGTTTGCTGACTCGGTACATCCAACTGCCGGTGCTCACCGTCAGTTTGCTCGATACGTGATCGACCGAATCTCGGTGGCTGCACCGCAGTAACCTGACCATCGTGAGGACGGCGCCTCGACGGGCGCCGTTTTCATTCGGCGTTCAGCCGTGCCGCAGCTTCATCGCCAGGATGAACAGCGCCAGCGCGAGCGTGATCACGTTGGCGGCGATGATCGGCCACGCGCCGAGCAGGATGCCGTAGGCGAGCCAGCAGGCCACGCCCGCGGTGAAGATCGAGTACATGCCGAGCGAGATGCCGTGCGTCGAGCGCGTGCGCCACGTGTGCCAGGCCTGCGGCACGAACGCGATCGTGGTGAGCGCGGCGGCGAGGTAGCCGACGAGGTCGGCGGCAAGCGTCATCGCGTGGGACGGCGCGACGCGGCGCGGCGGTCGAGGTCGATCAGGGTCGGCGTCATCGGACGGTGCAATTCGGCGGCGGCGCGGGCGAGCGCGACCGGCCGAATCGTACCGGTGCGGCGCGATCGATTGCGGCGGACGGCCCGCGACGGACTAAGCTTCGGCCAGCGCGTGCGGCGGTGCCGGCTGCCGGGGCGCGGCAACCACCAACACGGAACGAACCATGGCTGATGCTTTCCTGATCGACGGCGTGCGCTCGCCCTTCGGCCGCCACGCCGGCGTGCTCGCTCCGATCCGCCCGGATGATCTCGCCGCGCAGACCATCGCGACGCTGCTCGCGCGCCATGCCGGCGCGGCCGAGCGCGTCGAAGAAGTCGTGCTCGGCTGCACCAACCAGGCGGGCGAGGACTCGCGCAATGTCGCGCGCTTCGCCGCGCTGCTCGCCGGGCTGCCCGAGCGGGTCGGCGGCGTCACGGTCAACCGGCTGTGCGCCAGCGGCCTGCAGTCGGTCGTCGACACCGCGCGCGCGGTGCGCGCCGACGAGGGCGAGCTGTACGTGGCCGGCGGTGTCGAAAGCATGACGCGCGCGCCGTTCGCGCTCGCAAAAAACGCCCAGCCGTTCGGCCGCGAAGCGCAGATCTTCGACACGACGATCGGCGCGCGCTTCCCCAACCCGCGCTTCGTCGCGAAGTTCGGCGCCGACACGATGCCGCAGACCGGCGACAACGTCGCGCGCGAATTCGACGTGTCGCGCGCCGAGGCCGACGCGATCGCGTACCGCTCGCAGTCGCGCTACGAGCGCGCGCGCGCCGACGGTTTCTTCAAGGGCGAGATCGTCGCGGTCAGCGTGCCCGGCGCGAAGGGCGCGACCGTGCAGGTCGAAGTCGACGAGCATCCGCGCCCCGATACGACGCCCGAGACGCTGGCCAAGCTCAAGCCGCTCGCGCCCGACGGCGTGGTGACGGCGGGCAATGCATCGGGCATCAACGACGGCGCGGTCGCATTGCTGATCGGCTCGCGCAGGGCGGCCGAGCTGCTGGGCGCGAAACCGCTCGCGCGTATCGTCGCCGCCGCCGCCGCCGGCGTGCCGCCGCGGATCATGGGCGTGGGCCCCGCGTACGCGATCCCAAAGGCGCTCGAGCGCGCCAGGCTCGGGCTCGCCGACCTCGATGTCATCGAGATCAACGAGGCGTTCGCGAGCCAGGTCGGCGCGTGCCTGCGACTGATGAAGCTGCCGCTGGACGACGCGCGCGTGAACCCGAACGGCGGCGCGATCGCGGTCGGCCATCCGCTCGGTGCCTCGGGCGCGCGCGTGCTGCTGACCTGCGCGAGAGAGCTCGCGCGCCGGGGCGGCCGTTACGGTGTCGCGAGCCTGTGCGTCGGTCTGGGGCAGGGGCTCGCGGTGGTGATCGAGCGGGTCGCGTAGGCGGCGCGCCGCGAGCGGGCGACGCGACCGGACCGGAGCTGTCGATGGATCTGAACTTCACCCCTGAAGAAGAAGCCTTCCGCGCCGAGGTGCGCGAGTTCGTCGCGAAGGCGATGCCGCCCGACATCCGCGAGACGGTCGAGGCGGGCGAGCGCGTTTCGCGCGAGCACACGCTGCGCTGGCAGAGGATCCTGCACGAGCGAGGCTGGGGCGCGCCGAGCTGGCCGCGCGAATGGGGCGGGCCGGGCTGGGATCCGGTCAAGCAGCACATCTTCGACGAGGAGTGCGCGCTCGCCGGCGCACCGCGCCAGCTTCCGTTCGGGCTGCGCATGGTCGGTCCGGTGCTGATGCGCTTCGGCTCCGAGTGGCAGAAGCAGCAGTTCCTGCCGCGCATTCCGTCCGCGGAGGACTGGTGGTGCCAGGGGTACTCGGAACCCGGCGCCGGCAGCGACCTGGCGAGCCTGACCACGCGCGCGATCCGCAAGGGCGACCGCTACATCGTCACCGGGCAGAAGACCTGGACCACGCTCGCGCAATACGCGAACTGGATGTTCTGCCTCGCCCGCACCGACCCCGAGGCGAAGAAGCAGGAGGGCATTTCGTTCCTGCTGATCGACATGAAATCGCGCGGCGTCACGGTGCGGCCGATCTACCTGCTCGACGGCTCGGACGAGGTCAACGAGGTCTTCCTCGACGACGTCGAGGTGCCGGTCGAGCTGCGCGTCGGCGAGGAGAACCAGGGCTGGACGATCGCGAAGTACCTGCTCGAGCACGAGCGAACGAACATCGCCAACATCGGCATCAACAAACGCGAGCTGGCCCGCGCCAAGCGGCTCGCCAAGCAGTTGCAGCGCAACGGCCGGCCGCTCGCCGACGATCCGCAGTTCGCGGCACGGCTGGCCGAAGTCGAGATCGATCTGATGGCACTGGAGATCACCAACCTGCGCGTGCTCGCCGAAGCGCGCGCGCGCGGCGCGCCGGGGCCGATGGCCTCGATGCTGAAGATCAAGGGCTCGGAGATCTACCAGCGCATCGCCGAACTGATCCTCGACGCGTACGGTGCGGCGGCGCTGCCCGCGCGAGCGGATCCGAAGGCGCACGGCGGCTGGGCGCAAGCGCCTTCGGCCGCGTTCTACCTGAACCTGCGCAAGGTGACCATCTACGGCGGCAGCAACGAGATCCAGCGCGGCATCATCGCCAAGCACGTGCTGGGGTTGTGACGGTCCATTCAAACCCGGTCGAGCGCCCATGGATTTCGATCTGAGTGAAGAACAGTCGATGCTCGCCGCGAGCTGCGAGCGACTGGTGCGCAGCCGCTGCACGTTCGAGGCGCGGCGCGCGCAGGCGCGCGAGGACGCGCGGGTGCGGCCGCCGCTGTGGGCCGAGCTGACCGAGCTCGGGCTTACCGCGATCTGCGTTCCAGAAGCCGCCGGCGGGCTCGGCCGGCCGCTGCTCGACGGCGCGCTGGTCGCGCAGGCGCTCGGGCGCGGCTGGCTGCTCGAGCCTTTCGTCGATTGCGCGCTCGCCGCTGCGCGCACGCTCGCGTTCGCGCCGGCGTCGAGCACGCGCGACGCGGCGCTGGCGGCGCTCGCGAGCGGGCAGAAGATCACGGTGCCCATCGGCGCCGCACGCCGCGAAGACGGCCTGCTGATCGGGCACGCGCCGCACGCGGCGCACGCGCATGCGTTTCTCTGGCTGCTCGACGGCCAACTGCTGCTGACGCTGGCGTCCAACTACTCGCGCCGCGCGTGGCGCCAGTTCGACGGCACGCCGGCTGCCGAAGTGCAGTGCCCCGGTTCGTCCGCGATCGTGCTCGCCGAAGGCGATGCGGCGCGCGGGGCATGGGAGGCCGGATGCGCGGCGGCACGCATCGGCCGCATCGCCGAGGGTGTCGGCCTTTCGAAGTCCGTGCTCGACATCACCGCCGAGTACCTGCGCACGCGCAAACAGTTCGGCCAGCCGATCGGCCGCTTCCAGGCGCTCGCGCACCGCATGGCCGACCTGCTGATCCTGCACGAACAGTCGCAATCGCTGATGCTCGCCGCGGCGATGAAGGTCGATGGCGCCGACGGCGCGCGCTCGCTCGACGCGGCGCAGGTGATGGCGCACCGCGCGTTTCGCGCGATCGGCCAGCAGGCGATCCAGCTGCACGGCGGCATCGGCATGACCGACGAATACGCGGTGTCGCATTACGTGAAGCGGCTGCTCGCGATCGAACTGGAGCTCGGCGACGCCGACACGGCGCTGGCGCGGTTTGCGGGGGCAGGCGCGCCGGCCGAGAACGCGGACGTGCGATAGGAACACCCCGCTGCCGGTTCCGGACAGGGGGACAAACCCAAGGAGGAGACGCATGAAACGCCGAACTCTGATCCAGGCCGCGGGCGCCGCGGCCGTCGCCGGCGCGGCCGCGCCGCTGCGCGCGCAGAACTTCCCGACGCGGCCGATCACGTTGATCTGCCCGTGGCCCGCGGGCGGATCGACCGACGTCACGATGCGTGCGCTCGCGGAGGCGACCGCCAAGCATCTGCCGCAGCCGATCGTCGTCGAGAACCGGCCCGGCGCCGGCGGCACGCTCGGCATCGTCGCGCTGAAGACCGCGCAACCCGACGGTCATACCGTTTCGCAAATCCCGCTCGGCGCGTTCCGCATTCCGCACACGCAGAAGGTGTCGTGGGATCCGCTCGCGGACGTCACCTACATCATCGGCATCACTGGTTACACCTTCGGTGTCGTGGTGCCCGCCAACTCGCCGTTCAAGACGTTCAAGGATCTCGTCGAATGGGCGCGCGCCAACCCGGGCAAGCTCGACTACGGCTCGACCGGAACCGGCACCAGCCCGCATCTGACGATGGAGGAACTGGCCCTGCAGCAGGGGCTGAAGTTCAACCACATCCCGTACAAGGGCAGCGCCGATCTGATGACCGCCATCCTCGGCGGACAGATCATGGCGGCGACCGACGCCACCGGATTCGCGCCGCACGTCGAAGCCGGCAAGCTGCGGCTGCTCGTCACGTGGGGCGAGCGCCGCACCAAACGCTGGCCCGACGTGCCGACCCTCAAGGAACTGGGCTACGGCATCGTGTCGAACTCGCCGTACGGGCTGGGCACCTCGAAGGGGGTCGATCCGGCGGTCGTCAGGATCCTGCACGACGCGTTCAAGAAAGGTCTCGAGGATCCGAAGCACCTCGCCACGCTCGAGCGCTACGACCAGGACCCCTGGTACATGTCGAGCGCCGACTACGCCGAGTACGCGCGCCGGACCTTCGTCAAGGAGCGCGCGCTGATGGAGAAGCTCGGGCTCGCGAAGACCTGAGCCGCGTCGGGAAGCGAGTTCCCGGCGTGCGCACCGCGCGCGACGCGCTCAGTGCGCATCCGTGATCGATCGTTCGGACTTCGCTTGCGGATAGTTCAGGCGCAGCGTCACTTCGGTGCCATCGGCAGGTGCCGACTTGATGTCGAGGGTTGCGCCCAGCTTGCCCGCACGTTCGCGCATGCTGCGCAGACCGCGTCCGTGCCCGGAACCCGTCGGGTCGAAGCCACCGCCGTTGTCGCTCACGCAGATGACGATCTCCCGGCGCGCATCGTCCCCCCGCGCCGACAGAGCGACCACGCTCGCGCCCGCGTGACGCAGCGCGTTGGCGAGTGCTTCCAGCACGATGCGCTGAACAGCGAGCACGCGATCCGGCGTCAGATCGTCGAGCGGCGGAAGCGGCTCGACCTTCCACAGGAACCGTGCGCCCGAGGCCTCGATCGCGCTGCGCATCCGGTACCGGATGTTGCCGAGTACGACGCCGAGGTCGCCTTCCACCGGCTCGAGCGAGTCGACCGTCGCGCGCAGCTCGGTCAGCAGATCGTCAAGCCGCCGCTCGATCTCTCCGAGGTCGGCGTTGCGCGCCTGCACGATGCTCGCCAGGCTCACGAGACCCGAGCCGAGACCGTCATGCATGTCGGCCATGATGCGCTGGCGTTCGCGCAGCACAGCCTGTTCGCGCTGCGCCTGTTCGACGCGGCGCCACGTCTGCTCGATCTCGCGGGCCTTCTCGGCGACGCGCTGCTCGAGTTCGCGGTTGGCGCGTTCGATCGCACGGCGCGCTTCGGCGTGTCGTCGCACGACGTTCGCGCCAAGCGCCAGGATCAGAAACGGCGTGGCGAAGGGAGCGAGCAGCAGCCCGTCGAAGTCGGCGTAGCCCATCCAGCGCGCCCAGTCGTGACCCGAGAACAGGACGAGCGTGACGAGCGCGAGCGACAGCAGCACGCAGGGACAGTCGGCATCGCGGCGCCGCAGTTGCAGCAACCATGCGAGGAAACCGACGATCAGCGCGAGGTAGACGAACGACACCGCGCCGCTGATCCCCGCCGCGTAGGGGATGCCGTCGAGCGCGCTCGCCGCGCCGGCAATCGCGAACAGCGACCACAGGCCGGCTTCGAGGGCGCGCATCCTGCGGCCGCCGACGCGCAGACACAGCACCAGCAGTGGCGTTGCATACAGGTGGCGCGTCGCGAACGCCAGAAGGTCGCGCAGGGCTTCGTTCGACGTCGCCGGCGGCCACAGCAGCAGCCATGCCGAGAGCGTCCACGACAGCGCCGTGACGCCGAACCAGAACGGCACCGGGTCGCGGCCTTCACCGCGCCAGAAAGACAGCGCGACCAGTCCCGAGACGAGCAGCGCGCCGGCGAAAGCGGCGACCGACGTCACCTGCCAGTCGTAACGCGGCTCGTAATACTGCTGCCTGACGACGATGCCCGGACCGATGATGAGTCGCGGGGGGGCGGCGTGGCGCGCGGC
>JBFMFC010000012.1:0-55202 GCA_040752195.1 Pseudomonadota bacterium | reverse complement strand
CATGCCGGCATGACGCTCGGCCCGCCCGATGGCTTGGACGTGTATGACGTTGGTTCCCGGTCGCAGCATTGCCGGTGGCACTGTGAAGACGAGCGGGCGGTGCAGATCGGTCAGCCGTGGGTCGCCGTAGGCCCGCGACGATGCGAGCGGCCGCCCGTTGACGAAGAAGCGCAGTCGCTCCGCGCTGAGGCGCGGGGCGTACAGCGCGTGCGTGCGGATCGGTCCTTCCGGTACGTCGAACCGCGCCCGGTACCACAGCCGGCCGTCGAAGCCGGGTCGGCTGAGGCGCCAGTGATCGGGCAGCGAGACCGTCTGCCACGGTGCGTCGTCCGGCGGCGGCCGTTCGGCATCGCTCGCCAGTGCGTGCGCACGTTCGATGACCGAGACCTCGCGCATCGACGGGGGGTCCGGCGAGCTCGCCAGGGCCGATACAGGGGCGGCGCTCGCAAGCAGCGCTGCGACCAGGCGTGCGGAGAACATCAGGCTGCCGACTACGCGTCAGAGCAGATTGCGCTGGTCGGCTTCGAAGATCGCCTCGGTCTTCGAGTGCACGGCGAGCTTGCGGTAGATGCGCTTCAGGTGCGTGTGCACGGTGCCGCCCGAGATGTTGAGCAGTTCGGCCGTCTCGGCGTACGAGAACCCGCGCGCGATCAGCCGCAGGATCTCGGTCTCGCGCGGCGTCAGCGCACTGTCCGCGTCGCTCGCGCGTGGCGCGGGTTCCGGGCAAAGCCGCTTCAGCACTTGGCGGGCGATGATCGGCGACAGCGGAGAGCCGCCGTTGCGCAGCTCGTGGATGTCGAGCGCGATGTCGCGAGTCAGCGTGCCCTTCAGCAGATAGCCGCGCGCGCCGGCTTCGAGCGCCGCCAGCACGTGCTCTTCATCGCCGAACACGCTGATCACCAGGACCTCGCAGGTCGGATGCCGCGCCGAGACCAGTCGTATCACGTCGAGCCCCGAGATGTCGGGCAACTGAAGGTCGACCAGCAGCACGTCCGGCGTCGATTCGGCCAGACCCGCGATCGCTTCGCATCCGCTGCTGTACTGGCCGACCAGGCGCAGTCCGGCATGTGCAGCCACCGACTGCGCAAGCCGCGCGCGTGTGTCGTCGTCGTCTTCGACGATCGCGACCGACAGCGGGCAGTCGACGGTGTCGTTCATGAGCGGTCGGGACTAGGGCGGGCGCCAGCATAACCAACGCCGCGCGCGCCGCGCACGCCACGGCGCAGCGTGCTTGTACCCAGTCCTGGGCATCCACCCGCCGGCGTCGTTGCCGAACTCCCGGGTCGATGCAGTTCAACACCCTGGAGGGACACAAGTGCGCAATCGGATCGACAGGACGTTCTCGGCCGCGCGGCGAATCGCGCTGGCGATCGGGCTTGGAATCGCCTTCGCGGGCGCGGCAAATGCCGTAGAGACCGCGCTCGACGGCGCGGGGGCGGAATACGAAGTGCAGCACTTCGCCGCCGCGCTTGCGGCCTACGAGCGCGCTGCGCAGGCGGGCGACGCGCAGGCGCAGGAGATTGCCGGACTCATGCATCTGTACGGCGAGGCGCTGTACGGCACGCAGATCGCCGCGAACCGAACGAAGGCGATGTACTGGCTCGCACAGGCGGCCGGACAGGGTCGCGAAACAGCGCGGTTTCTAGTCGCAAGGATGACCGCCGCTCGCGACTTGGCAGAGCGTCAGTAGCCCTGCTCACCGGCCGACTGAGCGCGACGGCGGCGCCGACGGTCGGTCGTCGATCCGCAGAGCGACGACGGGTACCCAGTTCCGGAGATTTGGGAGGCGGACCGCGTCCCCGATCATGCGCGCCATCCCGGAAGCGTGGGACAACAGAACGCGTGGAAACGGAGAGCAGAGGGATGCAAACACCGAGTGTGCGCATGAGCGCGCTTCGCAGCGGGTTCGCATTTGCGGTGTCCAAGGCCGCGCTCGCGGCGTTCGCCGCGCTCGCGCTGGCTGCGTGCGGCGGTGGTGGCGGCGCATCGAACGCGCCCCCGCAGGCGCCGCCCACCCAGACACCGCCGCCCGCACCCGCGACGCCGAACGACATCGGCGCGATCGTCGAGTCGGTCCGCGCGCAGCACGGTGTGCCGGCGCTTGCCGGCGCGATCGTGACGACGAGCGGGCTGCATTCGATCGGTGCCAGCGGCACGCGTCGCCTGGGCATCACCGCGCCCGTCACGGTCGACGACAAGTGGAGCACGGGCTCGACGTTGAAGGCGGTCGTCTCCGCGCTGGCAGCGATGGCCGTGGATGCAGGCAAGATCGCATGGACGACGACCGTCGAGCAGTCGTTTCCCGAGCTTTCGTCGTCGATACGCGCCGAGTACCGAGGCGCGACGCTCGAGCAGTTGCTGTCGCACGCGACCGGATTGCCGCGCGATCCGCCGTACTCGATCTGGGGCGCGACATGGCCGAGTGCCAGGGACGGCCGCAACGCGGCGGCCGCCTGGGGACTGGCGCAGGCGCCCGTCGCGGCCGTCGGTACGTTCTCGTACAGCAATCTGGGCTACATGATCGCGGCGGCGATGGTCGAGCGCGCCTGGGGCGGCAACTTCGAAGATCTGATGCGCGACCGGATCTTCACGCCGCTCGCGCTGTCGAGCGCGGGCTGGGGCAATGCCGCTTCGTCCGGTGGCAGCGACCAGCCGGTCGGCCACATTCTCGAGAACGGCGCGTGGACCGTGTGCCAGCCGTGCGGCGCTAACCCCGTGTACAACGCGCCGGGTGGCGCCTACCTGTCGATGCGCGACTGGGCCTCGCTGGTGCGCGAGCTGATGCTGGCCGACGCCGGCAAGTCGACCCTGATCAGCGCCGCGAGCGGCCGCAAGCTGACCACGCCGCGGGTATCCGTTCCGGGCGGTTCATGGCAGTACGCGCTCGGCTGGATGGTCGGCACGAGCGACTGGGCGGCGGGGCGCACGTTCACGCACGCCGGCGCTTACATCGGCTTCAACACCGTCGTGTGGGTCGCACCGGAGCGCGGCTTCGCCGTGCTCGTCGCCTCGAACGCGTTCGACTGGTACGGCAACGTGCAGAACCCCGCGTTGGATGCGCTGGCGTTTCGGCTGATCAGCTACTACCTTACCGGGCAGTAACCGCCGAGACCGCGCCACCCTATTTGTCAGGCGACGCGCGCTCGATTGCGTTGGCCATTCGAGGCGAGGGAGGGGAGTTTGGCAGAGGAGAAACGAACGTTGCGGCGACTCTTTGCCGGGGTTATAGCGCTGATCGCGACGGCCTGCGCCAGCGGACCGTCGACGCGAACCATCGACACCGAAAAGGGGGAGATCCAGGTCAGCGAAGAGGAGTACAAGTTTTGTATGACCGGCAAGGATCGGTACGGCAACCCTAGGCAGCGGGCGGCGGGCGCATGCCTGAGTGTGGCCGGGGTGTTGCAGCGCAAAGGCGCGACGCAGTCGGCGCACGCACTGCTGCGCCAAGGCTGCGCCACATACGATAACAAGAACGTCTGCAACGTCTACATCCAGCACGCGATGCGGGACGATGTGACGCCGGCGGATCGCAAGACGGCGGCGCAAGTTGGCGCAGCGTTCTGTCACAAACCGAGTCCGGAGGCGTCGGACGCGTACGTGTGTCAACTCACCGGAGAACTGCTGCTTGGCTGGCGGCTGAAGCCAACCTCAGAGCTGGGGTTCAGCTCCACCGACGACGTGCACTTCGCCAAGGCGGACGACGAAGCGCTCGGCGAGGCTCTACTCGAGAAGATCTGCGATGCGACAAAGAAGAAAGATCGACGCGGCTGCGACTCGCTGACGCGCTACCGGGCGTACATCCGTGCCTCGGTGCAGGCGGCCGATGCGCCGCCCCAGGAAGTGAAGGCTCCGCCGAAGCGCAGCGTGATCGCCGGCGACGAACTGCTCGCTCAAGGCGACGCCGCCTATACGGAGAAGAACTGGTCAGCCGCCGAACGGCACTATCGAGCGGCCATGCAGCAAGGCAACTGGCACGCGGGCTATCAGCTGTATGACATGGTCAAGCATGCGAAAGGCGTCAAGGCGGACGGGCGGCGGTTGGAAGAACTCGCTCGCACGCTCATGCCGCCTTTGCGGTCCGCCGCGGCGGCCGGCGATCCGCACGCGCGGCTGTATTGCGCCATGGTCACCGGTTGTACGGCCGGAGATAAGAAACTGGCGTGGCTGGAATCGGCCGCCGCGCAGGGGCTGTGGCAGGCGATGGCGCTGCTGTATTCGCACTACGCTTTAACGGAACCCATAGATCCCGTGCTGGCCGGGAAATGGGCACGCGAGTTCATCAGTTCGGCCCGCAACGCAGCCGAGTCCGGAGATCCGGAAGCGCAGTTCCAGTTGGGCGTTACGCTGCTGCCCGCGATCGGCACGCAGTTTCATCCTACCGAGGAGAAAGCGGCCTTGCGCTGGCTCAATGCAGCTGCGCAATCGTTCACGCCGGCCGCGCAGGCGGGCAACGCTCACGCGCAGTTCCGCCTTGGCATGATCATCGAGACTCTGGCCGAAAAGCACCCATCCGGCAGTGACGCGCGGCGAAACAGCTATCGCGAGGCCGCGCGCTGGTTCGAACGCGCCGGGGAAGCGGGGTATTTGTGGGAGGCGGCGTTTCGAGCCGGGCTGATCTATGAGTTCCATCTGGAGAATTTCCGTAAGGCCCGTGAAATGGTCAATAAGCAGGCTGAGTACGCGTCGCTCGCGCAATCCCCGATGGCGAGCCGCTTCCGCGATCGTATGCACGAGGAACTGGCCGCCATCGACGATTCCGAGTCCTCGGCAAAGCAGCGCCGGGAGGATGAACGGCGCGAGCGGGCCGAGCGCGAGCGGGCCGAGCGCGAGGAGCAGAGGGCGGCCGCGGAAGAAGAACGGCGACAGCGGCGGGAGTTCGTCGACACGTTGGTGTCGAGCATCAACCAAGCTGCGGCGCAGCTTCAGCAGCAGAGTGCTGCAGCGACTTCGGGCTCCCGGCGTGCGGCGGCAGGCGGGCCCGCGGGCAGCGGCCGAGCGACCAGATCGGACGCGCAACGCATTGCGGCGACCTGCGATGCCCGGTGCGCCGGCCTCAAGGCGCAATGCGAGCGCGGCGGCCAGTCTGCGTGCTACCGCGCAGCCGCCTGCACGTGCCAGTGCTTTCTGGACGAGGACGACGGTTCGCCTTCGCGTGCGCGCTGGCACCAGTGTGTGGCCGACAACACGGCAAAGGCCGACGCGTTGCAATCGAACACGACCGTGTACGACCCCAACAAGTAGGACGAGCTGCCCACGTACCGATCGCCAGGTTCATCTGGGCCACGCTACACGAATTGCGACGGAACGCCGCGATCGACACCGAGGCCCGTTGAAACCTCGTGTCCGGCAAGGGATTGAGAGGTTTGGTCGAACGCTTCACCTAGGGAAACGCAAGGCTCGCCTGTGAAGCCTTTGCTCGGATCGGCGTCGTTTTTCATGTCGAAGACAGCGTCGAGGAGGCCGATGCGGGGTTCGATCGACTGCTGCGAGCCTGCGCGGCGGTCGTGTCGCTCGCTACAGGCGCACCCAGGCCGGCATGCGTCGCTGCGCCAGGATCGGGTTGGCCAGCGCCGGCGCCGTGAACACCCGGTCGGCGTTCTTCATCAGCCCGCGGTAGCGCACCTTCGCGAAGCCGAACAGCCGCTTGAGCGCATGGAACCACATGCTCGACCCGCGCCCGGACGCGGTTCTTGGTCCGATTGCGTGCCCGTGCCACCTCGTCTTCGCCCCACGGCTGGCGCACCCGGCGGTTGGTGAAGTCCTTCGCGTTCGGCGCCGTATCCTTGATGAGGTCGGTGCAGCCTTGGTAGCCCCGATCGCCATAGACCCGCGTCTCCGCGCCGTGCAACAGGTCTGGCACGGCGTGCTTGTCGTGCACGTTGGCCGCCGTCACCACCGCCGCGTGCACCACGCCGGTTTTGGCATCCGCCCCCACGTGCACCTTCATCCCACCAGGCCGCGGCAGCGGCCGCAGGACGCCGGCTGTGCCGGCGGTCCCGCGCGAGCGGGATGCGCGCAAGCGCACAAAGTGCCACTGGTTGCCTTTCTTCGTCTGCTTCATCTCAGGGTCGCGGCTGCACTCGGCGTTCTTGGTGGAGCTGGGCGCCGCGATCAGCGTGGCATCGACGATGGTGCCGCCGGACAGCTTCAGCCCCCGGGCCTGCAGCACCTTGCCGACTTCGGCGAAGATGGCCTCGCCCAAGCGGTGCTTCTCGAGCAGGTGGCGGAAGCGCAGAAGACTCGTGGCATCGGGCACCGGCTCGCGACCCAGGTCGATGCCGACGAAGGCGCGCAGCGCGGCCGAGTCGTACAGCGCCTCTTCCATCGCCTCGTCGGCCAGGTTGAACCAGTGCTGCAGCAGGTGGATGCGCAGCATGGGCGCCAGACCGATCGGCGGGCGACCATTGCCGGCCTTGGGGTAGTGCGGCTCGATCAGGGCGCCGAGCTCAGCCCACGGCACCAGCGTGTTCATCTGCGCCAGAAACGCCTCGCGCCGCGTGCGCTTGCGATACCGCTCGAACCCCGCGCCTTGATCGGCCGCCATCGCCAAGGCGCTCTGCTTCATCGTCGTTGCCCTCGCCAAGCGTTGCCGACCACGACAAGCTGCGCGAGGACTTGTTCAGTGTTTCCCTAGCCGACTTGCTGCGTCGGCTGTCGGAAACGCCATTGCCGCAGCGGCCCGGTGGCTGCGCGAGCGACGCCGCTCAGTTGAATGCCTGAATCCCAGTTTGCGCGCGGCCGAGGATCAGCGCGTGGATGTCGTGCGTGCCCTCGTACGTGTTGACGACCTCGAGGTTGACGAGGTGGCGCGCCACGCCGAACTCGTCGGAGATGCCGTTGCCGCCGAGCATGTCGCGCGCCAGGCGCGCGATCTCCAGCGCCTTGCCGCACGAGTTGCGCTTCATGATCGAAGTGATCTCGACCGCGGCGGTGCCTTCGTCCTTCATCCGGCCGAGCCGCAGACACCCTTGCAGCCCGAGCGCGATCTCGGTCTGCATGTCGGCAAGCTTCTTCTGGATGAGCTGGTTCGCCGCCAGCGGACGGCCGAACTGCTTGCGGTCGAGCACGTACTGACGCGCGCGGAACCAGCAGTCCTCGGCCGCGCCCAGCGCGCCCCAGGCGATGCCGTAGCGCGCCGAGTTCAGGCAGGTGAACGGACCTTTCAGTCCCTCGACGTTCGGCAGTTCGCTGTCGGCCGGCACGAACACGTCGTCCAGCACGATCTCGCCGGTGATCGACGCGCGCAGGCCTACCTTGCCGTGGATCGCCGGCGCCGACAGACCCTTCATGCCCTTCTCGAGGATGAAGCCGCGGATCTTGCCCGCGTCGTTCTTCGCCCACACGACGAACACGTCGGCGATCGGGCTGTTGGTGATCCACATCTTGGCGCCGGCCAGCCTGTAGCCGCCTTCGACCTTGCGCGCGCGCGTTTCCATGCTGCCCGGGTCCGACCCGTGGTTCGGCTCCGTGAGGCCGAAACAGCCGATCCATTCGCCGGTCGCGAGCTTCGGCAGGTACTTCCGCTTCTGCGCTTCCGAACCGAATTCGTAGATCGGCACCATCACGAGCGAGCTTTGCACGCTCATCATCGACCGGTAGCCGGAGTCGACGCGCTCGATCTCGCGCGCGATCAGCCCGTACGCGACGTAGTTCAGCCCCGGGCCGCCGTACTCGGCAGGGATCGTGGGGCCGAGCAGCCCGAGCGAACCCATCTCGCGGAAGATCGCGGGATCGGTCTTCTCGTGGCGGAACGCCTCGAGGACGCGCGGTGCGAGCTTGTCCTGCGCGTAGCGCGCGGCGGCGTCGCGCACCATCCGCTCGTCTTCGGTGAGCTGTGAATCGAGCAGCAGCGGGTCGTCCCATTTGAACTGGGCCTTCAGCTGCTGGGCGGCGTGCGGCGCGTTCATCGTTGTCTCCGTCGGGAAGTGGCGATTTTACGCGCCGCTTTTTGCGCTCGCCGCGGCTGTCGGCGGCGGATAGACTGCGGCGATCACGCGACAGCGCTCCCTTGTTCATGCACTCGCCGCCGCCCCGGCCCGGCCCGTCCGCAGCGTCCGATCCGGACGGCACGGTGCTGGCGGTCACCCAGCCGACCGCGGGCGGCGCGACGGCAGCGCCCGCGGGCAGCAGCAACGTGCTGCCGACGGGAACGCGGCTCGGCGAGTTCGAGATCGCCGGCGTTCTTGGCGAAGGCGGTTTCGGCATCGTCTACCGCGCGATCGACCATTCGCTCAAGCGCGAGGTCGCGCTGAAGGAGTACATGCCGGCGGCGCTCGCCTCGCGCCTGCCGGACTTCAGCGTGACGATCAAGTCCGAGCAGCACCGCCCGACGTTCGAGGTCGGCCTGAAGAGCTTCATCAACGAAGCGCGGCTGCTCGCGCAGTTCGACCATCCGGCGCTGGTCAAGGTATTCCGCTTCTGGGCCGCCAACGGCACCGCGTACATGGCGATGCCGCTGTACGAAGGCGGCACGCTCAAGCAGGCGCTGAAAGCGCGCGCCGCGCCGCCCGACGAAACCTGGCTGCGCAAGCTGCTGGTGCCGCTGCTCGACGCGCTGGAGCTGCTGCACCGGGCCGACTGCCTGCATCGCGACATCTCGCCCGACAACATCCTGCTCGTCGGCGGCGACCGTGCCGATCCGAAGCCGCTGCTGCTCGACTTCGGCGCGGCGCGCCGCGTGATCGGAGAGCACACGCAGGCGCTGACGGTGATCCTGAAGCCGGGCTTCGCGCCGATCGAGCAGTACGACGAGATCCCGGGCATGAAGCAGGGGCCGTGGACCGATCTGTACGCGCTCGCCGCGGTCGTGCACTTCGCGATCACCGGGCGCGCGCCGGCACCTTCGGTCGGCCGTGTCGTGCAAGACGCGCACGAGCCGCTCGCGCGGACTGCGCGCGGGCGTTACGGCGAGGCGTTCCTCGCCGCGATCGATCGCGCGCTGGCGCCGCGTCCCGCCGACCGGCCGCAGAGCGTGGCCGAGTTCCGCCGGTCGCTCGCCGCGGCGCCGCCGCCTGCGCAGGGCGAGCGTTCGAGCGATGTGCCGGCGGCGCCGCCGGTTCCGCAGCGTGCGCCGCGCGTAGGCCGCGCGATCATCTGGGGTGCGGCGCTCGGGGTGGCGCTGGTCGCCGGCGCCGGCGTGGCGATTCAGGCCGTGCGCCAGCGCGACGAACGCGCGCTCGCGGCGGCATCGAAATCGCTCGCGCAGCCCGCGCGGCCTGCGACCGACCGGGACAAGCAGGGCGAACCCGCTGCCGCAACGGACGCCAAGACCGCGGCGGACGCCGCTGCAGCGACGCCGTCACGCGCGGCCGAAACGCCGAAGAAGTCCGCGCCCCGTCCCGCCCCGCCTGCGTCCGCACAGACCGCCGAGCGCGCGCCGGCGTCCGGCGCAACCGATGCGGTCGACGGCGAGACCTCGCGCCACGCGGCACGCCCGTTGTGGATGCAACGCGCATTGCGCGAGGGGCGCGACTGCTTGGTCGCGCGCGACTTCGCGTGCACAATCCGCCGCGCCGAGGCGGTTCTGAAGGCCGACCCCGAGGACCCGGCGGCGCAGCGCCTGCTGAAGCTTGCGCGCGCCGGCCAGGAGGCGGCGCTGTCGAGCGACTGGAAGATGCGCTGAGATTGATCGTCGCGGAGCCCTGCCATGCCGATGTCCCGTCCGCTTGCCGTGCTCCGTCGCTGCAGCCTTGCGCTTGCAATCGCCGCAGCGCTTGCCGGCTGCGCGCAGAACCCGCGGCGCAACGCGGCAAGCGAGGATCCGTGCAATCCGGTCGTCGGCGCGGTGATCGGCGGCGCGGCCGGCGCACTGCTGGGCGGCGACCGGCATCGCGCGCAGGGCGCACTGCTCGGCGCGGGGCTGGGCGCGCTCGCCTGTGTCGCATACAACTACCAGGTGTCGCAAACGAAGACGGCACAGCAGGTCGGCGACGAGTACCGCAAGGCCAACAACAACCAGCTCCCACCCGCGCCGGTCGTAACCGCGTATCGCACCGAAACGACGCGCCCGAACGCCAAGGGCGGCGATGAAGTGACGGTGCGGTCGAACATCGAGGTCGTCCCGGGGGCGAAGGAGCCCTTGCGCGAACTGCGCGAGGAGTTCGTCGTCGTCGATCCGAAGGGCGTCGAACGCAGCCGGATCGTCAAGACGCCTGCGCCCGCGGGCGCAGGCGGCGGCGCCTACGTATCGACGCTGCAGTTCACTTTCCCGCAGGGCGTTCCTCCCGGCGAGTACCGCGTGCAGTCGCGGCTCTACGTCAACGGAGCGCCGGCGAAGACGAGCGCCGTCCGGATTCAGGTGGTGCACATTGCCGCGGGCGGAACCGCCGTCGCGGCGGTCGACCGAACGGATCGCCGATGAAGCTGCTCGCACTGAAGGTCATCTCGCGACCGGACGATTCGGACACGACGCCGCTGGTCGCGCACTTCGATGCCAGCGGCGGACTGATCGGCCGCGCGGAGACCGCGCGGCTTTTGCTGCCCGACCCGAAGCGCATGGTGTCGCGTTTTCACGCGCACGTGAGTTTTCACGAGGGCACGTACTACCTCGAGGACATGGGCAGCACGAACCCCGCCTCGGTCAACGGGCAGGCGCTCGCGTCCGGGCAGAAGGTGCCGCTCGCGGCGGGCGACCGCATTCGCATCGGGCACTACACGATCGCGTGCGACTTCGAGGAAGGTTCGGCGGCCGCGGCCGGCGCGGCCGCGCACGACTTTTCGGGCGGCGACGACGAGATCGAGCAGCACACCCGCATCCTCGCACGCTCGCCGGTGATCGCAGCTGCGGGTGCGCGCGTCGCGGCGGCGTCGGTCGACGAGCTGTGGCGCGCTTTCGAGGAGGGCGCGGGCGTCAAGGTCGATCTGCCGGGCGGTCTGCGCCCCGAGCTGATGCGCACGATCGGCGGCATGGTGCGCGACGCGATCGGCGGTCTGCGACGGCTGCTCGCGTCGCGGCGCGAAGCGAAGAAGGAGGTCGACGCCGACGTGACGACGCTGCGCGTGCGCGGCATCAACAACCCGCTGAAGTTCGCGCAGGACGACGCGCGCGCGCTCGGCAACGTGCTGAAGCCGCCCATCCCGGGTTTCATGACCGGGCCGGAAGCGATCAAGGACGCGGTGCTCGACCTCGAGTCGCACATCGCCGCGACGACGACCGCGATGCGCGCAGCCTCCGAGCGCGTGCTCGCGCGCTTCGAGCCCGAGGCGCTCGCCGCGCGGCTCGCCGGCCGAGGCGTGCTCGGCGGCATCCTGCCGATGGCGCGCAAGGCGCGGTTGTGGGACCTGTACGTCGAGCAGCACCGCGCGATCGCGCGCGACGCGCACGCCGCCTTCCAGCAGGCCTTCGACGAGGCCTTCGCCGCCGCCTACGAAGCCGAGGTGCAGCGCATCCGCAAGGAACAGCAGGCGCGCAGGGCCTGGTAGCCGATCGGACCGCGCTTCGCCGATCGCGCGGCGGCGAGCGCGCTGCCTGCGAGGCGCGGCTGCCTAGCCGCGCATGAACTCGAGCACCTTCTCGCGCACGTCGGGCGGAAAGTCGGCCGGGCGCTTCGATTTCTGGCTGACGCACACGGCCACGCGGTTCATCTTCACCCGATCCTCGCCGTCCTTGCTCACGCCCATCGTGAAGCGGATCGACGAGCGGCCCAGGTGCGAAACCGTCAGCCAGAAGTCGACCGTCTCGCCCATTCTGGTCGGCGAAAGGAACGTCGTCTCGAGCTTGACCGTCGGCAGCGCCAGCCCGTGCTCCATCAGGAACCGGTCGAACGGGACCTCGATCGCCTCGTAGAACCAGTCCTCGACGAGCGCGTTGAAGATGTGGAAGTAGTGCGGATAGAAGACGTAGCCGGTCGGGTCGCAGTGCGACAGCCGGATGATGTAGGGCTTGATGAAGGTCATCGTCGCCTCTGCGCAATCCTCAAAGATCCGTCCTCACCTTCCACAACTCCGGAAACAGCACCACGTCGAGCATGCGCCGCAGGTACGCCACGCCGCTGGTGCCGCCGGTGCCGCGCTTGAAGCCGATGATGCGCTCGACCGTCGTCACGTGGCGGAAGCGCCATTGCCGGAACGCGTCCTCGAGGTCGACCAGCTCCTCGGCCAGTTCATACAGCGCCCAGTACTGGCGCGGCGCGCGATAGACCGCGAGCCACGCCTGCTCGACCGACTCCGAAAACGCGTGCGGCTGGCGCAGGTCGCGCTCGAGCACGGCCGGCTCGATCGCGAAGCCGCTGCGCGCGAGCAGACGGATCGCCTCGTCGTACAGTGACGGCGCGGCGAGCGCCCGCTCAAGCTCACCCTGGATATCGGCGCGATGCGCGTGCGGCTTGAGCATCGCGGCGTTCTTGTTGCCCAGGATGTACTCGATCTCGCGGTACTGCCAGGACTGAAAGCCCGAACTGGCCCCCAGATACGGCCGAATCGCGCTGTACTCGGACGGCGTCAGCGTCGACAGCACGTCCCACGCATGCACCAGCTGCTCCATGATCCGCGACACGCGGGCGAGCATCTTGAACGCGGGGGCAAGCTGGTCGCCGCGGATCGCCTCGCGCGCGCCGCGCAGCTCGATCAGCGCGAGCTTCATCCACAGCTCGCTCGTCTGGTGCTGGATGATGAACAGCCACTCGTTCGGGTCGGGCGACAGCGGTTTCTGCGCCGACAGGATCGCGTCGAGCTGCAGATAGTCGCCGTAGGTCATGCTGCCCGCGTAGTCCATCTGCGCGCCGAAGTCGGCCGGGTCGGGCGGGGGATCGCGTCGTTCGCTGGTCATGTCACGGGCTTGCGCTGCATGAACTCGGGTCGGTCCCAGGCGCGGGCGGCGAGGACGTCGCGCAGCGCTTCGACCGCGTCCCACACATCGACGAAGCGCACGTACAGCGGCGCGAATCCGAAGCGCAGGATGTCCGGCGCGCGGAAGTCGCCGATCACGCCGCGCGCGATCAACGCCTGCATCACGGGCCACGCTTGCGCGTGCGCGAACGAGACCTGGCTGCCGCGCCGTTGCGCATCGCGCGGCGTGACGAGCTCGAGGCCCAGCCCCGCACAGCGTTCCTCGACGAGCGCGATGAACAGTTCGGTCAGCGCGACCGACTTGGCGCGCAGCGCGTCGGCGCCGGCCGCGAGCACGGTGTCGACGCCGCAGTCGAGCGCGGCGAGCGCGAGGATCGAGGGCGTGCCCACGGCGAAGCGGTCGATGCCTCGAGCCGGCGCGTAGTCGGGGTCGAAGTCGAACGGCGCGCGGTGACCGAGCCAGCCCGCGAGCGGCTGCGCGAAGGTGCGGTCGGCGAGCGCCGCGAGGTGCCGCTGTGCGACGAACGCGAAGGCCGGCGCGCCCGGGCCGCCGTTCAGGTACTTGTAGCCGCAGCCGACCGCGAAGTCGGCGCCCGCAGCGTTCAGATCGACCGGGACCGCGCCGGCGGAGTGCGCAAGGTCCCAGATCGCGAGCGCGCCCGCGCCATGCGCGCGCCGGGTCAGCGCGGCCATGTCGTGCAGCGCGCCGGTGCGGTAGTTCACGTGCGTGAGCATCAGCACGGCCACGCGTTCGTCGATCGCACCGGCGACTTCGCCGGACTCGACGAGTTTCAGCTCGTGGCGGCCGCCGAGCAGCTCCGCCAGGGCCTGCGCCACGTACAGGTCGGTCGGGAAATTGCCGCGCTCGGACAAGATCACGCGCCGATCATTCGTCGACGCCGGCAGGCGCGTCGCCTGCAGCGCGAGCGCAGCGGCGAGCACCTTGAACAGGTTGATCGAGGTCGAGTCGGCGCAGATCACTTCGGCGGGTCCTGCGCCGATCAGCCGCGCGATCTTGGCGCCGACGCGCCGCGGCGCGTCGATCCACCCGGCCGCGTTCCACGAGCGGATCAGGCCTTCGCCCCATTCGCGTTCGACCACTTCGCGCAGGCGCGCCGCAGTCGCGCGCGGCAGCGGCCCCAGCGAGTTGCCGTCGAGATAGATCACGCCATCGGGCAGCGCGAAGGCGCGGCGGTGCGGCGCCAGCGGATCGCTCGCGTCACGCGCGGCGCAGTCGTGTCGCGTCATGCCCATGCGCGCGCGTCCCCTAGAGCGCGCGCAGCACCGCGCGCACCGGCGAGGCGTCCAGCCCCTTCCATTTCAGCGGCAGCGCGATCAGCTCGTAGTCGCCCGCGGGCACCGCGTCGAGCACGATGCCTTCGAGGATCGCCATGCCGTAGTCGCGCACGCGCAGATGGCTGTCGAGCGTCTTGCTCGTCTCCGGGTCGAGCGACGGCGTGTCGATGCCGACGAGCTTGACGCCGTGCGCGTGCAGCAGATCGATCGTCGCCGGCGCGATCGCGGTAAACGCCGAGTCCCACGCAGCGATCGGCGCGCGCGCGTACGTCCGAACGAGCACGCGCGGCGGCGCGTCGCGCAGCCGGTGTTCGATGTGGCGCGGTTCGACCAGGCTGCCCGCGCCGATGGCGTGGATCACCCGGCACGGGCCGAGATACGGATCGAGCGAAACGTCGCCGATCGAGGCGCCGCCGCCGTCGTAGTGCAACGGCGCGTCGGTGTGCGCGCCGGTGTGCGGCGACATCGTGACTTCCGACACGTTGACCGGGCACCCCGGACCCAGCGTCCACGTCCAGCGAAACGCGAACGGCGTGTCGCCCGGGAAGACCGGGAAACCCGGTGCCACGGTCGGCGAGATGTCGTACAGGGCGCGCATCCGGCGCATTCTAGGCTTGGGTATGCTTCGCGGGCTCTCCGCCCCCCGCCGTCTGCCGCCGCGACGCGAGCGGCGAACCCCACGTCTCCGTGCAGCGCATCGACCCCCGCACCGCGCTTCTGCTGACGTTGCCGCCGCTCCTGTGGGCGGGCAACGCCGTGTTCGCGCGGCTGCTGGTCGGCCAGGTCCCGCCGCTCGCGCTATCGCTGGCGCGCTGGGTGATTGCGCTCGCGATCTTTCTTCCGTTCGCCTGGTCGGCATTGCGGGCCCATTCGGCCGCTCTGCGCGAGCAGTGGAAGGACATCGCGCTGATCGGCGTGCTCGGCGTCGGCTGCTACAACTCGTTCCAGTACGTCGCCGTGCAGACGTCGACCGCGGTCAACGTCACGCTGATCGCGGCGTCGACCCCCGTGTTCGTGCTGGCGACCGGCGCGCTGTTTTTCGGCGAGCCGACACGCCGCGCGCAGTGGATCGGCGCGTGCGTCTCGCTGGCCGGTGTGCTGGCGGTGCTCGCGCGCGGCGATCCGGCCAATCTGCTCGCACTGTCGTTCGTGCCGGGCGACCTGGTCATGCTGGCCGCGAATCTGACGTGGACCCTGTACACGTGGCTGCTGCGCACACGCCGGCCCCGACTGCCGTTCGCGCCGTTCCTCGCCGCGCAGATGGCCTTCGGCGTGATCGCGATCGCGCCCTTCACAATTGCCGAGAGCGCGCTGGGCTCGGCGCCGATTCACTGGAGCCCGACGGTCGTCGCCGTGATGCTGTATGTCGCGCTGCTGCCGTCGATCGTCGCGTACGCCGTGTGGGACCACGGCGTCGCGCGCGTCGGTGCCGTCATTCCCGTGTACTTCGCCAACCTGACGCCGGTCGCCGCCGGCATCCTGTCGACCCTCGTTCTCGGCGAGTTGCCGCGCGCGTACCACTTGGCCGGGCTGCTTCTGATCGTCGCCGGCATTCATCTGGCGAGCCGTCGCGGCGCGTGAGCGGTCGCGCCGCCGAACTCGGCGTGCATGGTTCGGCGTGCCGGCGAGCGGATCGCCGGTCGCGGCGCCGAGCACGCCGCACGGCGGATCGAAAGCACGGCGCAGGCGCCGGCCGGCGCCGCTCGGTGCCGTGAACCGGGCGGCTCAGCGCAGCGAACTCAACAGCGCCTTCGGCAGCGGTGCTTCGGTCAGCTTGGCAACGTAGCGGCTGCCGTGAAAGATCAGCGGTGCACCGCCGACGCACTGGAAAGCCTCGACGCGGCCGACCAGGATCAGGTGGTCGCCTTCCTCGTACTGACTGCGGTTGCCGCACTCGAACCAGGCGGTGCAGCCGGCGAGCCTGGGTAACCCGCTGTCCGTCGGCTGCCACCCGACGGTATGGAACTTGTTGGCGCCGCGTGTCGCAAAGCGGCGTGCGATCTCGAGCTGGTCTGCGGCGAGCACGTGGATCAGATAGCGCTCCGCCTCGCGGAATACGGGCAGGCAGTCGGCTTTCAGCGCGAGGCACCACAGCACCAGCGGCGGGTCGAGCGACACCGACGCGAACGAGTTCACGGTCAGTCCGGTCGGCGTGCCGTCCGGCGCGCGCGTGGTGACGACCGTCACACCCGTGGCGAACTGGGCGAGCGCGCGGCGGAAATCGGCGAAAGGGTCGGCTTTGGCTTGCATTGATGTCAAGGTCGCGCAGCGGCTCGCGAAACGCCCTTCGCCCGCGACGCGGGACAGGGGCGACGGTGACGGAAACGAGCAGGGCTTTGCAGCGTTGTTGTCGAAGTCCTGCCCGTCGGCTGCGCGATTCTACGTTCGGATACGATGCGCGCATGGCCATCGCATCGTTTCCCGGCCTGGACGCGCTCGTCGAGCGGCGGATCGCCGAGGCGATCGCGCGCGGCGACTTCGACGACCTGCCGGGTGCCGGCAAGCCGCTCGCGCTCGACGACGATGCCCTCGTTGCCGAGGAGGTCCGTGTTGCCCATCGCATCCTGAAGAACGCCGGCTTCGTACCGCCGGAGCTCGAGCAGATCGCCGAGGTCGATCGGCTGATTGCCGCGATCGAGCGTGCCGAACTGGGCGATCCCGAAAAAGGTCGCGCCAGCCGCCGGCTGCGGGCGCTGCTGATCCAGATCGAAGCGAGCGGCCGTCCGGCCACTGCGATGCGAGCGTGGCTCGATTACAACGAGGCCGTCACGCGGCGGCTGGGATGAACCTTGTATCGGTCCACGGCGAACCCATATTCACCCGCGCTTCCCGACCAAGAACAACAGGAGGAATCATGCGTCGCTTGCTTGCCCTGCTGGCCGTCGGACTGGCGTCGTTGCTCGCCGGCTGCGGCTACAACGAGATCCAGGCCAAGGACGAGGCCGTCAAGGCGGCGTGGGCCGAAGTGCTGTCGCAATACCAGCGCCGCGCGGATCTGATCCCGAACATCGTGAACACCGTCAAGGGCGAAGCGAACTTCGAGCAGGAGACGCTTGCCCGCGTCGTCGAAGCGCGCGCGAAGGCGACCTCGATCCAGGCCACACCGGAGCTGCTGAACGATCCCGCGGCGCTCGCGCGTTTCCAGCAGGCGCAGGGCGAACTGTCGTCGGCGCTGGCGCGGCTGCTGGTCGTCGTCGAGAACTACCCGAACATCAAGGCGAACCAAGCCTTCCAGGATCTGCGCACGCAGCTCGAGGGCACCGAGAACCGCATCGCCATCGCCCGCAACCGCTACATCAAGGCCACCCAGGAATACAACGTGCTGGTGCGGCAGTTCCCGGTCAACCTGACGGCGATGCTGTTCGGCTACAAGGAAAAGCCGCAGTTCGCAGTCGAGAACGAAGCCGAGCTGAAGAAGGCGCCGACCGTCGACTTCGGCACGAAGAAGTGATCGTGCTCGGCGCGAGCGTGCGCTGCGGCCGGCGACACCATCCGCGCGGCCGCCCGCAACCGATCCGCAGTGAAGCCGTTGTCCGATGAAGGCGCTGCAGCGGGCCAGTCGTGCGCTGGTGCTGGTCGCCGCGCTCGTGGCGGCTGCGATCGGACGCGCCGCCGACGCGCCGCGCGGCGCCGACGGTCTGCTCGCGGTGCCGCCGCTGGCGCGTGTGACCGACTACGCCGGCGCGCTGTCGCCGCAGGAAAAGCAGGCGCTCGAGGACAAGCTCGCCGCATTCGAGATGGCGCACGGCGCACAGATCGCCGTGCTCATCGTTCCCAGCACCAAGCCGGAGCCGATCGAGGACTTCGCGCACCGTGTCGGCGAGGCGTGGAAGATCGGCCGCGCCGGCATCGGCGACGGCGTGCTGGTGATCGTCGCGAAGGATGACCGCCGGCTGCGCATCGATGTCGCGCGTTCGCTCGAGGGCGCGCTTCCCGACGTGACCGCGCGGCGCATCGGCCGCGAGATCATGGGTCCGTACTTCCAGCGCGGCGACTACGCCGGCGGCCTGTCTGCCGGACTCGACGCGATCTTCCGGCAGATCGAAAGCGAAGGACTGCCCGCGCCGCGCGGACAGCCTGCGGCCGGCGATGACGCGGACCGTCTGGCGCTGCTGATGCCTTTCGTGGTCGGCGGCTTCGTGGTCGGCGTGATCCTGCGCAGGATCCTCGGGATTCCAGGGTCGCTGCTGGCTGCCGGCGGGAGCGGATTCGTCGCCGCGAAGGCGCTCGCATCCGGCGTGCTCGGGGCGCTCGCCGGCCTGGCGGTGTTCGTGCTGACCGTCGGCGGCGGCTCGCGCATGGGCCGCGTGCTGGGCGGGCGCCGTGGCGGCGTGTTCATTCCGGGCGGGTGGAGCGGCGGCGGCTGGCCTGGCGGCGGGTGGACCTCCGGCGGCGGCGGCGACTTCAGCGGCGGCGGCGCGACGAGCGACTGGTGAACCGATGCGATTCGTCCGATGGCTTCGTCATCTCTTCACGACGCCGCTGGCGGTCCGGCGGGCGTTTCCCGCGGCAACGCTTGCGCGCATCCAGGAAGCGATCGCGCGCAGCGAGTCGCGCCACACCGGAGAAATCCGCTTCGCGGTCGAAGCGGCACTGCCGTGGTCGTACCTGCGGCGCGACGCGCCGGTGCGCGAACGCGCGCTGATGATCTTCTCCAAGCTGCGCGTGTGGGACACCGAGCAGAACAACGGCGTGCTGATCTATGTCGAGCTGGCCGACCACGGCATCGAGATCGTCGCCGACCGCGGCATCGCTCGCCACGTCACACGGGAGGAATGGCAGGCGATCTGCGACGCGATGCGTGAGCGATTCCGCGCGGGCGACTTCGAGGGCGGAGCGCTCGCCGGCGTCGAACGCGTCGGCGAGAAGCTCGCAGAGTTCTTTCCGCTGGCGGCGGGCGAGGTCAATCCGGACGAGCTGTCGAACAGACCCGCAGTCCTCTAGCACCCGAGTCCGCTGCCCCGATTCGAGCGTCGGGTCGTGGGGATAGGTCGGCCGTCGGGAAAATTTACGATCGGAACCACCCAGTCCGACGGGTTGCACCCATCCTGTTGATTTGTCTAGCTTCTGCGATGCTGGCACGGCGCGTGCATAGGAACCCTTGTCGGGAAACTTTCCCGAGACCAATCCAACGAGCTGGGTAGGACGATGAAGGTCTGCAAGAAACTCGCTGCCGGTCTGGTCGCGTCGCTGTACATCGCGGGCACCGCTTCCGCGGCGGACATCCTCTGTCAGGACCCGACGCTCAACCACATGCTGGTCGACAGCAGCTATGTGTCTGCCTGCTTGGACGCAGGCACGGGCAATCTGACCGGCAATCCGCTGAACGACCTGTTCATCAACGGCCCCGGTGCGGGCTATTCGTTCATCGGCGAGGCCGGTTTCAGTCAGACGGGCGACACGGGGACTTTCACGCTGAGTCCGGCGCTGTGGGGTGCGTACGACTCGATCGCGATCGGATTCAAGTTCGGAACCGGCAACAAACCAGACGAGTGGTTCGTGTACGCGCTCAACGACGGTGTCAGCTCCGGCATCTGGACGTTCGTCAACGTGTTCGAACGCGGCGGCGGGCTGTCTCACGTAAACCTGTACGGCATCACAGGGGGGAACGACGTCCCTGAACCGGGCTTGCTCGGCCTGCTTGGGCTCGGCCTTGCGATGCTCGGGCTGATGCGCCGGCGCAAGTTCTGATCGACCGCATTCGACCCGGACCGCAAGCCCCGCCTCGGCGGGGCTTTTTGCTTCCGGCGGTGCCGTCGCGATCGCACGCGGGTAAGCTCCCCTCTGTTTTCGCGACGAAAGCGCATCGCCAGGTCTGGAGACGGCATGTCGATCCGATATCCATTGCAGCAGGCGCCGCGCCCCGGTCACGAATTCGCCACGCTCGCCGGCGGCTGCTTCTGGTGCCTCGAGGCGGTGTACAAGGAGCTTGAGGGCGTGGTCGACGTCGAGTCCGGCTACGCCGGCGGGCACGTCGAGCGGCCGAGCTACCGGCAGGTCTGCGACGGCGATACCGGCCACGCCGAAGTCGTCCGCATCGAGTTCGATCCGAAGCGAATCTTGTACCGCGAGCTGCTCGAGGTGTTCTTCGCGATCCACGACCCGACGACGCTGAACCGCCAGGGCAACGATGTCGGCACGCAGTACCGCTCGGCGATCTTCTATCACTCGCCCGAGCAGAAGCGCATCGCCGAAGAGACGATCGCCGAGGCGCAGCCGCACTACGCAAGCGAGATCGTCACGCAGGTCGTCCCGGCGACGAATTACTTTCGTGCCGAGGACTACCATCAGGAGTACTTCAAGCACAACCCGGCGCAGGGCTACTGCATGTTCGTCGTCGCGCCGAAGGTCGAGAAGTTCCGCAAGACCTTCGCCGCGAAGCGCAAGAAGCCGGCCTAGCGCGGAGGGGCGGCGGCACTGCACGACGTTGGATCAGTTCGACGTCCAATTGGTCGCGCCGGGGCGTGTTCGACGAGCGCGACGCGCGGGCCCGTGGCCGATGCGCGCGCGTTCCTGCGCGGCAGGAACGTCGATGCCGTCGCCGTCGACGCCGACGGGCGCGTGCACCGGCGCCGGCAAGCACACGAGTGAGACCGGATCAGCCCGCCGACAGAATGCGCCGCGCGCGCCGCAGGAAGTCCTCGGCTTTCTTCTCGTCGATCGTGAGTCGGATCAGCTTGTAGCAGGCGTCGACACTCATGCCGAGTTCGACCGCACCGGCGCCGCCGGACTCGATCCGCGCGACGATGCGCTCGGCGTGCTCGCCGAGCAACTGGCGCGCCAGCTCGATCACCTGTGCGTGCGGCGTGTGCGCGCTTTCGGGCTGTGCCGGATCCGGCATCAGCGGACGCGTCGTTTCGCCGTCCGCGGACTCGAAGCGGCCGTCGATGGGTGCGACGAACCCGTGTTCGACGAGCGTTCGCAAGGTCTCGACGAAGTCCGGAATGCCGGCGGCGCGGCGGATCAGCTCGCGCAGACTCGCCTTGCCGTCGACGAGGATCAGCGCGCGGCGCAGGCGCAGGTCGAGTCCGAAGCGGCGTTCTGCGATCTCGCGCGTGCCCTTGCTCGTCTTCGCGAGCACCAGGTCGGGCGTCAGGTCGGTCATGCGCTCCCGTCAGCCGGCGAGTTCCTTGATCACTCGGTAGACGAGCCGCACGGTGATCAGCACGTAGATCGCGCCGAAAAAGAAGATCAGCGAAACGATCAGCCGCATCGTCTCGACCGGCAGCACGGCGAAGAACGGTGCGACCAGATAGCCGACCGTGAACAATGCGACCAGAAAGGTCAGCACGCGCCACTGCCGGCCGACCACGCCGCCGGGAACGCCCTTGCGCAGCGACACGACCATGGCGAGACAGATCAGGATCACGACGATCGCTGCGTACGTAATCAGCGCGCTGGCGTCGAACGGCATCGGGCACCTCGCAATGGAAACACGATCGGAACGCGTATCGCCGGCGTGGCACCGGCGCTCCGCTCGGCTGCATTAAAGCGGCACCGTGCTGCTCCAAATAGCGAAGAATGCGAGGCTTTCGTGCCGCTCACTTTGATTTCGGGCAAACGTGCCGGCCGCCGCGTTCAGACGCCAACCACCGCGCGTGCCAGTTCGATGCAGGTGAGCGGGGCGCTGCCCTCGGCCTTGTTGTTGACGATCACATACGCCGCCTGCCCGCTGCGAAGCGCGACGTGGACCAGGTGCGCGAGGGCGCCGCGCGTGGCGATGTCGACGTCGATCAGGCGGTCGAACGGTGCGTAGCGCGCCTTCGCCTCGTCGTACGCCAGCCCCGCGTGCAGGCTCCAACGGACCACGAGAGGTCCTTTCAGTTTCCAGGTGTCGCCTTCGTCCGGCGCAGCGTCCATCGCGCGCAGCGCGGCGCTTTGGCGCGCGGCCGCGGGCATGCGCGAATGAACGCCGACGCACAGGCGCGCCCCCACGGAGCGCAGCGTTCGAACCAGGCGCGGCGTCAGCAGCTCGGCGTTGCGCAACTCGAGCGCGTAGGTCGGCGCACGATCGTCGATCGCGCGCGGCAGCGCTGCGAAAAACTCGCCGATTCGTCCGATCGTCGCGTGCGCTGCCTCGCCGCGTGTGGCTTCGCGCGGCAGCGGCGAAAGCTGGAACAGCAGCACGCCCGCCTTGTCGCCGAGCCCTTCGACGGCGGGCCGCACGAACGCCTCCTCGGCCCGCACCGCGTCGAGGAAGTCCGGATTGGCTGCGGCCGGTGCGCCGCGTTCGCCGCGCAGCACCGCATCGGTCAGCCGCGCCGGCGCCTTGACGAGGAAGCGGAAGCCGGGCGGCGTCTGCGCGGCGTAGCGCGCGTAGTCCGCGGCGCCGAGCGGCTGGTAAAAGCTGCGATCGATGCCCACGGCGCGCAGCACCGGATGGCGGCTGTACGCGGCGAGCCCGTCCCGGGCAAGCTGCGCCTCCGTGTAGTCGCCGCCGTAAACGAGCCCGCGCCACCCCGGAAAGCCCCACGACGAAGTGCCGAAGTGGACGCCGCGCGGAAGCTGACGGCCGAGCCGCAGCAGGTCGTCGGAGAAGACCGCCGGCTGCACCGTGCCGCGGCCGACCGGACGCGAGCCGGCCGGCTCTGCGTCGTCCTCGAACAGCGATTCGCCGGCGCGCGGGTTCACGCCGGCCAGTGTACGAAACGGCGCCGCCGTACCGGAATCCCCGTCGGTCCCGCCTTCACATCCGGGAGGAAGACGGTCGCACGTTCGGTGCGTGCGAAGCGGACCCGCTTCAGTCGGCCGCCAGCCCGATGCCTGCCGCGAGCAGCTCGGCGTCGAGCGCGGCTTCGAGCGCGTAGTCGAGCAGAACGAGCGAGCCGAGCCCGATCGCGAGGATCGCGACTTCGAGCGCCGCGAGTCGCAGCCATTGCCGTTGCCGATGCGACATGCCGGTTCACCTCCGTTGCAGCACACCTTAAGCGCCACGCGCGCGCGGAGGAAGTGCCGATTCGACAGGTGCGCCGCCGAGGATTCGGCGCAAGCGCGCCCGAGGCCGCTCAGATCTGTCGGGCGCGCTCGATGATCGCTTCAGTGTTCAGCGGCAGCTGCGACATCCGCGTGGTCGTCGTCGCGCTCTGCGGTTCGAGCCGGTAGACGAGCTGCACCATCGTGCCGGCGCCCGGCACGGTTTCCAGCTTCAGTTGCGCGCCGATGCGACTGGCGCGGTTGCGCATGTTCAGCAGGCCACGGCCGCCGACGCGCTCCTCGGTGATGCCGCGACCGTTGTCGGTGACGCGGATGTTCAGCCACTGGGAGTCGCCGCCGTGGTCCATCGCGAGCACGACGTGCACCGCCCGCGCGCGGCTGTGCTTCAGCGCGTTGGTCAGCGCCTCCTGCACGATGCGCAGGATCGGCAGCACGGCATCCGGGTTGATGTCGATTTCTTCCGGTAGCCCGCGCGCGTCCCAGGCCAGCTCGATGCCGGCGGCGCGCAGGCGCGGTTCCATGCGGAAGCGCAGGTTGCCGAGCGCCGACAGCAGCCCCGCGTCCTCGGAGGCGAGCGCATCGATCGCCAGCCGCATGTCGTCGATGCACTCGCGCAGGATCTGCGCGACCTGCTCCTGGGTGACCGCTCCGCGCTCGACCAGCATCAGCGACGACAGCAGTTGCGAGCCCAGCCCGTCGTGCATGTCCTGCATGATGCGCTGGCGCTCCTGCGCGGTGGCCTGCAGGCGTTCGCTTTCGCGCAGCCGCTCGAAGTTGCGCTTCAGAAGCTGTTCGCGTTCGCGAACGCGCGTTTCGAGCTCGGCGCGCGCAGTCTCCGCTTCGCGCAGGATCCGCACGAAGCGGTCCACCAGCGGCGTGGCCAGCGCGATCAGCAGCAGCGGTCCGGCCCAGTGCAGCGCGAGCGTGCCGCTAAACAGCGTCACCCCGCGCCAAAGCATGAAGTCATGCACGGCGGCGGCCAGCGTCAGCGCCATCGCGGCGAGCAGTACCAGCGGCGGCGCTTCGCGCCGGCGCGCGCGCTGCGCGACCGCGTAGCCGAAGCCGATGCCGGCCATCACGACGAGCCCGGGCATCCACAGCTGCTCGATGTACGGTGCGGCGCGCTGCGCGGTCACGGCGAGCAGCAGCGGACCGATCGCCGCGTAGCCGAGCACGAGCCAGAGGTCGCGCGGCTCGCGCCGCCCCGACAGCCGCAGCAGCGCCATCGTCATCACCGCCGCGAAGCCGCCGCTCGCCGTGTAGTACGCGAGTCGCAGCCAGAAGCGCAGCGCAAGCGGCATCGTTTCGATCACGAAGTAGCTCGAGCGCAGGATCCACAGCGCCGCCGCGACGGCAAGCAGCGCGAGCAGCGGCTCGGGCCGCCGCAGCCACAGCACGCCGAACAGCAGCGTGATGACCGCCGCCAGCGTCGCGCCGATCCAGGTCAGCGTGTACGACTGGAAGAACTGTTCTTCATAGCGCGCCGACATCTGCGCGAGCGATCCGACCTCCACGCCGGCGAACACGTGCGTCCCGCCGCGGTAGGCGGTCTGCACCAGCAGTACGTTCTCGCCGGCGACGAGCAGCGACGGATCGATCGCGAGCAGGTGCGGGCGGCGCCAGCGCACGTGCGAGCGCGCATCGGGCATGCGGATCGCGCCGATGAAGCGGCCGTTGACGCTGACGCGGCCGCCGTTGGCGGCTTCGCCGAGCAGCACGGCCCATGCCTCGGTGGGCGGGGCCGCGAGCCGAAACTTCATTCGCAACGCCACGCCCTGCAGCGCGGTCGCCTCGCCGGCGGACCAGCGCAGCGGCAGGTCGAAGCGGGTCCACTGCGCATCGGATGCGGGCAGCTCGCCCACCGCGGTCGGCGTCCACTCGACCGTCGTGACGACGACCGCGCGCGCGGGCCCGGCGGCGAGCAGCGCGAGCAGCGCGAGCGTCGCTGCCAGGCGCAGCGCGTATCGCGCGGGGGACGGGGCGTTCGCGATCGCGGACACGCGCCGCGTCAGCTCTTGAGCAGACCCATCTGGGTCGCCTCGTAGACCGCTTCGCCGCGCGAGTGCACCGCCAGCTTGCGGTAGATCTTCTTGATGTGCGCGGTGACCGTGTGCGGCGAAATGCCGAGGATCTCGCCGATCTCGTTGAAGCTCATGCCCTTGGCGAGAAGCTGCAGGATCTCGGTTTCGCGCGCCGACAGCGGATTGGACTCCGGGTTGGCCACGCGCGTCGGCGCGCTCGGCCCCATGCGGTTGCGGATCGCGCGCAGCACGCTGCGCGCGACGACAGGACTGACCGGCGAGCCTCCGGCGCGCAGCAGGCGGATGCACGAGATCACGTCAGCCGGCGTCGAGTCCTTCAGGATGTAGCCCGTTGCGCCCGCTTCGATCGACGAGACGACGTGCTGTTCGTCGCCGAAGACCGTGACCACCATGATGTCGACGTCGGGCTTCTTCTGGCTGACGCTGCGGATCAGGTCGATCCCGCTGCCGTCGGGCAGACCGAGATCGATCATCATCACGTCGAAGTTCTCCTTGTCGATCAGCGCCTGCGCCTCGCGCTTGTTGGCGGCCACGCCGACGAGCCGCATGGTGGGTTCGTTCTCGACGATCTGCGCGAAACGTCGCCTGAACTCCGGTTCGTCCTCGACGATGATGACCGAGATGATCTCTTCGCCCATGGGGTGCCCCCGTCAGAGAAGGCCCGATTCTAGCTACGGTTGCAGGGCGGCACGGCGCGGCGTCGGACGGCCTAGCCCGCAGGCGCTAAGACGCGGCCGCGGCGTCATGGCGCGAGCCGCGTGCGCGTCCAGCCTTCGTCGCTGCGCGTGTAGAGCAATCGGTCGTGCAACCGCGAAGGGCGCCCCTGCCAGAACTCGATCGCGTGCGGCCGAACGCGAAACCCGCCCCAGTGCGGCGGACGCGCAGGGTGCAGCCCGTGGCGAACGCCCATTTCGGCCGCGCGCGCGAGCAGCCACGCCTTGCTCGGGATCGGCCGGCTCTGCGGCGAAGCCCATGCGCCGATGCGGCTGGCGAGCGGGCGACTCGCGAAGTACGCGTCCGACTCCTCGGCGCTCGTGCGCTCGACGTCGCCGTCGATCCGCACCTGCCGCTCGAGTTCGGCCCAGAAAAACAGCAGGCACGCGCGCGGATTCTCCGCGAGCTCCTGCGCCTTACGGCTCTCGTAGTTGGTGTAAAAAACGAAGCCGTTCGAATCGAAGCCCTTCAGCAGCACGATGCGGGCGCTCGGCCGCCCGTGCGCGTCGGCGGTGGCGAGCGTCATCGCGTTGGCTTCGAGCGCTTCCGCGGCGACGGCTTCGTCCCACCAGCGCGCGAACTGGCGGATCGGATCGGCGTCGGCGTGCTCCTCGTCGAGCGCACCGCGCTTGTAGTCGGTGCGGATCTGCGCGATGTTCTTCATGGCGCGCGCAGTCTAGCCGCGCGCGCGGGCACCGCCGAGCAGCCGCTGCGCGCGCTGCGCGAGCCGCTCCAGGTGCGGGTCGGTGAGCCCCTCGGCGCGCAGGCCTTCGACGGTGCGCAGCAGGTAGTCGAGGCTCGTTCCGAAGCAGCCGCAGGCGCGGGCGAGCACGTCGATGATCTCGCGCTCGCCGAGCCGCCCGCAGTAGTTCGGCGCATCGCGCCGAACGACGAAGGCGAGCGCGGTCAGCCCGCCCTCGCCGTCGAGCCGGCGCACGTGCAGCCAGCGCGGCGCGTACGAACCCATCACCATCTCGCGCTCCCACAGCCGCGCGAACTGCGCGCGCACGCTGTCGGCCGGGACGCGGTAGGCGATGCCTGCGCACGAGCCGCCGCGGTCCAGCCCTGCGACCAGCCCGGGGCACTCGGGGGTTCCGCGGTTGCGCACCGAGCGCAGGCACAGCTTGCGGTGATAGCCGTAGACGCGCGCGGGCACGCGGCGATCAAAATCGAACTCCGGATTCCAGATCAGCGAGCCGTAGCCGAACACCCAGAGCGGCTCGAGACCGTGCCAGTGCGCGAGCGTGGTCGCGAGCGACTGCGCCAGTTCGTGCGGCGACAGCCGGGGCATGTTCGCCAGGTTCGTGATCGGCAGCGCGTCAGGCATGGCGTTCGGCTGCGCCGTTGCGGGTTATGCGCGCAGCCGCCGGTAGGCTGCGGTGCCGCCGGCGCCGAGCAGCGTGGCCATCGTCCAGAACACGGCAGCGGCACCGACGACCGAGCCGAAGGCGCCAAAGACGAGCGGCAGCACGACGTGGCTGCCGTTCATGATCGTGGTGCGCAGGCCCAGCGCCTCGCCGACCCGGCCGGACGGCGAACGCGCGTGGATCAGCGACATCACGTTCGGCTGCGCCGCGCCGAGCCCGAGGCCGAGCAGGAATGTCGCGGCCGCGAGCGGCAGCAGCCGCTCGAACAGCGGGATCAGCGCGAACGCCACGCAGCCGGTGAACAGCGTGAAGGTCAGCACCTGCCACTCGCGGTACGTGCGCGTGATGCGCGGCATCGCCAGTCGGATCGCAAAGGTGGCCGCAGCGAAGCTGCCGAGCACGAGCCCGATCTCCGAAGCCGACAGCCCGACGCCCGTGCCATAGACGGGGATCATGAACGTCTGCAGGTCCCACGCCATCGAGACCAGACCGCTGGCGATCAACACGTTCCGGATGTCGCGGTGGCGCAGCAACTCGAACATCGGCTTGTCGTTGCCCGACGACGCCGGCGCCTGGCGCGACGGCAGATCGCGGCGGTGATGCGCGAGCAGCGCCCCCGCCGCGGCGAGCGACAGGAACGTCGCGGCGAACGCCGCGCGATGGCCGAGCGTGTCGATCAGCACGCCGCTGGCGATCGGGCCGATCAGGCTCGACGTCGAGAAACCGAGGGCCAGCACGGAGAACGCGGCCGCGCGGTTCTCAGGCGCGGCCTGGTGGCCGACGATCTGCTGCACGGTCATCTGCAGCAGCATGAAGCCCGTGCCGGTCAGCGCGCAGGCCACGAGCAGCGGACCGATGTCCGCCACCTCGTAGGGAAACGCCGCAGGCAGCAGCACGCCGGCGGCCATCAGCGCCGTCCCGGTCGCCAGCGGCTTCCACGGGCCGACCGCGTCGAGCCAGCGGCCGGCGCGCATCGCGAGCAGCATCGGCACGAGCGCGAACAGCGCCATCAGCACGCCGACGGTGAAGGCCGACGCCTTGTGGGCCAGTGCGTACAGCGACGCCGTCACTCGCGCCGCGCCGAAGGCGGTGTGCGACAGGACGACGAACATGATGATGCGCGACAGCGGCATGAACTCGTTGTGGCGCCAGTTTACGCGGCGCCGCACGCGGCCCGCTGCCGGATTGCGCGGTGCGGCCCCGGCTATTCGCGCGTTCGCGCGCGCCACGCCACGAGCGCCACGCCAGCGCAAGTGACGACGATGCCGATCAGCGACAGCGCCGTCGGCACCACGCCGAACATGGCCCACTCCAGGATCACGGCGATCACCGGCGTCAGGTACAGCAGGCTCGTCACGCGC
The DNA here is from genome assembly GCA_040752195.1 of Pseudomonadota bacterium. GTDB lineage: Bacteria > Pseudomonadota > Gammaproteobacteria > Burkholderiales > Burkholderiaceae_F > DSNY01. Next base: position 26,702 of record JBFMFC010000012.1, on the reverse strand, counting down.
GTGGCCTCGCCCCGCCGCATCAGCGTGTGCAGCGCGTTGACCGCGAGGATCGACGCGAGGATGACGAGATACGCGACCGCGCCGGCGAGCCCCCACGCCCAGCGCACGGCAAACCCCTCGACCGCGACCGCGAGCGGTGCCAGCGCGGCGAACGTGGCGCCAAACTGGATCGCGGTTGCCGCGCGCAGGTCGGCCGTCGGGCAGAACGCGCGCTGATACAGCGTGCCGGCCGTGATCGAGCCGAGTGCGATCAGCGCCGCCGCGATCGCGCCGACGGTCACCGCGTGCACGTCGATCTTGTGCCAGACGACGAAGGCGACGCCGAGCAGGCCGACCAGCACGCCGAGCCACTGGTACGGCCGCAACCGCTCGTTCATCCATGCCGCCGCGACGACCGCCGTGGCGAGCGGTTGCACCGCGAGCACGAGCGCGACGATCCCGGCCGACATGCCGAGGTACTGCGCGTAGTGGCTCGCGCCGAGATTGGCCGCGTGCATCAGCAGCCCGGCGACGACGACATGGATCCAGTCGCGCGCGGTTGCCGGCCAGCGCAGCGGGTCGCGCGCGCGCCAGATCGCGAGCAGCGGCACCAGAACGAGCGCGCCGAGCGCGAAACGCAGCGTGAGGAACGTGAACGGCGGCGCGTACTGCAGCCCGACTTTGGTCGCGAGATAGCCGGAGCCCCAGACGACGACGAAGAACCACGCGAGCACCGGCGATGCGAGCAGCGGCGACGCCGCCGGCAGCGGGCGCGGTGTCGAGTTCGTGCGGGCGACGTTCATCGCGCCGCGATTGTCCCACCGGCCCGCGGCGGCCCGCGCCTCCGACACCGCGGCGCGTGCCGCGCGCCGGATCGAGCGGCGAGGCGCGGCGTACGCGCGGGCGCCGCTTCGTCCCTCGCTCGCCGACTACGCGTCGCGGATCAGCAGCAGCGGCGTTTCGCAGCGCGCCGCCACGCGCATCGCGGTCGAACCGAGCACGGCGGCCTTGAACGCGCCGTAGCCGTGCGAACCCATGGCAAGCACGTCGAGCTTCTTCTTCTTTGCATACGCGGAGAGCTCGTCGCCCGGATTGCCGACCAGGCAGACCTCCTCCGCGCCGAGACCCTCCTTCGCCAGCAACTTGCGCACGGGATCCAGCGCGGCGTCAAAGGCCTTCTTCTGCATCGCCTTGATCTCGTCCTCGGTAAACGCGGGCATCGCGATGCCGGCCATGTCGGGCATCACCGCCCCGGCGAAGTCGGGAACCACGTGGATCAGCACGATCTCGGGGGCGGCGCCGAACAGATCGCGGTGCTTGATCACGTAGCGGACGGCCTCCTTGCCGTACTTGCTGCCGTCGACCGCGATGCCGACTTTCAACGAGTCGCCCTTCGGCGCGTCCTTCGCGCGTAGCACGAGGATCGGCTTCTTCGTGTGCGCGAGCACGGCGTTGGTCGTCGACCCGAGAACGAGTCCGGCGAGCGCGCCGTGGCCGTGCGATCCCATCACGATCAGGTCGACCTTGTCGCGGTCCGCCGCCGCCGCGATCTCCTCGCCCGGATGACCGACGGCGTAGGCGGTCGTCGCTTCGAGCCCGGCTTTCTTCAGCGCCGCCAGCGCGGGCTTGAGCACGCGCTGCGACTCCTCCTCGTAGTAGGACTTGACGACGTCGCGGCCGACGACGCGCGCCGCGCGCGGCGGGATGGGAAGTTGCACGTTCAGCAGTTCAACTTCGGGCGAGCCGCCGATCAGCGTCGTGCGTGAAGCGATGAAATCGACCGCTGCCTTGCTGAACTTGCTGCCGTCGACCGGGACCAGGATTTTCATTGCGGTCTCCATTCGTTCGTCGGCGCCGAGTCTAGTGCACGGTCCCGCGCGCCGCATGACCGGCGACAAAAAGGCCGCGCGGGCGAACCCGGGCGGCCCTGCTGGCGAAGCCCCGTTACTTGGACGCCGACGCGTCCTTCATCGGGCAGGTGCTCATGCCCAGCAGCGTGTACGCCGGGCAGAAGCGAACGATCCCGGTGAGAAGCGGCAGGATGCCGATCCAGCCCCACGGGCCGATCACATTCGCCAGCGTCAACGCGATCAGCGCCAAGCCCACGACGATGCGGATCGCACGATCCACGCCACCTACATTGGCCTTCATGACTTGTTTCCTCCTCGACTCTCGGTGATTGGATAGACCGCCAAGTACGCACAGCAGCGCAAGCCTAGGGCCGCGTGCCGGGCGGTTCAGTGACCGCAGTCCCCGCTGCCTCGCCGCCGGCGGCCTGTGCGCGCAGCGCGCGCGGCTGCACGATCTCGATGACGCCGCGGCCGAGCTTAACCCAGCCGTTTTCCTCGAAGTGCTTCAACTGGCGGCTGACCGACTCGCGCGACACCCCGAGCTCGCGCGCGATCTGTTCGTGCGAGGTCTCGATCCGCTGGCCCTTGCCGAGCAGCGCGGCCGCCAGCCGCTGGTCGAGCCGCTGGAAGCCCACCGCTTCGACCAGCTCCATCAGTCGCATCAGCCGCTCGCCGAAGATGTGGAACACGTCCTCGCGGAACGGCCGGTGCTCGGCGACGAGCCGGTCGAACAGGGCGGTCGGCAGCACCGCGATCTCGACGTCGGTCAGGCAGTCGCCGTGCGCGCCGTAGCTCGACCCGCCGAGCAGGCAGCTCGTCGACAGCACGCAGGTCTCGCCCGCTTCGACGTGGTACAAGCCCACCTCGTGGCCGTTGGGCAGCCGGCGCGCCACGCGAACGCGCCCGCGCAGCACGATCGGCAGTCCCTGACAGCCGTCCTGCTCGCGGAAGATCGAGGCCCCGGCCGGGAACTGCATCAGGGTCATCTGCCGGGCGACCGCCTCGCGCAGCTCGGTCGGCAGCGAGGCGAACGACGGCAGAACACGGGCGATACGCGAGATCTCGCTTTCGGTGATGGCGTTCATCGGCAGGTGCAACGGGATCCAACTCGGCGAGCCGTCAGCATATTCCGGACCGGCAGACGACGCGAATACCGGCAAGCCGCCCGCGCCGGCGGACTTCTCGCCCCGGTCCCAACCCGGCCGCGCCCCGATATGCTGGCCCTGTCCAGTGCGCGCCGCAGCGAGAGCCCGAAGATGACCGCCGACGAACAGAAGTCCCTGCTGACGATCGCCCTTTTCGCCGCCTTCGCTGACGGCTCGCAGGCGCAGCGCGAGCGCGAGGAAGTCCGTCGTGTGGCCGATGCACTCGGCGACGGCGCGATGAACTTCGCGGCGCTGTACCAGGACGTGCTGCTCGCGCGCACCAGCCCTGCCGCCGAGGCCGCGAAGCTCGCCTCGCCCGAACTGCGCCGGCTCGCGTTCGAGCTGGCGGTCGGCGTGTGCGACGCCGACGGCCTGCGCAACGACGACGAAACGCGCTTTCTTGCCGCGCTCGGCCAGGCGCTTGGACTGGCGCAGCCCGCGCTGGCCGAACCGGCCGCCATCGCCGATGCGCTGGCGACGGCGCCGCTCGAACCCGCGCCGCCGCCGGGCGCAGCCGCCGCGTCGACGCCGCCGGTCGGCGACGCCGAGCTCGACCGGATGATCCTGGACTATGCGATCGGCAACGGCGCGCTCGAGCTGCTGCCGCAGTCGATGGCCTCGCTGGCGATCATTCCGCTGCAGATGAAATTGGTCTACCGCATCGGCCAGGCGTACGGCTACGACCTCGATCGCGGCCACGTCAAGGACTTTCTCGCCGCCGCCGGCGTGGGTCTCACCGGCCAGTACCTCGGGCAGATCGGCCGCAAGCTGGTCGGCGGGCTGCTCGGCAAGGCCGCTGGGCGCATGGCCGGGGCGCTGGCGCGCAGCGCGGCCGGAATGGCGTTTTCGTTCGCGACGACCTACGCGCTCGGCCACGCAGCCAAACGCTACTACGCCGGCGGCCGCACGATGGACGCGCAGACGCTGAAGGACGCGTTTGCGGCGCTCCTCGGGCAGGCCGAGTCGCTGCAGCGGCAGTACGCGCCGCAGATCGAGCAGCGGGCGCGGACGGTGGACGTCGCGCGAATCGTGCAGATGGTGCGCAGCCAGTAGCGCCGGGCGGGCGCGGTTTGGCGCGCATCAAGTGCGCGCGCCGCGTTCCTTGACACCCCCGCCTGCCCGCCGATAATCCGCGCCTTCTTCCGCGACAACGGGCGCGCGAACCGCCGCGCGCACAACCGCCGTGCCGATGCGCTTCCGCTTTCCGATCGTCATCATCGACGAGGACTTCCGCTCCGAAAACGCCAGCGGCCTGGGCATCCGCGCGCTTGCCAAGGCGATCGAGAACGAGGGTGTCGAGGTGCTCGGCGTCACCAGCTACGGCGACCTCGCGAGCTTCGCGCAGCAGCAGAGCCGCGCTTCGGGATTCATCGTGTCGATCGACGACGAGGAGTTCACCGAGCCCGACCACCCGCAGCGCTTCGCCGGCCGCAAGGACGACCCCGCCACGCCGCAGAACGAGGCGGTCGAGGCGCTGCGCGCGTTCGTGCAGGAGATCCGCTGGCGCAACGCGCACATCCCCATCTTCCTGTACGGCGAGACGCGCACCTCGCGCCATATCCCGAACGACGTGCTGCGCGAGCTGCACGGCTTCATCCACATGTTCGAGGACACGCCCGAGTTCGTCGCGCGCTACATCGTGCGCGAAGCGAAGGCGTATCTGGACAGCCTGGCGCCGCCGTTTTTCCGCGCGCTGACCCACTATGCGCAGGATGGCAGCTACTCTTGGCACTGCCCGGGCCACTCCGGCGGCGTGGCGTTCCTCAAGAGCCCGGTCGGCCACATGTTCCACCAGTTCTTCGGCGAGAACCTGCTGCGGGCCGATGTGTGCAACGCCGTCGAGGAGCTGGGGCAGCTTCTCGATCACACCGGGCCGGTGGCGGCGGCCGAGCGCAACGCCGCGCGCATCTTCGGCTGCGATCACCTGTTCTTCGTCACCAACGGCACGTCGACCGCGAACAAGATCGTCTGGCACTACATGGTCGCGCCCGGCGACGTCGTCGTCGTCGACCGCAACTGCCACAAGAGCGTGCTGCACGCGATCATCATGACGGGGGCGATCCCGGTGTTCCTGATGCCGACGCGCAACCACTACGGCATCATCGGGCCGATCCCGCTCGACGAGTTCAGGCCCGAGTCGATCGCGCGCAAGATCGCGACGCACCCGTTGATCGAGCGCGACCCCGGCATGCCGCGCGTGCTGACGATCACGCAGAGCACCTACGACGGCATCGTCTACAACGTCGAGACGATCAAGCGGCTGCTCGACGGCGTCATCGACACGCTGCACTTCGACGAGGCGTGGCTGCCGCACGCGGCGTTCCACGAGTTCTACCGCGACATGCACGCGATCGGCCAGGGCCGCCCGCGCAACAAATCGTCGATGATCTTCTCGACGCAGTCGACCCACAAGCTGCTCGCGGGACTGTCGCAGGCTTCGCAGATCCTGGTGCAGGACTCCGAGCGCGAGGCGCTCGACGCGTTCCAGTTCAACGAGTCGTATCACATGCACGTGTCGACGTCGCCGCAGTACGCGATCATCGCGAGCTGCGACGTCGCCGCCGCGATGATGGAGCCGCCGGGCGGCACCGCGCTCGTCGAGGAGTCGATCGCCGAGGCGCTCGACTTCCGCCGCGCGATGCGCAAGGTCGACGCGGAGCTCGGCGAGTCGTGGTGGTTCAAGGTCTGGGGTCCCGAGCGTCTGGCCGAGGAGGGCATCGGAACGCGCGAGGACTGGATGCTCACGCCCGGCGATCGCTGGCACGGTTTCGGCGAACTTGCGCCGGGCTTCAACATGCTCGACCCGATCAAGGCGACCGTGATCACGCCGGGGCTCGACGTCGACGGCTCGTTCGCCGACCCCGGCATCCCGGCGTCGATCGTCACCAAGTACCTCGCCGAGCACGGCATCATCGTCGAGAAGACCGGGCTGTACTCGTTCTTCATCATGTTCACGATCGGCATCACCAAGGGCCGGTGGAACACGATGGTCACCGAGCTGCAGCAGTTCAAGGACGACTACGACAAGGACCAGCCGCTGTGGCGCGTGATGCCCGAGTTCGTTCGCGCGCATCCGAACTACGAGCGCATGGGCCTGCGCGAGCTGTGCGACGCGATCCACGCGGTCTACCGCGCCAACGACATCGCACGGCTGACCACCGAGATGTACCTGTCGGAGATGGAGCCGGTGATGCGGCCCGCCGACGCGTACGCGAAGATGACGCACTGGGAGGTCGAGCGCGTGCCGATCGACGAGCTGGACGGCCGTGTGTCCGCCGTGCTTCTGACGCCGTACCCGCCCGGCATCCCGCTGCTGATTCCGGGCGAGCGCATCAACGCGAAGATCGTCAACTATCTGAAGTTCGCGCGCGACTTCAATCTGAAGTTCCCGGGCTTCGAAACCGACATCCACGGCCTGGTGAAGCTGCGCAACAACGGGCACATCGAGTACTACGTCGATTGCGTCAGCGATACGCCGCGGACTGCGTCCAGCAAGTAGCCGTCCTCGCCCCGCTTTGTGAAGGAGCAAACGGGGGTTTCGTCCGGTGCTTCACAATCGCGACGACGCGGAATCCCCGCCCCCCTTTGCGAAGCGGGGATGAAGGATCGACCCAGCCAACGCACCTGCACTCCATGGCCCGACTCGACGAAACCGCCCGCGGCGTCTATCTGATCGCCGTCACGCCCTTCACCGACAGCGGGGCGCTCGACCTCGAGAGCACCGATCGCATGGTCGACTTCTACCTCGAGCGCGGCGCCACGGGGCTGACGCTGCTCGGCATCATGGGCGAAGCGCCCAAGCTCACGACCGACGAGGCGCGCACCTTTGTCAAGCGCGTGCTCGATCGCGTGCGCGGCCGCGTGCCCGTGGTGGTCGGCGTCTCGTCGCCGGGACTCGCCGCGATGAAGGAGCTGGCCGCGAGCGTGATGGACCTCGGCGCCTCGGGCGTGATGGTCGCGCCCGCTGGCGGTCTGCGCAGCGACGAGCAGATCGTCAACTACTTCGAGAACGTCACCGAAGCGCTGGGGCCGCGCACGCCGTGGGTCCTGCAGGATCACCCGCTCGCCACCGGGGTGGTGATGGCCACTTCGGTGATCCTGCGCGTGATCAAGTCGATCCCGACCTGTGTGATGCTCAAGCACGAAGAGTGCCCCGGGCTCGCCAAACTGTCCGCGATCCGCGCGGCGAGCGACCGCGGCGAAGTGCGGCGCATCTCGATCCTCACCGGCAACGGCGGCGGACTCTTTCTGCCCGAGGAGCTCGAGCGCGGCGCCGATGGCGCGATGACCGGCTTCGCCTACCCGGAGATGATGGCCGGCGTGTACGCGGCGCATGCGCGCGGCGACGTCGAGCGCGCGCATGACCTCTTCGACGCCTACCTGCCGCTGGCGCGCTACGAGCAGCAGCCGAATGTGGGGCTCGCCGTGCGCAAGTACCTGATGGTCAAGCGCGGCGCGATCGCCTCGCCGATGATCCGCAAGCCCGGTCCGAAGCTTTCGGCCGCCGACATCGCCGACATCGAGCGGCTGGTGCGCAGGCAGGAGAAGCGGCTCGGGGAACTCGGATGACTTGCCCTGCTGCCTCTCCCGCATCAGCGGGAGAGGGTTGGGGTGAGGACAATCCCGCCCGACGAACTACGAATCAACCGGCCACGTGAACATGAACGTCGAACCCCTTTCCCTCGATCCGAAGATCGTCGAAACGCTTGCAACCGTCACCACCGCCACGCTGACGACGGTCCTCTTGAAGAAAGGTCTGCGCAACGTCTGGCTACGCGGCGCGAAACCGCTGCGGCCCGAGCAGCCGCGCCTCGTCGGCCGCGCGTTCACGCTGCGCTTCGTCCCCGCGCGCGAGGACCTCGCAACCCCCGAGTCGTGGAGCTCGCCGATCTCGACGCGCGCCGCGATCGAAGCGATGCCGCCGGGCGCGATCGCGGTCGTCGACGCGATGGGCGTCGCCGACGCCGGCATCTTCGGCGACATCCTGTGCGCGCGCATGGCCAGGCGCGGTGTCGCGGCACTCGTCACCGACGGCGTGGTGCGCGATCTCGCCGGCGTGCTCGCGACCGGGCTGCCGGTGTGGTGCCGCGGCGCCGCCGCGCCGCCTTCGGTCGCCGGGCTCACCTTCGTCGCGTGGCAGCAGCCGATCGGCTGCGGCGGTGTGGCGGTGTTCCCGAACGACGTGATCGTCGCCGACACCGACGGCGCGGTGCTGATCCCCGCCGCGCTGCTCGACGAGGTGATCGCGCAGTCCGTCGAGCAGGAACGGCTCGAGGGCTGGATCATGCGCGAGGTCGAGAAGGGCGCCGCGCTGCCCGGGCTCTATCCGCCGAACGCGGAGAACAAGGCGCGCTACGAGGCGGAAAAGGCCAAGGGCAAGGCGTAGGAACTCCGCCGACACGCGCGCGACGGAAATGAAACGAGGGCCGCGATCGCGGCCCTCGGGGTCCGGCCTCAGTGACTGGGGCTGGCTTCCTTCCTGAGCATCGGGATCGCCGACAGGCACAGCAGCACGATCAGGATTCCGACCACCGCCGTGTTGGTCATCGCGAGCGTGTGGCTCGTGAAGCCCAGCAGCATCGGCGACACGGCGATCCACAGTCCGAGCAGGAAGCTCACCCGCTCGGGCCACGGGTCGGGACGGAACGCGTCGGCGAGTTCAAGCGCGATCACCCCGAGCCCCGCCAGAACGCCGCTCCACGTCGCGGCGCTCACGTCCGAGTAACCCAGCACCCACGGCGCGACGACGAGCCACAACCCCAGCACGACCGCCGCCCAGTCCTGCCATCGCATCCGGTTCATAGCGCCTCCTTTCTTGCGATGAAGGCATGACTTTGGATCGGCCGCGCGGCAGTTCGTTCCGGCCGCGCCGTCGCCGGCTGCGGTTGCGGGCGGATGAACGCCTGCCGCGGGCGAAGAAGGGGCGCGTGGGCGCGCGGTGAATCCCCGCTGCGCTATCCTTCGCCCTCGCTCACAGCGCGACGCGGGAGAGCGTGCCGGCCGGTCCTTCAGGCGGCTGGCGCCGCCGAAGGCGCAATCCACCCGTAATCGCTCAGGTTCAAGGAACCGCGGCGCGCGAGCGACTCTGGAGAGACCGGCGCACGCGACGCGACGCCGGCGCCGAAGGGGCAGCAGGCAGGTCACCGCCTCAAACTCTCAGGCAAAAGGACAGAGGGGTGCGGCCGGCGCGAGTCGGTCCGCGCCCCTTTCTTTTTTGCTGACGAGTGCCCGATGAGCCTGAAACGCACGCCGCTGTACGCAACGCACGTCGCCGCCGGCGCCAAGATGGTGGACTTCGGCGGCTGGGAAATGCCGCTGCACTACGGCTCGCAGATCGAGGAGCACCACGCGGTGCGCCGCAAGGCCGGCATGTTCGATGTGTCGCACATGCGCGTCGTCGACCTGGACGGCGCCGGCAGCCGCGATTTCCTGCGCACGCTGCTCGCCAACGACGTGCTCAAGCTCACGCCGGGCAAGGCGCTGTATTCGTGCATGCTCAACGAGTCGGGCGGCGTGATCGACGATCTGATCGTCTACTGGATCCATACCGATCACTACCGGCTCGTCGTCAACGCGGCGACCGCTGACAAAGATGTCGCGTGGATGAACAAGGTCGCGCACGACCGCAAACTGCCGGTGGCGATCCTGCCGCGGCGCGAGCTGGCGATGATCGCGGTGCAGGGGCCGCAGGCGCGAGCGATCCTGCGCGAGGTGATCGAAGGGATCGACGGCGACGCTGCGGCGGCGATCGACCGGCTCAAGCCCTTCACCGCGGCGGTGGTCGACGAGTTCTTCATCGCCCGCACCGGCTACACCGGCGAGGACGGCTTCGAAGTCGTGCTGCCCGCCGACGAGGCGCCCGACCTCTGGCAGCGGCTGCGCGCGGAAGGGGTGGTGCCCTGCGGGCTCGGCGCGCGCGACACGCTGCGGCTCGAAGCCGGCATGAACCTGTACGGGCAGGACATGGACGAGACTGTGACGCCGCTCGAATCGGGGCTCGCGTGGACCGTGGACTTCAAGGAGCCGCGCGATTTCATCGGCCGCGCCGCGCTGGAGAGGCAGCTCGCCGCCGGCAACCTGCGCCAGCTCGTCGGCCTGAAGCTGCTCGACAAAGGCGTGCTGCGCGCGCACCAGAAGGTGATCACGCCGCACGGCGAAGGCGAAATCACCAGCGGCACCTATTCGCCGACGCTCGAGTGCTCGATCGCGCTGGCGCGCGTGCCGGCGGGGGTGCAGGTCGGCGACACGGTGCAGGTCGACATCCGCGGCAAGCCGGCCAACGCGCTGGTGACGAAGTATCCGTTCGTGCGGAACGGGAAGGCGCTTGTCTGAGGGTTCAGGACACAGGGTTGGGTACGAACGAACGGCGAACAGGAGAACAGCGTGAAAGTCCCGAGCAATCTCAAATACACCAGCAGCCACGAGTGGGTGCGGCAGGAGTCCGACGGCACGGTCACGGTCGGGATCACCGAGTTCGCGCAGGACGCGCTCGGCGATCTGGTCTACGTCGAACTGCCCGAGGTCGGTCGCCAGGTCAAGGGCGGCGAGGCTTGCGCGGTGGTCGAATCAGTCAAGGCCGCGTCCGACGTGTACGCGCCGATCGCCGGCGAAGTCGTCGCGATCAACGAGTCGCTGAAAGACAAGCCCGAATCGATCAACGCCGACGCCTTCGCGGCGTGGATGTTCCGGCTCAAACCGACCAACGCCGGCGACCTCGGCGCGCTGCTCGACGCGGCCGGCTACGAAGCGGCGATCGCAGCGAACAAGTGACCTCGCGCGCGGGCGCAAGGTCGTCCCCGCGCAAGCGGGACTTTCACTGGACCCCGGCCTGAGCCGGAGCGACGTACACGGATCGACCGAAATGACGCTGACCGAACTCGAACAGCACGACGCATTCATCGCCCGGCACGTCGGGCCGGACGAGGCCGAGATCGCGCAGATGCTGAAGGTCGTCAGCCAGCCTTCGCTGGAGGCGTTGGTCGACGCGATCGTGCCGGCGTCGATCAAGCTTGCGGAGCCGCTCGCACTGCCCGCGCCCGTCACCGAGGAGGAGGCGCTCGCCAAGATCCGCGCGATCGCCGCGAAGAACCAGGTGTTTCGCAGCTTTATCGGCCAGGGCTACTACGGCACGCACACGCCGGCGGTCATCCTGCGCAACATCCTCGAGAACCCCGCGTGGTACACCGCGTACACGCCGTACCAGGCCGAGATCTCGCAGGGGCGGATGGAGGCGCTGATCAACTTCCAGACGATGGTCGCGGATCTGACGGCGATGGAGATCGCCAACGCTTCGCTGCTCGACGAGGCCACCGCGGCGGCCGAGGCGATGACGCTCGCCAAGCGCTCGTGCAAGAGCAGGTCGAACCTGTTCTTCGTGTCGGCCGACTGCCATCCGCAGACGATCGAGGTCGTCAGGACGCGCGCCGAGCCGCTCGGTATCGAGGTCGAGGTCGGCGACGATGCGGCGGCCGAACGCGCCGACGCGTTCGGCGTGCTGCTGCAGTACCCGTGCTCGACGGGCGACGTGCGCGACTACGCGAAGATCGTGCAGGCCGTGCACGCGCGCGGCGGGCTGGTCGCGGTGGCGGCCGACCTGCTCGCGCTGACGCTGCTCAAGGCGCCGGGCGAGTGGGGCGCGGACATCGTCGTCGGCAACAGCCAGCGCTTCGGCGTGCCGTTCGGCTTCGGCGGCCCGCACGCCGCCTTCCTCGCGTGCCGCGACGCGTTCAAGCGGCAGATGCCCGGGCGGCTGATCGGCGTATCGGTCGACGCGCAGGGCAAGCCCGCGTACCGGCTGACGCTGCAGACGCGCGAGCAGCACATCCGCCGCGAGAAGGCGACCTCGAACATCTGCACCGCGCAGGTGCTGCTGGCGGTGATGGCGAGCATGTACGCCGTCTACCATGGACCGCGGGGGCTGAAGCGCATCGCGCAGCGCGTGCACCGGCTGACCGCGATCCTCGCCGCCGGGCTGAAGTCGGCGGGCCTGAAGGTGACCGACCGTTTCTTCGACACGATCGCCGTGCGCGGCGTCGACGCCGCGAAGATCCACGCCGCCGCGCGCGCGCAAAAGATCAACCTGCGCGATTTGGGCACGGATGCGGTCGGCATCTCGCTCGACGAGACGGCCACGCGCGCCGACGTACAAGCCCTGTGGCGCGTCTTCGGCGTCGACGCGAGCGTCGATGCGCTCGACGCGACCGTCGGCGACGCGATCCCGCCGTCGCTTGCGCGCACCTCGGCGTACCTGACGCACCCGGTGTTCAACCAGTACCACGCCGAGCACGAGATGCTGCGCTACCTGCGCGCGCTCGCCGACCGCGATCTCGCGCTCGACCGCACGATGATCCCGCTCGGCTCGTGCACGATGAAGCTGAACGCCACCGCCGAGATGATCCCGATCACCTGGCCGGAGTTCGCCAACATCCACCCGTTCGCGCCGGCCGAGCAGGCGGCCGGCTACGCGCAACTGATCGGCGAGCTGGAGAAGATGCTCGCCGAGTGCACCGGGTACGACGCCGTGAGCCTGCAGCCGAACTCGGGCGCGCAAGGCGAATACGCCGGGCTGCTCGCGATCCGCGCCTACCACCGCGCGCGCGGCGAAGGCCATCGCAACGTCTGCCTGATCCCCGAGAGCGCGCACGGCACCAACCCGGCGAGCGCGCAGATGTGCGGGATGGAGGTCGTCGTCGTCAAGTGCGACGCCAACGGCAACGTCGACGTGGCCGATCTGAAGGCCAAGGCCGACCGGCATGCGAAGGACCTGGCCGCGCTGATGGTCACCTACCCGTCGACGCACGGCGTCTTCGAGGAGGCGATCCGCGAGATCTGCGAGATCGTCCATGCGCACGGCGGGCAGGTCTACACCGACGGCGCCAACCTGAACGCGCTGGTCGGGGTGGCCAAGCCCGGCAAGTACGGCTCCGACGTGTCGCATCTGAACCTGCACAAGACTTTCTGTATCCCCCACGGCGGCGGCGGGCCGGGCGTGGGGCCCGTCGCGGTCAAGAGCCACCTCGCGCCGTACCTGCCGTCGCGCGAACTGCCTGGCGCGCGGCGCGCGGCGCAAGCAGGGGAGCGTGGCGGCGTCGGCCCCGTGAGCGCCGCGCCCTTCGGCTCGGCCAGCATCCTGCCGATCTCGTGGATGTACATCACGATGATGGGCGCGCAAGGGCTGCTGCGCGCTACCCAGGTTGCGCTGCTCAACGCCAACTACATCGCCAAGCGGCTGGCGCCGTACTACCCGACGCTCTACACGGGACGCAACGGGCTGGTCGCGCACGAGTGCATCCTGGATCTGCGGCCGATCAAGGAGTCGTGCGGAATCACCGCCGAGGACGTGGCCAAGCGGCTGATGGACTACGGCTTCCACGCGCCGACGCTGAGCTTCCCGGTGCCCGGCACGCTGATGGTCGAGCCGACCGAGTCCGAAGCCAAGCACGAGCTGGACCGCTTCATCGACGCGATGATCTCGATCCGCGAGGAGATCCGCGCCGTCGAGGAGGGGCGCGTCGACCGCGAAGACAACCCGCTGAAGAACGCGCCGCACACCGCCGCGATGGTCACCGCCGAAACCTGGGCGCACGACTACTCGCGTGAACAGGCCGCCTTCCCGCGGCCGGATCTGAAGCGGCAGAAGTACTGGCCGCCGGTCGCGCGCGTCGACAACGCCTACGGCGACCGCCACGTCTTCTGCGCGTGCCCGCCGGTCTCGGCGTTCGCCGAGGAGCCGGCGCCGGCCGAGTGAGGCGGGCGATCGTTCGATCGCCGCGCGCGTCGGACGGGCTCGAAGCGCACGAAAGTCTTGACAGCGCGCGCGGCTTGCGCCGAGACTTCGCGTGCCGTCGTGTGACGGCGCTTCATGCGAGGTAACGCGATGAAGAAGACAGCGAAGAAGCCTGCCAAGAAGGCCCCGAAGCGCTAGTCGACCAGACTAGGGGTCTTGCTGGCAGACGGCCCACCGCGGCGACGCGGTGGGCTTTTCTTTTTCCTGCACCGTGGACGGCGGCGGCATGGCTCGGCGGGGCAAACCTGCGTTCGCGCTCGTGCGTGCCGGCCTCGTTGCGCTCGTCGCACCCCTGCTCGCGGGCTGCAACATGATCGAAGGCATGTTCTTCTACCCCGACCGCGTGCAGTACACGCGGCCGGCCGACTACGGCCTCGCGCACGAGGACGTGACGCTCACGACCGCCGACGGCGTCAGGCTGCATGGGTGGTGGCTGCCGGCGCCGGGCGCGGCAGCGGGTACGGTCCTGCGTCTGCACGGCAACGCGGCCAACGTCAGCAACCACCTGCCGCTCGCCGCGTGGTTGCCGCGCGCGGGCTTCAACGTGCTGATGCTCGACTATCGCGGCTTCGGCCGTTCGGAAGGCCGGCCCACACTCGACGGCGTGCTCGAGGACGCGCGCGCGGCGCTCTCGCACCTGCGGTCGCGGGCCGACGTCGATGCGAGCAAGCTGATCGTCTTCGGCCAGAGCCTCGGCGGTGCGACCGCGCTGCGGCTGCTCGCCGAGGACGCCGCCGGCGTGCGGCTCGCGGTGATCGACTCGGCGTTCGCGAGCTACCGCGGCATCGCGCGTGACGCCGCGCTGCAGTCGATCGTGCTCGCGCCCTTTCTGCCGCTTGCGCTTCCGCTGCTGCCCGGCGCGGACAAGGACCCCGTGGCGGCGCTCGCGCGCATCGCCGTACCGCTGGTCTTCGTCCACGGCCGCGCGGACCGGGTGATCCCGTTCAAGCACAGCGAGCAGCTCTTCGCCGCGGCGAGGCAGCCCAAGCGGCTGATCGCGGTCGAGCGCGCAGGGCACATGGAGGCCGCGATGCGTCCCGACGTGCAGTCGCAGATCCTGGCCGCGATGCGCGAGGCCGTGCGTTGAGGCGCCCGATCGGCATCGTGGGCGATGCGTGCAACCAACGCTTGGCGCCCGCTCTTATGGATAAACTGGCACTGCCGCGTGTCGCTGGTCTTGGGCTCCGCATGGCGTCAAACGGCGCAGAACAGCCAGGGGGACGACAAGTGTCGAGAAGACGGCTCAGAGCCGCGGTGATCACGATCGCGGTGGCAGCGGCGCTCGTCGCCGGTCTTGTGGCCGCAGTGACGGTGCTCAGCGAGCGCAAGATGCATCGCACCGTCCAGGTGACGGTGGCACCGGTGGCGTATGTCAGCGACGCCGGCGCAGTCGCGCGCGGCAGATACCTGTTCGAGTCGCGCGGCTGTGCCGGCTGCCATGGCGCCGACGGCACCGGCCGAGTGTTTATCGACGCACCGAACGGGCTGTATGCGCGGGCGCCGAACATCACGGGCGGGCCGGGCAGCGCGGTCACCGGGTATGGCGAGCGCGACTGGGTTCGCACACTGCGGCATGGTGTCAAGCCCGACGGACGCCCGCTGATGATCATGCCCTGCGAGGATTACAGTCGCCTGACCGACACCGATGTGGCCGCGCTCGTCGCCTACGTGCGCAGCCTGCCGCCTCGCGCGGGTGTGACGGCCGAACTTCGGTTGCCGCTGATCGTCAAGGCGGCCTATGCCTTCGGCGCGGTCCGTGACGCAGCGGAGAAGATCGACCACACACTGCCGCCGTCGCAGCCGGTGCCGGTCGCCGTGAGCGCCGAGCACGGCGCCTACGTGGCCAGCATGTGCAGCGGTTGCCATGGGCCGACGTTGTCCGGCGGGCGGATTCCGGGCGCCCCGCCCGAGTGGCCCGCGGCGTCGAATCTCACGCTCGGCGAAGACGGCGTGCTCGCGCGCTACGACACGCCCGAGAAGTTCATCGCGATGCTTCGTACCGGCAAGCGTCCAGACGGCACCGACGTCAGCCGCGTGATGCCGTTTGCTTCGCTGAAGACGATCGACGAGATCGACGCGCGCGCCATGCACGTGTACCTGAACTCGCTTCCCCCGCGCCGGATGGGTGAGCGCTAGCCCGGATATTTCACGAGGTCGCCCACGTCTGCGTGCGTTCTGTCTCGGTGAATCGGCGCTTTTCGCACGCAAGCGCTCGATCCAATTTGTAGCGCCGGGGCTACGCGGGCTTGCGCGGCGCCGGTCCGGCCATCTTGCGCTCAAGTGCTCGCGAATGGCGAGCGGCGACGAGTCGGAGCCGCGAGCGGGCATTCGACTGCGTTCCACGGCGCGGCTTGCAGGCCGCGCCGGCTGCGGCGGGTCCGCCTCCGCCCCTCTCGCGCAACCTGGCTCGCCCCGGCATCCGCGCAACTCCCGCGTCCCTCGTGAAGTGTCCGGGCTAGCAGCGGGTTCGCTGCGCCCGCGCCTCAGACATGCGCGAGCGCCATCGCCCCCAGCAACCCGCCCAGCCCGGCCACGCCGTAAACGCCCCACACGAGCCACCGGCGCCGCGTCAGCAATGCGATCGCCGACAGCGCGATCGCGATCTGCAGCGCGGTCGTCGCCTGCGCCCAGCGATGGTGCACATGCAGTTCTGCGTCGCTTCGGCGGTCCCAGTCCTTCGCCTCGGTTTCGAGTTTGTCGGCGACCGCCTTGATCTCCTTTTTCTCGCGGTCGTAGCGAGCGATCTCGTCGCGGTAGAAAGCCTGCTTCTCGGGCGTGGGTGCGAGCGTCAGCGCGAGCTCGGCGAGGTTCTGCTTGCTGCTCTTGGCCTGGTAGTAGTTCCACTGGTTCGACGCCTCGGTCTTCTTGATCGCCGCGTTGTTCTTGTACAGCACCGCGTTGGCCTGGGTTGCGCCGCCTTCGTAGGCCATCAGCGCGCCGACGGTGGCGAGGATGGCGGTCGTCACCGCGATGCGGCCGGCAAACGTGTCGCGCTCGCCGTGCTGTGTGGCGTGTTCGAGCTCGTGATCGTGCGGCCCGTGGACGTGGAAGTGCGCTCCGGACATTTTCTTGTTTCTCCATGAATCGTTCAGCAAGCGGCGCGGATCGTAGCGGAAGCGCTCGCCGTTCGACGCACCGGCGCACGCAGCGCGACGCTGCGAGCCCGCGGACACGCTCGCTGATCGGTGGCGCCGCCGTCGTCAGCGACGACGCAGCGGCCGGTGGCGCGGCGGGCAAGCGCATCGGCCGCGAGCGCGAGACAGGCGCATGGCAAGCCGGAGGATTCACGTTGACGCTGCCCCGATGAGGCGACTACCGTGAGTCGCCCGCACCTCAGGCGTGCGGCGCCTACTGCACGGGACTCGGCAGGAACGACGAATTCCCGACGGCGACGGAGGATCCGGATGGCCAGCAAGACCAAGGGCGCGCGCGTGCGCAACGTCCGGCCCGACCGCATCGACTTCCGCGATCTGCCGTTCCGGCCCAACGTCGCCGTCGCGCCGAAGCCGCGCTGGTTTCCCGAGTTCGCGCTGCCGGTGAAGAACCAGGACGACACGAGCGCGTGCACGGGGTTCTCGCTTTCGCTGGTCGTCGAGCATCTGCTGCGCAAGGCGCAGCGCGAGAGGGCGCCGGCGATCTCGCCGTACATGCTGTACTCGATGGCGCGCCGGTACGACGAGTTCCCGGGATCGAAGGACGAAGGTTCGAGCCTGCGCGGCGCGCTGAAGGGGTGGCACAAGCACGGCGCCTGCGCCGCCGCGCTGTGGAAGACGGGTGTCGACATGCCGCCCGCGCCGAAGAAAGCCGCCGACGACTGGTGGCTCGACGCCGTGAAACGCCCGCTCGGCGCGTACTACCGGATCGACAGGAAGCAGATCGCCGACATCCACGCGGCGCTGAACGAGGTCGGCATCGTCTACGCGAGCGCCGACACGCACAGGGGCTGGGACGACGGTGCCGACGGCGGCGCTGGTGTGGGAAAAGCGGGAGCGCTCAAGAAGCGGCCGGCGTCGTTCGACGATGTTTTCGTGATCCCGCCGAACAAGGGCGGCGACGGCGGCCATGCGTTCGCGATCGTCGGCTACGACGAGCGCGGCTTCCTGCTGCAGAACTCGTGGGGCACCGACTGGGGTTCGTACGGCTACGCGATCCTGACTTACGACGACTGGCTCGACAACGCGATGGACTGCTGGGTCGCGCAGCTCGGCGTCGTGACGCAGGAGCACCAGGCGATCTCGCGCGCCACGACGCTGCGCACCGATCCGAACGGGCGCGTCGCGCTGGCGTCGAGCACCGTGCTGCGCGACCGCGAGATCTCGCCTTTCGTGCTGAACATGGGCAACAACGGCCGGCTGTCTTCGAGCGGACTGTTCCGCACGAGCGAAGACGACGTGCGCGCGATCGTCGACATCCATCTTGCCGAAGCGCGCAGGCGCTGGAAGCTCGGGGACCGGCCGATCGACGTCTGCGTGTACGCGCACGGCGGGCTGGTCGGCGAGAAGGACGCGGCACAGAACGCGGCCGACTGGATCCCGATGCTCTACGAGCAGCGGATCTTCCCGATCTACCTGATGTGGGAGACCGACTTCCTGTCGACGGTGGTCAATCGCATCGCTGACGCGGTGCGCGACGTGCCGCGGCCGGCCGGCGCCGGCGAAGGCTTCTGGTCGAGGGCCGAGCGCTGGTGGAACGAGCGCGTCGAGCGCGTGCTCGCCGAGCCCGGCACCGCGATCTGGGGCGAGATGAAGCAGAACGCCGAAGCGATCAGCCGCGACGCGAAGTCGGGCGCGGTGCTGCTGTGGTCGCACTTCGCAGCATCGGGACTGAAGAAGAACGACGTGCGCTTCCACCTGGTCGGCCACTCCGCCGGCAGCATCGTCCATTCGCACATCGTCGATGCGCTCGCCGCCAAGGTGAAGTTCGAGTCGGTCAGCTTCCTTGCTCCGGCCGTGCGGCTCGATACCTTCGACAAGCTCGTGCGCCCGCGTATCGCCGACGGGACCGTCAGGCGCTACCAGCAGTTCCACCTGACCGACAAGGCGGAGCAGGACGACCCGACCTGCGGGCCGTACAGGCGCTCGCTGCTGTACCTCGTGTCGCAGTCGTTCGAAGGCGGCCGGCAGACGCCGATCCTCGGCATGCAGAAGTACTTCGATCCGTACGCGCCGAGACTGAAGGATGCGACCGTGCACGCCGCGCCCGGCGCGACCAGCACGAGCACGACGCATGGCGGCTTCGACAACGATCCGGCGACCAAGGCGCGGGTGGTCGAGTTCATCAAGGGATCCGGCTGACCCGCGGAGGCGCGCCGCCGCCGGGACCGGCCGCCGCGCGGCTTCGGTAAGCTTCGCGCCTTCGATCGAGAAGGCGCGCTATGCAATACGTCTACACGATGATCCGCGTGGGCAAGGTCGTTCCCCCCAAGCGGCAGATCCTGAAGAACATTTCGCTGTCGTTCTTCCCCGGCGCCAAGATCGGCGTGCTGGGGCTGAACGGCGCGGGCAAGTCGACGCTGCTGAGAATCATGGCGGGGCTCGACCACGACATCGAGGGCGAAGCGATCCCGATGCCGGGGATCAAGATCGGCTTCCTGCCGCAGGAGCCGCAGCTCGATCCCGAAAAGACGGTGCGCGAGGAAGTCGAGTCGGGCCTGGGCGACGTGCTCGAAGCGAAGACCCGGCTCGACGAGATCTACGCCGCGTACGCCGAGCCCGACGCGGACTTCGACAAGCTCGCGGCCGAGCAGGCGAAGTACGAGGCGATCCTGGCCACGAGCGGCGCCGACCTCGAGCATCAGCTCGAGATCGCTGCCGACGCGTTGAACCTTCCGCCGTGGGACGCCAAGGTCGCCAATCTGTCCGGCGGCGAGAAGCGCCGTGTGGCGCTGTGCCGGCTGCTGATGAGCAAGCCCGACATGCTGCTGCTCGACGAGCCGACCAACCATCTCGACGCGGAATCGGTCGAGTGGCTCGAGCAGTTCCTGCAGCGCTTTCCCGGCACCGTGGTTGCGGTCACGCACGACCGCTACTTCCTCGACAACGCGGCCGAATGGATCCTCGAGCTGGACCGCGGAATGGGCATCCCGTGGAAGGGCAACTACTCGTCGTGGCTCGAACAGAAGGAGCAGCGGCTCGAGCAGGAGGCGAAACAGGAGGCCGCGCGCATCAAGGCGATGAAGCAGGAGCTCGAATGGGTGCGCCAGAACGCGAAAGCGCGGCAGGCCAAGAGCAAGGCCAGGCTGGCGCGCTTCGAGGAGATGGCGAGCTACGAGTACCAGAAGCGCAACGAGACGCAGGAGATCTTCATTCCGGTGGCCGAGCGGCTCGGCAACGAGGTGATCGAGTTCGCCGAAGTGAGCAAGGGCTACGGCGACCAGCTGCTGATCGACAAGCTCTCGTTCAAGATCCCGCCGGGCGCGATCGTCGGCGTGATCGGTCCGAACGGCGCCGGCAAGTCGACGCTGTTCCGCATGATCACCGGCAAGGAAAAGCCCGACTCCGGCGAGATCAGGATCGGCCCGACGGTGAAGCTCGCCGTCGTCGACCAGACGCGCGATGCGCTGCCGAACGACAAGACCGCGTGGGAAGCGATCTCGGGCGGGCAGGACATCCTGACCGTCGGCAAGTTCCAGATGCCTTCGCGCGCCTATCTGGGCCGCTTCAACTTCCGCGGTGCCGACCAGCAGAAGATCGTCGGCAACCTGTCGGGCGGCGAGCGCGGCCGGCTGCACCTGGCGGCCACACTGCTCGTCGGCGGCAACGTCCTGTTGCTGGACGAGCCGTCGAACGACCTGGACGTCGAGACGCTGCGCGCGCTCGAAGAAGCGCTGCTCGAGTTTGCCGGCACCGCGCTCGTCATCTCGCACGATCGCTGGTTCCTCGATCGCATCTGCACGCACATCCTCGCGTGCGAGGGCGAGTCGAAGTGGACCTTCTTCGAGGGCAACTTCCACGAGTACGAGGCCGACAAGGTCAAGCGCCTGGGCGAAGAGGGCGCGCGGCCGAAGCGCATCCGCTTCAAGCCGCTGAAGGCCTGACCGCTCGCTCGGGGTCAGGACGGCCGCGGGGACTTCCGGGCGGCGGTCGGTACGATCGAGCGCATGCCGACCCGCATCGAAACCGAGCGTCTCGCACTCGACGCGACCGGCGCGCCGTTTTCGCAGCGCTACGGCGATGTCTACGCGAGCCGCGACGGCGCGGCTGCGCAGGCGCGGCACGTCTTCCTCGCCGGCAACGAGTTGCCGGCGCGCTGGCGCGACCGGCGGCAGTTCGTGATCGTCGAGACCGGGTTCGGGCTCGGCACGAACTTCCTCGCCACCTGGCAGGCGTGGCGCGCCGATCCGCAGCGCTGCGCCCGCCTGCACTTCGTTTCGGTCGAGCTGCATCCGGTCGCCGCGGGCGATCTCGTCGCTGCCGCGCCGGTCGAGCTTCAGCCGCTGGCGCGCGAGCTGGCGGCGCGCTGGCCGCTGCCGCTGCCGGGGCTGCATCGGATCGAATTCGACGGTGGCCGCGTCGTGCTGACGCTCGCGCTCGGCGACGCGCGCGAAGTCGTCCCGCAGCTCGTCTGCGGCGCCGACGCGTTCTACCTTGACGGTTTCGCGCCTGCGCGCAATTCGCAGATGTGGGAGCCGGCGCTGCTCAAGGCGCTCGCGCGGCTCGCGCGGCCGGGCGCGCGGCTGGCGACCTGGACCACGGCGCGCGCCGTGCACGACGCGCTCGCCGACGGCGGCTTCGAAGTCGAGCTGCGCGCCGGCTTCGGCCGCAAGCGCGAGATGCTCGCGGCGCGTTTCGCGCCGCGCTGGAAAGTGCGCCGCCACGAACCGCCCGCCGCGTACGCGGGCGAGCGGCGCGCGATCGTCGTCGGGGCGGGGCTGGCGGGCTGCCACGTCGCCGCGGCACTCGCCGCGCGCGGCTGGCAGATCGAGTTGCTCGAGCGCGAACCGTCGCCCGCGGCCGGCGCCTCGGCGCTGCCCTGGGGTCTGCTGCACCCGCTCGTCGCGAGCGACGACGGGGTGCTCGCGCGGCTCGCGCGCGCGGGGTTCCTGCTCGCCTGTGCGCGGCTGGACGCCGGCGGCGACGACGCGGCACTGCGTTATCCGTGCGGCGTTCTGCAGCAGGCGCGCGACGCGGGCGAAGCGGCGGCGTGGCGCGCCGCGCTCGAACGTCTGAACGTGCCGCCCGCATACGCGCGCTGGCTCGACGCCGGGGACGCCGCCGCTGCGGTCGGCGTGCCGCCGCTGCGCGGCGGGCTGTGGTTTGAACGCGGCGCGCTGGTCGCCGCGCAGCGCTGGTGCCGGCACCTGCTCGACCGCGCCGGCGCGGCGCTGCGCGTTCGCGCGGGTGTGGCCGCCGCGCGCATCGAACGCGGCGCGGGCGGCTGGACCGTGTTCGATCGCGACGCACGGCCGATCGCGAGCGCGCCGGTGCTGGTCGCCGCCAACGCGCTCGACGCGGCGCGCCTGCTCGGACTGCGGCATGCGCCGGTGCAGCCGGTGCGCGGCCGCGTCTCGCTGATCGCGTCCGAGCGCCTGGCGGGGCTGCGCGCCGCCATCGCCGGCGACGGCCATCTGGCGCGCGCGCCCGATGGCGCGCTCGCGGTCGGCGCGACGTACGAGGCGCCGCTGCCCGGCGAAACCGAGCCGCGCGCGGTCGACGAGGCGCGCGCGCACGCCGGAAACCTGCAGCGGCTCGCGCGGCTGGTCGCGCACGCGGACGACGCGACCGTGACCGGCGTGTTCGACGGCGTGCGCTGCGTCGCGCGCGACCGCCTTCCGCTGGCGGGCGGCGTGGCCGACGAGCGCGCCGCGCTGGCGGCGGGCGCGGCGCTGCGCGGCGCGCACCTCGCCGATCTGCCGCGGTGCGCGGGACTGTACGCGGCCTTCGCGCTGGGCTCGCGCGGGCTTGCGTTCGCGCCGCTCGCAGCCGAGCGAGTCGCCGCGCAGATCGAAGGCGAGCCCTGGCCGCTCGAGCGCGCGCTCGCCGACGCGCTCGACCCCGCGCGCTTCCTGCTGCGGCGCTTGCGCCGGCCCCCGCTCGACGACCCGAACGCACGAACCTCCCTTCCGTAATGGGTCCGGGGGATCTTCGAGCGCAGACAGGCAGAACCGTCAGTTCTTCTCCGCCAACAAGCGCCGCACTTCGGCCGAGTAGGACTCGACGCGCGCGAAGTCCTGCACGCTGCCGGTGACGAAGGGCGAACGCGAAATGCCGGCGCCGGCCGACTGTGGCACGAACGCGAGCAGCGCCTGCCTCATCTGCGCGACGTCGACGGGCGAGACGCCGGCGTGTGCGACGAAAGCCGGCGTCGGGATCGACGCGAGCGCGGCGACGACCTTGACCTTGCCTTCGACGCCTTCGACGATGTCGCGGAACTGCCCGATCGCGCCGACGAGGGCGATCGCGTCGCCCCGTTCGAGCGCGACCACGCCCGACGCGATCGAATGCGCGTACAGGACGCCCACGTCGCGCCCGACGACCAGGCCGCGCTCGCCGAGCCAGCGCCGCAGCGCGAGCGTCGTGATCGACAGCGGATCGATCGCGGCGATGCGCCGCCCGCGCAGGTCCGCCGGCAGTTCGAGCGCGGTCGTCGGCAGCGTCACGAGCTGCACTTCCGAAGTCTGCGCGAAACGCGCGACGAACTGCTGCCCCCAGTCGGCGACCGCGATGCGCGCGATGTGCGGCGGCAGCAAGGCCATGTCGTATTCGCCGTCGCGCGCGTTCAGCGCAAGCGTGCGGAAGTCGTGTGCCGTGTACAACCGGGTGCGCCGCTGCAGCGTCCGCTCGAGGTGTTCGCGCAACGGCTGGTACAGCGTGATCAGCGAGCGCGTCGACAGATAGGGCACGAGTCCGACGCGCAGCGGCGCTCGTTCCTCGGCCGGCCCGATCTGCGCACGCGCGGCCGGCAGCGCTAGCGCGGCCGCGCCGCACAGCGCGCGGCGCCGGAGCGACGGCGGGTTCATCGCCACGCTCCGGCGCCGTCGAGCAGCCGATCGAGTTCGGCGAGAAAGGCCGGTACGTCGAGCGGCTTGGTCAGGTACGTGTCGAATCCCGCGCGCCGGCCTCTTTCGAGGTCGGCGGCCATCGCGTTCGCCGACAGCGCGACGATCGGTACGGACGCGAACCGGGTGTCGGCCCGCAACTGCCGGCACACTTCGAATCCGTCGATGTCGGGCAGCGCGATGTCGACGATGATCAGATCGGGCCGCTGCCGGCGCGCCCGCTCGAGGCCCGAGGCGCCGTCGCTCGCCGTGACGAGTTTCACGCCCGGCCGCAACGCAACCACGCCGGCGAGCAGCTCGACGTTCGACGGGTTGTCCTCGATGTAGAGCACCGTGCGAACGCGTTCGGACGGCGGCACCGGCGCGGCGGCCTCGGGCGCAGGCGCCGGCTCGGCGCCGCGCGGCGCCGCCGGCAGCCGAACCGTGAACTCCGAGCCGAGTCCCGCGCGCGTGTCGACACGCAACGTCCCGCCCATCAGCTCGACGAGCCGTTTGGTGATCACGAGGCCGATTCCGGTGCCGTCGACCGGCCCGTCCTCGGCGCCGAGGCGGTTGAAGGGCTCGAACATCCGGGCAAGCTGCGCTTCGGTGAAACCGCGGCCGGTGTCCGCCACGCCGATCTCGACCCGGCCGTCGGCGCCGCGCCGAACGGTCAGCGTTGCGCTGCCGCCGGCGCGGTTGTACTTGATCGCGTTGGACAGCAGATTCGTCACGACCTGCTTGAGCCGCGTGTGATCGGCGAGCGCATGCACGCCGCGCGCTTCGGCGGCGCGGTCGACGACACGCACGCGGTGCTTGCGCGCGAGCGGATCGGCCATGCGCGCGCACTCGGTGACGAGCGGCGCGACGTCGACCGGCTCGCGCCGGACGGTCATCGCGCCCGACTCGATCCGCGACAGATCGAGCACTTCGTCGATCAGCTCGAGCAGGTGCCAGCCGGCGCTCTCGATCGCGCGCAACTGGTCGCGCGCGCCCGGTGGCAGGTCGTTCGTCTTGAGCTGGAGCACCTGCGCGAAGCCGAGGATCGCGTTCAGCGGGGTGCGCAGCTCGTGGCTCATGCGCGACAGGAACTCGGACTTGGCGCGACTGGCCCCTTCGGCGGCTTCGAGCGCGGCGACCAGCTCGCGCGTGCGTTCGGCGACGCGCTCCTCGAGCTCGGCGTTCATCCGCTGCAGCCGCGACTCCGTCTCGATCCGCGCGGTGATGTCCGAGAACGACGTCACGGTCGCGTGCGGGCGGTCGTCGCCCGGACGCACCAGCGGCACCGAATTGACGGACAGCCAGGCGAGCGCACCGTCCGGTCGCCTGACGCCCATCACCACGTCGCGCTGCGCCTGTCCGGTGGCGAGCGCGACGCGCCAAGGGTGCTCGTCGGGCGCGAATTCGGCTCCGTCGCGCCGCGCCGCGCTCGGGTGCGGCTGCCACGCCGCGGCTGCGAGCAGCTGCTCGCGTGGGACGCCGAGGATGCGCACCGCGGCGTCGTTGCACGCGAGCACCTTGCCGGTTTCATCGCTGAAGATCACGCCTTCGGCGATCGCCTCGACCAGCGTTCGCTGGCGCACTTCGCTTTCACGCAGCGCGGCCATGCGCTCGGACAGCATGCGCGACATGTCATTGAAGGTGGCGGCCAGCTGCGCGACCTCGTCGGCGCCGCGAACCGGCAGCGCGACGTCGTACCGGCCGGTGCTCAGCTTCTTCGCCGCGTCCGAGAGATCGCGCAACCCGCGCGTCAACACGCCGGTGAACGGCAACAGCAGCAACACGGACACGACCAGGCCCGCACCGCCGATGCCGATCGTCTGCAGCAGCAGGCGCCGCTCGCCGGCGAGATGGCGTTCGGTCGGGATGCCGAACTGCATCCGGCCGTACGGCTGATCGCCGAGCTCGATCGGTGCCGACACGTGAAAGGCGCCGCGCGCGGCGACGGGTTCGTCGTCGGCGCCGACCGCCAGCACGTCGGCGGCGTCCGGCAGTTCGCCGACGGTGGCGAGCGGGCGGCCGTCGAGGTCGAAGAGCGCGAGGTAGGCGAGCCCGATGACGGCAGCGCCCTCCTGCGCGATCTCGCGCAGCGCGGCGTAGTCCTTCTCGGCGATCCGTGGCGCCAGCGCGGTGGCGAGCAGCAAGCGCGTGGTGCGGGCGTCGCTGCGCACGTCGGCCATCAGCACGTCGCGCATGGCGCGGTGGCTCGCCAGTAGCAGCGCCAGGACGACCGCGATCTGCACGGCGATCGCGCCGAGCAGCAGCTTCAGCCGCAAAGAGTGCATCAACGCTCCCTGCCCCGGATATCTCGCAAGGTCGCCCCCGTCCACGTTCATTGCCGAGCTTCGACAAAGGCGTGCAGCGTGCTGGTCGGAGCGCACGTTGGATCGCTGGGGCTACGCGGGTTTGCGCGGCGCCGGGCCGGCCATCTTGCGCTCAAGTGCTCGCGAATGCCTCCGGGCATTCGACTGCGCCCCTCTCGCGCAACCTGGCTCGCCCCGGCATCCGCGCAACTCCCGCGTCCCTTGTGAGATATCCGGGCGGCCCCGTTGCCGCAGGCCCCTCGGCCGAATGCTACCTGCCCGATGCCGGGATGGTCCGTTTGGCGCATGCCAGCGATGCACTATCGGCGTTCGTACGTGACGTAGGCGTAGGGGTACGGACATTCGCCGCTGGCAGGGTGCGACTCGCGCGCGACCTCGCGCCAGGCGCGGCGGTCGAACGGCGGGAAATGCGCGTCGCCTTCGATGTCTGCGTCGATCTCGGTCAGCAGCAGCCGATCGGCGAGCGGCAGCGCCTCGCGGTACGCCTCGGTGCCGCCGATGACGAACACTTCGGGCGCGTCGGCGCACGCGGCGAGCGCCGCACCGAGGCTCGCGAACACCTCGGCCCCCGCCGGGGCGAAGCCCGGCGTGCGCGAGATCACGATATTGCGACGTCCCGGCAGCGGTCTGCCGAGCGACTCC
>JBFMFC010000011.1:0-83614 GCA_040752195.1 Pseudomonadota bacterium | reverse complement strand
CCGGCGCCGCGCAAACCCGCGTAGCCCCGGCGGTACAAATTGGATCGGCACCACGCGGGCCGAAACTGCCGATTCACCGAGACAGAACGCACGCATACGGGGGCGACCTCGTGGAATATCCGGGCTAAACGATCGGGTTGTGCACGGTGACCAGCTTGGTGCCGTCGGGGAACGTCGCTTCGACCTGGATGTCGGGGATCATCTCCGCCACGCCTTCCATCACGTCGGCACGGGTCAGCAAGGTGGCGCCGTAGCTCATCAGCTCGGCGACCGTCTTGCCGTCGCGCGCGCCTTCCATGATCGCGGCGCTGATGTAGGCAACGGCTTCCGGGTAGTTGAGCTTCAGCCCGCGCGCGCGGCGCCGCTCGGCCAGCAGCGCGGCCGTGAAGATCAGCAGCTTGTCCTTTTCTCTCGGTGTCAGTTCCATTCGTCGCCCGCTCGCGAAGAGATCCCCTCAGGTTGCCCATATCCGCGGGCGCACCGGCGCCAGACCGTCGAACACGAGCGGCCGCACGCGCGTCCACAGCTGCTCCAGCGCCGCGCGCACCGCAGCCGTCGTGTGA
The DNA here is from genome assembly GCA_040752195.1 of Pseudomonadota bacterium. Classification (GTDB taxonomy): domain Bacteria; phylum Pseudomonadota; class Gammaproteobacteria; order Burkholderiales; family Burkholderiaceae_F; genus DSNY01. The sequence goes on along the minus strand of JBFMFC010000011.1, from coordinate 83,051 downwards.
CACAACGCGCGCGCCACGAGCAGCCGCGGCGACAGGCGCGTGAGCAGCGCTCGGTCATCGGTGTGGCGCAACGCTTCGAGCTGCGCATCGCTCCAGCGCGGACCGTAAGCCCAGAAGCAGCCGAACACGCGCGCGCCGCGCAGGCCGACCGGCGAGTCGAGCAGCGCATCGTCGCCCGCAAGGCGCGTGCGTTCCAGCCACTGCAGTTGCCCCTGTTCGTGCACGCGGATGGTCTGGGCGAAGGCGCCGCGCGCGAAACGTTCGCCCGAGGCGATTCGCCCCAGCGCGACGATGTCCCAGCCGAGCATGGCGGCGTCCGCGCCGAGATCGATCCGCAGCTCCGAACGCGCGTCGGCGGCGTCGAAGACGATCGCCTCCTGCGGCAGCCATTCCAGCGCGCCTTCGATCCGCAGGTGTACGCGCTGCGACGCCGGCCGGCCGTTGGCCTTGTACCACTTGGCCGCCCCGGGCGTGGTGATCAGCGCGTGCGCGCCGGGCGCGGTCGCGACGTCGATCGCCAGCGCGTCGCCGCCGGCGATGCCGCCCGGCGGATGCACGACGACCGTGTGACAGGTCGAGTCGCCTTCCGGATACAGCGCCTTTTGCACTTGCAGCGGGCCGCGATGGCGTTGCGCGAGTGTGGTGCGGCCGCCGGCGCGGCGGTAGTGCAACTCGAGCTCGGCGTTCCAGGGGCTCATCGCGGCGGGTCGATCAGATCGCGATCAACGAGCGGACGTTGTGCTCGCGCATGTCGCGGCCCGGTCCCGCGTGCGTGATCCGACCGCGCGACATCACGGCATACGAATCGGCGAGCGACTCGGCAAACTCATAGTACTGCTCGACCAGCAGCACCGCGAGCCGGTGCTCGCGCACCAGCGTTCGCAGCACCGCGCCGATCTCCTTGATGATCGACGGCTGGATCCCCTCGGTCGGCTCGTCCAGGATCAGCACGCGCGGATTCGCCGCCAGCGCGCGCCCGATCGCCAGTTGCTGCTGCTGCCCGCCCGACAGGTCGCCGCCGCGGCGCTTCAGCATCGGCTTCAGCGCCGGGAAGGTTTCGAGCACGTGTTCGGGCACGCGGCGCGCCGCGCGGCCGGCCACCGGCGCCAGACCCAGCAGCAGATTCTCCTCGACCGTCAGCCGGTTGAAGATCTCGCGGCCCTGCGGCACGTAGCCGATGCCGCGGCGCGTGCGCTCGTACGGAGCGAGCGCGGTGATGTCGGCGCCGTCGAAGCGGATCGCGCCGCTCGCCGCGCGCACCAGGCCCATCACGGTCTTCAGCAGCGTCGTCTTGCCGGCGCCGTTGCGTCCGAGCACGACCGTGCACTCGCCGGGCCGCACCGCGAGGCTCACGTCGCGCAGGATGTGGCTGCCGCCGTAGAACTGGTTGATGTTCTCGATCGCCAACAACGCCCGATCCTCACCTTCCCAGGTACACCTCGATGACCCGCTCGTCGGCCTGCACCTGGCTCAGACTGCCTTCGGCGAGCACGGCGCCTTCGTGCAACACCGTCACCTTGCGCGCGATGCGCGCGACGAAGTCCATGTCGTGCTCGACGACCATGATCGAGTGCCTGCCTTCGAGTTCGACGATCAGCTCGGCGGTGCGCTCGCGCTCGGCATCGGTCATTCCGGCCACCGGTTCGTCGAGCAGGATCAGCAGCGGCTCCTGCGCGAGCAGCATGCCGATCTCCAGCCACTGCTTCTGACCGTGCGACAGCAGCCCGGCCGGCCGGTCCTTGTCCGCTTGCAGGCAGATCGTCCGCAGCACTGCGTCGATGCGGTCGCGCTGCGCGCCGGTCAGTTTGGCCCGCAGCGTGGCACGCACGCGCTTGTTGGTCTTCAGCGCGAGCTCCAGGTTTTCGAACACCGTGTGGCTGTCGAACACGGTCGGGCGCTGGAACTTGCGGCCGATGCCGAGCTGCGCGATCTCGGTTTCGGCCAGGCGCGTCAGGTCGAGGGTCTGGCCGAAGTACGCCGTGCCGGCGTCCGGGCGCGTCTTGCCGGTGATCACGTCCATCATCGTCGTCTTGCCGGCGCCGTTGGGGCCGATCACGCAGCGCAACTCTCCGCGGTCGATCGTCAGCGTCAGCCCGTTCAGCGCCTTGAAGCCATCGAAGCTGACCGTGATCCCGTCCAGGTACAGGATCGGCCCATGCGACGTGTCGACTCGTCCCGGCTCGACGGGGTGGCCGTAGCCGACGCTGCTCGAGCCGCCGTACGCGCGCACCGGAGCGTTGTCCATCAGCGCGTCTCCGAGGCGGGCGGGCGCGCCGGCGCGGCCGACGGTGCGCGCGCGCCGCCCGCTGGCCGCACGCGCGGCGCGGCGAGGCTCATCAGCCCGCGCGGCAGCAACAGCGTGACGAGGATGAACAGCAGTCCGAGAAAGTACAGCCAGAACTCCGGCCACGCGACCGTGAACCAGGTCTTGGCGCCGTTGACGGCAAACGCGCCGAGGATCGGCCCGAACAGCGTGCCGCGTCCGCCGACCGCGGCCCAGATCGCGATCTCGATCGAATTGGCCGGGCTCATCTCGCTCGGGTTGATGATGCCGACCTGCGGCACGTACAGCGCGCCCGCGATGCCGCTCATCACCGCCGCCGTCACCCACACGAACAGCTTGTAGTACAGCGTGCGATAGCCGAGGAACAGCAGCCGCGACTCCTGATCGCGGATCGCGGTCAGCACGCGCCCGACCTTGCCGGCGACGATCGCGCGCGCGACGACGAGCGCCGCGAGCAGGTACAGGCCCGACAGCACGTAAAGCAGCGTGCGCGTCTCGGGCGCGGTGATCGGAAAGCCGAGGATGCGCTTGAAGTCCGTGAAGCCGTTGTTGCCGCCGAAGCCCATGTCGTTGCGGAAGAACGCCAGCATCGCGGCGAAGGTGAGCGCCTGCGTGATGATCGAGAAGTAGACACCCTTGATGCGCGAACGGAAGGCGAAGAAGCCGAACACGAAAGCGAGCAGGCCCGGCACGGCGACGACCAGCAACACCGCCCACAGGAACGAGTCGCTGCCGACCCAGTACCAGGGCAGCTCCTTCCAGTCGAGGAACACCATGAAGTCGGGCAGGTCGCTCTGGTAGACGCCGTCGCGTCCGATCTGGCGCATCAGGTACATGCCGAACGCGTAGCCGCCGAGCGCGAAGAACAGCCCCTGGCCGAGCGACAGGATGCCGGTGTAGCCCCAGATCAGGTCCATCGCCAACGCGACGACCGCGTAGCACATGAACTTGCCGGCGAGCGTGATCCAGAAGCTCGACACGTGCAGTGGATGATCGGGCGGCAGCGCCAGGTGCAGCACGGGCACGACGACGAGCAGCGCCGCGGCCACGGCGAGGATCGCGGCCCAGGTACGAGGCGTAAACAGGCGCGTCATGCTTCGGCGCTCCGTCCCTTCAGCGCGAACAGCCCGGCCGGCCGCTTCTGGATGAACAGGATGACGAAGACCAGGACCATGATCTTCGCGAGCACGGCGCCGGACCAGGGCTCGAGCAGCTTGGCGATCGCACCCAGCCCGAGCGCGGCGATCACGGTGCCGGCGAGCTGGCCCACCCCGCCGAGCACGACGACCATGAAGCTGTCGACGATGTAGCTCTGCCCGAGATCCGGTCCCACATTGCCGATCTGCGACAGCGCGACGCCGCCGAGGCCCGCCACCCCCGAGCCGAGCCCGAACGTCAGCATGTCCACGCGATGCGTCGGCACGCCGGCGCAGCCGGCCATCGCGCGGTTCTGCGTGACGCCGCGCACGAACAGCCCGAGCCGCGTGCGGTTGATCACCAGCCACACCGCGAGCAACACCGCCAGCGCGAAGGCGATGATCGCGATGCGGTTGAACGGCAGCACGTAGCCGCCGGCGAGCGGCACGCCGCCGGACAGCCACCCGGGGTTTTCGACCTCGACGTTCTGCGCGCCGAAGATCGAGCGGCACGCCTGCATCAGCAGCAGGCTCACGCCCCACGTCGTCAGCAGCGTCTCCAGCGGCCGCCCGTACAGCCAGCGCAGCACGCCGCGCTCCAACGCCATGCCGATCGCCGCGGTGACGGCGAACGCGACCGGCAGCGCCGCGATCACGTACCAGTCGAATGCCTGCGGGAAATAGGCGCGGAACAGCCCCTGCACGACGAAGGTCGCATAGGCGCCGAGCATCAGAAACTCGCCGTGCGCCATGTTGATGATGCCCATCAGCCCATAGGTGATCGCCAGCCCGAGTGCCGCCAGCAGCAGGATCGAGCCGAGGCTCACGCCCGAAAAGACGGCGAGCAGCGTCTCCGTCGTGCGCAGCCGGCCGTTGATCTGCGCGAGCGACGCTTGCGCCGCGGCGCGCACGCGCGCGTCGGGCTCCGGGTAGCTGCCGTCCTTGGCCGGCGCGATCATCGTCGCCAGCATCTGCCGCACCTGCGGATCGTCGCTCGCAGCGAGCGCCTGCGCGGCGCGCAGCCGCTGCCCGGCATCGGCGCTTTTCAGCGCCAGCGAAGCGGCGGCCAGCGCGAGCGTGGCGCGGACTTCGGCGTCCGTCTCTCTGGCCTCCGCGCGCTCAAGGAGGGGCAGCAGGTCTTCGTTGTCGGACCCCTGCAGTTCCTTCGCCGCCGCCAGCCGCGTCGCGCGATCGGCGGCGCCGAGCTTGAGCGCGGCCAGCGCGGAGGCGATTTCGCCGCGGAGGCGGTTGTTGATGACGATCGGCGCGATCCCGGCAGGCGCGGCCCCGAGCTGCGCGCCGGTCGCGGCATCGAGCATGCTGCGGTCGGCGAGGATCACGGCGCGCCTGCCGTCGTCGATCAGCGCGAGCGCCTCGTCGCCGAGCGCCTTGAGGATCGTTTCGGCACGCGCGTCTTCAGTCGCGACCAGCCTGCGGATCGCCTCGACCCTCGCATCCGGATCGTCGGCGCCGAGCTGCGCGACCAGCGCCGGGTCGAGCGCGGCCTGCGAAGGGCAGGCAAGCAGCGTCAGCGCGCACAGCAGCGTGCGCAGCAGCAGTTGCATTCGTGTCTCCCGTCCCGCCGTGCGTGCGGCCCCGTCCGAGGCGGAGCCGCACGCTTGCAGGGCCAGATCGTCAGGCCGGATAGTCCGGCTTCTTCTCGTTGCCGGAGATGAACGGGCTCCACGGTTGCGCGCGCAGCGGCCCCTTGGTCTTCCACACGACGTTGAACTGGCCGTCGGCGCGTACCTCGCCGATGAACACCGGCTTGTGCAGATGGTGGTTCTTCTCGTCCATCTTGACCTTGAAGCCGCACGGCGCATCGAACGTCTGGCCGGAGACGGCCTTGATCACCGGCTCGACGTCGGTGGTCTTGGCCTTTTCGACGGCCTGCTTCCACATGTGGATGCCGATGTAGGTCGCCTCCATCGGATCGTTGGTGACGACCTTGTCGGCGTTCGGCAGCTTCTGCTTCGCCGCCCAGTCCTTGTACATCTTGATGAACGCCTCGTTCTGCGGGTTCTTCAGCGACATGAAGTAGTTCCACGCCGCCAGATGGCCCACGAGCGGCTTGGTATCCACGCCCCTCAGCTCCTCCTCGCCGACCGAGAAGGCGACCACCGGCACGTCCTTCGCCTTCAGCCCGGCGTTGCCGAGCTCCTTGTAGAAGGGGACGTTCGAGTCGCCGTTGATCGTCGAGATCACGCACGTCTTGCCGCCGCCGGCGAACTTCTTGATGTTGCCGACGATCGTCTGGTAGTCGCTGTGGCCGAACGGCGTATAGATCTCCTCGATGTCCTTCTCGGCCACACCCTTGCTCTTCAGGAAAGCGCGCAGGATCTTGTTCGTCGTGCGCGGATACACGTAGTCGGTGCCGAGCAGGAAGAAGCGCTTGGCGGCGCCGCCTTCCTTGCTCATCAGGTACTCGGTCGCGGGAATCGCCTGCTGATTCGGCGCCGCGCCGGTGTAGAAGACGTTCTTCTCGAGCTCCTCGCCTTCGTACTGCACCGGATAGAAGAGCAGGTGATTCAGCTCCTTGAACACCGGCAGCACGCTCTTGCGCGACACGCTGGTCCAGCAGCCGAACACGACCGCGACCTTGTCCTGCGTGATCAACTGGCGCGCCTTCTCGGCGAACAGCGGCCAATTGGAAGCCGGATCGACGACCACCGGCTCCAGCGGCCGGCCCAGCACGCCGCCCTTGGCGTTGATGTCGGCGATCGTCATCAGCGCGGTTTCCTTCAGCGCCGTCTCCGAGATCGCCATCGTGCCCGACAGCGAGTGCAGGATGCCGACCTTGATCGGCGCCTTGCTCTGACCGAATGCTTCGAACTGCGCGGCGAAGAGCGCCGCCGCGCCCGTGGCTTGGATGAATCGCCTGCGATTGATGCTCATGAATGCCCTCTCCGACGTTGGCGCCGATTGGCGGCGCACCGTATTCGGGAGCATCAAGAATCGTGCCCGTCGCGCGCCCAACCGCAATGCGCGTGCGGACCGCGACGCTGCACCGTGGAGCGACATGCGGCGCGGCTGCGCACGGCTGCGGTGCGACATGCACCGCTTGCGGGACGAAGCGGGCGGTACCGGACCGCGGCTCGCCGCCTTCACCGCAGGCGCGTCGGCGATTTGCCGCGGGCGAATCCCTGGGCTACGTCGAGCCCGTCGATCACACACCCGACGGCGCCTCGAACGCGCACGACCGCGAGCTTCTCGCGACCCGACCGCCGGCTTCGCGAGCAACGACGGCACGGCGGCCGTCTCACCCACCTTGGGCGGCACGGTCGGGGCAGGGATGTCGCAAGCCGGGCATGATGGTCGGTCTGCGGCACGCGTTCCGAGATCGCACACCGCAGGGACCAGCCGCCGCGCGGCTCAGAACTCCTCGGTGTCGATCTCGGCCTGTGTCGCCGCGTTGTAGCGCGCGCCGGCGACCGTTTGCTGGTTGATCAGCGCGTCGATCCGCGCGACCAGGTCGGCCGGGAGCCGGACGGCTGCGGCGGCGACGTTCTCTTCGAGGTGCGCCGTGCTGCGCGTGCCCGGAATCGGCACGACGTGGTCGCCGCGCGCCAGCAGCCACGCCAGCGCGAGCTGGGCCGGCGTGCAGCCGGCTTCGCGCGCGAGCGCGATAAAACCGTCGAGCAGGCGCAGGTTCGCCGCGTAGTTGTCCGGCGCGAAGCGCGGCATCTGGCGGCGGATGTCCTTTTCTTCGAACGCGGTCGCGTCGCGCAGCGTGCCGGTCAGGAAGCCGCGCGCGAGCGGGCTGAACGCGACGAGCGCGACGCCGAGCGCCCTGCACGCGTCGAGGCCGGCGATCTCGGGATTGCGCGTCCACACCGAGTACTCGTTCTGCAGCGCCGCGATCGGATGCGCGGCGTGCGCCCGCCGCAGCGTCGCGGCCGAGACCTCCGACAGGCCGATCGCACGCACCTTGCCGGCACGGACGAGATCGGCGAGCGCGCCGACGCTGTCCTCGATCGGCACCTTCCTGTCCCAGCGATGCAGGTAGTACAGGTCGATCACGTCGGTGTGCAGGCGCCGCAGGCTGTCCTCGCACGTGCGCTTCAACGTCTGCGGCCGGCCGTCGATCACGCGCTTGCCGTCCACGCCGGTCATTCCGCACTTGCTCGCCAGCACGATGCGCTCGCGGTACGGCCCGAGCACGCGCCCGACCAGCTCTTCGTTCGCGCCGAAACCGTAAAGGGCCGCGGTATCGAAGTGGTTCACCCCGAGTTCCAGCGCGCGCAGCAGCAGGCGTGCGCCGGCATCCGGCGCAGGCGGCGTCCCATAGGCGTGGCTGAGGTTCATGCAGCCCAGGCCGATGGCCGAAACCTCGAACGGGCCGATTTTCCGCGTCTGCATGGTTGCGGTCCGTGAGATCCGTCTCAGGCGGCCACCAACTGCTGCTCGAGCCGGTGCAGCGTGCGATAGCACGGCAGCACCTGCGCCACGCTCGCGTTCGGTTCGCGGCCGGCGCGGATCGCGGCGAAGAATTCGCGGTCCTGCAGTTCGATGCCGTTGATCGACACGTCGACCTTCGACACGTCGATCCTGTTGTCCTTGCCGTCGTACAGGTCGTCGTAACGCGCGATGAACGTGCCGTTGTCGCAGATGTAGCGGAAGAACGTGCCGAGCGGGCCGTCGTTGTTGAACGACAGCGACAGCGTGCAGATCGCGCCGGTGCTCGACTTGAGCTGGATCGACATGTCCATTGCGATGCCCAGCGTCGGATGGATCGGACCCTGCAGCGCATTGGCGGCGACGATCTCGCCGCCGGTCTGGTAGGCGAACAGATCGACGGTGTGCGCCGCGTGGTGCCATAGCAGGTGGTCGGTCCACGAGCGCGGCTGGCCCAGCGCGTTGATGTTGGTGCGGCGGAAAAAATACGTCTGCACGTCCATCTGCTGAATCGACAGTTCGCCCGCCTTGATCCGCCGGTGCACCCACTGGTGGCTCGGATTGAAGCGGCGCGTGTGGCCGCACATCGCGACCAGCCCGGTCTGCTTCTGCAACGCGACCACCGCTTCGCCGTCGGCCAGCCGGTCGCACAGCGGGATCTCGATCTGCACGTGCTTGCCCGCTCGCAGGCAGGCGACGCCCTGCGCCGCGTGAAGCTGCGTCGGGGTGGCGAGGATCACCGCGTCGACGTCGTTGCGCGCGAGCGTTTCGGCGAGATCGGTGGTCACGTGGCCGATGCCGAACCGGTCGGCCACTTCGCGCGTCTTGGCGAGTTCGCGGCCGACCAGCGAGACCACGCGCACGCCTTCGATCTTCTGCATCGCCTCCAGATGCTTGATGCCGAACGCGCCGGCACCGGCCAGCGCCACGCCAATCGTCTTGCTCATGCGTTCTCCAGGACCAGGTGCCCGACGGCGGTATTGCTGGCGGGGACGTGATAGAAGCGGTGCCTGACGCGGGGCTTGGCGCCGCCGGCCACATCGGCCATCGCGCCGCGCGCGACGAGCCACATCACCAGCTCGATGCCTTCGGAGCCCGCCTCGCGTACGTATTCGATGTGCGGCGTCTCGGCGAGCCCGGCCGGATCGTCGATCAGCCGGTCGAGGAAACGGTTGTCCCACTCCCTGTTGATCAGCCCGGCGCGCGCGCCCTGCAACTGGTGGCTCATGCCGCCGGTGCCCCAGATCTGCACGTTCAACGGCTCGTCGAAGGTCTCGATCGCCTTGCGAATCGCCTGGCCGAGCGCGAAGCAGCGCCGGCCCGACGGCACCGGGTATTGCACGACATTGACGGCGAACGGAATGACCCGCGACGGCCAGGCCTCGGGCTGACCGAACAGCAGCGACAGCGGCACCGTCAGCCCGTGGTCGACCTCCATCCGGTTGACGATGGTCAGGTCGAAGTCGTCCTGGATCACGCTGTGCGCGACGTGCGAAGCCAGTTCCGGGTGGCCGATGACCTTCGGCACAGGGCGCGGCCCCCAGCCCTCGTCGGCGATCGGGAACTCGGCCGCGCAGCCGATCGCGAAGGTCGGGATGAGCTCGAGGCTGAAGGCGTTTGCGTGGTCGTTGTAGACGAGGAAGATCACGTCGGGCGTGTGTTCTCTCATCCACTGCTTCGACGCCTCGTAGCCCGCGAAGACCTTCTGCCAGTACGGCTCGTGCGCCTTGCCGAGGTCGAGCGCGGCGCCGATCGCCGGCACGTGGGAGGTGTAGACGGAAGCCGTGATGCGCGCCATGGTCAGACTTGCCCGCTGCGGTGCGCCCGGCCCTGGGGCTGGCGGTGCGGCTGCGCGTCGCCGTCTTCGCCGAGGTGGCGGTTACCCTCGATCGAGCGGCCTCCGGCCAGCATCATGTCGCGATACTCCTGTTCGGTCATCCCGGTCATGCTGCCGGCCATCTGCTGGAAGCTCTTGCCGTCGGTGGCGCCGATCTTGGCGAGGAAGTAGATGTTGCCGCCGAGCGCCATGCAGCGGTTCAGGTCGCGCGCCATGACGGCCTGCTTCTGCTCCTCGGTCATCGGCCACTCGTCGAGATAGGCGCGCTCGTTCGCCTTGAAGCGCGCGCGGTTCTCGGCCTTCATCAGGCTCATGCAGAACTGGTTGAGCCAGTATCCCCTGCGCGCCTGGTCGGCGTCGAAGATGATCGTTCCCGGAATGTCCTTGTACGGCTTGTCCAATGCCATGAGGGCCTCCTACGTTCCGGCCTCTTCGGGCCAGTAAAGCCGCAGCGGGTTGTCGACCAGCAGCTTGCGCTGCAGTTCGGCCGTCGGCGCGATGTGCGGGATGAAGTCGACCAGCAGGCCGTCGTCCGGCATGTGGTCCTTCAGATTCGGGTGCGGCCAGTCGGTGCCCCACAGCACGCGGTCCGGAAAGGTCTCGACGATGCGGCGCGCGAACGGAACGACGTCGCGATAGGCATTGCGCTCGCCGTTCATCGCGGGCGGGCCCGACACGCTCAGCCGCTCGGGGCAGCTCACCTTCGACCACACGTTCGGGTGCTCGCGCAGCAGCCTGACGAACAGCTCGAACTCGGGGCCGTCGACCGGCTTGCGCACGTCGGGCCGGCCCATGTGGTCGACCACGACCGTGGTCGGCAGCGCGGTGAAGAAGTCCCACAGCTCGGGCAGGTCCTGCGCCTCGAAGTACACGACGACGTGCCAGCCGAGCGGCGCGATCCGCCGGGCGATCTCCAGCAGTTCGCCCTTCGGCGTGAAGTCCACCAGCCGCTTGAGGAAGTTGAAGCGCACGCCGCGCACGCCGGCCGCGTGCATGTCGACGAGTTCGCCGTCGCTCACGCCGCGGCGGACCGTGGCCACGCCGCGCGCCTTGCCCCGCGAGGCGACGCAGGCGTCGACCATCGCGCGATTGTCCGCGCCGTGGCAGGTCGCCTGCACGATCACGTTGCGCGCGAAGCCCAGATGGTCGCGCAGCGCGAACAACTGCCGCTTGGACGCATCGCAGGGCGTGTACTTGCGCTCGGGCGCGTACGGAAACTCGTTTCCCGGACCGAACACATGGCAGTGCGCGTCGACGCTGCCGGCCGGCACCCGAAAGCGGGGCTTCGACGGGCTCGCGCACCAGTCGAGCCAACCCGGCGTCTTGTCGAAGCCCATGTCAACCCTTCTTGCCGAGCGACGCGAGGATTCGATCGGCTTCGGCACGCCAGTCCGCGCTGCGCGCGAAACCCGCCTGCCCGCGCGCGCCGAACACGCCCGCGTCGGCGAGGTCGGCCATCCACGCCTGCCGCTCGGCCGCACCTGCCGACGACCAGGGCTGCAGGCCGGCTTCGCGCACGGTCTGCGCGACCTCGCGCATCTCCTCGGCGCGGCGCCGGCCGTGTTCGATGACGCGCTGGAAGAAGTAAGCGCCCTGGCGCTCCCAATCGATTCCGGGAAAGGTCTCCGCGAGCGACGCGATCACGGCGTCTTCGACGCCGTAGTGGCGCGCCGCCGTGAAGCTTTCGATCACCATCGCTTCGAGCCCCTTGATCATCACGCTGCGGCACATCTTCGTCGCCGCGGCCACGCCCAGCCTGTCGCTGACGAAGCGGGCGGCGAAGCCGAGCGCGTTGAGCAGCGGGGCGAGCTCCGCCGCGCGCGCGCCGCCGAGCAGCATCGGCACCTTGATCCGGTGCGGCGGCACCGAGGTCATCACCGCCGCCTCGACGTAGCGGGCGCCGGCGCCCTCGATCGGCTCGGCCGCCCTCGCCTTCGCGCCCGGCGAAGCCGAGTTGAAGTCGAGGAACCAGGCGCCGCGGGCCATCGCCGGCGCGCACGCCTGCGCCGCGCAAACCGCCTGGCTGGCGGTGACGGCCGACACGACCAGGTCGCTCGCCGACGCGAGCGCGGCATGCGATTCGCACAGATGGACGCCGTATCGCGCCGCGTGCTCCCGCAGCGGCGACTCGGCCGGGCCGCCGAGCTTGATGTCATAGGCGCATAGCTGCGCGACGCCCTGCGCGCGCAGATCCTCGGCCAGGATGCGGCCGACCTCGCCGTAGCCGACGAGCCCGATGCGCCAGCGCTTCGGATCCTCGTTCATCGCGATCAGTCGACGTACTTCAAGCCGGCCTGCGCGAGCGCTTCGCGCATGTTGTACATGTCGAGCCCGAGCACGCCGGCGGCGAGCTTGGCGCGCTTGTCGGCCTCGTTGGCCTCGCGCGCCTCGGCGGCCTGCGCCGCCCGTGCGGCATCGGCCGCGGGCACGACGACTACGCCGTCGTCGTCGCCGACGATCACGTCGCCCGGGTTGACCAGCGCGCCCGCGCACACGACCGGCACGTTGACCGAGCCGAGCGTGGCCTTGATCGTGCCCTTGGCGCTGATCGCCTTGCTCCACACCGGAAACTGCATCGCCGTCAGATCGCGCACGTCGCGCACGCCGGCATCGACGACGAGCCCGCGCGCGCCGCGCGCGCGGAAGCTCGTCGCGAGCAGCTCGCCGAAAAAACCGTCGGTGCAGTCGGCGGTGACCGCGGCGACCACCACGTCGCCGTCGCGGATCTGCTCCGCGGCCACGTGCATCATCCAGTTGTCGCCGGGGTGCATGAGCACCGTGACGGCGGTCCCGCACACCCGGGCGCCCGGGTAGATCGGCCGCAGGTACGGTTTCATCAGGCCGACGCGGCCGATCGCCTCGTGGATCGTCGCCACGCCGAAGCGGGCGAGCCGGTCGACCGCGGCGCGGTCGGCGCGCGGAACGTTGCGCTTGACGATGCCCAGTTGGTACATGGCGTCCCTCACTTGCCGCGCATCTTGAGCGCGGCGTCCAGGCGCGGATAGACGCGGCGCGCGTTGCCTTCGTAGATCTTGCGGCGCGCTTCGGCATCGATGCCGGCCGCGTCGACATAGCGCCGCGTGTCGTCGAAGTGATGGCCCGTCTGCGGGTCGATGCCGCGCACCGCGCCGATCATCTCGCTGGCGAACAGGATGTTGTCGACCGGGATCACCCGGGTCAGCAGGTCGATGCCCGGCTGGTGATACACGCAGGTGTCGAAGAAGACGTTGTTCAAGAGGTGGTCCGCGAGCAGCGGCTTCTTCAGCTCCTGCGCGAGCCCGCGATAGCGGCCCCAGTGGTACGGAACCGCGCCGCCGCCGTGCGGGATGACGAAGCGCAGCGTCGGGAAGTCCCTGAACAGATCGCCCTGGACGAGCTGCATGAACGCCGTCGTGTCGGCGTTGATGTAGTGCGCGCCGGTCGTGTGGAAGCAGGCGTTGCACGAGGTGCTCACGTGGATCATCGCCGGGATGTCGTACTCGACCATCTTCTCGTAGATCGGGTACCACCAGCGGTCCGTGAGCGGCGGCTCCTTCCAGTGCCCGCCCGACGGGTCGGGATTCAGATTGATCGCGACGAATCCGTAGTCCTTCACGCAGCGGTCGAGTTCGGCGATGCAGGTCCTCGGGTCCACGCCCGGCGACTGCGGCAGCATCGCGCAGCCGACGAAGTTGTCCGGGAAGAGCCTGCACACGCGGAAGATCAGCTCGTTGCAGACCGACGCCCAGGTCGAGCTGACGTTGAAGTCGCCGATGTGGTGCGCCATGAAGCTCGCCCGCGGGCTGAAGATCGTCACGTCGTGGCCGCGCTCGCGCATGAATCTGAGCTGATTGGTCTCGATCGACTCACGCAGCTCGTCGTCGCCGATCGCGAGGTCGGCGACCCTTGGCAGCGCCGCCGGGTTCGCGATGCCGGCGATCTGGCGGTTGCGCCACTCCTCCAGCGCCTTCGGCGCGGTCGTGTAGTGGCCATGGCAGTCGATGATCATGCGCGGGACTCCATTCGTTCGGCGCGTGGCGCTCAAGCGGGATCCATGCCGTGGCGCCGCTTGGCTTCGGCCGCCGCGGGCGAGCGCATGAAGTCGAGCAGCGCGCGCACTTCGGCGGGCCGCGTCGACGTCGCGCACACGCCGCCGCTGAAGGTCGTCACGATCTCGGCGCCCGGCGGCATCGGCCCGAGCAGCGCGATGCCCGGCAGGTGCAGCAGCTCGCTCAGCTGCTGGAATCCAAGCTCGACCTCGCCGCGCGCCACCAGCGCGCCCACCGGCACGCCGGCCGGCGCCTGGACCAGCCGGTCGCGCAGCGCCGCGCCGATCCCCCAGCGATCGAGGAGCGCGAGCAGCGCCACGCCGCTGGGGCCGGTCGAGTAGCCGACGCTGCGCGCCGCCAGCAGCGCGCGCCGCAGCGCGTCCGCCGTCGCGACGTCGGGTCGCGCGGCGTCGGCGTGCACGGCGATCGCCACCCCCGAGCGCACGAGGTCCACGCGGCTGTCCGCCAGCACGTGGCCCGCCGCGACCAGCCGGTCGATCGCATCGGCGGCGAGCACCGTCACGTCGAAGGGCTCGCCGGAGCGCACGCGCCGGGCCGCATCGACGCCGCCCACCGACTCGAACGCGACCTGCACTCCGGAGCGCTGCCGGTACGCCTCGGCGAGCTCGGCGAGGAGCTGACGTGTCGCCATCGACGCGATGCCGCGAATCGCGCTGTTGAGCATGGCCGGATTCTTCGCCAGCGCCCGTCATTCTGCAACGCGATCGCTACACTAGCTGCTAGAGCAATTCGCTATGAGCAGCGCGTCGTGGACCTGAAGCAGATCGAGTATTTCGTTCAGGTGGCCGAGCTGGGCAGCTTCACCCGCGCCTCGCAGGTCATGCGCGTTGCGCAACCGGCGATGAGCCGGCAGATCCGCACGCTCGAGCTCGAGCTGCGCCAGACGCTGTTCCACCGCAACGGCCGCGGCGTCACGCTGACCGAGGCCGGCCAACGGCTGCTCGCGCACGGACGCGGCATCCTGCAACAGGTCGCGCGTGCGCGCCTGGACCTCGAAGACCATCGCGGCGTGCCGGCCGGGCGCCTGGCGCTCGGTCTGCCGCCGAGCGTCAGCCGCACGCTGACGGGGCCGCTCGTGGCGGCGTTTCGCGAGCGCTTTCCGAACGCCACGCTGACCGTCGTCGAAGGGCTGTCGATCTACATCCTCGAATGGCTCGCTCAGGGGCGGATCGACTGCGCGGTCGTCCACCCGGTCGCCGCGAGCGCCGCGGTCGACCTGAAGCTGATCGTCGAGGAGCCGCTGTATCTGATCTCGGCACGCGGACGCGTGCGCCGCCGGGGTCTGATCGGCCCCGCCGTCTCGCTCGCCGAGCTCGCCGAGCGCGAGCTCGTGATCCCGAGCCGCCCGCACTCGATCCGGATGCTGGTCGAGACCGCGCTGGCGGGCATCGGACTCGAGCCGCGCGTCGGTCTGGAGATCGAGAGCGTGCCGGCGATCCTCGATCTGGTCGAGCGCGCGCCGCTGTCCGCCGTGCTCGCGCTCAACGCGCTGCGCGGCAGCGGCCACGAGCGCGCGCTGGTCGCGCAACCGATCCACGCGCAGGGCGGTCCGCTCGCCACGCAACTGTGGCTGGCGACCTCGACGCAGCGTCCGCGCGGCCGGCTGCTCGAACTGGGTGCGGATCTGATCGTCGAGATGTTGCAAGCGCTCTGGCAGCGCGAGGCGTGAGAAGCCCTCAGGCGTCTTCCAGGGGTCGGCCGGCGTACATCTCCGCGAGCGCGGCGAGCGCGTGCGGCGACGACATCAGGAATTCGAGTTCGGCCTCCTGCGCGCGCTGGTCGAAATCGCTGGCGTCCGGGTAGCGGTGCAGCAGGTTGGTCAGGTACCACGATGTGCGCGTCGAGCTCCATACGCGGCGCAGCGCCGTCGCGCTGTACTCGTCGATCAGCCGCGGCGTGCCGTCACGGTAGTACGCCGCGAGCGCGCGCCCGAGATAAAAGGCGTCTGACACGGCGAGATTCAGCCCCTTGGCGCCGGTGGGCGGGACGATGTGCGCGGCGTCGCCGCACAGGAAAAGGCGCCCGTGGCGCAACGGCTCGCAGACGAAGCTGCGCAGCGGCGCGATCGACTTCTCGATCGACGGCCCCTCGACGATCCGCGTCGCGAGCTCGTGCGGAAAGCGCGTCTTCAGCTCGGCCCAGAAGCGTTCGTCGGGCCAGTCCTCGAGCTTCGTGTCGAGCGGCACCTGGATGTAGTAGCGGCTGAGCGTCGGACTGCGCATCGACGCCAGCGCGAACCCGCGCGGGTGGTTGACGTACGTGACGTCCGGCAATGGCGGCGTGCGCGACAGGATGCCGAGCCAGCCGAACGGATAGACCTTCTCGTATTCGGTCCGCGCTGCGCGCGGGATCGCGGGGCGCGACACGCCGTGGAAGCCGTCGCAGCCGGCGATGAAGTCGCAGTCGATGCGCAGCCGCTCGCCCGCGTGCCGGCAGGTCACGTGCGGGCGCTCGCCCGCGATGTCGTGCAACTGCACGTCCTCGGCTTCGGTCAGCAGGCGTCCGCCGCGCCGATCCAGCGCGGCGTACAAGTCCGCCTGGATGTTCGCCTGGCCGTACGCCATGAAGCGTTTGCCGGCGTGTCTGAAGGTGTCGAGATAGAAGGTCTCGCGGCCGGCCCAGGCGATGCGGATGCCGTCGTGCGGGTGCCCTTCGCGGTCCATGCGCTCGGCCAGCCCGTTGGCGCGCAGCACCTCGACGGTCGTCTGCTCGAGCACGCCCGCGCGGATGCGCGACAGCACGTGCGCGCGCGTGTGCCTTTCGAGCACGACGCTGTCGACTCCCGCGCGGTGCAGGATCTCGGACAGCAGCAGCCCGGCCGGGCCACCGCCGATGATCGCCACCTGGGTCCTGCTCATCGCTTCGCTTTGCGCAGCCTCGACGCTTGCCGCATTCTTCGCCAGCCGCGCCGCGCCGGCAACGCGGATGCGGGACTAGCTGCTAGAGCGTTTCGGTATGACGCGCACGGGCGAGGCGCCGAGCGCGGGCGGCTCAGCCGGACCGCGCACGTTCCGCCGCCAGCGCCCGCAGCGCGCCCGCGAGCCCCTCGACGACGCGCGCCATCCGCGCATAGTCGAGCTTGTCCGGCGTGTCGGTCGCGCGGTGGTAGTGCGGGTAGCGATAAAACGCGGTGTCGGTGACCATCACGGCGCGATAGCCGGCGCGCCAGAACGACAGCTGGTCGCTCCACGACACGCCGGGAACGATCGCCGGGCTGGCGAGCGACTCGGCCGGAAAGTCCGAGGCCGCCCTGAACGCGCGAACGACCTCGCGCAGCGCGCGGCGCGAGCGCAGGTTCGACACGAAGCCGATGAAGTTGCCCGCCTGCGGATAGAACAGGCCCAGCGGCGGCGGATAGCGCTGGCTGCCGGGCGCGTCGCTGTAGCAGCCGAGCATCTCGAGCGACAGCATCACGCGGATGTCGTCGCCGCGGGCGCGCGCCGCGCGCGCGTAGACGCGGCTGCCCATCTCGCCCCAGTAGAAAAACGGCGGCTCCTCGTTGACGAACGCGACCAGCTTCACGGTGCGCTCGCAGCGCGAATCGCGCAAGGCGCGCGCGATCTCGATCAGCGCCGCCACGCCGCTGGCGTTGTCGTCGGCGCCGGGCGAACCGGGCACCGTGTCGTAGTGCGCGCCGGCGAGCACGATTTCGCTCTCGCGTGTCCGGCCCGGCAGCGTCACTTCGAGGTTCGACGAAGCCACGCCTTCGGCGACGTAGGTCTGCCGCGCGACCTCGTGGCCCGCCCCCGCCAGTTCGCCCGCGATGTAGGCCTCGGCCGCATGCAGCGCCGTCGGCCGCCCGACATGCCGCTCGCCGATGCCGAGCGCCAGCGCGACGACGTGGCGGCGGAGGCGGGATTCGAGGTCGGACATCGCAACGCGCCAGCGCGGATACCGGTCGACTTGCAGGGCTCGGCGCAAGCAAGCGCGTCCAGCGCCCGCTCGCTGCGCCGGTCAGAGCGCCTTGACCAGCGCCAGCACCTCGCGGAAGCGGGGGTCGGTGGCCGCGGCGGTCCACTCGTACAGCACCGTCTCGGTCCCTGCCAGCAGGCAGCCGGCCTGCGCCATCCGTTGCAGCGCGTGCTCGCGGTCGACCAGCCGGCCGGTTCGCGAGCCGACCGCGTCGGCGACGATGCAGACGTCGAAGCCGTGCGCGCGCAGCCCGAGCGCGGTCTGCAGCACGCACACGTGCGCCTCCATACCGGTCATCACGATCAGGCGGCGGCCGGTGCGCCGCACGCGCTCGACGAACTCGGCGTGGCCGGTCGCGCCGAAGGCGGTCTTCTCGAAGATCTCGTCGGCGCCGAACTGCGAGCGCAGCGGCTCGATCGCGCGGCCGATCTGGTTCGGGCAGTGTTCGGTCAGCAGTTTCGGCACGCCGAAGAGTTTCGCCGCGGCGAGCAGCGTTTCGGTGCGACGCGCGAGCGTCTCGTTGCCGACGATGTGCGGGGCGAGCCTGCTCTGGATGTCGATGACCAGCAGCAGCGAGTTGTCGCGGGTGATCTGCATGGCGATTCTCCTGCTTCGCGCAAACTCTACTCCCGCGGCCTCGCGCGGACGAAGAACGTCATCACCAGGCCGAACGCGGCGGCGCCGGCGAGCAGCGCGATCGCGCGGTCCCACGCGCCGGCGACTTCGCCGGCGGCGCGGCCGCGGTCGAGCACCCAGCCGACCCACGGCTGCAGGATGCCGGTGCCGAGGAAGATGCCGACGTTGACCACCGACGTCGCGATGCCCGAATACGCGGGCGGGTTGGCTTCCTTCGCGATGGTCCACGACAGCGTGAACCCGGGGATCAGCAGCCCCATCAACAGGAACCACGCGAGCGTGGCCCACTGCGGCCACGGCGCGTGCAGCAACCACGGCAGCCACGACAGCGCGTAGGCGAGAACGAAGACGCGCATCACGCCCTCGCGGCTCTTCAGACGGTCGGAGATCACGCCGATCGCCACCGACCCCACCGCCACGCCGAGCAGCAGCAGGCTCGCGTGCTGCGCGGCGTCGACGCGCGACATGCCGTAGGTCTGCTGCAGATACGGCACCGCCCACAGCCCGGCAAACGCGAGAAAGCTGCCGCCGACGCCGACGTTGACGAAGAAGGCCGGCCAAGTCGCGGGATTCGCGGCCACGCGCGCCAGCGCGCGCAGCCATGGCAGCCTGGCGGTGGTTGGCGGTGCCGCATGCACCGGCGGGAACCCCAGCTCTTCGGGGCGATCGCGCACGCGCAGCCAGGTCGCGATCGCCAGCAGCGCCGACAGGATCGCGAGCGCGACGAACACCGTTCGCCACGAAGCAAACGTGACGACCCATGCGAGCGGCGCGCCGGCGGCGACCGCGCCGAGGTTGCCGGCGAACATCGTCACCCCGGCGAGCGTCGCGAAGCGCTCCGCCGGAAACCAGACCGCCGACACCTTCAGGATCGCGATGAACGCGACCGACACGCCGATGCCCACCAGCGTGCGGCCGACCGCCGCGATCTCCCACGCCGGCGCGAGCGCGAACAGCAAGGAGCCCGCCGCGGCGATCGCCGAACCGGCCGCGAGGATCCTGCGCGGCCCGAGCGTGTCAGCGAGCACGCCCACCGGCACCTGCAGCAGCGTGTACACGTAGAAATAGGTCGCCGCCAGCGTGCCCAGCACCGCGCCGCTGATCGAAAACGCCTGCGTCAGCTCGCCCGCGATCGCCGCCGGCGCGGTGCGATGCACGAACGACAGCACGAAGCTCGCCAGCGCAAGGCCGAAGACCATGCGGCGGGTTTGGATGAGGGTCATTGTGTTCTTCGCCTTGTCGACCTGCCGCGATCGTACCTGCCGTTCACTGCGGCGCCGCATCGTGTCCGCGACGCGCAGGAGTCACTACACTGCATCCAGCCGCACGAAGGCTGCCGTGCGACCGCAGGAACTTCCACGACGGAGGAGGCCCGCGATGACCGATCTTTCGACCGCGCGCGTCGTGCGCGCGCCCACGGGCACGCAGCTCGCCTGCCGCAACTGGCAGATCGAAGCGGCGTACCGGATGATCCAGAACAATCTCGATCCCGACGTGGCCGAACGGCCCGAGGATCTGGTCGTCTACGGCGGCATCGGCAAGGCCGCGCGCAACTGGGCGTGCTTCGACGCGATTCTCAAGGCGCTGCGCGAGCTCGCTCCCGACGAGTCGCTGCTGGTGCAGTCGGGCAAGCCGGTCGCGGTGTTCCGCACGCACGCCGATGCGCCGCGCGTGCTGATCGCCAACTCGAATCTCGTGCCGCGCTGGGCGACCTGGGAGCACTTCCACGAGCTCGACCGCAAGGGCCTGATGATGTTCGGCCAGATGACCGCGGGCTCGTGGATCTACATCGGCTCGCAGGGCATCGTGCAGGGCACGCACGAGACCTTCGTCGAGCTGGGCCGCCAGCACTACGGCGGCGACTGGTCGGGCAAGTGGATTCTCACGGCCGGGCTCGGCGGGATGGGCGGCGCGCAGCCGCTCGCCGCCGTGCTCGCCGGCGCGCACTGTATCGTCGTCGAGTGCCAGGAGTCGCGCATCGACTTTCGCCTTCGAACGCGCTATGTCGACCGCAAGGCGCGCACGATCGACGAGGCGCTCGCGATGCTGGCGCACGCCAAGCAACCGACCTCGATCGCGCTGCTCGGCAACGCCGCGGAGCTGATGCCGCGCTTCGTCGAGATCGCGCGCCAAGGCGGGCCGCGCCCGCACGCGGTGACCGATCAGACCTCGGCGCACGATCTGGTCAACGGTTATCTGCCGATCGGCTGGACCGTCGAGCGCTGGTTCGCCGCGCGCGCGGGCTCCGAGCAGGATCGCAAGGCGCTCGTGCGTGCCGCCGCGGCCTCCTGCGCGGTGCACGTGCGCGCGATGCTCGATTTTCACGCGATGGGTGTGCCGACCATCGACTACGGCAACAACATCCGCCAGGTAGCGCTGGACGAAGGCGTGCGCAACGCGTTCGACTTTCCCGGCTTCGTTCCGGCGTGCATCCGGCCGCTGTTCTGCGAGGGCAAGGGGCCGTTCCGCTGGGTCGCGCTGTCGGGCGACCCGCAGGACATCTTTCGCGCCGACGCGAAGATCAAGGAACTCTTTCCGGACAACCGCCACCTGCACCGCTGGCTCGACCAGGCGCGCGAACGCATCGCGTTCCAGGGGCTGCCCGCGCGCATCTGCTGGCTCGGGCTCGGCGAGCGGCATCGCGCCGGGCTCGCGTTCAACGCGATGGTCCGCAGCGGCGAGTTGAAGGCGCCGATCGTGATCGGCCGCGATCACCTCGACAGCGGGTCGGTCGCGAGCCCCAACCGCGAAACCGAAGCGATGCGCGACGGCTCCGACGCGGTGTCCGACTGGCCGCTGCTCAACGCGCTTGTCTCCACCGCCGGCGGCGCGACCTGGGTCAGTTTCCATCACGGCGGCGGTGTGGGCATGGGCTATTCGCAGCACGCCGGCGTGGTGATCGTGTGCGACGGCACCCGCGAAGCCGACGCTCGGCTCGAACGCGTGCTGTGGAACGATCCCGCGCTCGGCGTCGTGCGGCACGCCGACGCCGGCTACGAGCGCGCGCTCGAGACCGCGCGCAGGTTCGGGCTGAAGACGCCGGGGATCGAGCTTGGATAGCGCGGCTGCCCCGTCCGCGAGCGCGGTGAACGGGCGTCGCGACCCGCTTGCCGGAGGTCGGTGAACCGATGCCCACCCTGCGCCCCGGCCACTTGACGCTCGCCGACCTGCGCGCGTTCGCCGGCCGCTTCGAGCCGATCGCGCTCGATCCCGCCTGCCGCGCCGGCGTCGAAGCGAGCGCGCAGGCGGTCGCGCGCATCGTCGCGCGCGGCGATCCCGCGTACGGCATCAACACCGGATTCGGCAAGCTTGCGCGCGTTCGCATCGCCGACGACCAGCTCGCGCAACTGCAGATCAACCTCGTGCGCTCGCACGCGGTCGGCGTCGGTCCCCTGCTCGACGACGACACAGTGCGGCTCGTGCTGCTGCTGAAGATCGCTTCGCTCGCGCGCGGCCACTCGGGCGTGCGGCCGGCGGTGATCGACGCGCTCGTGCGGCTTTACAACGCGCAGATCGTGCCGTGCATCCCTGCGCAGGGCTCGGTCGGTGCCTCGGGCGATCTGGCGCCGCTCGCGCACCTGGCGCTGCCGCTGATCGGCGAGGGCGAGGTGCGCGTCGACGGCCGCGTGCTGCCGGCGGCGGTCGCGCTGCGCGACGCGGGGATCGCGCCGCTCGCGCTCGAAGCGAAGGAGGGGCTCGCGCTGCTCAACGGCACGCAGGTGTCCACCGCGATCGCGCTGCGCGGGTTGCTGCGCGCCGAACAGGTCTTCGCCGCGGCGGTGGTCGCCGGCGCGCTGTCGGTCGACGCGGCCAAGGGTTCGGACGATCCGTTCGACGAGCGCATCCAGCGCGTGCGCGGCCACGCCGGGCAGATCGAGGTCGCACGGCTTTACCGCGAGCTGCTCGCGGGCAGCGCGATCCGCGCTTCGCACCGCTTCGGCGACGATCGGGTACAGGACCCGTACTCGTTGCGCTGCCAGCCGCAGGTGATGGGCGCGTGCCTCGAGCTGATCCGCAACGCCGCGGCCACGCTGCTCGCCGAAGCGAACGCGGTGTCCGACAACCCGCTCGTTTTCGCCGAAGACGGCGTCGTGCTGTCCGGCGGCAACTTCCACGCCGAGCCGGTCGCTTTCGCCGCCGACACGCTGGCGCTGGCGATCGCCGAAGTCGGCGCATTGAGCGAGCGGCGCATCGCGCTGCTGATCGACGCCACGCTGTCCGGCCTGCCGCCGTTCCTCGTCAGGGAAGCGGGCGTGAACTCCGGCTTCATGATCGCGCACGTGACCGCGGCGGCGCTCGCGAGCGAGAACAAGACGCTCGCGCATCCGGCGAGCGTGGATTCGCTGCCGACTTCGGCGAACCAGGAGGACCACGTCAGCATGGCGACCTTCGCCGCGCGCAAGCTGGCGGACCTGGCGCTGAACGTGCGGCACATCATCGCGATCGAGCTGCTCGCCGCCGCGCAGGGCATCGACTTCCATCGGCCGCTCCGCAGCTCGGCCGCGCTCGAAGAAGTGCACGCGCTGATCCGCGCGCGCGTGCCGCACTACGCGCAGGACCGCGCCTTCGCGGCCGACATCCGCGCGGTCGAGCAGTTGATCGATGCCGACGCGTTCACCGCGTACGCGCGCGGCGTGCTGCCGTCGTGGAGTCCCCAGTGAACCCGGACTGGCGCACAGGCTGGCAGGGCCGCGTCGACGCGGGCGACGGCGAAGCGGGACTGCGCTGGCATCAGCTCGTCGAGCCGTGGCGCGCGGGCGCGGCGCGCGGCGTGGCGCTGCTCGGCTTGGCGTCCGACGAAGGCGTGCGCCGCAACCAGGGCCGCGTCGGCGCCGCGCAGGGACCGCAGGCGCTGCGGCGGCGGCTCGCCGATCTGCCGGTGCATTCGCGTTTTGCGCTGTTCGATGCGGGCGATGTGCCGTGCGAAGGCGGTTCGCTCGAAGCCGCGCAGGACGCGTACGCCGCGCGCGCGGCGGCGCTGCTCGACGAGGGCCAGCTCGTGCTCGGCCTGGGCGGCGGCCACGAGATCGCGTGGGCGAGCTATCTCGCGCTCGCGCGCTGCCGCGCGCTGAAGGGTGCGAAGGCGAAGGTCGGCATCCTGAACTTCGACGCGCACTTCGATCTGCGCAAGGACCGGCATTCGACCTCGGGCACGCCCTTCCTGCAGGCGCTCGACCACGCCGCGGCGAGCGGGCTCGCGGTCGAGTACCGCTGCCTGGGCGTGAGCGAATCGTCGAACACGCGCGCGCTGTTCGACCGCGCGCGCGAACGCGGCGTGCTGTTCCGGCGCGACGACGAGCTGACGCTGCTCGCGCTCGATGCGCGCCTGGCAGAGCTCGCCGGCTGGCTGCGAACGATCGATCACCTGTATCTGACCTTCTGCCTCGACGTGCTGCCCGCCGCGGCTGCGCCCGGCGTCAGCGCGCCGGCCGCGCGCGGCGTCGCGCTCGAAGTGCTCGAACCGCTGATCGCGCTCGCCGCCGGCAGCGGCAGGCTGCGGCTTGCCGACATCGCCGAGCTGTCTCCGCCGTACGACATCGACCAGCGCACCGCGCGTGTGGCCGCGCGCATCGCGTGGCGGATCGTGCGGGCGTATCTCGACGCGCCGCGGTGACAACGCCATGCGTGCCGACCTGCTGATCCGCCACGTCGATATCGCGACGCTCGCCGACGCGTCGGGCTACGGCGAGCTGCGCGACGGCGCGCTGATCGCGCGCGACGGCCGCATCGCCTGGCTCGGCGCAGAGGATGCGCTGCCGGCGGGGCTCGACGTGGCGGCCGAGATCGACGGCGCAGGCGGCTGGCTCACGCCCGGGCTGATCGACTGCCACACGCACCTCGTCTGGGCCGGCAGTCGCACTCGCGAGTTCGAGCAGCGGCTCGCGGGGGCGACGTACGAGCAGATCGCTCGCGCCGGCGGCGGCATCGTCTCGACGGTGCAGACCACGCGCGCGGCCTCGCTCGAGGCGCTCGTCGCTGCCGCACGGCCGCGGCTGCGCGCGCTGCTGCGCGAGGGCGTGACGGCGATCGAGATCAAGTCCGGCTACGGGCTCGAAACGGCGACCGAGCTGCGGCAGCTTCGGGCGGCGCGGCAACTGGGCGCGGAGTCCGGCGTCGCGGTGAAGACGACCTTTCTCGGCGCGCACGCGCTGCCGCCGGAGTACGCGGGCTGCCCCGACGATTACATCGACCACGTGTGCAACGAGATGCTGCCGGCCGCGCACGCGGCCGGGCTCGTCGACGCGGTCGATGCGTTCTGCGAGGGCATCGGCTTCACGCCGGCGCAGACGCGCCGCGTGTTCGACGCGGCGCGCGCGCTCGGCCTGCCGGTCAAGCTGCATGCGGACCAGTTCTCGGACCTCGGCGGTGCTGCGCTCGCGGCCGAATACGGCGCGCTGTCGGCCGACCATGTCGAGTACGCGTCCGAGGCGTCGGTCGCCGCGATGGCGCGCGCCGGCACGGTCGCGGTGCTGCTGCCCGGCGCGTTCTACAGCCTGCGCCAGACGCAGGTGCCGCCGGTCGCGGCCTTTCGCTCGCACGGCGTGCCGATGGCGGTCGCCACCGACTGCAACCCGGGGACGAGCCCGTGCACGTCGTTGCTGCTGATGCTGCACATGGCGTGCGTCTTCTTCGGCTTGCGCCCGGACGAGGCGCTCGCCGGCGCAACGCGCCACGCCGCACGCGCGCTCGGGCTGCACGGCGAAACCGGCCGGCTCGCGGTCGGCTTGCGCGCGGATCTCGCGCTCTGGGCGGTCGATCATCCGCGTGATCTCGCCTGCTATTTCGGTCACGACCCGCGGGTTGCATCGTGGGCGAACGGCGTGGCCGTCGACCCGAACGGACGTCTCGCGTCATCGTCGCCCGTTTCGTGAGCGGCGCCGGGGGATTGCCGCCCGCGCGAGCGGTACCGAACCCAAGCCGTCTCCGGCCCCTTTGCAGAAGGGGGGAACGAGCGCACGGGCGCCTTCGGTGCGGATGAGCCGCGCTCTGCCTCGTCCCGCCTTTGCGCAAGCGCACGACGAACCGTCCGCCGCACGGCACGGTCGAAGTCTTCAGCGACGCCTACAGGCGGGAGGCACGATGAAAACCACGATGCGTAAGAGCGACGAGCTCCTCGACGCCGCGCTGGAGATGACGTTTCCCGCGAGCGACCCGATCGCCGTCGACGCGCCGGTCCGGCGTCGACGCAAAGCGGTGCGCGGCACGCTGCCGCGCGTGCGCGACAAGCGCTCGGCCAAGGAACACGGCGGCGCCGTGACGTCCGGCGTGCCGCGCGCGTGACGGGTTGCGGCGCCAGGGTCGCGACAGGCCCCGGCGCGGTGTCAAGGGACGGGCAACGGAGGCGCTAGTCGTCGCCCCGCTGGGCGAGGTGCCGCGGCGGGCGCCGATCTTCGCGCCGGGGGTGTCGGCCGCTGCCGTCGGTTCAGCCGTGTACGACCGCGTCGTCTTGCCGCGCGGCGGCGGTTGACCCGATCGCTGCGCCCGCGGGTGCGAGCGCGCGCTGCTGCACGAACGCCGCGAGCGCGTCGGCCGGCAGCGGCCTGCTCACCAGGTAGCCCTGGATGCGGTGGAAGCCGAGCCGGCGCAGGAACTCGGCCTGCTCGGGGCGCTCGACGCCCTCGGCGACGGTCTCCTTGCGCAGGGTCTGCGCCATGCTCACGATCGCCGCGACGATCGCTCCGGCGTCGCGATCGACGTCGGCGCCGACGATGAAGGAACGGTCGAGCTTGAGGATCGACGCCGGCAGGGACTTCAGGTAACCGAGCGACGAATAGCCGGTACCGAAGTCGTCGATCGCCACGCGCACGCCGGCCTGCTCGAGCCGGCGCAGCGCTTCGACGGCGAGCTCGCCGCCCTCGAGGAAGAGCGACTCGGTGACCTCGACCTCGAGCCCGTTCGGCGGCGTACCGGAGTTGACCAGCGCCGAGTCGACGCTGTGCAGGAAGTCCCGGCGGCGGAGCTGGCGGTTCGACACGTTGACCGCGACGCGCGGCACCGCCACGCCGGCGCGGCGCCAGCGCGCGTGCTGCGCGCAGGCCTCCTCGATGACCCACGTGCCGATCGGATCGATCAGGCCGCTCTCTTCGGCGAACTGGATGAAGTCGCTCGGCGCCAGCAGCCCGCGCTCCGGGTGCTGCCACCGCACCAGCGCCTCGACCGAGCACACCTGGCCGGTGCGCAGATCGACCTGCGGCTGGTAGTGCAGCGCCAGTTCGCCGCGTTCCAGCGCGCGCCGCAGCTCGCGGTCGAGCGTCGCGCGGCGGTTGGCGTCGACGTTCATGCTCTCCTCGAAGAACACGAAGCCGCCGCGCCCCTGATCCTTGGCGCGGTACATCGCGGTGTCCGCGTTCTTCAGCAGCTCGCTCGAGCTCGTGCCGTGGTCGGGGAACATCGCGATGCCGATGCTCGCGCCGGCGTGGATCTTCTGGCCTTCGACGTCGAAGGGATCGGCGAGCGCCTTGAGCAAGTCGCGAGCGATCGCGCCGGCGTCGCGCGCGGAGGCGAGCCGCGGCAGCACGATCGTGAACTCGTCGCCGCCCAGTCGCGCGACGGTGTCGGACTCGCGCACCGACTTCTTGATCCGGTCCGCCGCGCGGCGCAGCAGCTCGTCGCCGGCGGCGTGTCCCAGCGTGTCGTTGGTCTGCTTGAAGCGGTCGAGGTCGAGGAACAGCAACGCGACGCGTTGCTTGTCGCGCCGCGCGTGCGCGAGCTCCTGGTCGAGCAGCGCGAGCAGGTAGTGGCGATTCGGCAGCCCGGTCAGCACGTCCAGGTGCGCCTGCAGATAGAGCTTGCGGTCGCGTTCGGCGCTCGCCGCGGCGACCGCAAGCCGGTCGACGATGCTCATCAGCAGCGACGTGTGCTCGCGCGCGAGCGGCCTGGGATGCCGCGCCGCGAGCGCGAATACCCCGCGCAGGCGGTCGCCGCGCGCGATCGGCCTGACCCAGTACGCGCTGTCGTGCGCCGCGCCGATGCGCGACCGGTAGGCCTGCGGCAGCGGCGGCGCGGGGGTCCAGTCGGACGCGTCGTCGCCGCCGAGCGGCGCCTGCGCGCTGAAGCGGATGTCGGCGCTGCGGAGGCCGCCCCGATCTTCGCGGTGCAGAAAGTACACGCGCATCGTGTCGGGGGACTCGGCGTCGAACAGACCGAAGCTCACGACATCGGCCGAGCTGATCCGCCGCGCGCAGCGCAGCGCGCTGCCGGCGACGCTTCGCAGATCCAGGTCGGTCAGGATCATGCGGTCGATCTCGGACAGCGTCTTGAGCGTGCGGAAGTGCAGTCCGAGCGTCGCAGCCATCGCGTTGAACGAACCCGCGAGCTGCCCGAACTCATCGCGCGTGCGCACTTCGACCTTGGTCGAGAAGTCCTGCGCGGCGACCGCCCGGATGCCGGCGAGCAGCCGCTGCAGCGGAACGAGCACGCGCCGGATCTGCTCGAAGCTGAGCACGACGACAATGGCGAGCGACAGCGCGACGATCGGGATGAAGGCCGAGCGGAACGACTGCACGGCACGCATCGCGTGCGATTCGGGCTGGCTGGCGGTCACGATCCAGTCGGCGGTGCCGAAGCGCACCTGCATCGGCAACGGCCAGGCGGCCGCGCGCCGCGCTTCGCCGCCGTCGACGCGTACGACCGAGCGGGCGCCGGCGCCGGTCGGCGTCGCGATGAGCGCGGCCGCGGCCGCGCCGAGCGCCGGGCGCGCGCAACGGATCGACCGTCCCGCTTCCGTCGTGATGCAGAACTCGGTCATCGCCGGATTCAGGTCGTCGCTGCCCCATAGGTAGCCCGGATCGATGTTCGCGAGCAGCAGCCCCGGCGCGCCGGACGCGCTGCGCGTGGGGACGGCGTACACGATCCGCGGCGGATCGCCGTCGGTGGGCGCGAGCACGGCGCGCCCGGCCGCGATGCGTACGAGCGCTTCCGGCGTCAGCGTCACGGCGGGCATCGTTCCGGCGCGCAGGACCGTCGCGCCGCCGGCGTCGCGCACCTCGACGCCGGCGAGCTCCCTGCCGATGCGCGTGACGAGCTGTTTCGGCGTCAGCGTGCCCGACCCGTCGCCGTACTGTGCGATCAGGTCTTCGAGCCAGACGAGCCGGTCGAGGACCGCCATTCCGTAGGCCTTTCCGGCCTGCGCGAGGTCCGCGTCACGCTCCTGGCCGAGCACCGACTCGACCTTGCCGAGCGAGATCACGCCCATCGCGACGATCGGTACCGAGGCCGCGACGAAGAACAGCGCGAAGATGCGCCGGCCGACCCGGCTGCGCAGCAGCGATCCGGCCGAACGCATCAGTAGTAGTCCCGCACCAGGCCGATGAAGCGGCCGTTGCGCGCGCGGATCACGTCGTCCTGGCTCTGCTGCGCCGTCAGCGGCTTGACCGTCATGCCGTCGCGCCCGGCGCTGTACAGGTCGTAGTCGGTGTTGATCGGATGCAGGTTGCGATCCTTGCGCGCCGCGTTCAGGTTCTCCGGATTGCGCAGGTTCAGGTAGTAGTAGGGATTGCCCCAGGGATCGCGCAGGCCGGCCGCGCCGACCTCGGCCAGGTCGTCGGGCAGCACGCCGGGGTGCGTCAGCTCGAATTGCGCGATCTTCGCGTCGATGTCCTGGATGTCGGCGCGTGCCCGCGCGACCCGCGCGCGCTCGACGTAGTCCGTGTACGCCGGGATCGCGAGCGCGGCGAACAGCGCCGCCACCGCGATCGCGACTGCGATCTCGACCAGCGTCAGCCCGCGCGCCGAGCGCGGCTCGATCGGGAACTGGCGGTGCGGCGTGCGCATGGCTCCTTCCGGGCTTCCCGGCGCATGACCGGAGGTTTGGACGCGTCGCCGCGCCCGCGAGCCGACGCCCGCGGCCCGGCGGACGCGCGAACGCCGCGGGCTGCGGCCTTCCGTTCCTATCGGCATGCACGCAGGCGGCTTGAGGCGGCCGATCGGCGTCCGGCGGCCGGTCGCCGGGGAGCCAGACCAGACCGTCCGACGCGCGCCGGCAGGCGTCGTGCGCCATGCGTGCGCTCGTCGGCGGCGCGCTGCGCCTCGCAGGGGCGGTCACGGGCGTACAGCCCTTCGTACTTCGACGGGCTCGGGAGTTGCAGCCGCCTACAATCGGTCCACGACCGTTCGCCGACGACTCGAAACCCGCATGCATCGCGAATCGCACATCCTGCATCGCCAGCTCCGCGGCGGCTATCCGCTCGCCGTCTCCGCGCAGGGCTGCTTCATCACCGACGCGGCCGGCAAGCGCTATCTCGACGCCTCCGGCGGCGCCGCGGTGTCGTGCCTCGGGCACGGGCACCCCGACGTGCTGGCGGCGATGCACGCGCAGATCGAGCGGATCGCGTATGCGCACACGAGCTTCTTCTCGACCGAGGTCGCCGAGCAGCTTGCCGATGCGCTGATCGCCGATGCGCCGGCCGGCATGTCGCACGTGTATCTGGTGTCCGGGGGCTCGGAGGCGATGGAGGCGGCGCTGAAGCTCGCGCGCCAGTACTTCGTGGAGATCGGCCAGCCGCAGCGCGCAAAGTTCATCGCGCGCCGCAACTCGTACCACGGCAACACGCTCGGTGCGCTGGCGGTCGGCGGCAACGTCTGGCGGCGCCGGCAGTTCGCGCCGCTGTTGATCGACGTCGAGCACGTCAGCCCCACGTACGCGTACCGGGATCAGCGCGCGGATGAGACGCCCGAGCAGTACGGCGAACGGCTCGCGCGCGAGCTGGAAGAGACGATCGCGCGCGTCGGCGGCGACAGGGTCATCGCGTTCGTCGCCGAGACTGTGGGCGGCGCCACCAGCGGGTGTCTCACGCCGCCGCCGGGCTACTTCAGGCGCGTGCGCCAAATCTGCGACCGGCACGGAATCCTGCTGATCCTCGACGAGGTGATGTGCGGGATGGGCCGCACCGGCACGTTGCACGCGTGCGCGCAGGAAGGCGTCGCGCCCGACCTGATGGCGATCGCAAAGGGGCTCGGTGGCGGCTACCAGCCGGTCGGCGCGGTGCTCGTCGGCGGGCGCGTGATCGATGCGATCGCGCAGGGTTCGGGCTTCTTCCAGCACGGGCATACGTACATCGGCCATCCGGTCGCGTGCGCGGCCGCACTCGCGGTGCAGAAGGTGCTCAAGCGCGACCGGCTCGTCGAGCGCTGCGCACGCCAGGGGGAGAAGCTGCGCGACCGGCTCGTCGATGCTTTCGGCGAGCACGAACACGTCGGCGACATCCGCGGTCGCGGGCTGTTCTGGGCGATCGAGCTGGTACGCGACCGTGCGAGCAAGGAACCGTTCGATCCGAAGCTCAAGCTCGCCGCGCGGATCAAGCAGGAAGCGATGTCGCTGGGGCTGATGTGCTACCCGATGGGCGGGACGATCGACGGCGCGCGCGGCGATCACGTGCTGCTCGCTCCGCCGTTCATCGTCACCGACGAGGAACTCGATCTGCTGATCGAGCGGCTCGTCGAGGCGGTCGACGTCGCGATCGAGCGCGTCGCCGGCTGATTCGCACCTGTACCGGTGCCGTCGCTTGCGCGCGGCTGGCGCGGGCGGTAAGTTCGCGCATCGCTCCAACAACCGAAACGAGGAGACATCATGCGATTCAAGCTTTCGCTCGCCGGCGCCGCGCTCGCGTCGGTCTTCGTCGCGGCCGCTTCGCTGCCGCAGACGGCCGCCGCGCAGCAGCGCTTCATCACCATCGGCACCGGCGGTGTGACCGGCGTGTACTACCCGGCCGGCGGCGCGATCTGCCGCCTGGTCAATCGCGACCGTGCCAAGCACGGGCTGCGCTGCTCGGTCGAATCCACCGGCGGCTCGGTGGCCAACGTCAACCTGTTGAAGTCGGGCGAGATCGAGTTCGGCGTGGCGCAGTCCGACGTCCAGTACAACGCGACCAAGGGGCTCGGCCAGTTCCAGAAGGACGGCGCCTACGGCGATCTGCGCGCCGTGTTCGCGCTGCATCCGGAACCCTTCACCGTGGTCGCTCGCAAGGAAGCGAACATCACGAAGTTCGAGGACTTCAAAGGCAAGCGCTTCAACGTCGGCAACCCGGGGTCCGGCACGCTGGCGTCGATGAACGAGCTGCTGGCGGCGATGGGGTGGAAGATGAGCGACTTCGGCCTCGCTTCCGAGCTGCGCCCCGACGAGCACGGCCCGGCGCTGTGCGACGGCAAGATCGACGGCTTTTTCTATGCGGTCGGCCATCCGTCGGCCAACATCCAGGACCCGACGACGATCTGCGGTGCCAAGCTGGTCTCGTTGACCGGCCCGGCGATCGACAAGCTGGTCAAGGAGAAGCCGTACTACGCGCTGGCGACGATCCCGGGCGGCATGTACCCGAACAACCCGCAGCCGACGACGACCTACGGCGTCCAGGCGACGGTGGTGAGTTCCGCCAAAGTGCCCGCCGACATCGTCTACACGGTCGTCAAGACGGTGTTCGACAACCTGGACGAGTTCAAGAAGCTGCACCCCGCGCTCGGCAACCTCAAGCCCGAGGACATGATCAAGAACGGCCTGTCGGCCCCGCTGCACGACGGCGCGTTGCGCTACTACCGCGAGAAGGGCTGGGTCAAATAGGGCCGCGCGGCGCCGGGCATCGCCCGGAGCATCGAGCGGCTTTGAAGTCGACGGGCGGCCAGACAGCCGCCCGTCCTTCTTTTCGAGGGGCGCCGTGCACGACAAGATCGGAAAAGACCTGGGGCCGACCGCCGAGCTGCAGCTCGGCGAGCGCCCCGACGTGCTGAGAATCGCCAAGGACGCGGACCTCGGCGGCCGCACCGCGATCGGCGCGGTGATGACGGCGATCGGTCTGGCGTGGGTCGCGTTCCAGCTGTGGTACGCGTCGCCGTTGCCGTTCGCGCTGGGCTGGGGCGTGTTCAACGACACCGAGGCGCGTTCGATCCATCTGGCGACCGCGCTGCTGCTGGCCTTCCTCGCGTTTCCTGCGCTGCGCAGCTCGCCGCGCGACCGCGTGCCGGTGCTCGACTGGGTCTTCGCGATCGTCGGTGCCTTCACCGCGCTGTACCTGATCGTCTTCTACCGCGAGCTGGCGCTGCGGCCGGGCAATCCGACGGCGCTCGACGTGGCGGTCGGGATCGCCGGCATCCTGCTGCTGCTCGAGGCCACCCGGCGCGCGGTCGGTCTGCCGATGGCGATGCTGGCCGTGATCTTCCTGGCCTATGTGATGGCCGGGCCGTACCTGCCCGACGTGATCGCGCACAAAGGCGCGTCGATCCCGCGCGTGGTGTCGCACATGTGGATGGTGACCGAGGGCGTGTTCGGCATCGCGCTCGGCGTGTCGGTGAGCTTCATCTTCGTGTTCGTGCTGTTCGGCACGCTGCTCGACCGCGCTGGCGGCGGCAACTACATGATGCAGGTGAGCTTCGCGCTGCTCGGCCACCTGCGCGGCGGACCGGCCAAGGTCGCGGTCGTGTCGTCGGCGTTGAACGGCCTGATCTCCGGCTCGTCGGTCAGCAACGTCGTCTCGGGCGGCATCTTCACGATTCCGCTGATGAAGCGCGCCGGCTATGGCGGCGTCAAGGCGGCGGCGATCGAAACCTCGTCGTCGGTCAACGGCCAGATCATGCCGCCCGTGATGGGCGCGGCGGCATTCCTGATGGTCGAGTACGTGGGCATCCCCTATTCGGACATCGTCAAGCACGCGTTCATCCCGGCGGTGATCAGCTACATCGCGCTCTTCTACATCGTGCATCTCGAGGCGGTGAAGCTCGGCATCCAGCCCGCCGCACGCGAGCGCGACCGCACGATGCGCGATCGCGTCGTCGCCTGGGGGCTGGGCATCTCCGGCACGCTGATCGCCTGCGCCGCGATCTACTACGTCGCGTTCGGAGCGAAGCTCGCCTTCGGCGATGCCGCGCCGTACGTGCTCGGCGTGCTGCTGACGCTGCTGTACGTCTACAGCGTACGGGTCGCGGCCGCGCAGCCCGACCTGCCCGCCGAGATCGACGTCAGCAACCCGGTGCTGCCGCCGACCTGGCCGACGGTCAAGGCGGGCCTGCACTTCCTGATCCCGATCGGTGTGCTGATCTGGTGCCTGATGGTCGAGGAGTTGTCGCCCGGGCTGTCGGCCTTTTACGGCGTGCTGGCGCAGCTGCTGATGATGGCGAGCCAACGGCCGCTGATCGCCGCGTTCCGCCGCAGCGGCGACGCCGGCGCGCAGTTCGCGGCCGGGCTGCGCGACATCGTCCACGGCTGCAACGAGGGCGCGCGCAACATGATCGGCATCGCGGTGGCCACCGGCTGCGCCGGCATCATCGTGGGCAGCATCACGCTGACCGGGCTCGGGCTGCGCATGACCGACTTCGTCGAGTTCGTCTCGCACGGCAACGTGCTCGCGATGCTGCTGTTCACCGCGTTCGTCTGCCTCGTGCTCGGGCTGGGCGTGCCGACCACCGCCAACTACATCCTGGTCGCCACGCTGATGGCGCCGGTGATCGTCGAGCTCGGCGCGCAGTCGGGCATCGTCATCCCGCTCGTCGCCGTGCACCTGTTCGTCTTCTACTACGGGATCATGGGCGATATCACGCCGCCGGTGGGGCTGGCGACGTTCGCCGGCGCGGCGATCGCGAAGGAAGACCCGATCGCGGTCGGCATCCAGGGATCGGTGTACGCGCTGCGCACCGTCGTGCTGCCGTTCATCTGGATCTTCAATCCGGCGCTGCTGCTGATCGATGTGCACGGCTGGGGCGAGGCGCTGCTGGTCGCGTTCGCCTCCACCGTGGCGTCGCTGCTGTTCGCGGCGGCGACGATGCGCTGGTTCCGCATCCGCTGCCGCTGGTGGGAGGTGCTGCTGCTGCTGGCGGCGACCTTCGCGCTGTTCCGCCCGGACTGGTTCGCCGACCGCATCGCACCCGAGTACACCGATGCGCCGGCCTCGAAGCTGTACGAGGTCGCCGCGCGGCTCGACGAGGGCGACCGGCTGGTGTTCGTGATCGCCGGGCAGACACTCGAGGGCGAGGAGCGCAACAAGACCGTCGCGCTGCGCATGGGTCCGCGCGGCGACGATCCGAACCCGCTCGCGGCCGCGCGCAAGCGCCTCGCCGAGGCGGGCGTCACCATATCCGGCGCCGGCGAGACGCTGCAGGTCACCCACGTGCGCTTCGGCAGCACGGCGGCCAAAGCACGCATCGAACCGGGATTCGAGATCGTCGCCGTCAAGGTGCCGACCGACCGCATCAGCGCGCACTGGTTCTATATCCCGGGACTGCTGCTTGCGGCGCTGGTCTGGTGGATGCAAGGGCTGCGGATGCGGCGCGCAGCGACGCCGGCGGCCGCGTAGCCGCCTTGGCGCGGTCGAACGCGCGCTATCCTGCGCGCAGCGGAGGGTTCGCCGATGCGCCTGATCACGGACGAAGAAGTCGCCGCGCTCGTCACGATGCGCGAAGCGATCTTCGCGATGACGGCGGCGTTCGAGCAGTTCGGCAACGGCGCCGGCGCGATCGCGCCCCGCGTGCGCGCCAGCGCCGAGCACAATCAGCAGACGGCGACGATCTCGACGATGGGCGCGTCGCTGCCGGCGAGCGGCGTTGCCGGCGCCAAGGTCTATTCGACCGTCCAGGGGCGCTTTTCCTTCGTGATCGTGCTGTTCTCCGCGGTGACCGGCGAGCCGCTCGCCGCGATCGAGGCCAACGAGATCACGCGCTTTCGAACGGCCGCCGCCAGCGCGGTGGCGATGCGCGCGCTGGCGCGGCGCGACGCGCAGACGCTGGCGATTTTCGGCACCGGCGTGCAGGCGCGCGCGCACGCCGAAGCCTTCCTGCTTTCGCATCCGTTCGAGCGCGTGCTGGTCGCCGGCCGCGCAGGCGCGCCCGACCTCGCGCACTGGATCGCAACCGAGTTCGGCGTGCAGGCGAACGCGGTCGACGCCGCGACCGCCGCGCGCGAGGCCGACGTCATCGCCACCTGCACACGCGCGGTCGAGCCGCTGTTCGACGGCGCGCTCGTGCGCCGCGGCGCGTTCGTCGCCGCGATCGGTTCGAGCAAGCCGCAGGCGCGCGAGCTCGATGACGCGTTGCTCGCGCGCGCCGATCTGATCGTCGTCGAATGGCTGCCGGCGGCGCAGGCCGAGGCGGGCGAGTTCGCGCGCGCCGCAGCCGGCGTGATCGACCCGGCGCGTGTCGTCGAGCTGGGCAAGCTGCTCGTTCACGGCGCCAAGTACGAACGCAAGGCGAACGACATCGTCGTTTACAAGTCGGTCGGCGTCGGACTGGAGGACGTCGCGCTCGCACAGCTCGTCTGGCAGCGCGCGCAGTGAGGCGGTCGCGATGAGCGTTCGCGCCGCCGTGCTGCTCGCGCTGGCTTTGCCGGCGGCGGCCGGCGCGCAGCGCGCGCCGGGCGCGCCGGAGCCGGCGGCAGTTCAAGCGCAGATCGCGCGCGTGCGTTCGGAGCTGGCGCGCAACGCGCACGAGCGCGCGCGCGTCGAGCGCGAGCTGCGCGACCTGCAGGCCGCGATCGAGCGGCTGCGGCTGCGGCAGCAGCAGCTCGAAGGCGAGTCGCTGCGCCTGCAGTCCGAGCTGGCTCAGCTGCAGTCGCAGCCGAAGTGAGCCTGCGGTTCGCCCGCGGCGCTCACCAGTAGTTCTCCACCGCCATCTGCGCCGGCTCGCCGCGGCGGGAGACGCGGTAGCCCGCGCGCTGCAGGTGATGGCGGATGTCGTCGACCATCTCGGGATTGCCGCAGATCATGACGCGGCTGCGCTCGGGATCGAGCTTGACGCCGGCGCGCGCCTCCAGCGCCCCGCTGGCGAGCAGCGCCGGGATGCGCGCGTCGAGCAGCCCGTCGACGCGCTCGCGCGTGACGATCGGCACGTACACGAGCCTGCCGGGATCGGCGGCCAACTGCTCGCCGAACACCTCGTGCGTGCGAAACGCCGCCACCGTATCGCGATACGCCAGTTCGTTGGCATGCCGTACCGAGTGCACGAGAATCAGCCGCTGGTAGCTGTGCCACGCGTCGAGGTCGTACAGGATCGAGATGAACGGCGCGATGCCGGTGCCGGACGAAAGCAGCCACAGATCGCGCCCGCCTTCGAAGCGGTCGAGCGTCAGAAAGCCGTACGCCTGTTTCTCGATCAGCAGCTCGTCGCCCTCTCGCAGCGCGGCGAGCCTGGTCGTGAAGTCGCCGTCGGGAACGACGATCGAATAGAACTCGAGAAACTCGTCGTAGTCGGCGGAGACGATCGAATACGCGCGCCACACGTAGCGCGACCCCTTGTGGCCGTCGTCGCGATACACACCCAGACGCGCGAACTGCCCCGGCTTGAAGCGGAAGCCGCGGTCGCGCGTGATGCGAAACGAGAACAGATGGTCGGTCCAGCGCTTGATCCAGGTGATCTTCTGTCGCGTGTACTTCTCCGCCGGCAGCTCGCCGGGGATCTTTTTCCTGGCCGCAGCGACCGGCGTTGCGAGATGGCCGTCCATTCGTTCAGTCG
Organism: Pseudomonadota bacterium; assembly: GCA_040752195.1. GTDB lineage: Bacteria > Pseudomonadota > Gammaproteobacteria > Burkholderiales > Burkholderiaceae_F > DSNY01. The sequence goes on along the minus strand of JBFMFC010000011.1, from coordinate 46,379 downwards.
ATCAGCCCTGCGGCGACCGTGTCGTTGGTCGCCTCGTCGATCAGGATGAAGCTGCCGGTGTTGCGGTTGGCGCGATAGCTGTCCGCCGCGAGCGGCTGCTGCGTTCTGAACCGCACGCGCACGATGTCGTTCAGCGCGACCGCATCGCCGTCCGCGCGCCAGGCGAGCGTGTGGATGTCGAGCCGCGCGTCCACACCCGTTACGCGCGCTTTCACGCTGCGCGTCGTGTGCGCCAGCACGTAGCTGCGCGCGGGCGCGAGCGGTGTCGCCGTCAGCCAGCACACGGTCGCGGTGAACTGGCACCGCGGCGCCGGTTGAGGTTCGTCCGCGCGCACCAGCATGTCGCCGCGCGAGACGTCGCGTTCGTCGGCGAGCGACACCATCACCGACTGACCGGCAACGGCGCTCTGCAGCTCGGTCTCGCCGAGCGCGATGCGCGCCACGCGCGAGCGTTGGCCGCTCGGCAGCACGACGACCGCGTCGCCGACCGCGAGCGACCCGGATTCGATGCGCCCGGCGTAGCCGCGGAACTCGGAGCCGGAAGGTCGGCACACCCATTGCACCGGCAGCCGCAGGGGCGCCTCGGTGTCCAGCTGCCCGGCGGGCGTGGCCTCCAGCAGTTGCACGAGCGTCGGGCCGCCGTACCACGGCGTGCGTTCGCTCGGCTCGACGACGTTGTCGCCCGCCAAGGCCGAAAGCGGCAGGTAGCGCACGTCCGCGGCCGGCGCGGCGTGTTGCGCCAGCCAGGCGGCGAAGTCGACGCGGATCGAATCGAACTTCTGCTGCGAGAAGTCCACCAGATCAATCTTGTTCACCGCCACGATCAACTGGCGGATGCCGAGCAGCGCCGCGATCGTCGCGTGCCGTTTGGTCTGCGACAGGATGCCTTTGCGCGCATCGACCAGCAGCACTGCCGCGTCGGCAGTGGACGCGGCCGTGACCATGTTGCGCGTGTACTGCTCGTGGCCGGGGGCATCGGCGATGATGAACTTGCGCCGCGCGGTGGCGAAGTAGCGGTACGCGACGTCGATCGTGATGCCCTGCTCGCGCTCGGCGACCAGGCCGTCGGTCGCGAGCGACAGGTCGATCGCCGGCAGGCCGCGCCTGGCGGACGTCTTCTCGAGCGCGGCCAGCGTATCGGCCAGCAACGCCTTGGTGTCGTACAGCAGGCGCCCGATCAGCGTGCTCTTGCCGTCGTCCACGCTGCCGCAGGTCAGAAAGCGCAGCACGCCGCGGTCTTCGACCTGCAGTTCGGGGATGTCATCGCGTTTCATCAGAAATACCCCTCGCGCTTGCGTTGTTCCATCGACGCTTCGGAGGTCTGATCGTCCATGCGCGTGGCGCCGCGTTCGGTCAGCGTGGCGCTCACCGTCTCCGCGACGATCTCCTCGTAGGTAACGGCGGTGGAGGCCACCGGGCAGGTGCAGGTGATGTCGCCCACCGTGCGAAAGCGCACCGATATCTCCTCCACCGTCTCGCCGGGCCGCGCCGGCGTCAGTGCCGTGACCGGCACCAGCGCGCCGTTGCGGCGCACGATCGGCCGCCTGTGCGCGAAGTAGATGCTCGGCACCGCCAACCGTTCGCGCGCGATGTACTGCCACACGTCCAGCTCGGTCCAGTTGGAGATCGGAAACACGCGCACGTGCTCGCCGCGGGCCACACGCGCGTTGTAGAGGTTCCACAGCTCCGGCCGCTGGTTCTTCGGGTCCCACTGGCCCCATTCGTCGCGGAAGGAGAACACCCGCTCCTTGGCGCGCGCTTTCTCTTCGTCGCGGCGCGCGCCGCCGATCGCGGCGTCGAAGCCGAACTCGGCGATCGCGTCGAGCAGCGTCACGCTCTGGTGCTTGTTGCGGGATTCGTCGGGCGAACGCAGCGCCACGCGGCCGGCATAGATGGAGTCGGCGACGCTGCGCACGATCAGCCGCTCGCCGAGTTCGGCGGCGCGGCGGTCGCGGAATTCGACCACCTCAGGGAAGTTGTGGTCGGTGTCGATGTGCAGCAGCGGGAACGGAAAGCGCGCCGGGCGAAACGCCTTGGTCGCCAGATGCAGCAGCACGATCGAATCCTTGCCGCCGGAGAACAGCAGCACCGGGTTGGCCGCCTGCCCGGCGACCTCGCGCAGGATGTGGATCGCCTCCGCTTCGAGCCACTCGAGATGCGTCAGCGTGCGTCGGACGACGAGGCTCATGCGATCTCCTTGACCGGGATCGCTCGCGGCTTCCTGGCATGCAGACCGCATTCCTTGCTCTCGGGATGCTCCCACCACCAGCGGCCGGCGCGGATGTCCTCGCCGGGTGCGACAGCGCGCGTGCACGGCGCGCAGCCGATGCTGGGATACAAGCGGTCGTGCAACTCGTTGTAAGGCACGTCGCGGCTGCGGATGTAGTCCCAGACGTCGGCGTCGGTCCAGTCGGCGAGCGGGTTGAATTTCTCAACACGCCACTGGGCGTCCCATTCGCGCGGCGTCAGATCGCTGCGGGTTACCGACTGCTGCGCGCGCAGCCCCGTCACCCACGCGCGCCTGCCGGCGAGCGCGCGTGCCAGCGGTTCCAGCTTTCTGACCGCGCAGCACGCCTTGCGCTTGTCCACCGATGCATAGAAGCCGTTGACGCCGTTGCGCTCGACCAGCGCCTGCACCGCGGAAGCCTCCGGGGAATAGGTCTTGAAGCAGTGGCCGTACCGCTCCTCGACGCGCTGCATCAGCCGGTAGGTTTCCTCCGGCAGCCGCCCGGTGTCGAGCGTGAAGATCTCGATCGGCAGCGCGTGGGCGCGGATCAGGTCGAGCACGACCATGTCTTCCGCGCCGAAGCTGGTGGAGAACGCGACGGGTTGCAGTTGCGTGGCCTGCTGCAGCAGGGCGAGGGCGGATGCGATCTTGTCCATCAGGCGACTCCTGTGAGTAAGCGGCGACGAAAGTGCGGCAACGGTTCGTCGACCGCGCCAGCGTAGGTTTGGGTGAATGCGAACAGCGCGGCGCGCGCCGCCTGCGGATCCTGGTCGGCGCGCAGCGCGAACGAGGAGAAGCCGACGCGCTTCAGGTAAAAGAGCTGGTCGATCAGCACGTCGCCGATCGCGCGCAGCTCGCCCGCATAGCGCAGTCGCGTGCGCAGCGTGGCGGCGATCGAATAACCGCGGCCGTCCTTGAACGTTGGAAAGTCGATCGCCACCAGCGGCAACTGCGGCAGGAACTCGGCGACGTCCGCCGGCTCGTCGGTCGGCGCGAGCCATACGCCAAAGCCGTCGCGCGCAGCGAGCGCGCGGTAACGCGCGAGCGGCAGCGCGTCATTGGGTTGCGCGGGCGCGCGCTCGTCGCGCACGACGCGCCAGTCGGAATCGGCGAACGTGCCGTCGGCGAGAAGAATCCTCACGCCGCCTCCGTCAGCTCGGCGCGTTCGGCATATACGTGCCGCTTGAACGGTTCCACGCCGATGCGCGCGACCGTGTCGATGAAGCGTTCGCCTTCGAGCCGCTCGCGCACGTACACCTCGACCAGCCGCTCGATCACGTCCGGCACCTCGGCGGCGGCGAACGACGGGCCGATGATCTTGCCGATCGCGGCGCGCCCGCCGCCGGCGGCGGAACCGTCGGCGCCGCCGACCGACACCTGGTAGAACTCGGCGCCGTCCTTGTCCACACCGAGGATGCCGATGTGGCCGACGTGGTGATGGCCGCAGGAATTCATGCAGCCGGAAATGTTGAGGTTCAGCTCGCCCAAGTCATGCACGTAATCGAGATCGTCGAAGCGCGCTTCGATCGCCTTGGCGATCGGGATCGATTTGGCGTTGGCCAGCCCGCAGAAGTCGCCGCCCGGGCAGCTGATCATGTCCGTGAGCAGCCCGACGTTCGGGGTCGCCAGCCCCGCCGCTTGCGCCTCCTGCCACAGCGCGTACAAGCGGTCGGTACGCACGTCCGGCAGCACGAGGTTCTGTTCGTGGGTGACGCGGACCTCTCCGAAACCGTAGCGCTCCGACCAGTCGGCGACCCGCTCCATCTGTTCGGACGTGGCGTCGCCGGGAGCCAGTCCCGGGCGCTTCAGCGACAGCACGACCGCGCGGTAGCCGGGCACCCGATGCGGGCGCACGTTGCGCTCGACCCAGCGCGCGAACGCGCGGTCGTTGCGCGTATCGATCGCGTCGCTCGCGCCGGCTTCGTGCGGCGGCGGCGCGAAATGCGCGGCGACGCGCTCGAACTCTTCGTCCGTGACCGTGTTCGGCCCGCCGGCCAGATGCGCGAACTCCTCTTCCACTTGGCGCGCGAACTCCTGTACGCCGAGTGCCTTGACCAGGATCTTGATGCGCGCCTTGTAGAGGTTGTCGCGGCGCCCATAGCGGTTGTAGACGCGCAAGATGGCCGCGCAGTAGTTCAGATACTCCTGCCACGGCAGGAAGTCGCGGATCACCGAACCGATCATCGGCGTGCGGCCCATGCCGCCGCCCACCAGCACGCGCAAGCCGCGCGCGCCGTCGGCCGCGCGCACCGCATACAGACCGATGTCGTGAAAGGCGGTCGCGGCGCGATCTTCGCGCGCACCGGAAATGGCGATCTTGAACTTGCGCGGCAGGTAGGCGAACTCGGGATGCAGCGTGCTCCACTGGCGCAGGATCTCCGCCAGCGGCCGCGGATCGATCACCTCGTCGGGCGCGATGCCGGCGAATTCGTCGCTGGTGATGTTGCGCACGCAATTGCCGGAGGTCTGGATCGCGTGCATCTGCACCGTCGCCAGCTCGTCGAGGATGTCGGCCGTGTCCTCCAGCCGAATCCAGTTGAGCTGCAGATTCTGGCGCGTGCTGAAGTGCCCGACGCCGCGGTCGTAGCGGCGCGCGATCGAGGCGAGCTTGCGCATCTGCTCGGCCGACAGCACGCCGTACGGGATCGCGATCCTGAGCATCGGCGCGTGGCGCTGGATGTACAGGCCGTTTTGCAGCCGCAGCGGGCGGAACTCGTCCTCCGACAGTTGCCCCGCCAGGTAGCGGCGCAGCTGGTCGCGGTACTGCGCTGCGCGTTCGCGGACGATCGTGTCGTCGATGGCGTCGTAGCGGTACATGGCGCAGTCCTCAACCGATCAGCAGCTTGGAGCCGATGCCCACCAGCATCGTCGCCAGCGTCAGCCGCAGCGTCCGCTCGGACAGCCGATGCGCGAGCGCCGCGCCGACGTAGATCGCCGGCAGCGAGCCGACGAGCAGCGTGCCGAGCAGCGTCCAGTCCACGGTGCCGATGGCCGCGTGTCCCAATCCGGCCACCAGGGTCAGCGGCACCGCGTGCGCAATGTCGGTGCCCACGATCTGGCGCGCCGGCAGCAGCGGATAGAGGAAGAAAAGCGCCACCACGCCGATCGCGCCGGCGCCCACCGAAGTCAGCGTGACCAGCACGCCGATCGCCGCGCCGGTGATCGCGGTCGGCAGGGCTCGCGCGACGCGCTCTTCGGTCACCGACAGATAACCGGCGCCGGCCGCCGCAGCGAGCGCCACCACGCGTTCGTCGCGCACGGCGAAACGCCGGCCGAGCGCCTGGATCTGCGCCTTGAAGAGCAGCGCGCCGGCGGTGAGAAAGAGCGCGAGCCCGAGCGCGCGCTTGACGATCTCGCCGAACAACCCTGCATCGGGTTTGAGAAGCTGCACCGCGGCGAGCGTTGCCACCGACGCCGGCACCGATCCCGCGACCAGCCAGCCGGTGATCGCCCACTGCACGTTGCCGCGGCGCGCGTGGGCGGCGGCGCCGCCCGCCTTCGTGATCGCCGCGAACAGGAGATCGGTGCCGACCGCGACCTGCGCCGGAACGTTGAAAACGAGGGCGAGCAGCGGCGTCATCAACGAGCCGCCGCCGACGCCGGTCGCGCCGACCATGAAGCCCACCACCGCGCCGCCGAGTACGAAATGAGGATCCACCGTGTCCGTCCGAACCAAACGAGATCGCAGCGTATGCAGCGCGCAAGGCCGTTTTCGGATCGATGCGCAATGTCGGCATGCCGGCGCGTAATGTCATCGGTCATCGCGCTCGCGCGCGGGGCGGCAGAACCGATGCGTCTATGCGTATGACGAGTCGATCGTCGGCGCGCGCAGCGTCGCCCGAATAATTGGAGCCCCGTTGCGCCCGCCTCGACTCATGGAGAACGAATTGAAGAACGTACCGATCCGATCCAGTCCGTCCGTCCGGCGCGTCGACGCAGAAGGCCTGCAGCCCGGCGCGCCCGAAACGGCGGCCGACGCGCCGACGGTGATCTTCGACACGGCGACGGTCCGGCGCGCCGAACTCGACCTCGACTACGACGGCGCGGTGACGCCGCGCGAAGCGTGGGCGCTCGTGCAGGCGCGTGCCGCGGTGCTGATCGACGTTCGCACCGCCGAGGAGTACAAGTTCGTCGGGCGCGTGCCCGGCGCCGTCAACGTGCCGTGGCACGGGACCGAACGCGGCGCGCTCGCGCGCTTCTTCGAAGGGCTGCGGCCGTACCTTGTGGCAGCGCGACCGCTGCTGCTGCTCTGCCGCAGCGGCGTGCGCTCGCACGCCGCCGCCAACGCGGTGCATGCAAAGGGCATCAAGCGCGTCTACAACGTGCTCGAAGGTTTCGAGGGCGAGATCGACGATCGCCGGCAGCGCGGCCACATCAACGGTTGGCGCTACCACGGGCTGCCGTGGGTGCAGGACTGACGCGGATGCGGCTCGGCCCGCGCGGGCGCACACTTGCGACTGCGGCGCCGCCGGCGCCGGCGCCGTTCAACGACACGGAGGATGCAACATGACCGAGCACGTGTACAAGACGCTCGAACTGACCGGCTCGTCGAAGACGAGCAGCGACGACGCGGTGAAGAAGGCGATCGCCAAGGCGTCGAAGACGGTGCACAACCTGCGCTGGTTCCAGGTCACCGAAGTGCGCGGCAACATCGACGGCGGCGCGGTGTCGAGCTGGCAGGTCACGCTGAAGGTGGGATTCACGTTGGACGACTGACGGCGGCGTCTTGCGCGTCGGGGCGGGGCGGCAGAAAGCGGCGCAGCTCGGGCAGGCACGAGCCGCAGCGGGTGCCGCACTTCAGCTCCGACTGCAGGCGCGCGAGCGCGTCGCCGTCGGCCTGCGCGAGCACGCGGGCGATCTCCGCTTCGGCCACGTCGAAGCAGTTGCAGACGATGCGGCCGCGCGGCGCGGTTTGCGCAGGCGGCTGCGCGCCCGGCCGCAGCAGGCGGTGCGCGGGCAGCGGCGGCGGCTTCCCGAGCAGCTCGCGCAACCAGGCTTCGGCGCGGACGGCTTCGGCAGGACCCGCGAGCGCCGCCGCGACGATGCGCCCCTCGTGCACGCGCAGGCGGCTGCAGACGCCGCGGCGCGCGTCCGCGAAGACGGCCGCGCCGTGCTCCAGGCCGAACGCGTGCTCGATCGCCGCCAGCGTCCGGGGCGCGACCGGTTGCGCGGCCGCGGCGCGAAACAGCACGCCGGCGCGATCGTCGTCCTGGCCAAACGGCACGCAGCTCGCATAGCCGAAGGCGCCGTAGTGCGCGCGCACGTCGAGCTGCAGCGCAAGCTGCCGCGCCGCCGCCGTGCGGCCGAAGACGACGTAGCGCCACGGCAGCTCCGCCTTCTGCACGCGTACCGCCGCGTGCTTGAGCTCGGGCTGTTTGCTGTCGGGGTCGAACGCCTCCAGCGTCAGCGCGTTGATGCCGAACGTGGCGCGTTCGTCGCCGCGACCGGCGACGTACTCCGGTCCCCAGTGCATCGCGATGAACGCTTCACCCATCCGCACGGCGTCGCTCGCCGCGACCGGCAGCACGAGCGAGCCGCGGCGCGACGTAACGTGCACGAGGTCGCCGGCGGCAAGCTGCCGGCGCGCCAGTTCCGCCGGGTGCAGCTCGATGCACGGCTCCTGCGCGTGGCCGAACAGGCGCCCGAGCGTGCCGGTTCGGCTCATCCCGTGCCACTGGTCGCGCAGCCGGCCGGTGGTCAGCCGCAGCGGAAAGCGGGCGTCGATCTCCTCGGCCACCGGCCGGTAAGGGACCGCGATGAAGCGCGCCTTGCCGTTCGCGGCGGCGAACACGCCGTCTTCGTAAAGGCGCGCACGGCCGCTTCGTGCGCCCTCGGGAAAGGGCCACTGCTGCGGGCCGTCGCGCTCCAGGATCTCCCACGAGAGGCCGGTGATGTCCAGGTCGCGGCCGCGGGTCGACTCGCGATGCTCCAGCCAGATGCTCTCCGGGGTCTCGTACGGAAACAGCGAAGGCTTGCCGGGACGCAGGCGCGCCTCGACCCGGCGCGCCACGTCCACCACAATCGCCCAATCTTCGCGCGCCTGCGCGGGCGGCGGCACCGCGCGGCGAACGCGCGCGATGCGCCGCTCCGAGTTGGTGACCGTGCCCTCCTTCTCGCCCCAGGCAGCCGCCGGCAGCAGCACGTCGGCAAGCGCGGCGGTCGCGGTCGTGCGGTACGCCTCCTGCACGACGACCAGCTCGGCCGCGGCGAGCGCCTCGCGCACCCGCCGCTGGTTCGGCAGCGACTGCGCGGGGTTCGTGCACGCGATCCACAGCACCTTGATCCGGCCGGCGCGCGCCGCCTCGAACATCTCCACCGCCGTCTTGCCGGGCGCGGCCGGCACCGCTTCGACCCCCCACAGACGCGCCACTTCGGCGCGGTGCTGCGGATCGCCGAGGTCGCGATGCGCGGACAGCAGATTGGCCATGCCGCCGACTTCGCGCCCGCCCATCGCGTTCGGCTGCCCGGTGAGCGAGAACGGTCCGGCGCCGGGGCGCCCGATCTGGCCCGTGGCCAGATGCAGGTTGATGAGCGCGGCGTTCTTCGCCGTGCCGGCGGTGGATTGGTTCAATCCCTGGCAGTAAAAGGACAGCACCGCGCGCGCGTTCCCCCACCATTGCGCGGCGCGGACCAGGTCGTCGACGCGGATGCCGCACAGTTGGGCGACCGTCGCCGGCGCGTAGTCGCGCACCAGCGCCTTCAGTTCGGCAAAGCCTTCGGTGCGGGCGGCGATGAAATCGCGGTCGCTGCGCTCGTCCCACAGCAGCAGATGCAGCAGGCCGTGGAACAGCGCCACATCGGTGCCCGGCAGGATCTGCAGGTGCAGATCCGCGCCCGCGGCGGTGTCGGTGCGGCGCGGATCGACGACGATCGTCCTTGCCGCCGGGTTGCGGCGGCGCGCCTCGTCGACACGCCGGTACAACACCGGGTGCGCGTAGGCGGCGTTGGAGCCGGCGAAGAAGAAGAGGTCGGCATGCTCGATGTCCTCGTAGCAGGTCGGCACGCTGTCGGCGCCGAGCGTCCGCTTGTAGCCGGCCACCGCGCTTGACATGCACAGCCGCGAGTTGCTGTCGACGTTGTTGGTGCCGAGCAAGCCCTTGGCGAACTTGTTGAAGACGTAGTAGTCCTCGGTCAGCAGCTGGCCTGAGATGTAGATGCCGATCGCATCGGGGCCGTGGCGCTCGACGCAGTCGGCGATCTTCGCCGCCACGTGCGCGAGCGCGCTGTCCCAGTCGGTCGCGCGGCGCGGCGCGTCGCGCGCGCGGCGCAACTCGGGTGCGAGCGCGCGCACCTGGCGCGCGCGCGGCGGCTGCGCCGTCAGGTGCAGCGTCGCGCCCTTGGTGCACAGTCTTCCGAGGTTGGCCGGGTGCTGCGGATCGCCGCGCACGCCGACGATCTCGTCGCCGCGCGCTTCGATGATCACGCCGCAGCCGACGCCGCAGTACGGGCAGACGGTGCGCGTCTCGCGCAGCGCGCCCTGGCTCATCGCGGACAGGCGGCGCGCGACAGCGGACAGGGCGCGGGGCGCGGTGCGGCGTGCGCCGCGGACAACGCGCCCGCCTCCAGCAGCACGCGACCGCCTTCGACACGCAGCGCATAGCGGCGGGTCGCGCCGCGATCCGGCGCCACCGCGTGCCCGCTCGCGAGCTCGATCGTCCAGCCATGCAGCGGGCACGTGACCCGCTCGCCGGCAACGATGCCCTGCGACAGCGGGCCGCCCTTGTGCGGGCAGCGGTCCTCGAGCGCATGCAGCGCGCCGTCGCCGGCTCTGAAGATCGCGACGTCGGCGACCGCCACGCCGCGCCGCACCACGCGCGCGCCGAGCGGCGGCACGTCCTCGACCGCGCAGATGTCGATCCACTCGCGCATGGCGGCGCTCACATCGTCACCGGCTGCGGCGTGAGCGGCGCGAACTGGCGCAGATCGACGCCGGCGCGTTCCGGTTCGTGCCACGGGTCGGGCTCGTCGGCGAGCGAGAACTGCAGCCGCTCGTACAGCGCCTTGCGATTGGCCGCGTCCTCCAAGACCTTTTTCTTCACGTGATCGAGCCCGACGCGCTGCACGAAGTGCACCGTGCGCTCCAGATACCAGCCCTCTTCCCGATACAGTTGCAGGAACGCCCCGGCGTACTCCAGCACCTCGTCGGCGGTCTTGACCTTGACCAGGAACTGCGCCACTTCGGTCTTGATGCCGCCGTTGCCGGCCACGTAGATCTCCCAGCCGGACTCGACACCGATCACGCCGACGTCCTTGATGCCGGCTTCGGCGCAGTTGCGCGGGCAGCCGGACACCGCGAGCTTGACCTTGTGCGGGGCGTACATGCGCCACAGCGCGCGCTCGAGCGCCTTGCCCAGCGCGGTCGAGTCCTGCGTGCCGAAGCGGCACCACTCGGAGCCCACGCAGGTCTTGACCGTTCGCAGCGCTTTCGCATACGCGTGCCCGCTCGGCATGCCGAGGTCTTTCCAGACGGCGGGCAGGTCTTCCTTCCTGACGCCGAGCAGGTCGATGCGCTGGCCGCCGGTGACCTTCACGGTCGGGATGCGGTACTTGTCCACCACGTCGGCGATGCGGCGCAGTTCGGCGGCGTTCGTCTCGCCGCCCCACATGCGCGGCACGACCGAGAACGTGCCGTCCTTCTGGATGTTGGCGTGCGCGCGCTCGTTGATGAAGCGCGACTGCGGATCGTCGGCCGCGCGTTTGGGCCAGGTGCAGATCAGGTAGTAGTTGATCGCCGGCCGGCAGGTGGCGCAGCCGTTCGGCGTGCGCCAATTGAGCCGCTCGAACACCTGCGCGAGCGACAGCAGCTCCAGCTCGCGGATCGCCTGCCGCACCTCGGCGTGCGTGCAGTCGCTGCAGCCGCAGATCGGCTTCATCGCAGGCTGAGCCGAATAGTCGGCGCCGGCGGTGGCGATCAGGATCTGTTCCACCAGTCCGGTGCAGGAGCCGCAGGACGAACTCGCCTTCGTGCACTTGCGCACTTCATCCAGCGTGCACAGCTTCTGCGCGCGGATCGCGCGCACGATCGCCCCCTTGGTGACGCCGTTGCAGCCGCACACCTCGTCGGCGTCCTGCAGCACCAGCGCCTTGCTCCGGCCCATGTGTCCGGTGTCGCCGAGATTCGGTTCGCCGAACATCAGGTGATCGCGGATGTCGGCGATCGAACGTCCCTCGCGCAGCAGCCTGAAGTACCAGGAGGCGTCGACGGTGTCGCCGTACAGGCAGGCGCCGACGAGCCTGTCGTCGCGCACGACCAGCTTCTTGTACACGCCGGCGTTGGGGTCCGACAGCACGATCTCCTCGCATCCCTCGCCGCCGAGAAAGTTTCCGGCCGAAAAGACGTCGATGCCGGTGACCTTCAGTTTGGTGCCGGTGATCGAACCGGCGTAGCGACCGATGCCGAACCGGGCCAAGTGGTTCGCCGCCACCTTGGCCTGTTCGAACAGCGGCGCGACCAGCCCGTAAGCGACGCCGCGGTGACTGACGCATTCGCCCACGGCGTAGACGCGCGGATCGAAGGTCTGCATCGTGTCGTCGACGACGATGCCGCGGTTGCAGTGCAGGCCGGCGGCTTGTGCGAGCGCGGTGTTCGGACGGATGCCGACCGCCATTACGACCAGGTCCGCGTCCAGCGTCGAGCCGTCGGAGAACCTCAGCGCGCACACGCGGCCGCTTTCGCCGGCGACCAGCTCGGTCGTCGTCTTCTGCAGCAGGAAGCGCAGACCGCGCGACTGCAACGACTGCTGCAGCAGCCTGCCGGCGGTCTCGTCGAGTTGCCGCTCCATCAGGTGCGGCATCACGTGCACGACGGTCACGTCCATGCCGCGCGCGCGCAGCCCGTTCGCCGCCTCCAGTCCGAGCAGCCCGCCGCCGATCACCGCCGCGCGCCGGTAGCGCTGCGCCGCTTCGATCATCGCCTGCGTGTCGGCGAGGTCGCGGTAGGTGATGACGCCCGGCAGCCGCGCGCCCGGGATCGGCAGGATCACCGGATTGGACCCGGTCGCGAGCAGCAGCCGGTCGTACGGCGCGTCGGCGCCGTCGTCGGCGACGACGACGACGCGCCGCGCGCGGTCGATCTTCGTGACCGCCCTGCCGGCGACGAGGCGGATGCCGTTGCGCTCGTACCAGTCGTACGGATGGGTGACGATGTCGTCGATCGTCTGCTCGCCGGCCAGCACCGGCGACAGCAGGATGCGGTTGTAGTTCGGATGCGGTTCGGCGCCGAAGACGGTGATCTCGTACAGGTCCGGCGCGAGCTTGAGCAGCTCCTCGACCGTGCGGATGCCCGCCATCCCGTTGCCGACGACCACGAGCCTGGGCTTGCTCATACGGTCGCCTCCACGTGCGTCTGTTTGCGGTAGAGAAACTCCAGTACGCGTTCGCGACAGCGCAGGTAGATCGGGTGCTGCGCCATTTCGAGGCGGTCGCGCGGCCGCGGCAGCGGCACCGGCAGGATCTCGCCGATCGTCGCCGCCGGACCGTTGGTCATCATCACGATGCGGTCCGCCAGCAGCACGGCTTCGTCCACGTCGTGCGTGACCATCAGCACGGTCGAGCCGGTGGCGGCGACGATGCGCATCAGCTCGTCCTGCAGCCGCGCTCTCGTCAGCGCGTCGAGCGCGCCGAACGGCTCGTCGAGCAGCAGCATCTTCGGTTCGATCGCGAGCGCGCGGGCGATGCCCACACGCTGCTTCATGCCGCCGGAGATCTCACCCGGTCGCTTGTGCGCGGCGTGCGCCAGACCGACCAGTGCGAGCGCCGCATGCGTGCGCTCGGCGAGCCGCGCCTTGGGCTCGCGATCGCCGAAGACGCGCTCGACCGCCAGGTAGACGTTGTCGAAGCAGGTCAGCCACGGCAGCAGCGAATGGCCCTGAAACACGACACCGCGGTCCGGTCCCGGCGCGCGCACCTCGCGCCCGGCCAGGATGACGAGGCCGGCGTCGGGCTGCAGCAGCCCCGCCACGAGGTTCAGCAGCGTGGATTTGCCGCAGCCGGAGTGCCCGATGACGGCGACGAACTCTCCGCGCGCGATGTCCAGATGGATGTCGCGCAGGGCGACGAACTCGCCGGCGCGAGTGGCGAACGACTTGCCCGCGCCTTCGATGTGCAGGAAACGGCCATCGGCGTACACGCGGACCTCCTAGCGCACGTACTCGAAGCGGCGCGCCAGCAGCAGCAGTGCGCCGTCGAGGACGAGGCCGACGACGCCGATCACGAAGATCGCGATGATGATGTGCCGCACGTTCAGGTTGTTCCACTCGTCCCACACCCAGAAGCCGATGCCGACGCCGCCGGTGAGCATCTCGGCGGCGACGATCACGAGCCAGGCCACACCGATCGACAGTCGCACGCCGGTCAGCACGAAAGGCAGCGCGGCCGGCAGCAGGATGCGGGCGAAGACCTTCCATTCGCCGAGGTTCAGCACGCGCGCGACGTTCAGGTACTCCTGCGGGACCTGGCGCACGCCGACGGCGGTGTTGATGATCATCGGCCACAGCGAGCAGATGAAAATGGTCCAGATCGCCGCCGGATGCGCGGCCTTGAACACCAGCAGACCGATCGGCAGCCAAGCGAGCGGGGACACCGGCCGCAGCAGCGCGACGACCGGCGCGGCCATGCGGCCGGCGAAAGCGAAGCGCCCGAGCACGAAGCCGAGCGGGATGCCGACGGCCGCCGCCAGCCCGAAACCGACGCCGACGCGGGCGAGCGACGACAGCACGTTCCAGCCGATGCCCTGGTCGTTCGGCCCCTTGCGATAAAAGGGATCGGAAAACACCTGCACGGCCGCGTCCCAAGTCATCGCCGGTGTCGGCAGCTGGCCGCCGACCCGCGCCACCGCGTGCCACAGCAGCGCCAGCAGCAGCAGGCCGAGCAGCGGGGCGACGATCCTCGCCAGCGACGCACGCAGCGCGCGCCGCTGCGCCTCCTGCGCGCGCTCGGCCGGCGTCAGGCGACCGGCTGCCGGCGCGGCGACGACGGCGGCGTTCGCCGGACCGCCCGATGCGCTCGCCGCGCGCGTCTGCACGTCGGCACCTCCGGCGCGGGAATCCGAAATCAGCGCATGCATACGGCCCCTTAGGCGAGCGCGCGGACCTTGAACCCGGCCGCGTACTGCGCCGGGTTCTTGCCGTCCCAGACGACGCCGTCGATCAGCTTGGACGTGCGCAGCACGTCCTTCGGCACCGCAACCCTGGCCGCTGCCGCGGCGTCTTTGTAGAGGTCGATGCGGTTGACCGCTCGCGCCATCGCCAGATAATCGACGTCGCTTTTCAGCAGTCCCCAGCGCCGGTGCTGGGTCAGGAACCACATGCCGTCCGACAGGTACGGGAAGTTGACGTAGCCGTCATTGAAGAACTTCATGTGGTTTGGGTCGTCCCAGGTCTTGCCCAGCCCGTTCTGGTAGCGGCCGAGGATGCGTTGGTTGATCACGTCGACCGACGTGTTGACATAGGCCTTGTCGGCGATCGTCTCCGCCATCTTCAGCCGGTTCGACAGGCTGGCGTCGATCCAGCGGCTCGCCTCCAGCACCGCGGCGATCATCGCGCGGCAGGTGTTCGGGTTCTTCTGCACGAACTCGGCGGTGGTGCCGAGCACCTTTTCCGGATGATCCTTCCAGATGTCCTGCGAGGTGACCGCGGTGATGCCGATGCCGTCGGCGATCGCGCGGTGGTTCCACGGTTCGCCGACGCAATAGCCGTCCATGTTGCCGACGCGCATGTTGGCGACCATCTGCGGCGGTGGCACCGTGATGACCTTCGCGTCCGTGAACGGGTTGATGCCGTTGGCTGCGAGCCAGTAGTACAGCCACATCGCATGCGTGCCGGTCGGAAAGGTCTGCGCGAACGTGAACTCGCGCTTGTCTCGGTCCATCAGCTTCTTCAGGCTCGCGCCGTCGACGGCGCCCTGCTCGGCGAGCTTCTTCGACAGCGTGATCGCCTGGCCGTTGTTGTTGATCGTCATCAGCACCGCCATGTCCTTCTTCGGCCCGCCGATGCCCACGTGCACGCCGTAGACGAGGCCATAGAGCACGTGCGCCGCGTCCAGCTCGCCGTTGACCAGCTTGTCGCGCACGGCGGCCCACGACGCTTCCTTGGTCGGCACGATCCGGATGCCGTACTTGGCATCGAACTGGTTGACCGCCGCCATCACCACCGACGCGCAGTCGGTCAGCGGGATGAAGCCGATCCGCACCTCCTTCTTCTCGGGTGCGTCGGACCCCGCCGCGTACGCCATGGGCTGCACCGCCTGCGCGCTGCCGAGTGCAGCCGCGGCGGCCGCCGACGTCTTGATGAATCTGCGGCGCGGTGCGCTCATCGGTCCCGTGTCCTTTCGCTCCGCCATGCGGCTCTCCGATACGGCTGGTCGACACAAAAAAAAACGGCATCGCGCTGTCGTCGCGCCCATCGCGCGCCGACAGCGGACGCCGTTGTCCGTTATTGCGGCCACACCGTCGTGGCCGGCGCAACGTACAAAGCAGTTGCCGTGCCAGCGGCATCCGGCTCGCTCAACGCGTTGATTTGATGAGGAAGTGCGCCGGTCGCACGGCTCGACCGAGCGGCGCGCCAGCGGTGCGGCCGTGCACCAGCGGAAGGCGCGCGGCGGGGCGGATGCACCAGCACGCGTCGCGCGTGCGTGCGTGCCTTCAGGACAGCAGCGACTTCGCTTCGATGATCCGGTCGGCGATCTCGACGAGCTTGACCTTGCGATCCATCGCGAGGCGGCGAAGCTGCGCGTACGCGGCGTTTTCGTCGAGCCCGCGGCTCGCCATCAGGATGCCCTTGGCCTGTTCGATGCGCTTGCGCGCGGCGAGCTGCTCCTTCGCGTGCGCCAGTTCGGTCTTCAGCGCGGCTTCCTGTTCGAAGCGCGCGATCGCGACGTTCAGCACCGCGGCGAGCCGCTGCGGCTGCATGCCGGCGACGACGTACGCGCTGACGCCCGCGGCGAGCGCACGCTGCATCACCGCGCGGTTCGGGTCGTCCGTGAAGACGACGACCGGGCGCGGCATGCGCGCCGACAGCGCCGACAGATTCTCCAGCGTGTCGCGCGACGGCGAGTCGCTGTCGACGATCACCACGTCGGGCCGCAGCCGCTGCACGCAGTCGTGGATCAGCAGCGGCGAATCGAGCACGCCGACGACGTCGCAGTCCAGGCGCGCGAGCGCGCTGCGCAGCGCATTGGCGCGCCCGGCGCCGTCGTCGACCAGCAGCACGCGCAGCCGGGGCGGCAGATCGTCGTGCAAAGCGAGCCTCCGTTGACCGTCGTTCGCGATGGCGAAAACGGGCCGCGGCTGCGCACCGCGGTCCGTCCCTGCCTGCGACCAGCAAGGCGCGTGCCCGCACTCGCTCGGTTACCGCAAACGCGTCGCGAAGGCGTTGGCAGACCAGCCGCCGCCCAACGCCTTGTACAGATCGACGAGTGCGGCCTGGCGGTCGCGCAGCGCGGCGATGCGCTCGCGCTCGGCGGCGAGCAGCCCGCGCTGCGCGTCGAGCACTTCGAGGTAGCTCGAGTAGCCGCCGCGATAGCGCAGCTCGGCCAGCCGCAGCGCCTCGCTGAGCCTGGCGCGGCGCTCGTCCTGCGCGGCGAGCGCCGCGCGCGCGCCGCGGTGCGCGACCAGCGCGTCGTGCACGTCGCGCAACGCCGCCTGCACCGCCTGCTGGTAGCCGAGCGCCGCCTGCTCGCGCCGCGCGGTCGCCGCATCGACCTGCGCGCCGATGCGTTTGGCGCCGACGATCGGCTGCACGAGCCCCGCCGCGATCGACCAGACGCGCGCAGGGCTCGTCAGCAGGTCGGACAGTTCGGCGCTTTCGCCGCCGAGCGATGCCGTCAGCGCGAGCGACGGGAAGTACTGCGCGCGCGCCTCGGCGATGCGCGCGTCGGCCGCGACGAGTGCGGCTTCGGCACGGCGCACGTCGGGGCGCCGCTCGAGCAGGTCCGACGGTAGTCCGGGCGGCACGTCCGGGCCGGGGTCGAACTTCTCCAAGTCGACGCCACGTGCGACCTGCGGTGCGAAGACGGCGCGCGCGCCGCGTCCGGCGAGCACCGCAAGCGCGGCTTCGGTCTGCGCGACCGCGCGCTCGAGCGGCGGCACCACCGCGGCGACCGCCGCGCGTTCCGCTTCGGCCTGCGCGAGCTCGAAGTCGCTCGCCACCCCCGCCTCGCGCCGGCGCTGCTGCAGGCGGACATTCTCGTCGCGGGTCGCGAGCGTGGCGCGCGTCAGCGCGAGCTCGGCGTCGAACGCGCGCAGCGAGAAGTAGGTCGTCGCAACCTGCGCGGCGAGCGCGATGCGAACGGTCTGCGCGTCGTAGCTCGCCGCGAGCACGTTCGCGTCGGCGGCGTTCCGCCCCGAACGCAGCCGGCCCCACAGGTCGACTTCGTACGCGGCCGTGAGGCCGAGGGTGTGCGTCGTCGACGTGAACGGCGGGCCCTGCCGCAGCGCGGTCGCTTCGCTGCGCTTGCTGCGGTTCGAGCTGGCGGCGACGTCGAGCGAAGGAAAGAGCGCCGAGCGCGCGAGCCGCAGATTGGCGCGCGCTTCGTCGATTCGCGCCGCGGCCGCGCGCAGGTCGAGGTTGTTGGCGAGCGCCTCGTCGATCAGCGCGGTGAGCTGCGCATCGTTGAAAAGCGCCCACCAACGGTCGAGCCCGATCGGCGCCTGTCCGGTCGCCTCCGGCAGGTCGAGCGCGGGTTTCGCCGTCTCGGTCGTCGCGCAGGCGGCCAGCAGCGACGCGACCGCCAGCGCGGCGAGCGTGCGGGCCGGCTTCATCGTTTGCCCTCCATCACCGCGATCGCGGTCGCGTGCATCTCGGCGCTGCGGCGTTCGCCTTCGGCGACCTCCGCGTACAGCTCGGAGGCCGAACGGCGCTCGCGCAGGCTGCGGTCGGTCAGGATCTTGAAGAACAGCGGGATGAAGAAGATCGCGAGGAAGGTCGCCGCCATCATGCCGCCCATCACGCCGGTGCCGACCGAATGCCGCGCGCCGGCGCCGGCGCCCGTGGAGATCACCAGCGGCAGCACGCCGAGGATGAACGCGAGCGAAGTCATCAGGATCGGCCGGAAGCGTAGCCGCGCCGCTTCGATCGCCGCGGCCGCGGCCGAATAGCCCTCGCGTACCTTCAGCACCGCGAACTCGACGATCAGGATCGCGTTCTTGGCCGCGAGTCCCAGCAGCGTGACCAGCCCGATCTGGAAGTACACGTCGTTGGCGAGCGGCGCGCGGCCGAGGAACATGTTCAGATACCCGCCGACCCACACGGCGGCGAGCGCGCCGAACGTGCCGAACGGCAGCGCGAGCAGAACCGACAGCGGCAGCGACCAGCGCTCGTACAGCGCGGCGAGGATCAGGAACACCATGATCGCGGCCATCGCGAGCGCCAGGCCGCCGGCGCCGCCGGACTTCTTCTCCTGGAACGACGCGCCGCCCCAGTCGAAGCTGAAGTCCGCGGGCAGCGTTGCCGCCGCGATCGCCTCGACGCGCGCGATCGCCTGCCCGGTGCTCACGCCCGGCGCGCCCTGACCGAAGATCTTGACCGCGGGCAGGTTGTTGAAGCGGTCGAGCGAGTCCGGCCCCGACGAGTAGCGGACGTTCGCGAGCGAGCGCAGCGGCACCATCTCGCCGCGTTCGGAGCGCACCCACACCGCGCCGATGTCGTCGGGCCGGCTGCGGTATTGCGGCTCCGCGCTCATCAGCACCTGCCACGTGCGGCCGTAGCGATTGAAGTCGTTGACGTAGTAGTAGCCGAGCGTCGACGCGAGCGTGTTGAACACCTCGTCGACCGGCACGCCGAGCGACTTGGCCTTCTCGCGGTCGACGTCGACGCGAAGCTGCGGCACGTTCGCGCGCCACAGCGTCTGCGCGCCGCCCAGCATCGGGTCGGAATTCAGCCGGCCGAGGAACTGCTGCAGCACTTCCTGCGTCTTCGCCGGTCCGCCGTCGCCGCGGTTCTGCAGATACAGCTCGTAGCCGCCGGCGGTTCCGATGCCGAAGATCGGCGGCGGCGCGAACGCGAGCACCAGCGCTTCCTTGATGTGGCCCGTCTGCATGAAGAACTCGCCGACCAGTTGCGGCGTCGTCACGTCGCGCTCGTCCCAGTGTTTCTGGGTGACGAAGATGGTCGCCGCGTTGTTGCGGAAGCTGCCGCCGAGGAAGTCGAAGCCGGTGAAGGCGACGACGTCCTGATTGACGGGGTTCTTCTGCAGGATCTCGGTGACTTCGCGCGTGACCCTGTCGGTCCGCTGCAGCGAGGCACCGTCGGGCAGGATCACCGCGGCGATGTAGAAACCCTGATCCTCGTCGGGAACGAGCGATCCGGGTGTCGCGCGCCACAGCCCCGCGGTCACCAGGACCATGCCGGCGAACAGCGCGACCCCGCGCGCGCCGCGCCGGATCATCCAGGTCACGCCCGAGACGTAGCGGCCGGTCACGCGGCCGAACCAGCGGTTGAACCAGCGGAAGAGCGGCCACGGCGCCTTGTGCTCGTTTCTCAGGATCATCACGCACAGCGCCGGCGTCAGCGTCAGCGCGACGATCCCCGAGATCACCACCGAGATCGAGATCGTGATCGCGAACTGGCGGTACAGCTCGCCCGTGAGCCCGCCGAGGAAGGCGATCGGCACGAACACCGACACCAGCACCAGAACGATCGCGACGACCGGTCCGCTCACCTCGCGCATCGCCTCGATCGCCGCCTCGCGCGCACCCAGCTTCTCCTCGTGCATGATGCGTTCGACGTTCTCCAGCACGACGATCGCGTCGTCGACGACGATGCCGATCGCGAGCACCATGCCGAACAGCGTCAGCGTGTTGATCGAGTAGCCGAGCAGGTACAGCCCGGCGAAGGTGCCGATCAGCGACACCGGCACCGCGACGATCGGGATCAGCGTCGCGCGCCAGTTCTGCAGGAACAGGAACACGACCGCGATCACCAGCAGCATCGCCTCGCCGAGCGTCTTGACGACCTCGCGGATCGACACCTCGACGAAGCGTGTCGTGTCGTACGCGATCGCGTACGACAGCCCCTGCGGGAAGCGCTCCGCCAGTCGCGCGACCGTCCGCTTGACCTCGCCCGCCACCTCAAGCGCGTTCGCCCCCGGCTGCAGGAAGACGCCGACCAGCGTCGCGCTCCTGCCGTTGTACGTGCCGTTGAACTCGTAGTCCTTGCTGCCCAGCTCGACGCGCGCGACGTCCTTGAGCCGGATCGCGGCACCGCCGGGACTCGAGCGAACGATGATCTCTTCGAACTCCTTCGGGTCGGCCAGCCGTCCCTGCGTCGTGACCGTGTAGACGAGGTCCTGCTGCCCGCCGTACGGCGCCTGCCCGACCTTGCCGGCGGCGAATTGCGCGTTCTGTTCGTTGATCGCGCGCGCGACGTCGCCGGTCGTGAGCCGCAGTTGCGCAAGGCGGTCCGGTCGCACCCAGATCCGCATCGCGTAATCCTTCGCGCCGAAGATCTGCACGTTGGTCGTGCCGGGGATGCGCTTCAGTTCGTCGAGCACGTTCAGCGTCACGTAGTTCGACGTGTACAGGTCGCCGTAGCGGTTGTCGGGCGAGTAAAAGGCGATGACCTGCAGGAAGCTCGACGAGCCCTTCTCGACCGTGACGCCCTGCCGCCTCACTTCCTGCGGCAGCCGCGACTCGGCCTGCTTGACGCGGTTGTTCACGTTCAGCGCCGCCTGGTCGACGTCGGCGCCGATCTCGAAGGTCACCTGGATCTGCACGACGCCGTTCGACGACGAGTTCGAGCTCATGTACAGCATGCCCTCGACGCCGTTGATCGCGTTTTCCAGCGGCGCGGCGACCGTCTTTTCGATCACGTCGGCCGAGGCGCCCGGATAGATCGCCTGCACCGTGACCACCGGCGGTGCGATCTCCGGGTACTGCGCGATCGGCAGGCTGCGCATCGCCGCCAGCCCCGCGAGCACGATGAAGATCGACAGCACCGCGGCAAAGATCGGGCGGTCGATGAAGAAGCGGGAGAACATGGGATCGGAGTCGGGCGTCGGAATCGATGGAGGGCGCTCCCTCTCCCCAACGCGCGGGCAGAGGGAATCTTGGCTTACTTCTTCTTCACCTCGCCTTTCGCGGGTCCGCCGTTGGCCGCATCGGCGCCGGGCGGCGGACCGACGACGATCGGTGCGCCGTTCGGGATCGGGAAGATCTTCGCCATGCCTTCGATGACGATCCGATCGCCGGGCTGCAGCCCCGACTCGACGATCCACTGATTGGCGCCGTCGATCTCGACCCAGTCGCCGACGGTGACCGGCCGCGGCACAGCGATGTCCTTGCCGTCGGGCGACTTGGCAGCGACGTAGACGAACTTGCCTTGCGGTCCGTCCATCACGGCGCGCTGCGGGACGACGATCGCATTCGGCCGCTCAGCGCCGCTTAACTGCACGCGAACGAACTGCCCCGGATGCAGCGCGCCGTCGGCATTCGCGATCTCCGCGCGCGCGTCGAACGACCCGGTCGCCGGATTGACGCGCGCGTCGATGAACGACAGCTTGCCCTTGCGCGGGAACACCGTGCCGTCGGCGAGCCGCAGCGTCACTTCGAGTCCGGCCTTCTTGGGATCGGGCAGCACCAGCCTGCCCTCGGCGACCAGCTTGTCGAAGCGCAGCTTCTCGTTTTCCGACACGCTGAAGTTCACGTGCAGCGGATCGATCTGCGACACCGTCGTCAGCAGGCTGTCCGCGCCGGGGGACACGAGGCTGCCTTCGGACTTCTGCGCGCGGCTCGCGAATCCGCTGACCGGCGCGGTGACCGTCGTGTACGAGAGGTTCAGCCGCGCTTCGGTCAGCCGCGCCTGCGCGAGCTTTGCGCCGGCGGCCGCCGTTTCCGCCGCCGACACCGCGTCGTCGTACTCGCGCTGGCTGACGGCCTTGTCGCCGACCAGCGGCTTGAGCCGCTCGACCTGACGCTTGGCCTGCGCGAGCTGCGCTTCGGCTTGCGCGAGCGCGGCTTCGGCCTGCTCGACCTGTGCGGCATACGGTTTCGGGTCGATGACGAACAGGGTCTGCCCCGCCTTCACCGCGCCGCCCTCCCGATACGTGCGGCGTTCGAGGATGCCCTGCACGCGCGCGCGCACTTCGGCCTCCTTCGAGCCCGCCGTCTGGCCGACGTACTCGAAACGCACCGGCACCGTTGTCGGCTTGACCTGCAGCAGCGTCACCGGCGCAGGCGGGAATCCGCCGAAGCCGCCGTGCTGCTCGCCGCCGCTGCAGCCGGCGAGCAGCCAGACGAGAACCGAGGCAAGGAGCGCAGCCTTTGCGGACTTCGTGAAGCCCGCCGTCGCACCGCGTGCACAGGGGTGGAGCGTCGTTGTCGTCATCGTTTTCATCGTGGCTGGTCGATCGCGCGAGGCGGGATTCGACACGGCTTGCCGCGCCAGGGTCGACCGGGCAAAGGCGCGTTTGTGAACTCGCTCTGTTGCAAAAGCATGTCGAGCGCATGGTGCCGTGTTGCAAATGCAACCGAGCGCCCGCCAAGCGCTGGCCGAAGCGCGTGGAGTGTGAAGGCGCGCGAGCGACGCCGTCGCACGCGAATGCGGGAGCCGATGCGGGCGGACGGACCGGGAAGTACGCCCGTACACGCCGGCGGAAACGGCGAACGGCCGAGCGGTGCCGCGCAGCCGAGTCGCGCGCTCGCGCGGCGACCTCGCGGCCGCCGGCGCACTGGCCGCGCCGGCGCGCCGCGGACTTCGGGCAGGTTCTAATTCGAGAAGATCGACGAACCGGACTTGCGTTCGAGCCGGCGGATCCGCTCCTCGAGATCGCACAGATCGGTCGCTTGCGACAGATAGTGCTCGACCTCGCGCATGCGGGCGCTGTCGAACTGGTCCGCGAACCAGCCGAACAGCTTCGGGAAGAAGCGACGCATCGCTTCGGCGCGGCGGGCCGCGACCGCGCGCGCGGCGGCGTCAGGCGGGCTCAAGCGCGCGGCCGTCGCCTCGACGGATCGCGGCGCTTCGTGGAAGAGTCCATCGCCCTCGTAGATCGGCGTCAGTACTCGCATCGTGCTCCCTTTCGCACCTCGTTTCGAGGTTGTTTGCTGCACTGCACATTAGCGCGGGTGGGAGCAGTTCCAGACTGGAAAAGACATTGGATTCATGCAATTAGGCGAACCATTCGAATCCGGCTCCACACTTGCTCTGGCGCAACGCAAACAGCGATTCAGTCAGCGGCTGACGCGGGTCAGCCGGTCCCGCCGGCATGCCCGGCAGTTCGCTGCGGCGCCGGCCGCGCCGACGACGCGGCTGCCGCCAGCGGAGCGGAGGTTGTTCTTGACGTTAACGTCAACGGTAACTAGAGTCGCCGCCAGCGTCTGCTCGTACTGCGCCTGTCCGCCGCAGCGACCGGGTGCCACAATCGCCCGACTCTGTGCGCTCCTCCTTGCCGCACGCCGCAGATGCCGGAGCCTTGCCCATGACCGACCTGTCCGAGATCAAGAAGCTCGCCAGCTATCGCCCGACGCACAAGGTGCGCTTCGTCACCGCGGCGAGCCTGTTCGACGGCCACGACGCGTCGATCAACATCATGCGGCGCATCCTGCAGAGCATGGGCTGCGAGGTGGTCCACCTCGGGCACAACCGTTCGGTGGAGGAGATCGTCACCGCGGCGCTGCAGGAGGACGTGCAGGGCATCGCGGTGAGCAGCTACCAGGGCGGGCACGTCGAGTTCTTCAAGTACATGATCGACCTGCTGCGCGAGCGCGGCGGCGCGCACATCAAGGTCTACGGCGGCGGCGGCGGCGTGATCGTGCCGTCGGAAATCAAAGAGCTGCACGAATACGGTGTCGCGCGCATCTTCTCGCCCGAGGACGGCCAGCGGATGGGGCTGCAAGGGATGATCGGGCTGATGGTCGCCGCGTGCGACGTCGACCTCTCCCCGCACGCACCGAAGTCGCTCGACGCACTGCGCGACCGGGACGTGGTCAAGCGCTGGCGCGCGCTCGCGCAGCTGATCACCGCGCTGGAAAACGGCCAGGTCGACTCGCGCACGCGCGAGGCACTGCATAAGGCGGCCGATACCGCGAAGGCGCCCGCGCTCGGCATCACCGGCACCGGCGGCGCCGGCAAGAGTTCGCTGACCGACGAACTGGTGCGCCGCTTTCGGCTCGATCAGGACGACGCGCTGCAGATCGCGGTCATCTCGATCGACCCGTCGCGCCGCAAGAGCGGCGGCGCGCTGCTCGGCGACCGCATCCGCATGAACGCGATCGGCCCGTGGAGCAAAGGCCCGCGCGTTTACATGCGCTCGCTGGCCACGCGCGAAGCGGGAACCGAGATCAGCCAGGCGCTGCCCGATGCGATCGCCGCGTGCAAGGCCGCGGGCTTCGATCTGGTGATCGTCGAGACGTCCGGTATCGGGCAGGGTGACGCCGCAATCGTTCCGCACGTCGACGCGACGCTGTACGTGATGACGCCGGAGTACGGCGCCGCGAGCCAGCTCGAGAAGATCGACATGCTCGACTTCGCCGACTTCGTCGCGATCAACAAGTTCGACCGCAAGGGCGCGCTCGACGCGCTGCGCGACGTGAGCAAGCAGGTCCAGCGCAACCGCGGCGTGTTCGGACAGAAGCCGGACGAGATGCCCGTGTTCGGCACGATCGCCGCGCGCTTCAACGACGACGGCGTCACCGCGCTGTATCACGCGTTGCTGCCCAAGCTGAAGGACCTGGGCCTCGCGGTCGGCAAGTCGCGGCTGCCGCTCGCATTCACGCGCCACTCGACGCACCAGACGCCGATCGTCCCGCCGCAGCGCATCCGCTACCTCGCCGAGGTCGCCGAGACGGTGCGCAACTACAAGCGCCGCGCGCTCGAGCAGGCGCGCATCGCGCGCGAGCGGCAACAGCTCGTCGAGACGAAGCGGATGCTCGCTGAGATCCCATCTTCAGAAAAGGGGGCCGGCGACGCAGTCGCCGGGGGGATTTCGAACGCGACCACCGGCGATACCGCTTCGGCGATCGCCGCCGCCCTCGATCCCCTGATCGCCGACCGCGACGCCAGGCTCGACGCGCGCTCGCACAAGCTGCTCGCCATGTGGCCGCAGATGCAGCAGGCGTACGCGGGCGACGAGTACGTGGTGAAGATCCGCGACAGGGAGGTCCGCACCAAGCTCACGCACACGACGCTCGCCGGCAACAAGATCCGCAAGGTCGTTCTGCCGAAGTTCGAGGATCACGGCGAGCTGCTCAAGTGGCTGCTGCTGGAGAACGTCCCCGGGTCGTTCCCGTACACCGCCGGCGTGTTCGCGTTCAAGCGCGAGAACGAGGACCCGACCCGCATGTTCGCCGGCGAAGGTGATCCGTTCCGCACCAACCGCCGCTTCAAGCTGCTGTCGGAAGGCATGCCCGCGAAGCGGCTGTCGACCGCGTTCGACAGCGTGACGCTGTACGGCCACGACCCCGATCTGCGCCCCGACATCTACGGCAAGGTCGGCAACTCGGGCGTCAGCATCGCCACGCTCGACGACATGAAGGTGCTGTATTCGGGCTTCGACCTCACCGCGCCGAACACGAGCGTCAGCATGACGATCAACGGCCCGGCGCCGACGATCCTGGCGATGTTCTTCAACACGGCGATCGATCAGCAGCTCGACAAGTTCCGCACCGACAACAAGCGCGAGCCGACCGAGGACGAAGCCGAGAAGATCCGCGCGTGGGTGCTCGAGAACGTACGCGGAACGGTGCAGGCCGACATCCTCAAGGAGGACCAGGGCCAGAACACCTGCATCTTCTCGACCGAGTTCTCGCTGAAGGTGATGGGCGATATCCAGGAATACTTCGTCCACCACAACGTGCGCAACTTCTACTCGGTGTCGATCTCCGGCTACCACATCGCCGAGGCTGGTGCGAACCCGATCAGCCAGCTCGCGTTCACGCTCGCCAACGGCTTCACCTACGTCGAGGCGTATCTAGCGCGCGGCATGCACGTCGACGACTTCGCACCGAACCTGTCGTTCTTCTTCAGCAACGGCATGGACCCCGAGTACACGGTGATGGGCCGCGTCGCGCGCCGCATCTGGGCCGTGGCGATGCGCGACAAGTACGGCGCGAACGAGCGCTCGCAGAAGCTCAAGTACCACTGCCAGACCAGCGGCCGCTCGCTGCACGCGCAGGAGATCCAGTTCAACGACATACGCACGACCCTGCAGGCGCTGATCGCCACCTACGACAACGCCAACAGCCTGCACACCAACGCCTACGACGAGGCGATCACCACGCCGACCGAGGAAAGCGTGCGGCGCGCGATGGCGATCCAGCTCATCATCAATCGCGAGTGGGGCCTGGCGAAGAACGAGAACCCCAACCAGGGCAGCTTCGTCATCGAGGAGCTCACCGATCTCGTCGAAGAAGCGGTGCTCAAGGAGTTCGAGTCGATCAGCGAGCGCGGCGGTGTGCTGGGCGCGATGGAGCTCGGCTACCAGCGCGGCAAGATCCAGGAAGAATCGCTGCACTACGAGCATCTGAAGCACACCGGCGAGTACCCGATCGTCGGCGTAAACACGTTCCGCAACCCGCACGGCGATCCGATCGCCGAGAAGCTGGAACTGGCGCGCTCGACCGAGGAAGAAAAGCAGAGCCAGCTCGCGCGGCTGCGCGACTTCCACGAGCGGCACAAGCACGAGGCGCCGGCCATGCTCGAGCGGCTGAAGCAGGCGGTGATCAACAACCAGAACGTGTTCGCGGTCCTGATGGACGCCGTGCGCTGCTGCTCGCTGGGCCAGATCACGAACGCTCTGTTCGAGGTCGGCGGGCAGTATCGGCGGAATATGTAGCTCAACGCCCGCGCCCGCCCCGGCAGCAGCGGGCCGGGGTGAGGGCGATCGGCCTTCGCGAGCCACGACGGACCCCGCTCGCGCACGCATACCGCCCTGCAGCCAATGTCTGAATAGACAATGTCCGACCTCGTCGAAACCTACCGCGGCACCGTCTATCCCTGGCACTGCGACCACATGAACCACATGAACGTCATGTGGTACGTAGGCAAGTTCGACGAAGCGACGTGGAACTTCTTTGCGCTGCTCGGCGCCACGCCTTCGTATCTACGCGGCAACGGCCGCGGCATGGTCGCGGTCGACCAGCGCATCGCCTACCGGCGCGAGCTGCACGCCGGCGACACGGTTGCCGTGCGCACCGGCGCGCTCGAAGTGCGCGACAAGGTGATCCGCTTCGTGCACGAGATGCGCAACGCAGAGACGCAGCAGGTCGCCGCGATCACGATGCTGACCGGCGTGCACATCGACACGACGACCCGCAAGTCCTGCCCGCTGCCCGCCGAGGTGTTGGCACGCGCGCGCGAACGCACCGTCGCCTACGAGCTGCCGTGGTAGCGAAACCGTGCCGATGAGAACGACCGTCGAGTTCTACTTCGATCCGATCAGCCCCTACGCGTGGCTTGCCACGCTCCGCAGCGAACGCGCAGAGGCGGCCGGCGTGCGGCGGCCAGGAAAGCCTGGATCTCCGAACGAGACGTACGCTCGTCGGCGCGCCGGTGCGTGATCGGGTTGTGGATGCGTGCGGATCTGCACGAACACGCCGTCAAGTCGCCGCCGCGCGCGTTTGTCGCGCGAGCAAGTCACGGACCCGTTCGAGCAGCGACCGCGCGCGGTGCCGTGCGACATCGCTTGCGGGCGATGTCGCGTGAGACCGGAGGGCGCCGCGCGCACCGCGCAGATAGTCGGGAATCGCGGGCCGTGCGGCGGCCGCGATCACCGGGCGCGCGACGTAGAGCTGCGCGTCGCCCTTGGTCGCGCTGACCAGGATCAGGTCGTCGCTTCTCACGTCGAAGCGCCGGCCGGCGCCGAGGATGAAGTCCTCCGTGCAGCCGTCCTGCGTGAGCCACACTTCGCCGCGGATCACGAAGACCGCCGAGCCGACCGGCAGTTGCAGTCGCAGCGGGTTAGCATCGATCCTGATGAACGTGCTGGCGAGATCTTCGGCGTTCGGGTTCATCGTGTCGTCCTCTGCGTGGGAGATGGGCATGGCGCACTGTCGCGCGGCCGCCGTGGCGAGACAAACGACATTTCGAAATGCGGCGCATGCGCGGCGGGCATGAGTCGACAGCGCGATCTGCCCGCGTCGCTCGACCTGCTGCGCGGGTTCGAGGCGGCGGCGCGGCTGCTGTCGTTCACCGCGGCGGCCGCCGAACTCTTCGTCACGCAGTCGGCGGTGAGCCGCCAGGTGCAACAGCTCGAAGAGCAGCTCGGTGTGAAGCTCTTTGAGCGGCGCACGCGTGCGCTCGCGCTGACCGAAGCGGGCGAGCTGTACGCGCGCGAGGTGACCAAGGCGCTGAATCAGTTGCGCGAAGCCACCGCCGCGGTACGCGCCAACCCTGCGCCGGTCGTGCGCGTGACGACGACGGTGACCTTCGCCTCGCTGTGGCTGGTTCCGCGGCTCGCGGAGTTCCAGGCGAGGCATGCGGACATCTCGGTGCATGTCGTGGCCGACAACACGATGCGCGACCTCGAACGCAACGCGCTCGACCTCGCGATCCGCTACTGCCCCGAAGCGGCAGCGGGTGCGGGCGCCGCGCGGCTGTTCGGCGAACACGTCGCGCCGGTGGCGAGCCCAGCGCTGCTGAAGGGCCGCGCGGTGCGTACGCCCGAGGACCTGTTGCGGCTGCCGCTGCTCGAGCTCGACGATCCCGCGCTCAGCGTGCCGTGGCTGTCGTGGAAGGTGTGGTGCGAGGCGATGAAGCTCGCGCGCCCGCGCGAAAACCGCGGGCTCGCGTTCAGCCATTACGACCAGGTGATCCAGGCCGCGGTCGCGGGCCAGGGCGTGGCGCTCGGCCGCTTTCCGCTGGTCGATCCGTTCCTCGCCGACGGCCGGCTCGCACTGCCGTTGAAGGGCAGGCGCTACGCGACGCAGGCAACGCGCGCCTACTGGCTGATCGTCCCGCCGGCGGCCGCGCGCCGCGCGGAGGTGAAGGTCTTCACCGACTGGCTGCGCGACCAGGTCGCGGCGCAGGCCAACGGCGGCAAGCGCCGCCGCTGAGGCCGCGCGCGATCGACGGCGGCAGTGAACGAGCCCCCTTCAAGAACCGGGGGCAGGGGACGCCTCGATCGTACGCACGGCGGCGCTGCGAAATCTCGCCGCGGTCTCCCTTCACGAAAAAGGCGACGACCGCATCGCTTCAGGCTTCTGAATTGACCATCCAGCCGACGCCGAAACGATCGGTAACCATGCCGAAGCCGGGCGACCAGAAGGTCTTGCCGAACGGCATCGTCACGTTGCCGCCGTCGGCGAGCCGCGTAAACAGCCGCTCGCCCTGCGCGACGTCGGCGACCGCGATCGACAGCGAAAAGCCGCCGAGCTTCGCCTGCAGCGTGCAGTCGTCGGACGCCATCACGCGCGTCTCGCCGATACGCAGGCTCGCGTGCATCACCTTGTCGTCCCAGCCGGGCGGCACCATGCCGGGCGGCGGCGCCTCGGGCGCTTCCTTGTAGCGCATCAGCATCTCGAGTTCCGCGCCGAGCGCCTGGCGGTAGAACTCGAGCGCCTGCTCGCAGTTGCCGCCGAAGAACAGATACGGTTCGACTCTCATCGCATGACCTCCTCGGTGGCCGCGCCTGGGCTATTTGCCAGTCCGGCTGCCGCGCTCGACCTGCTCGCGCAGGCGTTGCTCCTGCGCGCGCAGCTCCGGCGTGAATTGCTCGCCGAAGTCCTCCGCTTCGAGCACGGGGCGGATCTCGATCTCGGACTCGCCGGGCATCGGGTTCGGGCAGCGCTTGACCCATTCGACCGCCTCGTCCATCGACTTCACCTGCCACAGCCAGAAGCCGGCGACGAGCTCCTTCGTTTCGGCGAACGGCCCGTCGGTGACGGTGCGCTGCGCACCGGTGAAGCGTACGCGCTTGCCCTTCGCGCTCGGGTGCAGACCCTCGCCGGCGAGCATGACGCCGGCCTGCACCAGCTCCTCGTTGAACCTGCCCATCGCCGCGAACATCTCCTCGCTCGGCATCACGCCGGCTTCCGAGTCCTTCGTTGCCTTGACGATCACCATCACACGCATCTCGTGTCTCCTTCGCAGGTTGTGGATCCGAAGCTCGGACTCTTCATGGTCGGACCGCGCCTGGCGATTTCGACACGGGTCACGCGATTGCGGAAGTCAGCCGCCGCTCAGCGCCTGCACGATCAGCAGTTCATCGTCCGGGGCGAGCGGCGTCGACAACTCGAAGATCGGTTCGCCCCGGACGAAGAAGCGCATGTGGCGGCGCGTCCGGTCCTGCTCGTCGACCATGCGGAAGCGGATGCCCGGGTACCGGCGATCGAGGTCCGCCAGCACTTCGCCGAGCGTCGCACCTTGCGCTTCGACCCACGCCGAGCGCGTGTAGTCGCGCAAGGGGCTGGGGATCAGCACCCTCATTCGAGCGTGGCCGCTTCGACCGCGTAGATCTCCGGCAGATGGCGCGCGATGTTCTTCCACGTCGCGCCCTCGTCGCGGCTCGCCCACAGTTCGCCGCTGGTCGTGCCGAAGTACAGCCCGACCGGAGCGCCGCCGTCCGCGCACATCGCCTGCCGCTTCACGGTCCACCAGGCCTGCTCGGCGGGCAGCCCCTTGTCCAGGCGTTGCCAGGTCTTGCCGCCATTGCGCGTGACGTAAGCCGCCGGTTTGCCGTCAGGGCTCGTGCGCGGCCACACGGTCTGGCCGTCCATCGGAAACACCCAGGCGGTGTCGTCGTCGCGCGGATGAACGACCATCGGAAAGCCGATGTCGCCGACCTTCTTCGGCATCTTGCGGCCGATGCGCTGCCACGTGTTCGATGGCCGGTCGAGCCGATAGATGCCGCAGTGGTTCTGCTGATACAGCCGATCCGGATTGCTCGGGCAGATGCGGACGCAATGCGGATCGTGAAACGTCGGCGTCTTGGCATCGAACCCTTCGACGACTTCGAGTCCGTCGAGCAGCGGACGAAAAGTCCTGCCGCCGTCGGTCGTCTCGTGCACGCCGCCGCCGGACATGCCGAAGTACATGTGCTTCGGATCGCGCGGATCGACGATGATCGAATGCAGCTTCGGCCCGTCGGGCGTGCCGTCCTGCACGGTGCCGAACCATTCCAGGTACTGCGGATCGTCGTTGATGTGGGAAAACGGCTTCCAGGTGACGCCGCCGTCGTCGGAGCGAAACAGCCCCTGCGGCGAGGTGCCGGCGTACCAGACGTTCGGCTCGGCCGCGATCGAAGGCGTGAGCCAGAACGTGTGATCGACGCTGCGGCCGCCGCCGTCCGCCTTCTTCGCGAACGCGGGCGGCTGCGCGGCTTCCTTCCACGTGCGGCCGAAGTCGGTCGAGCGGAACACCGTCGGGCCGAGGTGCCCCGTCTTGGCCGCCGCCAGCAGCGTGCGGCCGTCGCGCGGATCGAGCACCACGTGATTGACGATGTGGCCGAGGAAGTGCGGGCCGTCGGCGCGCCAGCTCCTGCGCGCGGCATCGCCATGAAACAGCCACGCGCCTTTGCGGGTGGCGACGAACAACGCGATCCGCTTCGTCTTCGCCTTGACCGCCTTCCTGACTGCGCGCGCCATCTTCGCCTCCTCCGGGTTGGTCTCGAGTGTCGAACGGGATGTGCCTGATTCGACACGCCCGCTCACAGATATGCAAGCAGCCGGCCGCAAACGATCACGCCGATCCACAGCCCGAGCGACAACACCGCCGCCGCCCTGGCCGGCACCGGTGCCGCGGTGTCGGTATCCCAGCGCAGTGCGCCGCCATAGACGCCGAAGTGAAACCACAGCGCGTTGGTGCCGGCGAGCCCGATCAACGCCAATTTGACTGCGAATGCGGGGTTGGACCAGAACTCGGTCGCATGCGCGGTGAACATCAGCGCGCCCGTCGCGGCGACGATCGCAAACCCGGTCCAGGCCCACGGCAGCAGATGGCGCGCGAGCGCGCGCACGGGCAGCGTGCGCGAGCACCCCAGCACGCGCAGATCGAACATCGCGACCGAACCCACCAGCAGCGCGATGCCGGTGATGTGCGCGATTTCGACGATCGGGTACAGCCATAGCCACTGCCGCATCGCGGCCGCGAACGCCGTGGACTCCAACCAGGCGAGCAGCGCCGGGCCGGCGGGCGCGTGCATCAGCGCAGTTCGATCGTCTTGCCGTTGATCGTGATGCGTTCGGCGCGCATTTCCTGCGCATCGGTGCGATGCGGGTAGCCCGCGACGGTGACGTCGACACCCGGTTTCAGCCACTCGCGCGGCAGCCCCCGGCTCTCCATGCGATACGGCGGCGCCAGCACCGCGAGCCAGGTCTTGTCGCGCGTCTTCAGCCGGATGAAGCCGTGCGGATGCTCGTAGCCAGCGGCCTGGATCGTGCCGGTGAGCGTCAGCGGCTTTTCCGCGTCGTAGCCGCTCCAGCCGTGGTGCGCGAAGGCTGCGGCAGCGGCGAACAACCCGATCGAAGCCAGGGCGAAACGTGCGCGCATCGCGATCTCCCGGTACCCAGTACGGACGCCGATCATAGGTCGATTCCCGGCTCGGCCGTCCGACGATCGAGACAGCGCCGCCGGCGCGGGGGGCTCGGTACCGGCGGCGCGCGAGTGGACTGAACGCGCGGTCCTCGGTTCCGCCCCGCGCGAACCGCTATCCCGCGTACGCGCGCTCGAGTTGCGCGATATCGAGCTTGCTCATCCGTAGCAGCGCCTGCATGACCCGCTCGGATCGGGCCGGATCGCCGCCGAGCAGTTTGCGCAGCACCGTCGGCACGATCTGCCACGAGACGCCGTAGCGGTCCTTCAGCCAGCCGCACTGTTGCGCTTGCGGATCGCCGCCGGCGGACAGCTTGTCCCAGTAGTGGTCGACCTCCGCCTGCGTGGCGCAGTCGACTTGAAACGAAACCGCTTCGTTGAACTTGAACAGTGGTCCGCCGTTCAGCGCAGTGAACCGCTGACCATCCAGCTCGAAGTCCACGGTCATCACCGAGCCGGCGGGCCGGCCGTGGATCTCGTGGCCGGCCTCGCCGTAGCGCATGACCTGCACGATGCGAGAGTTCGGAAAGATGCCGACGTAGAAGTCGGCGGCCTGCTCGGCGTCGTTGTCGAACCAGAGACACGGGGCGATGCGGGGCATGTGAGTTTCCTTCTGGCGGGTTGCGGCGTGCCGGGACCTGCGTCGGGACGACACCAGCCTACGGCGCGCGCACTCTCGCCGCGGCGGCGACCGACTCGCGAATCGGACGGATCGGTTGCACTTCGATCGAGCCGACGCGCGCGGGCGGAATGCCGGCGGCGAGCTTGATCGCCTCGTCCAGATCCTTCGCTTCGATCATGTAGAAGCCGGCGAGCTGCTCCTTCGTTTCCGCAAACGGACCGTCGGTGACGACGGGTTTCCCGTTGCGCGGGCGGATGCAGGCCGTCGAGCGCGTCGATCCGAGGGACGCCTGCGCGACCAGCTGACCGGTCGCGCGCAGCGCCTCGTCGTGCGGGCGGCACGCGCGGCCGATCGCCTCCAGCTCGGCGGCCGACACGGTGTCGAACGCCCGCTCGTCGTAGTAAGCCAGGCAGAGGTACTTCATCGCGAGCTCCGTCGTGGGTGTCACCGGATCGTCGATTCACGGCACCGAAAATCGACAGCTGCGCAAAACGCGGTGGCCTCAAACGTTCAGCAGTCCGAGCAGCCCCGCCATCGGCAGCGCCGAGCGCGCCGCATACGGCATGCGCCACAGGCCGCCGTGGCAGGCCGCTTCGGCCAGCAGTTGCAGCGGATGCGCCAGTTCGACGCCCGGGTTCGCCGCCGCGTCCGGATGGCGCAGATCGTGCACCAGCAGCGCGGCCATCAGCGCCGCGGCGGTCGCTGGCTCGAAGGTCTCGACGCCGAAGCGGTGCGCGGCGCGATACGCCGCGGCGAGCACGCGATTGTTCGTCACCGAGCGCGTCAGCGCGGGCGGCGCGACGTGAATCGATACGCGGATGCCCGCCTGGCGCGCGACCAGCGCACGCCATTGCTGCAAGCGCTTGGCCAGCACGTAGTTCGGCCCCTGCTGCGGGATCAGTGCATCGACGATGCCCGCCAGCGCGGCCGCATCGCCTGTCGGTTGCTGCGTCGCCAGCGGCACGCCGTTGCGCTCGAAGGCGCGCCCGAACGTGGCGAGGCGCAGCGCACGCGCTGCCCGTCCGCGGCGCGCGAAACGCTCGTGCGCCGCGCGCAGTGCGGCCGTCGGCACCGCGTACGCGTCGGTCGGCGTGGCGAGCATCGCGAGCGTCGTGTCGCCGCGCCGCGCTGCGAGCGCGGCCTGGATCGCGTCCATCGCCGCCGCGACGCGAACGTGTTGTGCGCCATCCAGGTATGCGTACGCGCCGACGACCAGCGGCGCATCGGCTTCGGCGAGCCATGCCGCGATCTCGGGCGCGTCGCGGACGAGATCGGCGCCGACGCACCGCGCAAGGTCGTTCCCGCCGCCTGCGTCCGGCGGCTCTGCGCGCGGCGCGTACAGCGCGCCGTTGCCCGCGTGCGCGAGCCGCAGCATCGGCTGCCAGACCTCGGGACGAGGCAGGTCGACCGCGTAGACGGTCGCGCGCCAGCGCAGCAGGTACGGCAGCGGCCCCATCTCGGCGCGCGCGCCGAGCAGCGCGAAACGCTGGTCCGACAGGTCGAGCCATTCCGGATGCGCCTGCACGCGCCACAGCGCCTGCGCGAACGAGGGCTCGACCACGCCGTCCGCTTCCCAGCGGTCGATCTGCCGCCGTAGCGCGTCGCCGCTCAGCATCTGGCCCCGATACGGAACGGCGACCGGCGCGGGGCCGGCCTTGCTGATTCCTGCAACCGTATGCGCGTGCAGCCGGCCGCGCGGGTGCTCGAGCGCGCTCTCGAGTGTGTGCACCTCGCCACCGCGCGCAAACTGCAGCCGGCGTTGCGCCGACCGCAGTCCCGCTGCGGCCATCGCGTTTGCGGCGGCCGACGAAGCCGCGCCGTGGTCGACGAGCCGGCGCGCATGCACCAGGTAGCGCGCTCGCCAGTTGCGCTCGCGTTCGGCCTTGGCTGCGGCGTCGGGGTCCACCGCGCGCAGCGCGTCGGCGAAGATCGCGCGGCCGGTCGCGCTCGTGCTGCGCCGGCCGTCGCGCTCGACGGGGAAAACGACACCCTCGCCGTCGTCGCGGGCATCGATGTGTGGCATCGAGGCGATCCGGAAGCGGAGCGCGCGACTTTACTCAAGCCGCTCGTGCCTGACGATGCCGCGCTTGCGCTCGTCCGGCCCTCCCTTGAAAGAGGGGCCCGGCGGAACTCACCGGTCGACACAGCAGTACGAAGTGCGCGCCGCTCCCCCTTTTTTTTTATTAGGAGGGACGCCCCGCACGCTCAGCTTGCGCGCGCGGCTTTCGCGAGATAGCCGTCGACGGCGGTGCCCGGCAGCGGCGGACTGAAAAGAAAGCCCTGCATGATGTGGCAGCCGCGGCGGCGCAGCTCGTTGAGCTGGCGCACCTCCTCGACGCCTTCGGCGATCAGCCGCAACCCCATCTTGCCCGCGATGCCGATGACCGCGGAGACGATCGAGTCGCTCGCGGGCGACTGGCCGACGTCGCGCACGAAGCTGCGGTCGACCTTGATCGCGCGCACCGGCAGCCGGTGCAGGTAGCCGAGCGACGAATACTTCGTTCCGAAGTCGTCGATCGACAGCTGCACGCCCCGGCGCGCCAGTTCCGCCGCCTGCTCGACCGCGGCGGCGCCGTCGAGCAGATCGTGTTCGGTCAGCTCCAGTTCGAGCGCGCTCGCCGGCAGCGCGTGGCGCGCGAGCGTGGAGGCGACCGTGTCGATGAAGTCCGGCTGATGGAAGTCGCGCGCGGACAGGTTCACGGCGACGCGCAGTTCGGAGTGACCGGCGGCGCGCCAGCCGCGCAGGTTGGCGCACGCGTAGTCGAGGACGCGCGCGCCGATCGCGCGCGCCACGCCGCAGCGTTCGGCGATCGGCAGGAACTCGTCGGGTGCGAGCAGCCCGCGCGTCGGATGCCGCCAGCGCACCAGCGCCTCGACCGTGTCGACGCGGCCGCTCGCGAAGTTCAGGATCGGCTGGTAGTGCACCTTGAACTCGCCGCGCAGCATGCCCGCGCGCAGCTCGCGGCCGACCTGCGCGTCGCGCTCTTCGGCGATCGCGTGCGCGCGCGAAGGCACCATCGCCACTTCGAGGTCGGCGTCCTTCGCGTGGCGCGCCGCGCTGCGCGCTGCGCGCATCAGCGCGCGCGGGTCGCGGCCGTGCTCGGGTGCGAGCGCGATGCCCGCGCGGGCGGTCAGCGAGCAGGGCCGTCCGCCGAGCATGAACGGCCGGCGCAGTCCGGCGAGCAGGCGACGCGCGATGACCGTGGCGTTGCCCGGATCGGCAACGTCGCACGCGAACACCGCGAACTCGTCGCCGCCGATGCGCGTGACCAGGTCCTCGACGCGAAGCTGCAGCGCGAGCCGCTGGCCGAGCGCTTCGAGCAGCCGGTCGCCCGCAGCGTAGCCGTAGATCTCGTTGACATCGTGAAAGCCGTCGATGTCGATGACGAGCAGCGCGAGCGCGGGGGGCAGTTGCGTCGTCGCCTGATGCAGCCGCTCGAAAAAGGGCGCCGGCGCAACGAAGGATGCGTGGTTGGGCACCGCCGACTGGTTGGCCGGATCCGCGGCGCGGTCGACGACGCGCGGTCGTGGGGGTGAACTCGGGGCGGCGCCTTGGCGCCGCTCGATCAACGCGGCTGGTCGAGACATGGCCCCACCGGGCGCGCTGCGCTCATGTGACGGAGATCGCGAGGGTCGGCACGGCGGCTAAAGTAACTTGGCGAGAATCGCTTGTAAACAGTTGATCGGGTTGAAAAAGAAAAACTTCCCACTTCGTTGCGTGGAGCCGACTCCTTCCGCATCGGGCGCGGGCTGCAGACGAGTCCGTCGACCCGGATGCCGACCCCCTTCGAGCCGACGAACGCTGCGTGCGGCCGCGCACGCACCCTCTGCGCCGTGCGATTCCCGCGTGCAAGCGCGCGCATCATGTCGCCGGGACGGGTTGACGCCAAGGCACGGCGTCCGACAATGGCCGTGATGGACGCATCCGCTGAACGCGCAGCGTCGGGCGTTTCGGCGGCGCTGCGGCTCGCGCGCCGGGCCTGGCGCCTGCAATACCCGGACGCTCGCCGTTCGCTCGCGCTCGCCGAGCGGGCGCTGGCGCGTGCGCTCGCCACCGGCGACGCGCCGGCCGAGGCTTGGGCGCGGCTGGCGCGCGGCTATCACCGGATGCGCTATGCGACGCCGGGCGACGCGGCGCAGGAGCTGGCCGCGGCGCAGCGCTGCTTCGAAGCCACGCGCGAGCGCGCCGGCGCGATCCTCGCGCAAGTGGGCATCGGCCGCTGCCACCTGATGCAGGGCCGTGCGCGCGAATCGCTCGACCTCGTGCTGCCGCTGCGCGCCGACGGGCTGCGCGTGCTGCGGCAGGAGGAGCGCGGCATGCTGCTGAACGGCATCGCCGGCGCGTACTCGGCGCTCGGCGATTCGGCCCAGGCCTTCGCCTACATGTACCAGGCGCTGCGCGAGTCGAGCCCGACGCGCAACCACGGCTTCGACGCGGTGCTGTACTGCAATCTCGCGCACGAGCTGTATCAGCTGGGCGACTACGAGGAGGCGCTGCGCTACATCGCGCACGGCATCGAGCGCTGCGCCTTCCTCGACAACGCGCGGCTGCTCGCGGTGTTGCTGGTCAACCGCGTCGTCTGCCTGACCGATCTCGCCCGCCCGCGTGAGGCACTGGCGGACATCGAGCGGCTGATCGCGCTGCCGGCCGACGCGAGCGGGCGCGGCGCGCACGGCGCGGCCTTCGAGACGATGGCGATCGCGGCGCTGCGCGCCGGCGAAACGGCGCTCGGCCGTCGCCTGGTCGGGGAGGCGCGCGCGGCGCTCGCGCGCGACGCGGTCGCCGAGGAGCGGATCGAGCTCGCGGTGGCCGAGGCGGAGCTTGCCCGCGCCGAAGGCGATGCGGCCGGCGCCGTGGCGCTGCTCGAACGCGCGCTGCCGCTGCCGGATGAAGGGCCGAGCCTGCGCGTGCGCTGCCTGTACTTTGCCGCGCTGGCGGATCTGCACGAGCAACTTGGCAACGCGCCGGAGGCGCTGCGCCACCTGCGCGCCTGGCAGGCGCTGCACCTCGAGCGCGCGCAGCGCGCCTCGCAGGCGCGCTTCCAGGCGGCTTCGCTGCAGACCGAGCTGCTGCGCATCCGGCGCGAGCGCGACGCGATCGAAGCGCGCCGCCGCGCGAGCGAGCGCGCCCGGGCCGAATTGGAGACGATCAACCGCCAGCTTGCGGGCAAGGTGCGCGAAGTGCAGACGCTGCAGGCCGAGCTCAAGCAGCAGGCGCTGCGCGACTTCCTGACCGGGCTGTACAACCGCCGGCACTTGAACGAGGTGCTGCCCGCGCTGTTCGCGCTCGCGCGGCGCGAAGGCGAGCCGCTCGCGGCCGCGCTGATCGACCTCGACCACTTCAAGGCGGTCAATGACCGCTACGGCCACGGCGCGGGCGACCGGCTGCTCGCCGCTTTCGGGCAATTGCTCGCGCGCCGCATCCGCAGGAGCGATGTCGCGTGCCGCTACGGCGGCGAGGAGTTCTGCCTGCTGATGCCGCACACCGACGCACACGCCGCCGCAGCGAAGGTGCGCGCGCTGCTGAAGCAGTGGCGCGCGTTCGTGCTCGCGGTCGATGGCGACGACGGACCGACGATCGGCGGCTGCACGTTTTCGGCGGGGGTCGCCGATACGCGCCGGGCGCCCGATTCGATCGAGGCGCTGCTGAAGGCAGCCGACGATTCGATGCTCGAAGCCAAGCGCCTCGGCCGCGACCGCGTCGTCGTTTTCGATCGATAGCCGCGGCCGCATCGGGCCGTCGCCCGTGCGGCGATTTCGCGGGTCGGGCGTCGGAGCGGCATACTCGCCCGATCGCCCACAAGAACGATTCGGGAGACGCCGATGAACAAGCCGGCAACACCCCACGAAGAACTGATCGACGCCGCGGTGGCACACGCGCAGCAGAAGGTCGCCGCCGCGGAGCGCGCGCTGATCGAAGTGTTCATTCGCGAGTACTACCGGCAGGTCGATCCCGAAGACATCGCCGCGCGTCGTCCGGAGGATCTGGCCGGCGCGGCGCTTTCGCACTGGGAGCTGGGCCGCGTGCGCGCGCCCGGCAAGCCGAAAGTGCGCGTGTACAGCCCGAGCGCGGCCGAACACGGCTGGGCCGTGCGGCACACGGTGATCGAGGTCGTCAACGACGACATGCCGTTCCTCGTCGACTCGGCGACGATGGAGGCGAACCGGCAGGGGCTGACGCTGCATCTGCGCATCCACCCGGTGTTCGCGGTCGAGCGCGACGCCGGCGGCCGGCTCGTTTCGGTGCGCCCGCGGCGCGAAGCGCCCGACGCCAAGCTCGAGTCGTGGATGCACATCGAGGTCGATCGGCTGATCGATGCGCAGGCGCGCGCGCAGCTTGCCGCCGGCATCGAGCGCGTGCTCGCCGACGTGCGCGCGACCACCGAGGACTGGAAGCCGATGCTTGCGAGGCTGCGCGACGCTGCGGCCGAGCTTGCCGCGACCGCGCCGCCCGCCGCCGCCGACGAGCTCGCCGAGAGCCGCGCTTTCCTCGAATGGCTCGCCGACGGCAACTTCCTGCTGCTCGGGTACCGCTGTCACGACCTCGTCGTCGAAGGCGGCGAAGACGCGCTCAAGCTCGTCGCCGGCAGCGGACTCGGCATCCTGCGCGAAACCGGCGCCGAACAGGTCTCGGGCAGCTTCGCCGCCCTGCCCAGGCATGCGCGCGTGCTCGCGCATGCGCCGAAGCCGCTGGTCATCGTCACCAAGGCCAACGCGCGCGCGACCGTGCACCGGCCCGGCTACGTCGACTACATCGGCGTCAAGCGCTTCTCGCACGACGGCAGGGTCATCGGCGAGCACCGCTTCCTCGGGCTGCTGACGTCGACCGCGTACAGCGCACGCGTGGTCGACATCCCGCTGCTGCGCGGCAAGGTGGCCGCCGTCGTCGCGCGCGCGGGGCTGGCGCCCGACAGCCATCTCGGCAAGGCGCTCGTGCACATCCTCGAGACGTATCCGCGCGACGAACTGTTCCAGATCGGCGTCGACGAGCTGTACGAAATCGCGCAGGGGATCCTGCAGCTCGGCGAACGGCAGCGGCTGCGGCTGTTCATCCGGCGCGATCCGTTCGAGCGCTTCGTCACCTGCATGGTCTATGTGCCGCGCGACAAGTACAGCACCGACCTGCGGATCAAGTTCCAGGACATCCTGATGAACGCGTTTGCCGGCACGAGCAACGAGTTCGACGTGCTGCTGACCGACGACGTGCTCGCCCGCATCCTGTTCACCGTGCGCACGACCCCCGGGCAGGTGCCCGCGGTCGATCGGCGCGAGCTGGAGGCGAAGCTCGCCGCCGCGGCGCGTCGCTGGGAGGACGAGCTCGCCGACGCGCTCGTCGAGTCCGAAGGCGAAGGGCGCGGCATGCAGCTCTACAAGCGCTGGCAGCGCGCGTTCCCCGGCGCATATCGCGAGCGCACTGCGGCGCGCGCGGCGGTCGCCGACATCCGCAAGATCGAAGGGCTCGGCGCCGGGCAAACTGCGGTCAAACTGTACCGGCCGCTCGGCGCACGCGCCGGCGCGCTCGGTTTCAAGATCTACCGCGCCGGCGATCCGGTCGCGCTGTCCGACAGCCTGCCGATGCTCGAGCACATGGGCGTGCGCGTGCTGACCGAGCATCCCGCGCAGGTCCGCCCCGCCGACGGCGGGCCGATGTGGATCCACGACTTCGAGCTGCTCGCGCTGTCGACCGACGAGTTCGAGGTCGACGCCGTCAAGCCGTTGTTCGAGGACGCCTTCCTGCGCGTGTTCGACGGCCGCATCGAGAACGACGACTTCAACCGCCTCGTGCTGCGGGCGGCGCTGGCGGCGGACGACGTCGTCGTGC
Source organism: Pseudomonadota bacterium (assembly GCA_040752195.1). GTDB lineage: Bacteria > Pseudomonadota > Gammaproteobacteria > Burkholderiales > Burkholderiaceae_F > DSNY01. The sequence goes on along the minus strand of JBFMFC010000011.1, from coordinate 5,250 downwards.
TGCGCGCGTACGCCAAGTATCTGAGGCAGATCGGGTTTGCGCTGACACCGGCGTTCGTCGAGGCGACCTTCAGCGCGCATCCACGCATCGCGCGGCTGCTGGTCCAGCTTTTCCGCGCGCGCTTCGATCCGGACGAAGCCGCCGCGTGCGGCGGCGCGCCGCGCGCGGAAGCGGTCGCGCGACAGGTGCACGCGATCGAGCAGGCGCTCGACAAGGTGGCCAACCTGAACGAGGACCGCGTGCTGCGGCAGTACCTCGCGCTGATCCAGGCGACGACGCGCACCAACTTCTGGCGCACCCGCGAAAGCGGCGCGCGGCGCGAGTTCCTGTCGTTCAAGTTCGATCCGGCGAAAGTGCCGGGGCTGCCGGAGCCCAGGCCGATGTTCGAGATCTTCGTGTATTCGGCGCGCTTCGAGGGCGTGCATCTGCGCGGCGGCAAGATCGCGCGCGGCGGCCTGCGCTGGTCGGACCGGCACGAGGACTTCCGCACCGAAGTGCTCGGCCTGCTCAAGGCGCAGATGGTCAAGAACACGGTGATCGTTCCGGTCGGCAGCAAGGGCGGCTTCGTGCTGAAGAAGGCGCCGCCGCCGACCGAGCGCGACGCGTACATGAAGGAAGGCGTGGCCTGCTACCAGGACTACCTGCGCGGGCTGCTCGATCTCACCGACAACCTGGTCGCGGGCAAGGTGGTCGCGCCGCCGCAGGTCGTCCGCCACGACGACGACGATCCGTATCTGGTCGTCGCCGCAGACAAAGGCACGGCGACCTTTTCCGACTACGCGAACGCGATCAGCAAGGAGTACGGCTTCTGGCTCGGCGATGCGTTCGCGTCGGGCGGCTCAGCCGGCTATGACCACAAGAAAATGGGCATCACCGCGCGCGGCGCGTGGGAGAGCGTTAAGCGGCACTTCCGCGAGATGGGCGTGGACACGCAGACGACCGACTTCACGGTCGTCGGCATCGGCGACATGTCGGGCGACGTCTTCGGCAACGGCATGCTGCTGTCGAAGCACATCAAGCTCGTCGCCGCGTTCGACCACCGGCACGTGTTCGTCGACCCGGATCCCGATCCGGCGCGAAGCTGGGATGAGCGCAAGCGGCTGTTCGATCTGCCGCGCTCGTCGTGGGCCGACTATGACGCGCAGCTGATCTCCGCGGGCGGCGGCGTGTGGAGCCGCTCGGCCAAGTCGATCCCGATTTCGCCCGAAGCCGCGCGCGCGCTCGGCATCGAAGCGAAACCGCTGACGCCGAACGAGCTGATCAGCGCGATCCTCAAGGCCCCCGTCGATCTGCTCTACAACGGCGGCATCGGCACCTACGTGAAGGCGTCGACCGAAACGCACGCCGAAGTCGGCGACCGCGCCAACGACGCCGTCCGCGTCGACGGCCGCGATCTGCGCTGCAAGGTGGTCGCCGAAGGCGGCAACCTCGGCTGCACGCAGCGCGGCCGCATCGAATACGCGCTCGCCGGCGGCCGCATCTACACCGACGCGATCGACAACTCCGCGGGCGTGGACACGTCGGACCACGAAGTCAACATCAAGATCCTGCTCGGGCTGGCGATCGCCGAGGGCGAGCTGACCGAAAAACAGCGCAACAAGCTGCTGGCGGACATGACCGACGAGGTCGCCGCGCTGGTGCTGCGCGACAACTACTTCCAGACGCAGGCGATCAGCCTGGCGGTGCGCGCCGCGCCGCAGCTTCTCGAGCAGCAGGCCCGCTTCATGCGCTTCCTCGAGAAGGCCGGGCGGCTGAATCGCGCGCTCGAGTTCCTGCCGAGCGACGAGGAGATCGCCGAGCGCAAGCGCCGCGGCATCGGGCTGACGGCGCCGGAAAACGCGGTGCTGCTCGCGTACTCGAAGATGTGGCTGTTCGACGAGCTGCTCGCCTCGAGTCTTCCCGAGGATCCGTGGGTGGCGACCGCGCTCGAGCGCTACTTTCCGGCGCTGCTGCGCAGCCGCTACGCGTCGTACATCGCCCGCCACCCGCTCAAGCGCGAGATCGTCGCGACCTACGTGCTCAACAGCATGGTCAACCGGGTCGGCAGCACCTTCGTGCACCGGCTCGCCGAAAACACCGGCGCCACGCCGGCACAGGTCGTTCGCGCGTACCTGCTCGCGCGCGAGAGCTTCGGCGTCGTCGCCGCGTGGCGCGCGATCGAATCGCTCGACAATCGGGTCGCCGACGCGGTGCAGGCCGAGATGCTGTTCGAGATCGCGCGGCTGACCGAACGCGCGACGACCTGGTTCCTGCGCTCGCGACGGCTGACCGATCCGATGGACCGGACCATCGCGCGGATGGCGCAGGCGGCCTCGGCGTTCGCCGCGTTCATCGCGGCCGAGCCCGGGACCCCGCGCGTCAACGCGCAGCTGCGCGATCGCTGGGTCGCCGCCGGCGTGCCCGCAGAGCTGGCGGCGCAGGTGGCGTCGAGCGAGGCGCAGTTCGGCGCCCTCGATGTCGCCGAGATCGCCGAGCACGCGCGCCGCAGCGTCGACGAAGTGGCCGGCGTGTTCTTCGCGCTCGGCGATCGGCTCGGGCTGGACCGGCTGCGCGCGCAGATCGCCGCGCTGCCGGCCGACGGTTACTGGCAGGCGCGCGCGAAGGCCGCGCTCGGCGACGACCTCGCCGACCTGCAGCGCGAGTTCGCGGCGCAGGCCATGACGCTGCAGGACGGCGGCGACAGCGCGGGCGCCGTCGCCGCGTGGGAGCACGCGAACGCGCACGCGCTCGCGCGCGCGCGTCGGCTTATCGAAGAGCTTGCCGAGGCACGCACGATGGATCTGGCCACCGCGTCGGTCGCGCTGCGCGAGCTGCGCAATCTCGCGTGAAGGGCCGGTTCACCGCCCGCCGCACCGGCCCACGAAAGCCGCACGCGGCAGCGGTGCCGCGATCGAAACGCGTCAGCCGCGCGCGAACGCGGCGAGCGACTTCGGGTCGACCACGGTCACACGCTCGCGTTCGAGCTTCACCCAGCCGCGCTCCTCGAAGCCGCGCAGCAGGCGGCTGACGACCTCGCGCACGCTGCCTAGCTCGTCGGCAAGGTTCTGGTGAGTTGCGTTGATGACCGGCCCGCGCTGGATCAGCAGTTGCGCGAGCCGCTGGTCGAGACGGCGGAACGCGATCTCCTCGACGGCCTCCATGACTTCCGCCAGCCGCGCGCCGTACATGTCGAAGACGAAGCGCCGGAACGGTTCGTGTTGCAGGATCAGTTCGTGAAACCGTTCCGACGGGATCCCGAGCAGCGTCACGTCGGTCTCCGCCACGCCGCGCGCCGAATACTCCGTCTGGCCGAGCAGGCAGGCACCCGACAGGATGCAGCCTTCGCCAGGACTGACCCGGTACAGCACGAGCTCGCGTCCGTTCGGTGCGGGTTTGGAGACCCGCACGCTGCCCTCCAGCACCAGCGGGAAGCCAGTACACGGCATGTTCGGTTCGAACAGCACGCTGCCGGCGGGAACACGGCGTAGCGGGGACTGCGCGAGCAGCGCATCGAGCCGCGCCGCAGGAAGCTGCGCAAAGATCGGGAAGCGCGCCAGCACCAACGCGCGCAGCGCCGCCATGTCACCGTCTGTTCCAGTGTCCATCTGCACCCCATTTGCCATGACGCGCGCGCCGGCCGGGCGCCGCCGCGAGGAACTCAGGTCACAGACTGCGCGCGCCGCGACCGCGATCCTTGCGGGCCATCGGAACCGTCCGCAACGAAGGGGATTGTATGGATGCCAAGGTCGAAGCAGGCACGCTCAGCGTCGTCTGTCCGCATTGCCATGTCGCCGAGCGGGTTCCCGTCGATCGGCTCCGCGGGGCGCAGTGCAGTCATTGCGGCAAGCCGCTGTTCGAAGGCCATCCGATCGCGGTCGGCGCCGCCGAGTTCGAGCGGCATGTCGGCAGCTCGGATCTGCCCGTCGTCGTCGACTTCTGGGCGCCGTGGTGCGCGCCGTGCCGGATGATGGCGCCGGTGTTCGAAGCGGCGGCGCGCGAGCTCGAGCCGCAGGTCCGCTTTCTCAAGGTGAATACCGACGAGGAGCAGCAAGTGGCCGCGCGCCACCGCATCTACGGGATTCCGACTTTCGCCATCTTCAAGGACGGCGCGGAAGTCGCGCGCACGTCCGGTGCCATGATGCCGGTGCCGTTCATGGCATGGGTGCGTTCGCACGTCTGACTCGACGGGCAGACAACACCATGGCGCATGCCGCGGTGATGGGCGCGGGCCTCGGTGGGCTGCCGATGGCCTACGAGATGAGAGAGCTTGCCCGCAAGGAGGACCGGGTGACGGTGGTCGGCCTGGGTGACACGTATCACTTCGTGCCGTCCAACCCCTCGGTCGCGGTGCACTAGCGCAAGCGCAAGGACATCGAGTTCTCGATCGCGCTGTATGGGCGCGGCGCGGGGGGCGTCCTGCTTTGGCCTCGCCTATGAGTTCGCGTCCATCACGGAAACGGACCTGCGTCGCCGCAAGATCCGCGACCGCGTGCCGATGACCTTCGTCACCAGCGAACCGTACATCGGCCACCTGGGACTGTGATGCTGCCGGCGTTCATGGGCGTGGATGCGGTGCTCGGCATCGAGGGGCTCACGAACCCGCGCGGCTTCATCGTGATCGACGAGCATCAGCGCAACCCGACCCACAGGAACGTCTATGCGGTCGGCGCGTGCGTGGCGATCCCGCCGATCGAGGCCACCCCGGTGCCCACCGGCGTGCCGAAGACCGGCTTCATGATCGAATCGATGGTCACCGCGACCGCGCACAACATCCGCGAGGAGCTGGACGGCAGGGTGCCGACGCACAAGGCGACCAGGAACGCGGTGTGTCTGGCGGATCTGGGCGATACCGGCATCGCCTTCGTCGCGCTGCCGCAGATCCCGCCGCGCAACGTCAACCGGTTCTCCGAGGGCAAGTGGGTGCACTGGCCAAGGTGGCTTTCGAGACGTACTTGATCCGCAAACTGAAGAAGGGCACCTCGGAGCCGATCTACGAGAAGTACGTGACGCAGGCGCTCGGCCGCGGCCGCAACCAAGTCGTTCGTCGGTCGCGCGGTCGGCCGCTTCGATCGGCAGCGCTTCGCTCGGTGACTCCCGCGCGGACGACGGGGGCACGCCGTCCGCGCGGTGACGTTCACCGCAAATCGAAGCGATCCAGGTTCATCACCTTGTTCCACGCCGCCACGAAGTCGCGCACGAATTTCTCGTTCGCGTCGTCGCAGGCGTAGACCTCGGCGAGCGCGCGCAGCTCGGAGTTCGAGCCGAACACCA
>JBFMFC010000010.1:0-88908 GCA_040752195.1 Pseudomonadota bacterium | reverse complement strand
CCCGATCAATAGAATCCGTTCACTTCTCGGGAGACGTCATGGGTGTCCTTGCCGATCGCGGCCGCCGTGCGGCCGGCCTGCTCGTGTGCCTGCTGCTCGCGGCGCCGGTCGCCGCGCAATGGGCGTGGCGCGACGAGAACGGGCGCCTGGTGTTCTCCGATCGCCCGCCCCCCGCCGGCGTCAAGGCCGACAACATCGTCCGCCAGCCCGGCCCTCAGTCCGCGCCGCAGCCGGCGGCCACCGATTCGAGCGATGCGAAGCCCGCCGCCAAGAGCGAAGCGAAGGCCGGGCCGAAGACCATCGCCGACCGCGAGATGGAGTTCCGCAAGCGCCAGCAGGAGCGCGCCGAGGCGGAGAAGAAGCAGGCCGAAGAGCAGGCGCACGCTGCCCGCAAGGCGCAGGAGTGTGAACGCGCGCGAGGCTATCTGCGGTCGCTCGAGGAAGGCCAGCGCATCGCTCGCACCGACGCGCAGGGCAACCGCGAAGTCCTGGACGACGCGCAGCGCGCGGCCGAGATCCAGCGGATGCGCGAGGTCGTGTGGCGCAATTGCTCCTAACCCGGACATCTCACGGGGGACGCGGGCGTTGCGCGGAGGCCGGGGCGAGGCAGATTGCGCGAGGGCGGCGCAGTCAAAAGCCGGTGGGCCTTTGCGAGCACTTGAGCGCAAGGTGGCCGGCTCGGCGCCGCGCAAGCCCGCGCAGCCCCGGCAGTCCAAAGCGGGCTCCGGCCAGCGTGCTGCAAGCCTTGGCCGAAGCTCGGCAATGAGCGCACACGGGGGCGACTTCGTGAAGTATCCGGGCTAGCCCTTGCGGCGGCGCCGGATCTCGGCGCGGATGCGCCGCGCCTGTTTCGGATCGATCGCGAGCGGACGGTAAACCTCGATTCGATCGCCATCGCGCACCGGTTCGTCCGGCTGGCGCAGGCGATTGAACACGCCGAGATCAAGCGCGGCGAAGTCCAGTTCGGTCGCCTGCGCCGGCAAGCCCGACGCCACAACCGCATCGCGCAGCGTGCTGCCCGCAGGCACCTCGACGTCGACGATCCACTGTCGCTCGCGCGCGCAGTAGATCACGGTCGCCCGCAGCCGCGGCTCAGCAGCGCGCCTCATACAGCGCCTCGGCGCGGCGCGTAAAGGAGTCGATCAATGAGCCGGCGATCGTCTCGAACACCGGCGAGATCGCCCGACCGAGCAGCCCGCTTTCGAACTGGTAGTGCAGGTTCAGGTGGACCTTGCACGCATCGTCGCGAAGCTGGGAGAAACTCCATTCGCCGTGCAGGCGGCGGAACGGGCCGTCGACCAGCTGCATGCGGATCAGCGAGGGACGGACGTGCTCGTTGCGAGTCGTGAACCGGCTGCGCACGCCGCGATAGTGGATCTCGACGGTCGCCTCGACGCGGCCGTCGGGCAGCGGGTGCTCGCGGCTCGACGCGCACCAGGGGAGGAAGCGCGGGTAGTCGCGGACCGCTGCGACCAGACCGAACATCTGGTCGGCCGTATACGGCACGAACACGGATTTCTCGACGCGGTGCATGCGGATGCGATTGCTAAGATGATCCGATTCTAAGAGGCATCCGCGAGCCGAGGCCCGGCGTTCATGTCGATCGTCCAGAACAAGAAGGCGTTTCACGACTACACGATCGAGGAGCGCTTCGAGGCGGGGCTCGCGCTCGAGGGCTGGGAGGTCAAGGCGATTCGCGCCGGTCAGGTGCACCTGAAGGAAGCCTATGTGATCGTGCGCGACGGCGAGTTGTGGCTGCTGAACGCGCATATCACGCCGCTCAAGACCGCATCGACGCACGTCCAACCGGATCCCGCGCGCACGCGCAAGCTGCTGCTCAAGGCCGCCGAGATCCGGCGGCTGATCGGCAAGGTCGAGCGCGCCGGCTATACGCTGGTGCCCCTCGACCTGCACTACAAGAACGGCCGCATCAAGCTCGACGTCGGTCTGGCCAAGGGCAAGCGGCAGTTCGAAAAGCGGGCCGACGAGGCGGAGAAGGCGTGGAAGCGGGAACAGAGCAGACTGCTCAAGCAGCGAACCCGCTGATCGGCCCGCTTTGGGCGTAGGCTCACTTCGCGTAGCGAAGTGAAGTCGCGCAGCGACGTCCGGAGCCAAAAGCGGGCCGACGAGGCCGAGAAGGCGTGGAAGCGCGAGCAGCAGCGGCTGCTCAAGCAACGCACGCGATAGCGCGTTCGTTTGACAACGCCGCGCGCCGCCGCTTACCTTAGCGGCGATCGACCCGCGAGAGTATTGCGCCGATGACCGAGCCGGAGAAGCGCGCACCGCGTCTGGTTGCCCTGTGCATGCTGGGCTGCCTGCTGTTCAACTATCCGATCCTGGCGCTGTTCAACGTGCCGCGCGCGGTCTTGGGCATCCCGGTGCTGTACGTTTACATCTTCACCGCCTGGGCGCTGCTGATCGCGCTGATGGCGCTGACGGTGGAACGCGGCGGCGACTAGCGACCCGCCGAGGCGAACGATGCTCCACGGCTGGGTCATCGTCGTCACGTCGTTCGCCTATCTCGGGCTGCTGTTCGCGATCGCGTACTACGCCGACCAGCGCGCCGACGCGGGCCGCCCCGTCATCGCCAACCCGTACATCTACAGCCTGTCGCTCGCCGTCTACGCGACCGCGTGGACGTTCTACGGCAGCGTCGGCCGGGCTGCGGTCGACGGCGTCGGCTTCCTGCCGATCTACATCGGGCCGACATTGATGATCGCCCTGTGGTGGATCGTGCTGCGCAAGATCCTGCGCATCTCCAAACGCAACCGCATCACCTCGCTGGCGGACTTCGTCGCCTCGCGCTACGGCAAGAGTGCGCTGCTGGGTGGTGTCGTCACGATCATCGCGGTGATCGGCATCATCCCCTACATCTCGCTGCAGCTGAAAGCGGTTTCGAACAGCTTCGCGATCCTGCTGCACTACCCCGAGATCGTGATGCCGGCCAAGGTCGCCGCCCAGCCGGTGCTCGCCGACACGGCGCTGTGGGTCGCGCTGATCCTGGCGCTGTTCACGATCGCGTTCGGCACGCGCCATCTGGACGCGGCCGAGCACCACCAGGGCATGGTGGCGGCGATCGCGTTCGAGTCGCTGGTCAAGCTGCTCGCCTTTCTCGCCGTCGGCATCTTCGTCACGTTCGGTATCTACAACGGATTCGGCGACGTATTCGGCCGCGCCGCCGCCGACCCCAAGCTCGCGCCGCTGCTGACTCCGCTGGAGGGCGTGGCCGGCGGCTACGCCAGTTGGGTCTGGCTGACGATCCTCTCCATGCTGGCGATCCTGTTCCTGCCGCGGCAGTTTCAGGTCGCCGTGATCGAGAACCTCGACGAGAAACACCTGAAGAAGGCCATCTGGCTGTTTCCGACCTACATGCTGGCGATCAACATCTTCGTGCTGCCGATTGCCTTCGGCGGGCGCCTGCACTTTCCCGGCGGCAACGTCGATGCCGACACGTTCGTGCTGACGCTGCCGATGGTCGAACGTCAGGAGGTGCTCGCGCTGCTGGTGTTCATCGGCGGCCTGTCGGCGGCCACCGGCATGGTGATCGTCGAGACGATCGCGCTGTCGACGATGGTGTGCAACGACCTCGTCATGCCGGTGCTGCTGCGGCTGAAGCGGCTGCGCCTGAACGAACGGCCGGATCTCACGGGGCTGCTGCTCGGGATCCGCCGCTGGGCGATCGTCGCGGTGCTGCTGCTCGGCTATCTGTACTTCCGGCTCGCCGGTGAGGCGTACGCGCTCGTTTCGATCGGACTGATCTCGTTCGCCGCCGTGGCGCAATTCGCGCCGGCGATCCTCGGCGGCATCTTCTGGAAAGGCGGCACCCGACGCGGTGCGCTCGCCGGCCTGCTGGCCGGCTTCGGCGTCTGGTTCTACACGCTGCTGCTGCCGGCGTTCGTGCGTTCGGGCTGGCTGCCGATCGCGCTGCTCGAGCAGGGTCCGTTCGGCATCGAGCTGCTGAAGCCGCTGGCGCTGTTCGGTCTCGCCGGGCTCGACCAGATCACGCATGCGATGCTGTGGAGCATGATCGCCAACGTCGGCCTGTACGTCGGCGTTTCGCTCGCCGGCACGCAGAGCGCGGCCGAGCACCGCCAGGCGAGCGTGTTCGTCGACGTGTTCCGCAGCGAATCCGGCGGCGCCCGCTTCTGGCGCGGCACCGCGTCGGCGCGCGACCTGTACAGCCTTCTCGCGCGCTTCATCGGTGTGGCCGGCGCGGACGCGGCGTTCGCCGACTACGCGCGCGCCACCGGCGTCAAGTGGCCGGACGAGGAGCTGGTGGCCGACGCCGAGTTCGTGCATTTCGTCGAGACGCAACTGGCCGGCGCGATCGGGGCGGCGTCGGCGCGCATCATGGTCGCGTCGGTGGCGAAGGAAGAGGCTTTGACGCTGGACGAGGTCGGCGAACTGCTGGACGAAGCGTCGCAGGTGGTCGTCTACAGCCACAAGCTCGAGCAGAAGTCGCGCGAGCTGGAGGCGGCGACCGCCGAGCTGCGCGCCGCCAACGAGCGGTTGAAGGAGCTGGATCGCCTGAAGGACGATTTCATGTCGACGGTCACACACGAACTGCGTACGCCGCTCACGTCGATCCGCGCGTTCTCGGAGATCCTGCTCGCCGACCCGAAGCTGGATCTTGCCCAACGCAGGCAATTCCTCGGCATCATCACGCGCGAGACGGAGCGTCTGACCCGCCTCATCAACCAGGTCCTGGATCTGGCGAAGATCGAGTCCGGGCGCGCCGAATGGCGCATCACGCGCGTCGACGTACGCGACATCGTCAACGAGGCCGTCGCGCAGATGAGCCAGGTCTTCAAGGACAAGGGCGTGGCGCTCAATGCCCGGCTTCCCACCCGCCCGACCCCGGTCGAGGTCGACGGCGACCGGCTGCTGCAGGTACTGCTGAACCTGCTGTCCAATGCGCTGAAGTTCAGCCCCGCGGGCCACGGCCGTGTCGACGTGACGGTGCGCGAAGCCGACGGCGCGGTGCGCGTGGACGTGCGCGACAACGGGCCCGGCATCCGGCCCGAGGACCAGCCGTTCATCTTCGACAAGTTCCGCCAGGTCGGCGATACGCTGACCGCGAAACCGCCGGGCACCGGGCTGGGGTTGCACATCAGCCGCCAGATCATCGAGCACTTCGGCGGCCGGCTGTGGGTCGAAAGCGAGTACGGCGCGGGCGCGTGTTTCTCGTTCACGCTGCCGCTCGCTGCGGCGCCGGCCGCGGCACACGCAAGCAGGGAGGCGTCGTGGCTGCAGACAAGCGCAAGGTCCTGATCGCCGATGACGAGCCGAACATCCTGACGGCGCTGGAATTCCTGCTCAAGCGCGCCGGCTACGACGTGCGCACGGCGACCAGCGGCGAGGAGGCGCTGGCGCTGGTCGAGTCGTACGCGCCGGACCTGGTGCTGATCGACATCATGATGCCGGGCAAGAGCGGCTACGAGGTGTGCCAGAGAATGCGCGAGCGGCCCGAATGGCGGCACATCAAGATCGTGATGGTCACCGCCAAAGGTCGCGAGGCCGAGGTCAGCAAGGGCCTGTCGCTCGGCGCCGATCTGTACGTGACCAAACCGTTCTCGACGCAGGAGCTGATCGCCGCCGTCGATCGCCTGCTGGCCGCAGGCGCATGAAGCCTGCGACGAGCCGGCTGGTGTGGACTGCGACCGCGTGCGCCGGCGCGCTCGTGCTGCTGGCCGCCGTCGCGATGCTGCTCGCGCTCGGCGTGTCCGCGGCCGACCGCGCCGCCTTGCGCGCGATGGTTGCCGAGGCCGCGCCCGTCCTTTCTTACGGCACGGCGGTGCTGCTGGTCATCGTCGGCGCCGCCGCGGGTTGGCTGCACCGCCGCTATCCACTCGCCGCGCGCCGGTTGGCGGAACAGACGCGCGTGCTGCTGGCGGCGAATCCCGATCACCGCGTCGTCGCCGAGGGCGGGCCCGAACTCGACGAAGTCGCTGCGGCCATCAACCAGCTCGCGGCGCGCTACCGCCAGAGCGAGCGCGAGCTGGATGCCCGGAGCGCCGAGGCGCGCACGCGCGTCGAGGAAGAACGCGACCGCTTCGCGGCGCTGATGTCGGAGCTGACCGAAGGCGTGCTCGTCTGCAACGCCGACGGCCGCATCCTGCTGTACAACGCGCGCGCCGCCACGCTGCTCGCCCGCGGGGTCGACGGCGCGGCGCACTACGCGCCGATCGGGCTCGGGCGCTCCGTGTTCGGCCTGCTCGACCGCGAGCAGGTCGCGCACGCGCTGGACAAGATCCACCAGCAGTTCGCGAGCGACGTCGATCGGCCGCGCACCAGCTTCGTCACCGCGGTCGCCGGCGGGCGCGTGCTGCGCGTGCAGGTGACGCCGTTCCTTTCGGGTGCCGAGCGGCACGTCGCCGGCATGGTGTTCACGCTCGACGACGTCGGCGGGCTGCTCGGTCGCGAAGGCCAGCGGCTGAAACTGCTGCAATCGCTCGCCACGGGCGTGCGCGCGCCGGTCGCCAATCTGCGCGCGGCCGCCGAAAGTCTGGTCGCGTCGCCCGACATGCCGGAACCGCAACGCGCGCAGTTCGTCGACATCATCGCCGCCGAAGCGCGCGTGCTGACCGAGCGCCTGAACGCGGCACTGGCCGATTACGCCGACGCGCTGAAAGGCAGCCTGACGCTGGAGGACATGCGGGTGGGCGACCTGCTCGCGGTCGTGCAGCGCCGGCTGACCGACACGGTCGGTGTGGCCGCCGACGTCCAGCCCCCGGCGTCCGAGCTGTGGGTGCGCGTTGACAGCTTTGCCATCGTGCATGCGCTGGCTTCGCTCGCCGCGCGCGTGCGGGCCGACTATGGCGTGCGCGCGTTCCGGCTGCGCGCCGCCGCGCACGGCGGTTTCGCCGAGATCGACCTCGTGTGGCTCGGCACGATGGTCGCGAGCGACGTGCTGCTGCTGTGGGAAACGGAGCCGCTGGCCAGCGGGGCCGACGAGTCGCCGCTGACGCTCAAGGACGTGCTCGACCGCCACGGCGGCGAAGTCTGGTACCAGGCCGATCGGCCGCGTCAGACCGCGTGGTTCCGTTTCCTGCTGCCGCTCGCCGAACCTGCGGTGCAGCCCGCGCAGTACGCAAGCCCGGTCGCGGCGCGCCCCGAGTACTACGATTTCGATCTGTTCGAGCGCGTCGACACGCATGGCGAGTTCGCCGAACGGCGCCTCGCGACGCTCGCGTACACGGTGTTCGATACCGAAACCACCGGCCTCGAGCCGTCGGCCGGCGACGAGATCATCTCGATCGGCGCGGTGCGAATCGTCAACGGGCGGCTGCTCAAGCACGAGGTGTTCGAGCAGCTCGTCAACCCGCGCCGCCCGATCAGCCGCGAGTCGATGCAGGTGCACGGCATCGACGCGCGCGCGCTGGCCAACGAGCCGACGATCGAAGAAGTGCTGCCGCGCTTTCACCGCTTCTGCGAGGACACGGTGCTGGTCGCCCACAATGCCGCGTTCGACATGCGCTTCCTCCAGCTGAAGGAAGCGGCCACCGGCGTTCGCTTCGACCAGCCGGTGCTCGATACGCTGCTGCTGTCGGCGATCGTGCATCCGAGCCAGGACAATCACAACCTGGACGCGATCGCCGAACGGCTCGGCGTGCGCGTGATCGGCCGCCACACCGCGCTCGGCGACGCGCTCGTCACCGCCGAGGTGTTCCTGCGTCTGTTGCCGCTGCTCGCCGAGCGGGGCATCGTCACGCTCGGCCAGGCGCTCGAAGCGTCGCGCACAACCTACCTCGCACGGCTACAGTACTGACCCACACGCCGATGGCCGATCACGACACCTCGATCGAACGCTTGGCGGCCGAACAAAAGGCGCTGGCGTTCGCGCTGCGCGCGCTCGTGCGGCGCGCGCCGGTCGTGTGCCGCGAGTCCGAAACCGTGCGCGCGGCGTTGGCGCGCATGCGCACCGAGGGCGTCGGCAGCATCGTCATCGTCGACGGCGAGCAGCGACCGGTCGGCATCTTCACCGAGCGCGACCTGATCGAAGTCGCGCTCGACGACAGGATGGACGGCGCCATCGGCGCGGTGATGACGCGCGACCCGCTGGCGCTGGCGGCCGACACGCCCGCGTACGAGGCGGCGCTGGCGATGATCGAGCACCGGATCCGGCACGTGCTGGTGACCGAGGGGCGCACGCTGGTCGGCGTGATCTCCGAGCGCGATCTGTTCTCGCTGCAGCGGCTCGGGCTGGGCGAGCTGACGATGGAGATCCGGCTGGCGCGCGAGATCGATGCGCTCGCGGCGTTGGCGGCGCGCGTGCGGCGGCTCACCAGGCTGCTGGTCGACCAAGGCGTTGCGGCCGAGCCGCTGACCCTGTACGTCTCGCTGCTGAACGACCGCATCTGCCAGCGCATCATCGAGATCGTGCGCAAACGCTACGCGTGGGATCGGATCGGCTGGTGCTGGCTGGCGTTCGGCAGCGAAGGCCGCCTCGAGCAGACGTTCGCGACCGATCAGGACAACGGTCTGCTGTTCGAGGCGGCGTCGAGCGCGAGCGAAGTGCGCGCGCAACTGCTGCCGTTCGCGCGCGCGGTGAACGAAGCGCTCGACGCCTGCGGCTATCCGCTGTGCAAGGGCAACGTGATGGCTTCGAACCCGGATCTGTGCCTGTCGTTCGGCGAGTGGCAGGCGAAGCTGGAAGGCTGGCTCGCCAACTCCGACCCGAAAGCGCTACTCGACGCCGCGATCTGCTTCGACTTCCGCGCGCTTGCCGGCGATGCGCGACTGGCCGAAACGCTGCGCGAGTGGTTTCTCGCCAAGACACGCGCACGACCGAATTTCCTGCGCCTGCTGGCGGAAAACGCGCTGCAGGCGCGGCCGCCGCTGGCACGTTGGCGCGACTTCGCCACGGAAGCGGACGGCACGATCAATCTGAAGCTGTACGGCGTGCGGCCGTTCGTCGACTGCGCGCGCATCGTCGCACTCGCGCACGGGCTGCCGGCGACCGGCACCGCCGCGCGCCTGCGCGCGGCTGCGGCTGCCGGCGCCCTGCCCGAGCGCGAGGCCGACGCCACGGTCGCAGCGTTCTTCTTCATCCAGCAGGTGCGGCTGCGCCATCAGGCCGGGTTGGAGAGCCTGACCGACGAGAACGCCAACCGCGTCGACCCAAACCGTCTGAACGAGCTGGACCGGCGCACGCTGAAGGAGGCATTCCGCCTCGAGCGCGACATGCAGGCGCGCCTGGCGATGGACTATCAGCTGCGCTGAGGGTCGTCGGTCGACCACCGTCCGCGCAAGCACGCCGTTCAGCTGGTGGCGCGCGCGAGCCGCCGCCAGGTCTCGACGACCGTGTCCGGGTTCAGCGAGATCGACCCGATGCCCTGCTGCATCAGCCACTGCGCGAAGTCCGCGTGGTCCGACGGTCCCTGGCCGCAGATGCCGACGTACTTGCCCTGCGCGCGACACGCGCCGATCGCCTGCTCGAGGAGCCGCTTGACGGCCGGATCGCGCTCGTCGAAGCCTTCGGCGACCAGGCCCGAGTCGCGATCGATTCCCAGCGTGAGCTGGGTCAGATCGTTCGAGCCGATCGAGAAGCCGTCGAAGTACTGCAGGAACTCGTCGGCCAGCACCGCGTTGGACGGCACTTCGCACATCATGATCACGCGCAGCCCGTTTTCGCCGCGCTTCAGTCCGTTTTCCGCGAGCAGTTCGGTGACGCGCCTCGCTTCGGCCAGCGTGCGAACGAACGGCACCATGATCTCGACGTTGGTGAATCCCATGTCGTCGCGCACGCGCTTCATCGCCGCGCATTCGAGCCGGAACGGCTCGCGGAAACTCGCCGCGATATAGCGCGCCGCGCCGCGGAAGCCGAGCATCGGGTTCTCCTCGTCCGGCTCGTAGCGGCTGCCTCCGATCAGCTTCTTGTATTCGTTGCTCTTGAAGTCCGACAGCCGGACGATCACCGGCTTGGGCCAGAAGGCCGCGGCGATCGTCGCGATCCCTTCGGCGAGCTTGTTCTCGAAGAACGCACGCGGCCCCGCATAGCCGTGCGCGAGGGCCTCGACCGCGCGCTTCAGTTCCGCGTCGACGTTCGGATAGTCGAGCACCGCTTTCGGGTGCACGCCGATGTTGTTGTTGATGATGAACTCGAGCCGCGCCAGCCCGACGCCGTCGTTCGGCAACGACTGGAAGTCGAACGCGAGCTGCGGGTTGCCGACGTTCATCATGATCTTGACCGGCAGCTTCGGCAGCGCGCCGTGCTGCACGGTCTCGACTTCCATTTCGAGTTTTCCCTCGTAGACGTACCCGGTGTCACCCTCGGCGCAGGAGACGGTGACGATCGCGCCATCGCGCAGCTTCTCGGTCGCGTCGCCGCAGCCGACCACCGCGGGAATACCCAGCTCGCGAGCGATGATCGCGGCGTGGCACGTGCGGCCGCCGCGATTGGTGACGATCGCGGCGGCGCGCTTCATCACCGGCTCCCAGTTCGGGTCGGTCATGTCGGTGACGAGCACGTCGCCGGGCTGCACGCGCTCCATCTCGGAGGCGTCGCGGATCACGCGCACCGGCCCGATGCCGATCTTCTGACCGATCGCGCGGCCGGAGGCGAGCACGGTCGACCTGTTCTTGAGCTTGAACCGCTGCTGCGCCTGGACGTGCGCCTGCGACTTCACCGTCTCCGGGCGCGCCTGCAGGATGTAGATGCGGCCGTCGATGCCGTCCTTGCCCCACTCGATGTCCATCGGCCGGCCGTAGTGCCTTTCGATCGTCACCGCGTAGCGCGCCAGCTCGAGCACCTCGTCGTCGGTCAGCGAGAAGCGATGCCGCTCCTCGTCGGGAACATCGACGGTCCGGACGGTGCGCCCGTTCGCCGCGGTCGGATCGAACTCCATCTTGATCAGCTTCGATCCGAGCGAGCGGCGGATGATCGGGTACTTGCCTGCGGCGAGCATCGGCTTGTGGACGTAGAACTCGTCCGGGTTCACCGCGCCCTGAACGACCGTTTCGCCGAGACCGTAGCTTGCAGTGATGAACACGACATCGGCGAAGCCCGACTCGGTGTCGATCGTGAACATCACGCCCGCGGCGCCGAGGTCGCTGCGCACCATCCGCTGCACGCCGGCCGACAGCGCGACGTTCTCGTGCGCAAACCCCTTGTGCACCCGGTAGGCGATCGCGCGGTCGTTGTACAAGGATGCGAAGACCTCCTTGACCCGCGCAACGACGGCGTCGACTCCCGAGACGTTGAGGAAGGTCTCCTGCTGGCCCGCAAACGAGGCATCCGGCAGATCCTCGGCCGTCGCACTCGAGCGCACCGCGACCGAGATCTCCCCCCGAGCGTCGCCTTTGAGCCACTGATAGAAAGCGCGGATCTCCTGCTCGAGCTGCGGCGGCAGCGGCGCCGCTACGACCCAACCACGGATTTCCGCTCCGGCGCGCGCCAGCGCCGCGACATCGTTGACATCGAGCCGCTTCAGACGCTCGGCGATCCGCTGTTCGAGGTCGTTCACCCGCAGGAAGTCGCGAAACGCTTCCGCGGTCGTGGCGAAGCCGTCGGGGACGCGAATGCCCTCTTCGGCGAGCTGGCTGAGCATTTCGCCCAGTGAAGCGTTCTTGCCGCCGACCGACTCCACATCGGTCATGCGCAACTGACTGAACGGAACGACGTACTTGCCGCGCTGCATCGCCTCTCCCTGGGTCGCACCGGCACTGCGCCGAGTCGCCGATGCGCTGTGACAGAATCGCGCGGATTCTACCGACCTCCGACTCACCGACTTTCATGCCCGATCGCCACGCCGGACCGCCTGAACGCACCGTGCTGTTCGTCTCCGACGGCACCGGCATCACCGCCGAGACCCTCGGCCACAGCGTGATGACGCAGTTCGAGTCGCTCAACTACCGGCAGGTGCGGCTGCCGTTCGTCAACACGCCGGAGAAGGCGCGCGAGGCCGCCGCGCGCATCGACGAGATCGGCCGGCGCGACGGCAAGCGGCCGATCGTCTTCTCCACGCTCGTCGATCCCGTGTGCAACAGCGAGCTGCGGCGGGCCGATGCGCTGATCCTCGATCTGTTCCAGTCGTTCGTCGAACCGCTCGAGCAGGAGCTCGGCATCAAGTCGACCCACACCGTCGGACGCTCGCACAACATCTCGGACTCGGAGAGCTACAAGCACCGCATCGAGGCGATCAACTTTGCCCTCGCGCACGACGACGGCCAGTCGGCCAAGGGGCTTGCGGCGGCGGATGTGATCCTCATCGGCGTCTCGCGCAGCGGCAAGACGCCGACGAGCCTGTACCTGGCGATGCAGTACGGCGTCAAGGCCGCGAACTACCCGCTGATCCCCGAGGACTTCGAACGCGACGCGCTGCCTTCGGCGCTTCCGCCGTACCGGCACAAGCTGTTCGGCCTGTCGATCTCGCCCGAGCGTCTGGCCGAAGTGCGCAACGAGCGGCGGCCGAACAGCCGCTACGCGTCGCTCGAGAACTGCCGCTACGAGGTCGCCGCGGCCGAGCGGCTGATGCGCCGCGAAGGCATCCGCTGGCTGTCGTCGACGACCAAGTCGATCGAAGAGATCGCCGCGACGATCATGCACGAGATCCGCCTGGAGCGGCGCTCGTTCTGATCAGCGGTACATCCACGCGCGTGTCGGCGGCAGCTCGGTCGGGCCGGGGGCTTCCTGGCGGCTGGCGAGCACCTGGTAGATGTTCATCCAGCCCTGCGTGAAGCCGTACGAGCAGCCGGCCAGATAGGCGCGCCACACGCGCAGCGTCTTCTCGCCGACCACTTTGCGCGCGGCGTCGATCTGCGCCTCGAGCCGGCGCGACCAGTGCGCCAGCGTCTTCGCATAGTGCGGCCGCAGGCTCTCGACGTCGTACACCTCGAAGTTCTGCGCGGACATTTCGCGCACGACCAGATGCAGGTGCGGCAACTCGCCGTTCGGGAAAACGTACTTGTCGATGAAGTCGCTCGCGCCGGAGCCGACCGGCCGGTTGTCGACGTCGGCCGACGTGATGCCGTGGTTGAGGAACAGCCCGCGGTCGCGCAGCAGCCGCCGCACCACGCCGAAGTACGCCGGCAGGTTGCGCAGGCCGACGTGCTCGAACATGCCGACGCTCGACACCTTGTCGAACGCGCCATCGCCGAAGCGCGCCGGCGCCTCACGGTAGTCGAGCAGCAGCGCCTCGACGCGATCGCCGAGTCCGGCCGCGGCGATCTGCTCTCTCGCGCGCGCGTGCTGGTTGTCCGACAGCGTGATCCCGACCGCGCGGACGCCGTAGTGGCGCGCGGCGTGCAGGATCAGCCCGCCCCAGCCGCATCCGATGTCGAGCAGCCGCTCGCCGGGCTGCAGGCGCAGCTTGCGGCAGATGTGGTCAAGCTTGGCGACTTGCGCGGCCTCGAGCGTCTCCTCGCCGGTCGGGAAGTACGCGCACGAGTAGACCATCCGCTCGTCGAGCCACAGCCGGTAGAAGTCGTTGCCGACGTCGTAGTGGTGCTTGATGTCGGCGCGGTCCTGCCGTGGCGAGTGCCGCGCAAAGGCCGCCGCGACGCGCGCGGTGACCGGCGCACCGCCCGCTGCAGCCAGCCGTTCGGCGATCACGATGATGTCCATGATGTCGCCGTCGACGTCGATGCGCCCTTCGACGAACGCTTCGCCGAGCGCGGCGAGCGTGGGGCGCGCCAGCGCCGGCAGCACGTCCGGGTCGCGGATCGTCATCACGACGCGCGCCGGCAGCCCAAAGCTCAGGCGCGAACCGTCGGGCAACACGAGGTCGAGCGGCTGGCCGCCGTTGGCCCGAATCGTTTCGGCGAGCCGCTCGAGCCCCTGCCCGACCGCTTTGCCGACGACCTTCCGCGTCGCCCTCGCCAGCAAACCGTCATCCCACATCATCGCCTCCGTCGGATTGCGACGGCGCATTCTTGCCGAACGCGCCGTCCTCGCCAAGAGGGTGCGCCCGCCCCGCGTTGGCGCTCAGCAACCGCCGCCGGCGCTCGAACAGGCAGACCGCGGCGGCCGACACGACGTTCAGCGATTCGACCGCAGGCGCCATCGGGATGGTCACGTACGCGTCGCACACGGCGCGCGCGCCCGCCGACAGCCCCCGCCCCTCGGCCCCGAAGATCCAGCCGATCGGTGCGGCGGGCAGCGCGACCTCCCACAGCGACGTCGCCGCGTGCGCGTCGGCGCCGAACCACGGTCCGTGCAGCGCCTGTTTCAGATGCGCCGGATCGGCGATCTCGTGCAACGCGAGGGCGAAGTGCGCGCCCTGCCCCGCTCGCACGACCTTCGGCGCCCAAAGCGCGGCCGTGCCGGGGCCCGCGAGCACGTGCCGAACGCCGGCGGCGGCTGCGACGCGCAGCAGCGCGCCGACGTTACCCGGATCCTGTACGCCGTCCAGATACAGCGCGTCGGCGGCGATATCGCGCGGCTCGGGCGCGTGCGCGGCGGCGATGACCGCGATCAATCCGGCGCCGCGCTCGACCGGCGACAGCCGGTCGAACAGCGCGGCGGCGAGCTCGTAGCACGCGACGCCGTCATGCGCGAGCTGCGCCGCAAGCCGCTCGACGGCCTGCCCCCGCGATCCGCGCCGCGCCAGCAGCGCCTCGATCGGGTGTGCCGCGGCGTGGGCGGCCTCGATCACGTGCACGCCTTCGGCGAGCGTTCGACCGGCGAGCCGGATCTGGCGCGACGACTCCGCGAGCCGCAGCCAGGCGCGGTAGCGCGGATTCGCCTCGGACGCGATGCTCTTCATGCGGCCGGCGCCAGCAGCGCCCGCACGGGCGCGAACGAACGCCGATGCGCGGCGCACGGGCCGAGCTCGCGCAGGCGCCGCAGGTGTTCCGGCGTCGGATAGCCGAAGTGCCGGGCGAAGCCATAGCCGGGATGGGTCGCGTCGAGCGCGCGCATCAGACCGTCGCGATGCACTTTGGCGAGGATCGACGCGGCCGAAATCGCCGGTTCGGTCGCGTCTCCGCCGACGATCGCGCGCGCCGGAATCGCCAAGCGCGGTACGCGATTGCCGTCGACGAGCGCGAAGCTCGCCGGCGGGTCGAGCGCCTCGATCGCGCGCCGCATCGCGAGCAGGCTCGCCTGCAGGATGTTCAGCGCATCGATTTCCTCGACGCTGGCCACACCGATCGCGCAGGCGAGCGCACGGGCGCGGATCGCCAGCGCGAGCGCCTCGCGTTGCCCGGCGGTGAGCCGCTTCGAATCGCGCAGTCCGTCGATGTGCGCGTGCGGGTCGAGGATCACCGCCGCGGCGACGACGGGTCCCGCGAGCGGTCCGCGACCCGCCTCGTCGGCGCCGCAGACGGCTTGCCGATGCGCTCGCCGTGCCGCGTGCGCGGGCGCCTCGAAGAGATCGGCGGTCGCAGCGCCGCGCCGTCTCATCGCTTTGCCGTTGCCAGGATCGCGTCCGCGGCAAGCGCGGGCGTATCGCGACGCAGGGTCTCGTGCATCGCCGAAAAGCGTTCACGCAACCGCTCGCATCGCGCCGGGTCGTCGAGCTGGCGTATCAGCGCGTCGGCGATCGCCTGCGCGGTCGCGTCATCCTGCAGCAGTTCGGGGACCAGCGATTCGCTGGCGAGGATGTTCGGCAGTCCGACCCACGGCAGGTAGCCCATGCGGCGCATGATCCACCACGAAAGCCGCGGCATCCGATAGACGATCACCATCGGCTTCTTGTACAGGGCGACCTCGAGCGTGGCGGTTCCGCTCGCCACGAGCGCGCCGTCGGCGGCCTCGATGCAGTCGTGCGAACGGCCGTCGACCAGCGTCGTGTACGGCGCTGCGTCGGGCGCAGCCGCCAGCAGCGCGGCGAGTCGGTCGCGCAGTTCGACGCTGGCGGCCGGCACGACGAACCGCGCGCCGGGATAGCGACGCGCCAGCTGCACGAACGCACCGAACAGCGCCGGCGCGATGTGTTCGACCTCGGCGCGCCGGCTGCCGGGCAGCGCGACGATCAGCGGATCGCCGTCGACGCCGAGCCGCGCGCGCGCAGCGCGCGCATCCGGCGCGAGCGGAATCTCGCTCGCCAGCGGGTGCCCGACATACGTCGCCGCAATGCCCGCGCTGTCGTAGATCGCCTGCTCGAAGGGAAAGACCAACAGCACCCGGTCCGCGGCGCGGCGGATCTTTTCGATGCGATCGCGCCGCCACGCCCAGATCGACGGGCTGACGTAGTGAACGGTCGGCACGCCGGCTGCGCGCAAGCGGGTTTCGAGCCGCAGATTGAAGTCGGGCGCGTCGACCCCGACGAACACGCTCGCCTGTCCGCTCAACACGCGTTCGCGCAGCTGCGCCCGCAGTCTGAGCAGGCGCGGCAGCTCGCCGATCACCTCCGCGTAGCCGCGCACCGACAGCGCGCGCACGTGCCACCAGGCTTCGCATCCCTGCGCGATCATCCGGTCGCCCGCCACACCGGCGCAACGCGCCCGCGGATCGCGCCGACGCAGCGCGCCGATCACCGGCGCAGCCAGCAGATCTCCGGACGCCTCGCCGGCCACGAAGGCGAACAGCCGGTCGACCATCGCCGTCAGCGGACGATGCCGCGGCTGGAGCTCTGCACGAAGGCGCGCAGCGCCTGCAGATGCGCGGTCGCGCCGGGCGCTTCCGCCGCGATCGCGTCGATCGCTGCGCACGCCTCGGCGACGGTCCGCCCTTCCCTGTAGATCGCCTTGTACGCGCGCCGCAGCGCGCCGATCGACGCCGCATCGAAACCGCGGCGTTTCAGCCCCTCGACGTTGATCCCGTGCGCCGCTGCCGGGTTGCCGTTGCAGATCACGAACGGCGGCAGATCCTGCAGCAGCGTGGTGCCGGCGCCGGTCATCGCGTGCGCACCGATGCGAACGAACTGGTGCACGCCGGTCAGTCCGCCCAGAATCGCCCAGTCGCCGACGTGGACGTGCCCGGCAAGCTGCACGCCGTTGGCGAAGATCGTGTGATCGCCGATGCGGCAGTCGTGCGCGACGTGCACGTAGGCCATGATCCAGTTGTCCGAGCCGACGCGCGTCACCCCCGCGTCCTGAACCGTGCCGGTGTTCAGCGTGCAGTACTCGCGGATCGTGTTGCCGTCGCCGATCTCGAGCGCAGTGGCTTCGCCCGCGTACTTCTTGTCTTGCGGAATGCCGCCGATCGCGCAGAACGGAAAGATCCTGTTGGCGCGGCCGATGCGCGTTCGCCCTTCGATCACGGCGTGCGCGCCGATCGACGTGCCGGCGCCGATCTGCACGTTCGGCCCGATCACCGCGAACGGGCCGATTTCGACGTCGGCCGCCAGCTCCGCCTTCGGGTCGACGATGGCGGTCGGGTGGATCCGCGCCATCAGCGCGCTCCGGCAGACTCGATCTTGCGGTAGGTGCAGAGCAGCTCGGCCTCGGCCGCGACCTGGCCGTCGACCAGCGCCGTGCCGCCGAACTTCACGACGCCGCGCATCTCGCGCAGGATCTCGACCTCGAGGCGCAGTTGATCGCCCGGACCGACCGGCCGTTTGAAGCGCGCGCCGTCGATGCCGGCGAAGTAGTAGACGGAGTCCTCGTCGGGTTTCTTGCCCATCGAGACGAACGACAGCACCGCCGCCGCCTGCGCCATCGCCTCGACGATCAGCACGCCGGGCATCACCGGATAGTGCGGGAAGTGCCCCATGAACACCGGCTCGTTGATGCTGACGTTCTTGATCGCGACGACGCGCTTGCCGGGCTCCAGTTCGAGGATCCGGTCGACCAGGATGATCGGGTAGCGGTGCGGCAGGTGGCGCAGGATCTCGTGGATGTCCATCATGCGTCGTCGCTTCCTTGCAGTCGCGCTTCCAGCGCGCGGACGCGCTCGCGCAGTTGGTCGAGGCGCCGCAGCGTGGCGGCGTTGCGTTCCCAGTCGCGGTTGCTCATCAGAGGGAAAAAGCCCGTGTAGAAGCCCGGTTCGGCGATCGTACGCGAGACGAGCGTCCCGGAAGAGATGATCGTGCCGTCGGCGATCGACAGATGGCCGAGAATCATCGCCGCGCCGCCAAGCTGGCAACCGCGGCCGATCGTGGCGCTGCCGGCGATGCCGACGCAGCCGGCGATCACCGTGTGCGCGCCGATCCGGCAGTTGTGTCCGACCTGGACCTGGTTGTCCATCTTGACGCCGTCCTCGACGACGGTGTCGCCCATCGTGCCGCGGTCGATCGTCGTGTTCGCGCCGATCTCGACATCGTCGCCGATCGCCACGCGGCCGGTCTGCGGGATCTTGATCCAGCGACCGTCGAGCGGCGCGAACCCGAAGCCGTCGGCGCCGATCACCGCGCCGGCGTGCACGATGCCGCG
This sequence comes from Pseudomonadota bacterium, assembly GCA_040752195.1. Classification (GTDB taxonomy): domain Bacteria; phylum Pseudomonadota; class Gammaproteobacteria; order Burkholderiales; family Burkholderiaceae_F; genus DSNY01. The sequence continues at coordinate 70,653 of JBFMFC010000010.1, read as the reverse complement.
CGCGCCGATCGTGCAACCCGCCAGCAGCCGCGCGCCGGGATGAAGCCGCGTGGCTTCGCCGACGACCGCGTTCGCGCCGACATAGGATCCTGCGCCGATCCACGCACGCGGGCCGACGCGCGCGCCGGCCTCGATGACCGCCAGTTCGTCGACGCGGGCCGTTGCATCGACGACCGCGGTCTCGGCGATGCGTGCGGAGTCCGCGCGCCGCGGTTCGAACGGCTGTGCCGGCGCCAGTTGCTGCGCGGCCAGCGCGAACCATGCGTAGGGCGCGTCGCAGACGATCAGGCTGCCATCGGCGCGCCCGTCCGGGAAAATCTGCGCGGCGCTGGCGGCGTCGAGCACGATCGCTGCCGCGCGGCTGGCCAGCGCGGCGGCGCGATAGCGCGGGTTGGCGAGGAAGCTGAGCTGCGTTTCGCCCGCCGCTTCGAGCGGCGCGACCGAGTCGACACGCCGATTGAAGTCTCCGCTGATCTTGGCGGCGAGGCGGCCTGCGGTGGTTCGCTCGATCGCCGCAGCGAGCTGCGCGATCGTCAGGCCGTTCGCGGCCATCGGCTCACTTGCCGTTGTTCAGCGCGCGCAGGACCTTGTCCGTGATGTCGACGCGCGGGCTGAAAAACACGGCGTCCTGCACGATCAGATCGAACTTCTCCTGCTCGGCGATCTGCCGCACGATGCGCTGCGCGCGGTCGAGAAGCGCCTGCAGCTCCTCGTTGCGGCGCTGGTTCAGATCTTCGCGAAACTCGCGTTGCCGGCGTTGCAACTCGCGGTCCATTTCCGCCAGCTCGCGCTGCCGCTTGGCGCGTTCGGCCTCGGCCAGCACCGGCGCATCCTTCTCGAAGCGCTCCGCCGCCGCCTTCAGCTTCTGCCCCATGTCCTGCAGCTCGCGATCGCGCTTGGCGAATTCGGTCTCGAGCTTCTGCGCCGCAGCGCGTGCGGGCGTCGAATCGCGCAAGATGCGCTCCGAGTTGACGTAGCCGAGCTTCAGTTCCTGCGCCTGCATGGCGGACGGCGCGAGCGCCAACGCCGCGGGCAGAAAAGCCGACGCGAGCTTCAGCCAGCCTTTCATCGAGAGCCTCGTCTTCACTGGGGTCGCGTATTCTGCCATAGGGGTCGGCGCTGCCTGCGGCGCGAAGCGTCAGAAGCCGGTGCCGATCTGGAACTGGAAACGCTGCGTCCGATCGAACGGCTCGCTCTTCAGCGGGTACGCGTAGCTCAACTTCAGCGGACCGATCGGCGAGATCCACGCGATGCCGATGCCCGCCGAATAACGCAGGTCGCCGAATCGAACCGGCTGATCCGCACCCCACACCTGGCCGGCATCGACGAACGCGAGCGCGCGCAGCGTCCGGTCGGCGCCCGGTAGCGGCAGCAGCGCTTCGACCGAGCCGTTGACCCGGCGCGTGCCGCCGAGCGGGTCGCCGACGGCGTCGCGCGGACCGAGCGAGCCGCCGTCGTACCCGCGCACGCTGCCGATGCCGCCGGCGTAGAAGTTCTTGAACAGCGGATAGGCCTTGCCGCTGTAGCCGCCGCCGATGCCGACCTCGCCGTTGAACGCGAGCGTGAAACGCGACGTCAGCGGCATGAACTGCTGGTACTGATAAGTCAGCCGGTAATACTGCAGGTCGAGGGCGGGTGTGCCGACTTCGAGGAAGGCGCGCTGATAGCGCCCGCGCGTGGGCACCAGGATGTTGTCGCGGCTGTCGCGCGCCCAGCCGACGGTACCGATCAGCGCCTGCGTCTCCTGTCCGAAGCGGTTGACGTAGTCGATGTACCGGAGCGGGCTGAACTGCGTCAGTCCGATCCGCGTCCCTTCGTAGCCCAGCCCGAAGAACACCGTGTCGAACTCGGTGAACGGCACCCCGAAGCGAACCGCGCCGCCGCGCTGCGTGAAGTCCACGCTGCCCAGGTTCAGGCGCGCGAGGTCGGACTTGCGTTCGAAGATCTCGGTCGTACGGCTGATTCCGTCGATCGTCACGTACGGGTCGACGTGCGTGAGCGCGAGCGTGCGGTTCGCGCGGCTGGTGTTGACTTCGAACGAGATCGCATGGCCCGACCCGAGCACGTTCTGCTGCGTGTACGCGGCCTGCAACACGAGCTTTTCGGTGCTCGAGTAGCCGGCGCCCGCCTGAATGTTTCCGGTCGGCCGCTCCTTGATGTTGAAGTTCACGTCGATCTGGTCGAGCGAACCGGGAACCGGAGGCGTCTCGACCTCGACCTTTTCGAAGAAACCGAGCCGGTCGATTCGATCCCGCGACAGCCGGACTTTCTCCGAATCGAACCACGCGTTCTCGAACTGGCGAATCTCGCGGCGGATGATCTCGTCGCGCGTGCGCGCATTGCCGGTGATGTTGACGCGCCGCACGTACACGCGACGCCCCGGGTCGACGAAGATCGTGAAGGCGACCTCGCGCTTGTCGCGATTGGGCTCGGGCACCAGGTTCGCCGACGCGAAGGCGTAACCGAGCTGGCTGAAGCGGTCTGTGATCCGCTTGGAAACGTTGTTGAGCCGCTCGGCGTTGAAGGTCTCGCCCGGCTTCACGTCGATCAGTGCGCGCAGCTCGTCTTCCAGCCCGAGCAGCTCGCCGGCGAGCTTGACCTCCGAAATCGTGTAGCGCTCGCCTTCGACCAGGTTGATCGTGATGTGGATGTCACGCTTGTCGGGGCTGATCGAGACCTGCGTGGACTCGACGTTGAAGTCGAGGTAGCCGCGGTTCAGATAGAAACTGCGCAGCGTCTCGAGATCGCCCTGCAGTTTCTGCCGCGCGTACTGGTCGCGCTTGGTGTACCAGGTGAACCAGCCGGGGGTGGACAGCTCGATCTCGCGCAGCAGCTGCCGGTCGCTGAATGCCTTGTTGCCGGTGAAGCGGATCGATCGGATGCGCGCCGCCTCGCCCTCGTCGACCGCCATGACGATGTTGACGCGATTGCGTTCGACGGGTGTGACGGTCGTCGTCACCTGCACCGCGTACAGGCCGCGGCCGAGGTACTGGCGCTTCAGCTCCTGCTCGGCGCGCTCGAGCAGCGCGCGATCGAACACGCGCGCTTCCGCGAGCCCGACCTCGCGCAGCGACTTTTTCACCGCGTCCTTGTCGAATTCCTTGATGCCGGTGAACTCGATCGACGCGATCGCCGGCCGCTCCTCGACGACGACGACGAGCACGTCGCCGTCGACCTCGAGGCGTACGTCCTTGAAGAGCCCGGTCGCGTACAGCGCGCGGATGGCGGCCACGCCTTTGTCGGGATCGAAGCGGTCGCCAACGCGCACCGGCAGGTAACTGAAGACCGTTCCGGCCTCGGTGCGCTGGATGCCTTCGACGCGAATGTCCTTGACCACGAACTCCTGCGCGAGCGCAGCGGCGGCAAAGGTGCAGAAAACGGCAGCGGGCAAGCTGCGCAACGTCGTCCCGACGCCGCGTCGCGATCGACGACGGAATGCGTGCTTCAAGGTCAAATCAGGTGCGGGAAGGTGGGGCGGCGGGATGTCAGAGGAGCAGTCGTGTCAGGTCGTTGTACAGCGCCAGCGCCGTCAGCAGGATCAGCACGCCGATGCCGGCGCGTTGCCCCCATTCGACGACCCAATCGGCCGGCGGGCTGCCCTTCAGAATTTCGACGAGATAGTACAGCAAGTGCCCTCCATCGAGCATCGGAATGGGCAGCAGGTTGAGCACGCCGAGACTGATCGATACGAGTGCGAGGAAGCTCAGATACGCGACGATGCCGATGCTCGCCGTCTTGCCCGCGTAGTCGGCGATCGTCACCGGCCCCGACAGGTTTTTCCACGACGCCTCGCCGGTGATCATCTTGCCCAGCATGCGCAGCGAAAAGATCGCCGTGTCCCATGTTCGTTCGACCGCGAGCCCGACGCTCTCGACGGGTCCGTACCGCACCTTGATCAGCTCGGGACGGTCGCCGACCTCGGCGCCGATTCGGCCTACCGTCTCGCCGCGGTCGTCGACGACGCGCGCCGGTGTCACCGTCACGATGCGCGTGCGCCCATCGCGCTCGATCAGCAGCTCGAGCTCGACACCGGGCGAACGGCGGATCGCGTCGATCAGCTCGCGCGCAGAGGCGACCGGCCGGCGCCCGATCTCGAGCACGCGGTCGCCGGGCTGCAAGCCCGCGCGCTGCGCCGCGCTGCCTTCGGCGATCCGACCGACGCGCGGCGGGCCGGCGTACGGCGCGAGCCCGACGTGCGGCATCGGGTTGCCTTCGGTGTCCTGTCGCGTCAGTCCCGACAGGTCGAGCCGAAGCTCGCGCGTGACGCCGTTGACGCCCTGCACCTGAACGTCGAACGCGCGGCGGTCGACCGCCCGCTGCAGCACGAGCCAGTTCAATTCGTTCCACGAGCGCACGGGTTCGCCGTCGATCGCGAGCACGAGATCGCCGCGCACGAAGCCGGCGCGTTCGGCGGGCGAGTCCGGCGCGGGGGCGGCGACCACCGGCTTGGGCTCCATCACGCCGACGACGTTCAGCGCCCAGTAAACGCCGACGGCGAGCAGCAGATTGGCGAGCGGGCCGGCCAGCACGATCGCGATGCGCTTCGCGACGGGCTGGCGATTGAACGCGCGCGGCAGGTCGGCAGGCGCGATCGGGCCGATGTCGACGTCACGCTCGTCGAGCATGCGCACATAGCCGCCGAGCGGGATCGTCGCGACCACCCATTCGGTGCGATCCGGCCCGCGCACCGCCCGCAGCAGCGGCCGGCCGAAGCCGATCGAGAAGCGCAGCACCTTGACGCCGCAGCGGCGCGCGACCCAGTAGTGCCCGTACTCGTGGATCACGATCAGCACGCCGAGCGTGACCAGGAAGGCAAGGACAGTCGTCAGAAAGCTCATCGGTTCCCCAGGTTGGCCACGACACGCGCGGCGGCGCTGCGCGCCTCGGCGTCGATCGCGAGCACTTCGTCGACCGACTGCGGCGTCGCCGCGGCGACGCGCCCGAGTGTGGCTTCGATCACGGTTGCGATCGACACGAAAGAAAGCCGCCGCTCCAGGAACGCTTCGACCGCGATCTCGTTGGCTGCGTTCAACACGATGCAGGCGCCGGGGCCGGCCTGCATCGCGCGATAAGCGAGCTCGAGGCACGGAAAGCGCGCCCGGTCCGGCGCCTCGAAGCTCAGCGCACCGAGCTGCGTGAAGTCGAGCGCCGCCGAGCCGCTTTCGATGCGATCCGGCCAGCCGAGCGCGTAGGCGATCGGCGTTCGCATGTCGGGCGTGCCGAGCTGCGCGACGACCGAGCCGTCGCCGAATTCGACCATCGAGTGGATCACGCTCTGCGGGTGAACGACCACCGCGATGCGCGCTGCATCGAAGCCGAACAACCGGCTCGCTTCGATGACCTCGAGCCCCTTGTTCATCAGCGTGGCCGAGTCGACGGAAATCTTGCGCCCCATGACCCAGTTCGGGTGCGCGCAAGCCTGCTCGGGCGTGACCGCCGAGAGATCCTGCTGGTCCCGGAACGGTCCGCCCGACGCGGTCAGAATCAGCCTGCGCACATCGCGTTCGAGCTGCCGCGCGCCGGCCAGGCACTGGTGGATCGCGCTGTGCTCGCTGTCGACCGGCAATAGCGTCGCCCCGCCGGTGCGCACCGCGTCAGTCAGCAGCGCACCGGCGCACACCACGGCCTCCTTGTTCGCCAGCAGCAGGCGCTTGCCGGCGCGTGCGGCCGCCAGCGTCGGCACCAGCCCCGCCGCGCCGACGATCGCCGCGACGACGATCTGGGCATCGGGCCAGGTCGCCGCCCGCGTCAGCGCCGCCGCTCCGGCGTCCGCCTCGGTGTCGAGTCCGCGCTCGCGCAATCCCTCGCGCAGCGCGGCCGCGCGCGCTTCGTCGGCGACGACCGCGAACTTCGGCCGGTGACGCGCACAGATGTCGAGCAGCGCGTCAACGCTCGTCTGCGCGGTGACCGCGTCGACGCGGAAGCGCTGCGGATGACGCTCGATGACGTCGAGCGCGCTCGCGCCGATCGAGCCGGTCGCTCCGAGGATGACCACACCCTGCGTCATGTCGCAAGCTGCCGCAGCAGCACCACCGCCGGCAGCACCGGCAGCAGTGCGTCGATTCGATCGAGCACGCCGCCGTGGCCCGGCAGCAGCCGGCTGCTGTCTTTCACGCCCGCCTGCCGTTTCAGCAGGCTCTCGAACAGGTCGCCGACGATCGACAGCGCCACCAGTAGCACGAGCACGAGCAACGCGCCGGCCGGCGGCAGCGTCTGCAACAACCAGTTCGAGAACAAACCGAGCTGCGGCGTCGCCACTGCGAGCAGCAGCGCGCTCGCCAGCACCGCGATCACGGCGCCGCCCACGCCTGCCCAGGTCTTGCCCGGACTGATGTGCGGCGCGAGCTTGCGTTTGCCGAAAGTTCGGCCGGCGAAGTACGCGGCGATGTCCGCGATCCAGACCAGCGCCGCGGTCGAGAACAGCATCAGCACGCCGTCGCCGTAGAGCTGCATGGCCGCGACCCACGCGGCGACGAGCAAGACGACGCCCAGTCCGGCCTTGACCCCGGCAGCGAAGCGGACGGCTGCATGCTCGGCGCGCAGCAGCGAGAAAGCGATCAGCACCCACGCGGCGACGGCCACCGCGACGATCGCCGTCACCGCACCCCCACGCGGCCACGCGGCGAACACCTCGAGTCCGAACAGCACCGCGCCCAGCACGAGCCCGGCGCCCAGGGCGACCGCCGGCGCGTGCGCGGCGAGCCGGGTCCATTCATAGGCCGCTGCCCCGACGACCAGCGACATCGCTGCGGCAAACACTGTGCGCCCCGCGGCCAACGCACCGATCAGCGCGAGCAGAAGGATCACCGCCGTGACGACGCGCTGCCCGAGCATGATGCGTCAGGGAGAAACGGCAATCTGCGCGCTGGTGCGGCCGAACCGCCGCTCGCGCGTCGCGTACCAGCCCAGCGCCGCGTCCAGCGCATCGGCGTCGAAGTCGGGCCACAGCACGTCGGTGAAGTACAGCTCGGCATACGCCGACTGCCACAACAGGAAATTGCTGATGCGCTGCTCGCCGCCGGTGCGGATCAGCAGGTCGACGTCGGGGGCGAACGCCAGCGCGAGATGCCGGGCGAGCAGCGCCTCGTCGATCGCGTCGGGGTGCGCCGCGGCCGCAGGATCGGCCGCGAGCAGCGCGCGAACGGCCTGAACGATGTCCCAGCGGCCGCCGTAGCTCGCACAAACGGTTAACTTGAGCCGTTCGTTGCCGGCCGTCTGCGCCTCGGCTTCGGCGATGTGCCGCTGCAGCTCCGGCGCGAATGCCTCGAGGTTTCCGACGATGCGCAGCCGTACGCCGTTGTCGCGCAGCTTGCCGACCTCTTTCTGCAGCGCCGACAGGAAAAGCCGCATCAGCACCGAGACTTCGTCGGCGGGGCGGCGCCAGTTCTCTGAACTGAACGCGAACAGCGTCAGGAACTCGACGCCGCGGCGCCCGGCCGCCTCGATCACCGCGCGCACCGCATCGACGCCGCGCGAATGACCCGCGACGCGCGGCAGATGCCGGCGCGTCGCCCACCGCCCGTTGCCGTCCATGATGACGGCGACGTGGCGCGGGATCTTGGAGTGCTTGGACACGTGCGGCGACCTGGTCGAGCCGACCGGGCGGCTCAGACGGTCATGATCTCCTTTTCCTTTTCGGCAATCAGCCTGTCGATCTCGGCGACGAACCGATCGGTCAGCTTCTGCACTTCATCCTGCGCGCGCCGCTCGTCGTCCTCCGACACCTCCTTCTTCTTCAGCAGCTCCTTCAGATGGGCGATCGCGTCGCGCCGCAGGTTACGGACCGCGACCTTGGCCGCTTCGCCCTCGTGCCGCACGACCTTGGTCAGCTCGCGGCGCCGTTCCTCGGTCAGCGGCGGCATCGGAACGCGGATCACGTCGCCGTGCGTCGCCGGGTTGAGACCGAGGTCGGAGTCGCGGATCGCCTTTTCGATGACAGGCGCCATTTTCTTTTCCCACGGCTGCACCGTGATCGTGCGGGCGTCGCCGAGCCCGACGTTCGCGACCTGCGAGATCGGCACCATCGAACCGTAGTAGTCGACCAGCACGTGATCGAGCAGCCCGGTGTGCGCGCGGCCGGTGCGGACCTTGGCCAGATCGTGCTTCAGCGTCTCCACCGACTTCTGCATCTTCTGTTCGGTGGCCTTGCGAATTTCGGCAATGTTCATCTTCGTTCCTCCGCGACTCACACGTGCACGAGCGTGCCTTCGTCTTCGCCCAGCACGACGCGCCTCAGCGCGCCGGGCTTGCCGATGTCGAACACCTTGATCGGCAGTTTCTGGTCGCGGCACAGCGCGAAGGCCGTCGCGTCCATGATCTGCAGCTTGAGGTTCAGCGCCTCGTCGAACGTCAGCGAAGCGAAGCGCGTCGCCTTCGGGTCCTTCTTCGGATCGGCACTGTAGACGCCGTCGACCTTGGTGGCCTTCAGCACGATCTGCGCGCCGACCTCCGAGCCGCGCAGCGCGGCCGCCGTATCGGTCGTGAAAAAAGGATTGCCGGTGCCGGCCGCGAAGATCACGACCTTGCCCTCTTCGAGATAACGCATCGCCTTGGGCCGGATGTACGGTTCGACCACCTGCTCGATGTTCAGCGCGGACTGCACCCGCGCCTCGATCCCCGCGCGGCGCATTGCATCCTGCAGCGCCATCGCGTTCATCACGGTCGCCATCATGCCCATGTAGTCGGCAGTTGCCCGATCCATGCCGGAGGCGCCCAGCGCCACGCCGCGGAAGATGTTGCCACCGCCGATGACGATCGCGAGTTCGACGCCGAGCGCAACGACTTCGCCGATGTCGGCGACCATGCGCTCGATCGTTTCTCGGTTGATCCCGAACGGATCGTCGCCCATCAGGGCCTCGCCGGACAGTTTCAGCAACACGCGCTTGTACGCGGGTGTGGTCATCGGCGTCGATCCGTCGGTATTTCAGCCGCGGGCCGCGGCGGCCTGCGCGGCGACCTCGGACGCAAAGTCGATCTGTCGCTTCTCGATGCCTTCGCCAACGACGTACAGCACGAAGCCGTTGACCGTCGCGCCCTTGGCCTTTAGCAGCTGCTCGATCGTCTGCTTGCCGTCGGCGGCCTTGACGAAGACCTGCCCGAGCAGCGTGACGTCCTTCAAAAACTTCTGCACGCTGCCTTCGGCGATTTTCTCGAGCATCGCGTCGGGCTTGCCCGCTTCGCGGGCCTTTTCGATCGCGATGCGCCGCTCGGTGTCGATCATCTCAGGCGCAACGCCCGAGGCGTCGAGCGCCTTCGGTTTGCTCGCGGCGATGTGCATCGCCAGGTCCTTGCCCAGTTCCGCGTCGCCGCCGGTAACGTCGACCAGCACGCCGATCTTCGAGCCGCCGTGCACGTACGACGCGATGCGGCCCTTGGCCTCGATGCGGGCAAAGCGGCGGATCGTGATGTTCTCGCCGATCTTTCCGATCAGCGCGGTGCGCCGCGTTTCGACCGTGCCGTCGCCGAGCGGCAGCGCCGCGAGCGCGGCGACGTCGGCGGGGTTGCGTTCGGCGACCAGCTGCGCCAGGCTGCGGGCAAAGGCGACGAAGTCCTCGTTCTTCGCAACGAAGTCCGTCTCGCAGTTGACCTCGACGATCGCGCCGAGCTTGGCGGCGGAATCGACGTTGATCGCGACGACGCCTTCGGCCGTGATCCGGGCGGCCGCCTTGCCCGCCTTGGCGCCGAGCTTCACGCGCAGGATTTCCTCGGCCTTGGCCATGTCGCCGCCGGCTTCGGCCAGAGCCTTCTTGCATTCCATCATCGGCGCGTCGGTCTTGTCGCGCAGTTCCTTGACCATTGCAGCGGTGATTTCCGCCATCGCAAACTCCCGGATGCCCTTCTTTCGTATCTGCAAAAAGGGGGCTTGCGCCCCCTCGTGGATGGTCGCACGCCGGACCCGCGGCCTCAGGCCGCCCCGTCCTCGCTGACTTCGACGAACTCCTCGCCGCCTGCGGCCTGCACGACGCCTTGCAGCGCCTGCGCCTTGCCTTCGAGCACCGCATCGGCGATACCGCGCGCGTACAGCCTGACCGCGCGGCTCGAATCGTCGTTGCCCGGGATCACATAGGCGATTCCTTCGGGCGAGTGGTTGGTGTCGACGACGGCGACGACCGGGATGCCGAGTTTCTGCGCTTCCTGCACGGCGATCTTGTGGTAGCCGACGTCGATGACAAAGATCGCGTCGGGCAGCGCGTTCATCTCCTTGATGCCGCCGATCGCCTTGTTCAGCTTGTCGACCTCGCGCTGGAAGTCGAGCGCTTCCTTTTTCGACATGCGCTCGAGCCCGCCGTCGGCGATGACCTGCTCCATCTCCTTCAGCCGCTTGATCGACGCCTTGATCGTCTTGAAGTTGGTCAGCATGCCGCCGAGCCAGCGCTGGTCGACGTACGGCATGCCGCAGCGCTTGGCCTCCTCGACGACGATCTCGCGCGCCTGGCGCTTGGTGCCGACGAACAGGATCGTGCCCCGGTTGGCGGCAAGCTGCCGGACGAACTTGGCCGCAGCCTGAAACTGTTCGAGCGTACGCTCGAGGTTGATGATGTGGATCTTGTTGCGGTGGCCGAAGATGTAGGGGGCCATCTTCGGGTTCCAGAAGCGGGTCTGGTGGCCGAAATGCACACCCGCCTCCAGCATCTGACGCATGGTCAAGGACACGGAACGACTCCTACCAAGGTTGGGTCCAACGCAGCCGTCTCGGCCTCCGCGTGGCGGAAGCACCTTGGCGACGGTGCGCGCGATTGCGCCCCGGAACGAAACGCGAAAACGCCGATCCGAGCCGAAGCAGCCGGCTATTATACGGGCCCGATTCGCGCCCCGTCATCTGAAGGCTGCGGGCCGACCTTCCAGTCCGATTTGCCGCGCGGGGCCAACCAAACCATGTCGATCGTGATCAAGACCGCTGAGGACATCGCCGGCATGCGTGTCGCCGGGCGACTCGCCGCGGAAGTGCTGGATTTCATCACACCGCACGTCAAGCCCGGCGTCACGACGGCCGAGCTCGACCGGCTCTGCCACGACTACATGGTCCAGGTGCAGGGGACGACCCCCGCCCCGCTGAACTACGCGCCCCCCGGGTACCGGCCGTTTCCGAAGTCGGTCTGCACGTCGGTCAACCATCAGGTCTGCCACGGCATTCCCGGCGACCGCGTGCTGAAAAACGGCGACATCGTCAACATCGACGTCACCGTGATCAAGGACGGCTACCACGGCGATACGAGCCGGATGTTCTACGTCGGCGAACCGTCGATCGCGGCGCGGCGCCTGTGCGAGATCACCTACGAGTGCATGTGGCTCGGGATCCAGCAGGTGCGTCCCGGCGCCCACCTCGGCGACATCGGGCACGCGATCCAGGTGCACGCCGAAAAGCACGGCTACAGCGTCGTGCGCGAGTTCTGCGGGCACGGCATCGGCCGCAGGTTCCACGAGGAGCCTCAGGTCCTGCACTACGGCAAACCCGGAACGCTCGATCGGCTCGTGCCCGGCATGACGTTCACCATCGAGCCGATGATCAACGCCGGGCGGCGCGACATCAAGGAGCTGGCCGACGGCTGGACCATCGTCACCAAGGACCACAGTCTGTCGGCGCAGTGGGAGCACACGGTGCTCGTCACCGAGGACGGCTACGAGGTCCTGACCGTGTCGGCGGGGACGCCCCCGCCCCCGCCGTTCGCCACCGCAACCAGGACGGGCGCCGCGCTGGCCGCGGTCTGAGCAGTTCGCGATGAACGATGCGGGCTTCGTGCTGCGCGCCGAGCTCGCCGCGGAGCGCGAGCGGCTGATCGCTGCGTTCCGCCAGGGAGCACCGGTGCAGCGGCTGCTGAGCGGCTGGCGCCGGGCCGTCGACGGCGTCCTGCAACGCGTCGCGCGCGATGCCGGTCTCGCGAAGGACGCGGCGATCGTCGCGGTCGGCGGCTACGGCCGGGGCGAGCTGTTTCCGCACTCGGACGTCGACATCCTGATCGTTCCGCGCGCCGACTGCACCGAGCGCCAGCGAGCCGCGATCGAGGACCTGGTCGGAGTCCTGTGGGACATGGGGCTGCATCTCGGCCACAGCGTTCGGACGATCGACGAGTGCCGCAACGAAGCGGCGCAGGACGTCACGATCCTCACATCGCTGCTCGAGTCGCGCCTTGTCGCCGGACCACGGTCGTCGTACGAGGCGCTGGCGCGGGCGATCGTCGATGCGGTCGACGCGCAGGCGTTCTTTCGCGCCAAAGTGCTCGAGCAGCAGCAGCGTCACACCAAGTTCCAGGACACTCCGTACAGTCTGGAACCGAACTGCAAGGAAAGCCCCGGCGGGCTGCGCGATCTGCACGTGCTGCTGTGGGTCGCGCGCGCGGCCGGCCTTGGCGCGTCGTGGGTCGAACTCGAAAGGCGCCGGTTGCTGACGCCTGCGGAGCTGTCCATGCTCGTGCAAAACGAGCGGACCCTGAAGCGGATCCGCGCGTGGCTGCACATCGTCTCAGGTCGGCGCGAGGACCGGCTCGTGTTCGACATCCAGCATGCCGTCGCACAGGCCGCCGGTATCGGCGCCACCGCGACGCGGCGCGCCAGCGAAGTGCTGATGCAGCGCTACTACTGGGCAGCCAAGGCGGTCACCCAGCTGAACACGATCGTGCTGCAGAACATCGAACAGCGGCTGTTTCCACACGGTGCCGCGCAAACCGCTTCGATCGACGCGACCTTCGTCGCACGCAACGAGCTGCTCGACATCGACGACGACCGGGCGCTCGAGCGCGACCCGAATGCGCTGTTGCGCGCCTTTCTGACGCTGCAGCGGCATCCCGAGCTGAAAGGCATGAGCGTTCGGCTGCTGCGCGCGATCTGGCACGCGCGAGGCCTGATCAACGGGGCGTTCCGGCGCGACCCCGTCAACCGCGCGACTTTCCTCGCCATCCTGCAGGAGCGCCGCGGCGTGCTGCACGAGCTGCGGCGAATGAACCAGTGGTCGGTGCTCGGCCGCTATCTGCCGGCGTTCCGCCGCATCGTCGGCCAGATGCAACACGACCTGTTTCACGTCTACACGGTCGATCAGCACATCCTGATGGTCGTGCGCAACCTGCGACGCTTCATGCAGGCCGAACACGCGCACGAGTACCCGCTGTGCAGCCAGCTGATCGCCGATTTCGAGCGCCCGTGGCTGCTGCTGATCGCCGCGCTGTTCCATGACATCGCCAAGGGCCGCGGAGGCGACCACAGCGAGCTCGGTGCTCGCGACGCGCGCCGGTTCTGCCGGGAGCACGGCTTGACGCGGGACGACACCGACCTCGTCGTCTTTCTCGTCGAACACCACCTGACGATGTCGCGCGTTGCGCAGAAGCAGGACATCGCCGATCCGACGGTGGTCGAGCGCTTCGCCCGTCTGGTCGGCAGCGAGCGGCGCCTCATCGCGCTGTACCTGCTGACGGTCGCCGATATCCGCGGCACGAGCCCGCGCGTCTGGAACGCATGGAAAGGCAAGCTGCTGGAGGATCTGTTCCTGCTGGCGCGCCGCCAGCTCGGCGGCGCGGCCGTCCCGGCGAACGCCGAGCTCGAAGGCCGCAAGCGGGAAGCGCTCGCCACGCTTCGGCTGTACGGGCTGTCGGAAACCGCGCACGAGCCGCTGTGGGAGCAGCTCGACGTCGTGTACTTCCTGCGGCACACGGCGAAGGACATTGCGTGGCACGCGCGCACGCTGGTGGCGCACGTCCGCACCGATCGGCCGATCGTGCGAACCCGGCTTTCGCAGGTCGGCGAGGGTGCCGAGGTGCTGATCTACGCCCGCGACCAGAAGGATCTGTTCGCGCGGATCTGCGGCTACTTCGACAGCCGCAGCCTCAGCATCCTCGACGCCAAGATCCACACGACGCGGCACGGCTACGCGCTCGACACCTTCGTCGTCACCGACCACGGCCGCACGCCGCACTACCGGGCGCTGCTCACGCAGATCGAGCACGAGCTCACGGAATGGCTGGCCAAGCCCGGCGAACTGCCGCCGCCGGTCAAGGGCCGATTGTCGCGGCACTCGCGGCACTTTCCGGTGTCGCCCAGCGTACAGCTGCAGCCCGACGAGCGCGCCGAGCACTATCTGCTCGAAGTCGTCGCGACCGACCGCATCGGCCTGCTGTACGCGATCGCGCGCGTTCTCGCGCGCCACGGCGTCAACGTCCACACGGCGAAGATCCTGACGCTCGGCGAGCGCGTCGAGGACGTGTTCCTGATCGACGGCCCGATCCTGGCGAGCCCGCGCGGACAGCTTCAGCTCGAAGGCGATCTGCTCGAAGCGCTCGCGCACTGAGGCTGCGCGTTCACTCCTGCGGGGGCGCGTCCAGGCCCGGGAACAGCACGTCGGTGAACCCGAACCGCGTGAAGTCGCGCATCCGCATCGGGTACAGGATGCCGTCGAGATGGTCGCACTCGTGCTGCACCACGCGGGCGTGAAAGCCGTCGACCGTTCGATCGATGGCGCCGCCCCTTTCGTCGAAACCCCGGTAGCGCACGCGCGCGTAGCGCGGCACGACGCCGCGCAGGCCCGGCACCGACAGGCAGCCTTCCCAGCCTTCCTCGATCTCGTCGGACAGGCGCTCGATCAGCGGATTGATCAGCACCGTGCGCGGCACCGGCGGCGCATCCGGGTAGCGCGGATTGCGCGCGGCGGGATCGTCGTAACCGAAGATCACCACGCGCAGCGGCACGCCGATCTGCGGCGCTGCCAGCCCGGCCCCGTTGGCCGCGCGCATCGTGTCGAACATGTCCGCCAGCAGCGTGCGCAGCTCGGGCGTGTCGAAGGCGCGCACCGGCTCGGCCACGCGCAGCAGCCTCGGGTCGCCCATGCGCAGGATCTCGCGGATCATCCGGCCCTCCGCACCGCCTCTTCGATGATGCGCACCGCGCGCACGATCGTGGCGTTCATCGCGTGGCCGAGGTCGTCGAGCTTGATCTCGGTCTTGCTGTCCCCGCGGCCGGCGGCGTGGTTGACGACCACGCCCAGTGCCGCGTAGTCCAGCCCCGCTTCGCGCGCCAGCACTGCCTCCGGCATGCCGGTCATGCCGACGATATCGCCGCCGTCGCGCGCGATCCGCTCGATCTCCGCCGCGGTCTCCAGCCGCGGCCCCTGCGTGCACGCGTAGGTCGCGCCGTCGACGACGGTCTCGCCGCACGCGGCGGCCGCATCGAGCAGCAGGCGCCGCATCCGCGCCGAATACGGCTGCGTGAAGTCGACGTGCGTGACCGGGCTGTCGGTTCCCTCGAAGAACGTCGACTTGCGGCTGTGCGTGTAGTCGATGATCTGGTCGGGAACCACCAGTTTGCCCGGCCCGAGGTCGGCGCGCACGCCGCCGCAGGTCGCCACCGCGATCACGCCGGACACCGCCAGGTCTTTCAGCGCCCAGATGTTGGCGCGGTAGTTGATCTCGTGCGGCGCGATCGTATGCCCGTAGCCATGCCGCGCCAGGAAAACGACCTCGCGGCCGGCGAGCGTGCCGAAGGTCATCGCGCCCGACGGCTCGCCGTACGGCGTGCGCATGACCTGCCGCCGCGTGTTCTGCAGCGGCGAGAGCTTCGCCAGTCCGCTGCCCCCGATGATCGCGTACATCTTTGCCGCCCCCCCCTTTTTACTCGCCGAGCAGGCGGCGCAGCCCTTCCTCGTCGATCACCGCGACGCCGAGTTCGCGCGCCTTCTCCAGCTTCGACCCCGGCTCGGCCCCGGCGACGACATAGTCTGTCTTTTTCGACACCGATCCTGCCACCTTGCCGCCGGCCGCCTCGATGCGTTCCTTCGCCTCATCGCGCGTCCAGGTCGGCAGCGTACCCGTCAGCACGAACGTCTTGCCGGCCAGCGGCCCCGCCGCCGCGCGCTTCGCGGCCGGGCCTTCGCGCCAGCGCACGCCGGCGGCGCGCAGCTGCGCGATGACCTCGCGGTTGTGCGGCTCGGCGAAGAAACGCACGATCGAGGCGGCGACCACCGGCCCGACATCGGGCACTTCGAGCAGGGCCGCCTCGTCGGCCGCCATCAACGCGTCGAGCGATCCGAAGTGCCGCGCCAGATCGCGCGCTGTGCTCTCGCCGACATGCCGGATGCCCAGCGCGTAGATGAACCGCTCCAGCGTCGTATGGCGCGCCTTGTCGAGCGCGGCAAGCAGGTTCGCCGCCGACTTCTCGCCCATCCGTTCGAGGCCTGCGAGGGTTTTGAGGTCGAGCCTGAACAGATCCGCCGCGGTGCGCACGAGGCCGGCGTCGACGAGCTGGTCGATCAACTTCTCGCCGAGCCCCTCGATGTCGAGCGCGCGCCGACCTGCGAAGTGCCGCAGCGCCTGCTTGCGCTGCGCCGGACAGTACAGTCCGCCGGTGCAGCGCGCGATCGCCTCGTCGGCGGGCCGTTCGACCGCCGAGCCGCACACCGGACACTTGGTCGGCATGTGGAACGGCCGGGTGTGCGCGGGCCGGCGCTCGCGAACGACGGCCACCACTTCGGGGATCACGTCGCCGGCGCGCCGCACGATGACGGTGTCACCGATGCGCACGTCCTTGCGCCGGATCTCGTCCTCGTTGTGCAGCGTCGCGCTGGTCACCGTCACGCCGCCGACCTGCACCGGCGCCAGGCGCGCGACCGGCGTCAACGCCCCGGTGCGGCCCACCTGCACCTCGATGTCGAGCACCTGCGTGGTGGCTTCCTGCGCCGGAAACTTGTGCGCGATCGCGAACCGCGGCGCGCGCGAAACGTAGCCGAGCACGCGCTGCAACGCGTACGAGTTGACCTTGTAGACGACGCCGTCGATGTCGTACGGAAGCGCGGCACGCTTGCGCAGCGCCTCGCGATAGAACCCGAGCAGTCCTTCGGCGCCGCGAACCACCGCGCGCTCGTCGTTGACCGGAAGTCCGAGCGATGCGAGCCAGTCGAGCGCGGCCCAGTGCGTCTCCGGCTCATCGACGCCGCGCAGTTCGCCCAGCCCGTAGGCGAAGAAGTGCAGCCTGCGCTCGGCGGTGATCTTCGGATCGAGCTGGCGCAGCGATCCGGCAGCGGCGTTGCGCGGGTTCGCGAACTCCTTGTCGCCGCGCGCGCGCTGCCGCTCGTTCAGCCGTTCGAAGTCGCGCCTGAACATCAACACCTCGCCGCGCGCTTCGAGCACTGCGGGCGGACGTGCGGCGTGCAGTCTCAGGGGGACCGAGCGGATCGTTCGCACGTTCGGCGTCACATCCTCGCCGACGGTGCCGTCGCCGCGCGTCGCCGCCTCGACGAGCAGTCCGTTCTCGTAGCGCAGATTGATCGCCAGGCCGTCGAACTTCAGTTCGCATGCGTACTCGACATCGCCGTGGACGAGATTCGCCTTCGCGAGCGCTTCGCGGACGCGCTGGTCGAACGCGATCGCCTCTTCTTCGGTCAGCGCGTTGTTCAGCGAAAGCATCGGCACCGCGTGCCGCACCTCGCGCATGTCGGCGCGCGGCGGGCCGCCGACCCGTTGTGTCGGCGAGTCCGGCGTCACGAGCGCCGGGTACTTCGCCTCGAGCTCCTGCAGCTCGCGGAACAGCGCGTCCCACTCGGCGTCCGAGATCGTCGGCGAATCGAGCACGTAGTACGCGTAGTTGTGCCGCTCGATCTCCTTGCGAAGCTGCTTCGCGCGGCGCGCCACCTCCGGGGGCACGGCTGCGGTCATGCGTACAGGCGCTGCGCGCGCAGCGACCCGGGTTCGATTCCGGCGGCGCGCATCTCGGCGTAGAGCTTGTCGAGCTGCTCGGCGATCGCGGGCATCGACCCGGGGTGGATCAGCCGCCCGTTGTCGTCGACGATACGCGCGCCGAGCCGCGCGGCGAGTTCGCCGGCCGCGGCGAACAGCGCATCGAGCGGCGCTGCCGCCGGCGGTGCGACCGGCACGTCCAGCTCGAGCGCGATCCGGTGGGCGGGCAGCGCCTCGCAGCTCATCGCGAGCAGCGGCCAACCGCCCGCCTCGTCACCTTCGGCGAATCGCTGCCAACGCGCATCGCCGGTCTGGACCAGCCCCGCCTGCTCGGCCGCGGCGCGCAGCGCATGTGCGTCCCACGCGCCGCCCTGCGCTTCGAGCGTCAACCCGATCTGCACGTCGAACCGGCCGCGCAGCCGGTCCAGATCGCGCGCGAGCGCGACGATGCGGCCGACCTCCGGCGCGTCGAAATCCGCGTCGAGCGCGACCGCCACCTGCTGGACCGCAGCGACGAAGCGCGAAGCTTCGATGTCGTCGAGCGCGTGGCGCCGGCTCGCCATCTGCACTGCGACCAACAGCTCCGAGTAGAAGCCGAAACGGTCAGGCTGCACCCACTGCTGCGCGCGTGCGTCCCAGGCGACCAGAAACACCGGAAGCGGCAGATTCAAGTGCGACAGCGGCACGGCCGCGTCGATGACGGCCACGCCGTCGACCGCGTGCACGCAGCGCAGCTCGAGCACGCAGTCCAGAAGCGGGTCTTCGATCCACTGCGACGACAGGCCCGACAGCGCGAGCGGCGCCGGCGTCGCCTGTGCGCAAGCGGACGGTTCGTCCGGCAGCGTGAGACGCGGTTCGATCCGCTGCGCGGGAGGCCGAGCCGTTGCAGCGGCCGCCGGCGGCGCCTGCAGCAGCGCGTCGCCGAGTCCGCCGCGCAGCGACTCGTCCATGCGCTTGAGCGCCTGCCGCTCCTGCCACTTGCCGTATCCGTAGAGTGCGACCAGCAGCACGGCGGCCAGCACGAGCAGGGCGAGCTGCAGATCGCTCATGGACACGGCATGTCAGGCGGCTTCGGCGGTCAGCCGAACGGCACTGTCGATGTCGACGGCGACGATGCGCGACACGCCCTGCTCCTGCATCGTCACGCCGATCAGCTGTTCGGCCATTTCCATCGCGATCTTGTTGTGCGTGATGAACAGGAACTGCGTGTTGCCGGTCATCGAGCGCACCAGATCGCAGAACCGCTCCGTGTTCGCGTCGTCGAGCGGCGCGTCGACCTCGTCGAGCAGGCAGAACGGCGCCGGATTCAGCTTGAACAGCGCGAACACGAGCGCCGTCGCGGTCAGCGCCTTTTCGCCGCCGGACAACAGGTGGATCGTGCTGTTGCGCTTGCCCGGCGGCTGCGCCATCACCTGGACGCCGGCGTCGAGGATCTCGTCGCCGGTCATCATGAGTTTCGCTTCCCCGCCGCCGAACAGCTTCGGGAAGAGCTGGCCGAACTGCAGGTTGACCTGGTCGAACGTCTGTTGCAGCAGCTCGCGCGTCTCGCGGTCGATGCGCCGGATGGCGTCCTCCAGGGTGCCGATCGCCGCCTTCAGATCGTTCGACTGCGCGTCCAGGAACCCCTTACGCTCGCGCGCCTGACCCAGCTCCTCCAGCGCCGCCAGGTTGACCGCGCCGAGCGCTTCGATCTCCTGTGCAAGCCGGGCGATCTCGGCCTGCAGCGCGGCGGGTTTGACCGGCGCGGCATCGAGCCGGACCGCCAGCGCCGCCTCGTCGGCGTGCGCCTCGGCAAGCTGCTGCGCGTACTGCTCGACCGCCAGCCGCGCGGCCTGCTCCTTCAGCTGCAGCTCGGTGATCTTGTCGCGCCGCGGCTGCTGCTCGCGTTCGAGCTGTAGCCGCTTCTCGTCCGTCGCGCGCAGCTGTTGCGCCAGTTCGTCGAGCCGGCTGCGCGCTTCGCGCAGCTTCTCCTCGGCGGTGCCGCGCTGCGCGAGCCAGCCGTCCAGCCCGCTGCGCACCGCGCTGTCGTCCAGCCGCGTCATCTCGGCCCGCGCCGCGTCGATGTCGGTCGCCAGCCGCGCGGCGTCGGCCTCGGCGACCTCGATCGCGTGCGCCACGTCGGCGGCGCGCTCGCGCGCCGAAGCGACCTCGAACTCGATGCGCTGGCGCTCGGCGGCGAGCCGCTGCTGCCGCTCGCGCGCTTCGCGCTGGCGCCGGTCCGCATCTTCGTACGCGACGCGTGCGGCTTCGACCGCCTCCTGTTTGGCGGCGAGCTCCTGGTCGAGCTGCTGGAAGCGCTCGTCGGCGTCGCCGCGGTGCGCGCGCAACTGCGCTTCGTGCGAAGCGACTTCGGCGAGCTCGCTGTCGATCTGCCCGGCGCGATGTCGCACGCGGTCGATCAGCTCGCCGAGCTTGACCGCCTCGAGCTGCGCGGCATGCAGTTGCGAGCGCAACCGCTCGCCGGACTTCCGTTCGGCGTCGACCTGCTCCTGCGCGCTGCGCAGCAGCGCCTCACAGCGCGTGAACGCGGCGCCGGCCTGTTCGACCATCAGCTTCTGCGCCCGCAATTCGCGCTCGAGGTTCTCGATCTCCTGGCGACGCGCCAGCAGCCCCGCCTTGCGGTCGTCCTGCGCGTAAAACCGCACTGAATAGCGCGAGATGCGATGCCCCGCGCGTGTCACGAACTGGCCGCCCGGCGGCAGCTCGGTGCGGCGCGCGAGCGCCTGCCCGACGTCGTCCGCGACGAACACGTTCGCCAGCCAGTCGCCGATCACCGCGGCGAGCGCGGCGTCATGGCCGCGCACGCGATCCGCGAGGCGAACGAGCCCGGCCGCCGCGGCGGGTGCGGCGACCGCGCCGGCCGGAGCGTAGAACGCGACCCGCGACGGCGGCGCGCCGGTCGCGAGTCCGGCCAGCGTGTCGAGCCGTCCGACTTCGATCGCTTCGATCCGCTCCCGCAGCACCGCCTCGAAAGCGGTCTCCCAGCCGGGCTCGACGTGCATCTTGCGGAACAGGCGCGGCAGGTTTTCGAGCCCCTGCGCACGCAGCCACGGATCGAGGCGCTCGTCTGCTTCGACGTTGGCCTGCAGTTCCTGAAGCGCGTGCAGCCGCGCCTCCAGCTTCGTCAGCGCTTCGCCCTCGCGCGTGCGCGTCTCGAGCAGGCCCTGCCGTTCGCCCTGCGCCTGCGCAAGCTGCGTTTCCGCCTGCTGCAGTCGCTGCGTCGTCGCCGCGAGCTCGGCTTCCAGCCGCGCGATGTCGGACTTCAGCGCCGCGAGCCGCTGCTCGTCGGGCGACCCGAGGTGGGCCTTCTCCTCCTGCAGCCGCTCGCGCCGCGCCTGCAGTGAACCCAGTTCGCGGTCGAACGCCCGCTGCTCGGAGGCTGCGGCTTCGATCGCCTGCTCGGCCAGCGCAGCGTCGGCGCGCGCGGCGGACAGCGCGTCGCGCGCCGCCTCATACTCGGTTCGCAGACCGGGCAGCGCGGCTTCGTGCTCGACGCACTGTGCGGCGGCCGCCTGCAGGCGCTGTCCGCCCGCTTCGATCTGACGTTCGAGATCGGCGGCGCGCGCCTTCAGTTCGTCGGCCTCGCGCAGTCGGCGTTCGCGCGTGGCGGCCAGCGTTTCGATCTGCGCCGCCAGCCGCGTTCTGCTGTCGGCGATCATGCGGATCTCGGACTCGAGCTTGCCGATCTCGGCGTTGACCTGCAGCACTTCGCCCTGCGCGGCGTGAACCGCGTCCGACGCCGCGTAGTGCGCGGCGCGCACCTCCTCAAGCAGGCGCTCGGTCGCGCGCAGCTCGGCGATGTGCGACTCGAGCGCGGCGCTGCGCGACTCGATGTCGCGCGCGACCTTCTCGCGCTCGGCCTCGGCCTCGCGCTTGCGGGTCGCCCACAGCAACTGCTGCTGCTCGTCGTGCGCCGACTTCAGATCGCGGTACCGGCGCGCGACTTCGGCCTGCTGCTCGAGCCGCGCGATGTTGGCGTCGAGTTCGCGCAGGATGTCTTCGACGCGCGTCAGGTTGTCGCGCGTATCGGCGAGGCGGTTCTCGGTCTCGCGCCGCCTCTCCTTGTATTTCGATACGCCGGCCGCCTCTTCGAGAAAGATCCGCAGCTCCTCGGGGCGCGCCTCGATGATGCGCGTGATCATGCCCTGGCCGATGATCGCGTACGCGCGCGGGCCGAGCCCCGTGCCGAGGAAGATGTCCTGCACGTCGCGCCGGCGCACCGCCTGGTTGTTGATGAAGTAGCTCGAGGCGCCGTCGCGCGTCAAAACGCGCTTGACCGAGATTTCGGCGTACTTGCCCCACTCGCCGCCGAGGTTGCGTTGATGGGGCCCGTGCGAGTTGTCGAACACGAGCTCGACGCTCGCCCGGCCGGCCGGTTTGCGGTTCGCGGAGCCGTTGAAGATCACGTCCTGCATCGACTCGCCGCGCAGCTCGGCGGCCTTGGACTCGCCGAGCACCCAGCGCACCGCGTCGATCACGTTCGACTTGCCGCAGCCGTTGGGGCCGACGACACCGACGAGGCTGCCGGGAACGTCGATGTGGGTCGGATCGACAAACGACTTGAAGCCGGCGAGTTTGATCTGCCGAAGACGCACCTTGGAGTTTCCGGGAGTAGCGACGCGCGGATGCGGAAGCGAAGCGCAGCGTCAGGTCATCACGATGGCTTCGTATAATACAGGCGACCTTCTTTCATCTCCGGCTTCGTGCGTGAAGCCGAAACGCTGAGCGCTTCGATGGCCACGCGGCCGACCCGAAAACTCGACACCTTTGCCAATCCCGCGCCGGCCCGCGACTACCTGGTTCACATCGAAGTCCCCGAGTTCACCTGCCTGTGCCCGTTGACCGGGCAGCCGGACTTCGCGACGATGATCCTCGACTACGTGCCGGACCGGCGCAACGTCGAGCTAAAGAGCCTGAAGCTGTACATGTGGTCGTACCGCAACGAGGGCGTCTTCCACGAGGCGGTCACCAACCGCATCCTCGACGATCTCGTTCGCGCGCTGGCGCCGCGCTTCATGCGGCTGACCGCCCGCTGGTACGTGCGCGGCGGCATCTTCACCACCGTCGTCGTCGAGCACCGCAAGCGCGGCTGGAAGCCGGCGCCGTATGTCGAGCTCGGCGCCTTCCCGCTGCAGTCGAGCACGCGCGGATGAACCCGGACCTGGGCAAGCTGCAGCCGTATCCGTTCGAGCAGCTGCGCGCGCTGCTGGCGGGGGCGACCCCTCCCGCCCATCTGCCGCACGTCAACCTGTCGATCGGCGAACCGAAGCACGCCACGCCGCCGTTGATCTTCGACGCCTTGACGAAGGCGCTGCCCGCGCTTGCGCAGTACCCGAGCACGATCGGCGTGCCCGAGCTGCGCGAGGCGATCGCGGCGTGGGTCGCGCGCCGGTTCGGACTGCCCGCGGTCGATCCCGCGACGCAAGTGCTGCCGGTCAACGGCTCGCGCGAGGCGTTGTTCGCCTTCGCGCAGGCGGTCATCGACCGGACGCGCGATGCGCTCGTGATCCTGCCGAACCCCTTCTATCAGATCTACGAGGGCGCGGCGCTGCTTGCCGGGGCGCAGCCGCTGTTTCTGCCAACCACGCCCGAAAACGGCTTTCGCATGGCTTTCGAGCGCGTGACGCCGGACGAGTGGCGGCGCGTGCAGCTCGTCTACGTCTGCACGCCGGCCAACCCGACCGGGCGCGTGATGACGCTCGACGAATGGCGCGAGCTGTTCACGCTGTCGGATCGCTACGGTTTCGTCATCGCGTCCGACGAGTGCTATTCGGAGATCTATTTCGACGAAGCACGCCCTCCCCTGGGCGGCCTGCAGGCGGCGCATGCGCTGGGCCGACACGGCTTTCCGCGCCTCGTCGCATTCGGCAGCCTGTCAAAGCGCTCGAACGTGCCGGGGCTGCGCTCGGGTTTCGTCGCCGGCGATTCGGCGGTGCTGAAGAAGTTCCTGCTGTATCGGACCTATCACGGCAACGCGATGAGCCCGCCGGCGCAGGCCGCGAGCATCGCCGCATGGAACGACGAGGCGCACGTGCGCGAGAACCGCCGGCTGTACGCGACCAAATTCGCGCAGGCCACGCCGATCGTCGCGCGCGCGCTGCCGACTGCGCTGCCCGAAGCGGCGTTTTACCTGTGGGCGCGAACCCCGATCGACGATACGGAGTACACGCGCCGACTCTTTGCCGAGCGCAATGTCACCGTGCTGCCGGGCAGTTTCCTGGCGCGCGAGTGCGACGGACTGAACCCGGGTGCCGGGTTCGTGCGGATCGCCCTGGTGGCAGGCGTCGACGAGGTGCTCGACGCCGCGCAGCGGATTGCAGAATTCACCGAAACCCTGTCGAGGTCCCGATGACCCCCCAGCAGATCATCGAAGGCGCATGGGAGCGCCGCTCGGAACTGAGTCCCGCGAACGCGCCGGCCGACGTGCGCCGTGCGGTCGACGAGACGCTCGCCCGACTCGACGCAGGCGAGCTGCGCGTCGCCGAGAAGCGCGCCGGCCAATGGGTCGTGCAGCAGTGGGTCAAGAAAGCCGTTCTGCTGTCGTTCCGGCTGCAGGACAACCAGGTGATGGAGTCGGGCGGCTACACGCGCTACTACGACAAGGTCCCCGGCAAGTTTGCCCGGTATTCGGCGGGCGATTTCGCTGCCGGCGGCTTTCGCGTCGTCCCGCCCGCGATGGTCCGGCGCGGCGCGTTCATCGGCAGGAACGTCGTGCTGATGCCCTCGTACGTGAACATCGGCGCCTACGTCGACGAAGGCACGATGGTCGATACGTGGGCCACCGTCGGCTCGTGCGCGCAGATCGGCAAGAACGTGCATCTGTCGGGCGGCGTGGGCATCGGCGGCGTGCTCGAGCCGTTGCAGGCCAGCCCGACGATCATCGAGGACAACTGCTTCATCGGCGCGCGCTCGGAGATCGTCGAGGGCGTGATCGTCGAGGAGAACTCGGTGATCAGCATGGGGGTGTACATCGGCCAGAGCACCAAGATCTACGACCGCGCCACCGGCGAAGTCACCTACGGCCGGATTCCGGCCGGGTCGGTCGTGGTGTCGGGCAGCCTGCCGTCGGCCGACGGCAGGTACAGCCTGTACTGCGCAGTGATCGTCAAGCGCGTCGACGCGCAGACCCGCGCGAAGACGGCGATCAACGACCTGCTGCGCGAGGCCGGCGCAGGCCGCTGAGTTCGGCCGAGTTCAACGGGCAAGATGTCGCTATTCGCCCGATCGCGGGACTTCACGGGGTGCGGGGCGATGCGTATCGTCCCCGAGTGCTGACCCGGAGACGCTGATGGCACTCGAGCGACTGTTCCACCTGATGGCGGAGAAGAACGCCTCCGACCTCTATCTGGCGGTCGGCTCGCCCATCACGATCAAGATCAACGGCGTATGCGTGCCGATCAACCAGGAACGGCTCGCGCCGCAAGCCATCATCAGCCTGCTCGCCGAGCGACTGACGGACGCGCAGTTCCGCGAACTCGAAGAAACGCGCGAGCTGAACATCGGGCTGCCGATCACCGGCGTCGGCAGCTTCCGCCTGAGCGCCTTCCTGCAGCGCGGATCGGTCTCGGCGGTGGTCCGCTACATCCCGCACGAAGTGCCGCGGCTCGACGAGCTGATGCTGCCCGACGTGCTGAAGGACCTGATCATGGAGCGGCGCGGACTGATCCTCATGGTCGGCGCCGCCGGTTCGGGCAAGTCGACGTCGATCGCGTCGATGCTCGACCATCGCAACGAACTGATCACCGGGCACATCCTCACCTTCGAGGATCCGATCGAGTTCCTGTTCCGCAACAAGAAGTCGATCATCAACCAGCGCGAGATCGGCACCGATGCCAAGAGCCTCGAGGCCGCGCTGCGCAACGCGATGCGGCAGGCACCCGACGTGCTGTTCATCGGCGAGATCCGCGACCGCGAGACGATGGCCGCCGCACTCGCCTACTCGATGTCCGGGCATCTGGTCGTCGCGACGATGCACGCGACCAACAGTGCGCACGCGTTGAACCGGGTGATCAGCTTCTACACGCCGGAGACGCGGCAGGCGCTGTTCGAGGACCTCGCCGCATCGCTCAAGGCGGTCGTGTCGCAGCGACTGGTCCGTTCCAAGAAGGGCGGGCGCGTCCCGGCGGTCGAGGTGATGATGAACGCAGGTCAGATGACCGCGCTGATCGAGCGCGGCGACATTTCGGGAATCAAGGAAGCGATGGAGCACAGCCTCGCGCCCGAGAGCCAATCGTTCGAGCAGAGCCTGTACACGCTGTTGCAGAAAGACGTCGTCACGCGCGAGGACGCGCTCGCCGCGGCCGATTCGAAGAACAATCTGCTGTGGCTGATCAATAACGCCGGCAAGCCCAACACGCCGGTGCAGCAGCCGAAAAGAGCGGCGAACGACACGTCGTCGTTTTCCGAGTTCACGCTGAACATCTAGCCCGTTCACCGCCGACCGCGCGCCGCCGCGACCGTCCGGCCGCGCGTGGTGCTGCGCCGGCGAACGGACAACCGGCAAAGGATCACGGATAATGCGGGGCCGTTTTGCCCCGCACTATCCGTGTCCGCGACGCTCGAACTCGTCCGCCAATTGATCGTCCGCCGCTCGGTCACGCCGGCCGACGACGGCTGCCAGGAGCTCATCGCGCAGCGCCTCGCGCCGCTGGGCTTCCGCGCCGAGCGGATCGACCGCAACGGCGTCAGCAACGCGTGGCTGCGGCGCGGCGCGGCGCGGCCGAACGTCGTTTTCGCCGGGCATACCGATGTCGTTCCGCCCGGACCGCGCGAACAGTGGCACTCCGACCCGTTCGAACCGACGCTGCGCGACGGCCGGTTGTACGGGCGCGGCGCGAGCGACATGAAGAGCTCGATCGCCGCGTTCGTCGTCGCGGCCGAGGAGTTCGTCCGCGCGCACCCGGCGCATCGCGGGTCGATCGCGCTGCTGCTGACCTCCGACGAGGAAGGCCCGGCCACCGACGGCACCGTGGCGGTCGTCGAGCGGCTTGCCGCGCGCGCCGAGGCGATCGACTTCTGCATCGTCGGCGAGCCGACCTCGGTCGACCGCCTCGGCGACACGATCAAGAACGGACGGCGCGGGTCGCTGTCGGGCAAGCTCACGGTCAAGGGCGTGCAGGGCCACGTCGCTTACCCCCACCTCGCCCGCAATCCCGTGCATGAATTGGCCCCCGCGCTGGCCGAGCTCGTGGCGACCGAATGGGATCGCGGAAACGAGTACTTCCCGCCGACGACCTTCCAGGTGTCGAACATCCGTGCCGGCACCGGTGCGTCGAACGTGATCCCCGGCACGTGCGAAGTCGACTTCAACCTGCGCTTCGCCCCCGTCTCGACGGCCGAGACGCTGATGAGCCGGATCGAAGCGATCCTGCGCAAGCACGGCCTCGACTACGACCTCGCGTGGACCGTCGGCGCGCAGCCGTTCCTGACGCAGCCGGGCGAGCTGGTCGGCGCGATCCGCCGCGCGATCGCGGAGTGCGCCGGCGTCGAGGCGCAGCTTTCGACCACGGGGGGCACGTCGGACGGGCGCTTCATCGCGACCGTCTGCCCGCAGGTCGTCGAGTTCGGACCGCCGAACGCGTCGATCCACAAGATCGACGAGAACATCCGCGTCGACGATCTCGAGCCGCTGAAGAACGTCTACCGGCGCACGCTCGAGCTGCTGCTCGGCTGAACGACGACCATGTCCAACATCGACGCCCAGGCGAATCTGCGCACGCTGCGCGACGTGCTGCGCTTCGCGGTGACGCGCTTCAACGAGGCCAACATCTTCTTCGGCCACGGCCAGATCGACGCCTTCGACGAAGCCGCGTTCATCGTGATGCGCGCGCTGAAGCTGCCGATCGAGCGGCTCGACGTCTTCCTCGACGCCTATCTGACGCACGCCGAGATCAACACGCTGCTGCAACTGATCGAACGGCGCGTCAAAAAACGCGTCCCCGCCGCGTATCTGCTGCAGGAGGCCTGGCTGCAGGGCTACAAGTTTTACGTCGACGAGCGCGCGATCGTGCCGCGCTCGTTCATCGCGGAGCTGCTGAAGGACGCGCTGCACCCGTGGGTGCAGGATCCGAACGACGTGGCCGATCTGCTCGACATGTGCACCGGCTCGGGCTGCCTCGCGGTGATGGCCGCCGACGTCTTTCCCCGCGCGAAGATCGACGCGGTCGATGTGTCCAGGGACGCGCTCGCGGTCGCGCAGCGCAACGTCGCCGACTACGGGTTCGAACACCGGATCCGCCTGGTCGAGTCGGACCTGTTCGCCGCGCTGCCGAACCGCCGCTACGACGTGATCCTGTGCAATCCGCCGTACGTCACCGACGCGTCGATGAGCAGGCTGCCGAAGGAGTACACGCACGAGCCGAGGCTTGCGCTGGCCGGCGGGGGCGACGGCATGGACGTGATCAAGCGGCTGCTACGCGAGGCGCGCAGCCATCTGAAACGCGGCGGGCTGCTGATCGTCGAGGTCGGCGGCGAACGCGCGACCGTCGAGCAGCAGTTCAAAGACATCCCGATGACCTGGCTTACCACCAGCGCCGGCGACGACATGGTCTTCCTCGTCAGGCACGAGGAGCTGCGGTGACGCGGATAGCCCGCCAAGGGTCGTGGAGCGCGACCGCTTCCTCGCGGGTGCGCCGCCCCGCGGGCATTGGCCGATGCGCCCGATGTCCGGCCAGCGGGTTGGCTCCGTGCGGCAGTCAATACAACGCGCGGCCCGCGATCCGCACGCCGATCTAGATGCTCCGCCTGACCGACCTCGCGCTCGCGCGCGGGGCCCGCATTCTGTACCGTAATGTCTCGCTGATCGCCCCGCCGGGCGAACGGATCGGGCTCGTCGGCGCCAACGGCAGCGGAAAGTCTTCGCTGTTCGCCGCCATCCTGGGCGAACTGGCGCCTGAGGCCGGCAAACTCGAGGCACCCAAGCCGGAGCGCATCGCACACGTCGCGCAGGATATCGACGCCGCCGGGGAAAGCGCGCTCGACTACGTACTTGCCGGACACGCGCCTCTGACGGCGGCGCGCAGCGAACTGCAGCAGGCGCTCGCGGGTCACGACGACTTGGCGCTCGCGCATGCCCACGCGGCGCTCGCGGAGCTGAACGAAGGAGCGATCGTCGCGCAAGCCAGGGCGGTGATGCACGGGTTGGGATTCGCCGAGCGCGATTCGCAGCGGCGCGTCGCGGAGTTCTCCGGCGGCTGGCGCAACCGGCTCGCCCTCGCCCGTGCGCTGTTGCGGCCGGCCGACCTGTTGCTGCTCGACGAGCCGACCAACCATCTCGACCTCGACTCGGTGATCTGGCTGGAAGCCTGGCTCAAACGCCAGGACGCGACCGTGCTGCTGATCTCGCACGACCGCGAGTTCCTCGACCGCTGCGCCACCGCGATCTGGCACGTCGCCGACGGCACGATCCGCCGCTACGCGGGCAACTACAGCGCGTTCGAAACCGCCTGGATCGAGCAGCAGCGGCAGCAGGAAGCGGCGGCCAGAACGTACGAGCGCACGGCGGCGCATCTGCAGCGCTTCGTCGACCGTTTTCGCGCCAAGGCGACCAAGGCGCGCCAGGCGCAAAGCCGCATCAAGATGCTCGAGCGGCTGCAAGCGGTCGAGCCGGTGCGCGCGCGGCGCGAGTGGCGATTCGAGTTCCTCGAGCCGCGCAAGCTCCCCGAACGGCTGATCGACGCCGAAAACCTGCGCTTGGCGTATTCCACTGCGGACGGTGAACGCACGATCCTCGACGATGTGAAGTTCCTGGTCCGCTCCGGCGACCGGATCGGCATTCTCGGCGTCAACGGCGCCGGCAAGTCCACGCTCGTGAAAGCGATCGCGGGTGAGCTCGCCCCCGCGGCGGGCGATCTGCGCCGCGGTGCGGGGCTGGCGATCGGCTACTTCGCGCAGCACCAGCTCGACCAGCTTCGCGCCGACGAAAGCCCGTTGCAGCAGCTTCGCCGGCTTGCGCCCGAGGCGCGCGAGCAGGAGTTGCGCGACTTTCTCGGCAGCTACCGCTTTCCCGGCGAGATGGCGACGAGCCCGGTCGGACCGATGTCGGGTGGCGAGAAGGCGCGCTGCGCGCTCGCGCTGCTCGCGTGGCAGCGCCCCAACCTGCTCGTCCTCGACGAGCCGACCAACCATCTCGACTTGGAGACGCGCGAAGCGCTGACGGTGGCGCTGTCGAGCTTCGAGGGGGCGCTGCTGCTCGTCTCGCACGACCGCCATCTGCTGCGCTCGACCGTCGACCAGCTCTGGCTCGTTCATGACGGCCGGCTGGCGTCCTTCGACGGCGATCTCGACGACTACGCTGCGCTCGTGCTCGCCAGCCGGCGCGAGCGCAGCGAATCCGCCGCCGACGACCAGACGCCGAGCCGGCGCGAGCTGAGGAAGCAGGAAGCGCAGCAACGGCAGCGTCTGGCCGCCGCGCGCAAGCCGCTGCAGGCGAAGCTCGTGAAACTCGAGGGCGAGATCGCGCGCATGTCGGACGCCTTGCGCGAACTCGACGCGCGCCTGGCCGATCCGGACTTCTATCATTCGGAACAAGCCGACGAAGTCGCCGCGACGCTGAAGCGCCGCGGCGAGCTGGCGCAGCAGCTCGACGCGCTGGAAGGCCGCTGGCTGGAACTAACGACTGAAATCGAATCGATCGCATGAACCCGGACCCCGCCGCACCGCTCGCCGGGCTGCGCATCCTCGACCTGACGCGGCTGCTGCCGGGGCCCGCGGCGACGATGCATCTGGCGGACTTCGGCGCCGACGTGATCAAGGTCGAGGACACCGGCGCAGGCGACTATCTGCGCGGCTTCCCGCCGCAGGTGAGCAACGGCCAAGGCGCACGCGTCAACGCGATTTTCGAAGCGGTCAACCGCGGCAAGCGTTCGATCCGCATCGATCTGAAGTCCGCCGCCGGTCGCGACGTGCTGCTGAAACTCGTCGACACGGCCGACGCGCTGGTCGAAGGGTTCCGCCCCGGCGTGATGGCGCGACTCGGACTCGGCTGGGACGTACTGCACGCGCGCAACCCGAAGCTCGTCGTCTGTTCGCTGTCCGGTTACGGGCAGAACGGCCCGCTCGCGGCGGCGGCCGGGCACGACATCAACTACCTCGCGACAAGCGGCGTGCTCGACCAGATCCGTGCGCAAGGCAGGCCTGCGATCCCCGGCCTGCAGCTCGGCGATCTGCTCGGCGGTGCCCTGTCGGCGCTGTCGACGCTGCTCGTCGCGCTGCTCGGCGCGCAGCGCACGGGCGTCGGCCGCTACGTCGATGTCGCGATGACCGACGGCCTGCTCGCGCACCACTTCTTTGCGCATGCGGAGCTCGACGCCGGATCGACCCCGCGCGCGGAGCGCTCGTTGCTGACCGGCGGTGCGCCGTGCTATCGCGTCTACGAAACGGCCGACGGCGCAGAACTGTCGGTCGGCGCGCTGGAGCTGAAGTTCTGGCAGGCGTTCTGCGATGCGATCGGCCTGCCGGAACTGAAGCCCAATCACTGGTCGCTCGGGGAGACGCCGGGATCGGACGCCGCGCTGCAAACGGCGCAGCGCGTCGCCGAGCGGCTGCGCTCGCAGCCGATCGCGCACTGGACCGGCATTTTCGAGCGCGTCGACGCCTGTGTTGCGCCGGTGCTCACGCCGGCCGAGGCCCTCACGCAGACGCAGTTCGCCGCGCGCGGACTCGTGCACAAGCGCGGCGACGTGACCTGCGTCGGCCCGCTGGCGCAGATGACCGATCACACCTTCTCGCCGCGTCCCGCCCCGGGACCGGGTGCGCACACGCGCGAGCTGCTGACCGAGCTGGGCTATGGCGACGACGCGATCGCGGCGCTCGTCGCAAGCGGCGCAGTCAAGGCTTCGCAATGAACGTCGAGCGACGCCGGCTGCTGCTGATGCGCCATGGGTCGGTCGAGTACTTCGACGCCGACGGGCGCCCCTACCCGCCCGACGATGTTCCGTTGACCGCGCAGGGCGTGGCGCAGGCCCGCGCGATGGGCGAGGCGCTCGCCACCAACGCCATCGCGATCGACCGCGTCGTCACGAGCGGGTTGCGGCGAACGCGCGAAACCGCGCTGCACGTGGTCGAGGCGGCCCGAATCGATGCGCCGGTCGAGCACTGGCCGGATCTGCAAGAGATCCGCGGCGGACGGCTTTCGGCGATCCGCGACGACGCGCTGCGCGATGCTTTCCTCGCCGCGTTCGAAGGCGCGGTGCCGCGCGACACGCGCTTTCTCGGCGGCGAAACGATCGGCGAACTGCTCGACCGCACGCTGCCGGCGCTGCAGCGGCTGCTTTCCGACGGCGGCTGGGACACCGCGTTGCTGGTCGCGCACGGCGGCGTCAATCGGGCGGTGCTGTCGTGGTTCCTCACCGGGCAGCACGTCTTTCTCGGCGGACTTGCGCAGGACGCCGGCTGCCTGAACGTCATCGACGTCGGGCCGACGCCTGCGAAGAGCGTGGTCCGCGTCGTCAACTTCTGCGCGATCGACACCTTGCGCACGGCAACGCGGTTGTCGACGATGGAAGAGCTATTGCAGAAGTACCTGAAGTCGCGCACACGCGACGAATCGGAGCCCACATGAGCCAGCTCGGAGAAGTCACCGAACGCCACCGCTTCGACGTCGAGCCGCTCGCCGCTTACCTGGCCGCGAATCTGCCCGCGTTTTCCGGACCGCTCGAGGTCAAGCAGTTCCATGGCGGGCAGTCGAACCCGACTTACCTGCTGAGCACGCCTGCGGCGAAGTACGTGATGCGCAGCAAACCCGGGCCCGTGGCCAAGCTGCTTCCATCGGCGCACGCGATCGAGCGGGAGTTCCGCGTGATGCGCGCACTGCGCGCGCAAGGCATTCCGGTTCCGCAGGTGCACATACTGTGCGAGGACGAAAGTGTGATCGGCCGCGCGTTCTTCGTGATGGAGCACGTCGCGGGCCGCATCTTCTGGGAGCAATCGCTGCCGCAGTCGAATTTGGCCGAGCGCGCTGCGATCTACGACGAAATGAACCGCGTGATCGCCCAGTTGCACAGGGTCGACGTCGAGCGTGCCGGCCTTTCGGACTTCGGCAAGGCCGGAAACTACTTCGCACGCCAAATCGGCCGCTGGAGCAAGCAGTACCAGGCGAGCCAGACCGAGACGATCGAGGCGATGAACCGGCTGATCGAGTGGCTGCCGCAGCACATTCCGCCGGGCGACGAAACGGCGGTCGTGCACGGTGACTACCGGATGGACAACCTGATCTTTCATCCGACCGAGCCGCGCATCGTGGCGATCCTCGACTGGGAACTGTCCACGCTCGGCCATCCGCTGGCGGACTTCAGCTATCACTGCATGAGCTGGCACATTCCGCCGGGAGCATTTCGCGGCATCGCCGGGCTCGACCTTGCGGCGCTGGGGATTCCGAGCGAAACCGAATACATCCGCCGCTACTGCGAGCGCACCGGACGCGCCGGCATCGAACACTGGAACTTCTATCTCGCGTACAACCTCTTTCGCATCGCCGCGATCCTGCAGGGCGTCTACAAGCGCTACACGGAGGGGCTCGCGTCGAGCGATAACGCCAAGCACGCCGGCGCGAACGCGAAGGCGCTCGCCGAGCTCGGTTGGAAGTACGCGCAGCAGGCGTAGCGCGCGCAGTTGCATCTACCCCCTCTACAAAGGGGGGACCACCTTACGCCGCGCGCCGATCCTCGCGGATCAGCTTCGCAGCGCGCTCGGCGATCATCAGGGTCGGTGAATTGGTATTGCCCGACGTGATCGTCGGCATGACCGAGGCATCGACGACTCGCAGGGCCGCCACGCCGCGCACGCGCAGCCGTGAATCGACGACCGCGAGCGGGTCGTCGGCACGCCCCATCTTGCAAGTGCCGACCGGGTGGAAGATCGTCGTGCCGATGTCGCCCGCGGCGCGCGCCAGATCTTCGTGGGACTGCGCTGCCGGTCCCGGGAGAAACTCCTCGGGCCGATACCGGGCGAGCGCGGGCTGCGCCGCGATGCGCCGCGCGAGCCGCAGCGAATCGACCGCGACTTTGCGGTCCTCGTCGGTCGCCAGATAGCGGCAATGGATCGCCGGCGCCGCGCGCGGATCGGCGCTCTTGATGCGCACGTGGCCGCGCGAGGTCGGCCGCAGGTTGCACACGCTCGAGGTGAACGCGTCGAACGTGTGCAGCGGATCGCCGAACTTGTCGAGCGACAGCGGTTGCACGTGGAATTCGATGTTGGGCGTGGCGTGCTCGGGCGAAGACCACGTGAATCCGCCGAGCTGGCTCGGCGCCATCGTCAGCGGCCCCGTGCGGAACAGCGCGTACTCGAGCGCCATCGCCGCCTTGCCGAAGAGGCTGTGCACGCGCCGGTTCAGCGTGACGACATTGCCGACCTTGAACGCCATTCGGAGTTGCAGATGGTCCTGCAGGTTCTCCCCGACGCCGCGCAGCTCGTGCACGACGTCGATGCCGTTCGACTTCAGCAGGTCCGCCGGGCCGACGCCGGACAGCTGCAGGATCTGCGGCGATCCGATGCTGCCCGACGCGAGGATCGTCTCGATGCGCGCGGCCGCGAATTCGACCTGCCCGCCGCGCTCGAACTCGATGCCGACGCTGCGGCGGCCCTCGAAACGCAAGCGCCGCGCCTGCGCTCCGGTGAGCACCGTTAGATTCGGCCGGTTCATCACCGGACGCACAAACGCGCGCGCCGTGTTCAGCCGCACCCCGCGCGTCTGATTGACGAGAAAGAACCCGCAGCCTTCGTTGTCGCCGCGGTTGAAGTCGTCGGTCTGCGGGATGCCCGCCTGGACCATCGCTGCGCGATACGCGTCCAGAATCTCCCACGACAGCCGCTGCGGTTCGACGCGCCACTCGCCGCCGGCGCCGTGGGCTTCGTCGGCGCCGCGAAAGAAGTCCTCGTGGTGCCTGAACAGCGGCAGCACCGACTCCCAGCGCCAACCCGGGTCGCCGGTCAACTGTGCCCACTCGTCGTAGTCGCGTGCCTGCCCGCGCATGTAGATCATCGCGTTGATCGACGAGCAGCCGCCGAGCACCCGGCCGCGCGCATACAGGATCGAGCGGCCGTTCAGTCCCTGTTCCGGCTCGGTGCGGTAGCACCAGTCGGTGCGCGGGTTGCCGATGCAGTACAGGTAGCCGACGGGGATCTTGATCCAGATCCAGTCGTCGCGGCCGCCCGCTTCGAGCAGCAGCACGGTGACGTCGGGATCGGCAGACAGGCGGTTGGCAAGCAGGCAGCCCGCCGTGCCTGCGCCGACGATCACATAGTCGTAGGTTCTCGTCTGCAAGACAGAAGTCCTGTGGATTTACGGCGGGCGGCAGTGTGCCGCATTTCGCGATGTCGTTGCGCCGGACTCGGGCAGGACGACGGTGCCGGCGCTGACGTTCCCGCTGCGCGCCCCGGCGCTCGAACCCGCCGCGCGTCGGCATCCGCACTCGATCGTGCCACCCGCGGGTCCGTCCTCGTGCCGCGGCACGCGGCTCGCGACCCCAGTCCGTCAACCGCAGCGCGCCGCGCTCCCCGCGGCGTCGCAGTCCGACGCGCGCATGCCGGACAGCGCGAACCCGCCGCGCGTCACGGCCGGATCACCAGCTTGCCGATCGCGCGCCGATGCAGCAGGTCGTCGAGCGCACGCGGCGTGTCGTGCAGCGGATAAACGTGCGACACGCGCGGCTTGAGCCGGCCCTGCGCGAGCCATGTCATGAGTTCGCCGATCATCCGCGCGTTGGCTGTCGGGTCGCGCTTGGCGAACTCGCCCCAATACACACCGACCAGCGACGCTTCCTTTAGCAGCAGCAGATTGGTCCGGATCGACGGGATCTCGCCGTTGGCGAAACCGACGACCAGCAGCCGCCCGCGCCATGCGAGCGAGCGCAACGCCGGCTCCGTGTACCCGCCGCCGACCGGGTCGTAGACCACATCGGCGCCTTTGCCCTCGGTCAGCGTCCTGACCGACTCGCGCAGATCGAGAGTCGAGTAGTTGATCAGCGCATCCGCGCCCGCCGCGTGGCAAGCCGCGAGCTTTTCATCGGTCGACGCCGCGGCGATCACGCGCGCACCGGCCAGCTTGCCAAGCTCGACCGCGGCCAGCCCCACGCCGCCGGCCGCGCCGAGGACGAGCAGCGTTTCGCCGGCCTTCAGTTGCGCGCGATCGGCGAGTGCATGGTGCGAGGTCGCGTAGGTCATCGTGAACCCCGCTGCCACCTCGTCCGACACGCCCGCCGGCAGAGGGATCGTCTGCGCCGCGTTCACGCACACGTACTCCGCGAAACCGCCCGTTCCGACGAACGCGACGACGCGCGTTCCCGGCGCGAGGTGCACGCCTTCGCCGACGGCGTCGATCGTGCCGGCCACCTCGGTTCCGGGCACGAAGGGCAGCGGCGGCTGCACCTGGTACTTCTTCTGGATGATCAGCGCGTCGGGAAAGTTCACGCCGGCCGCGCGGACCTGCAGCCGCACCTCGCCGGCTTTCGGTTCGGGCAGCGGCAGCTCGCCGACCCGCAGTTTGTCCGGCCCACCCCATTCGCTGCAGACGACTGCCCTCATTGCGACCTCCGCGCTCCTGCCGCGGAATCTATACGGACGGCAAGCGCTCGGCAATCGCACGGCGTTATGCTTCGGCGCCACGGAGGCCACGATGCATTTCGAATACTCGCCAAAGGTCGTCGAGCTGCAGCAGCGCGTGCGCGCGTTCATGGACGAGCACGTGTATCCGAACGAGCGGCGCTTCGATGCCGAGGTCGAGGAGAACACGCGCCAGGGAAAGCGCTGGACGCCGACCCGGATCGTCGAGGAACTGAAGCCGAAGGCGCGCGCGGCCGGGCTGTGGAACCTGTTCCTGCCGGATTCGCACTATGGCGCGGGTCTGAAGAACATCGAATACGCGCCGCTGGCGGAGATCATGGGGCGCGTGCCCTGGGCGTCCGAGGTGTTCAACTGCAGCGCCCCCGATACCGGCAACATGGAGACGATCGAACGCTACGGCACGCCCGAGCAGAAGAAGCGCTGGCTCGAGCCGTTGCTGGCGGGCGAGATCCGGTCGGCCTTCGCGATGACCGAACCGGCGGTCGCATCGAGCGACGCGACCAACATCCAGACGTCGATGAGGCGCGTCGGCGACGAGTACGTGATCAACGGCCGCAAGTGGTGGACCTCCGGTGCGGGCGACCCGCGCTGCAAGGTCTACATCGTGATGGGCAAGACGAACCCCGACGCGCCCAAGCACGCGCAGCAGTCGATGATCCTGGTGCCGGCCGACACGCCCGGCGTCAAGGTGATCCGACCCCTCACCGTGTTCGGCTACGACGACGCGCCGCACGGCCACATGGAAGTCGAGTTCGCCGACGTGCGCGTGCCGGCATCGAACATCCTGCTCGGCGAAGGACGCGGCTTCGAGATCGCACAGGGCCGCCTCGGCCCGGGCCGCATCCATCATTGCATGCGTTCGATCGGTCTGGCCGAACGCGCGCTCGAGCTGATGTGCAGGCGGCTCGCGGACCGCGTGGCGTTCGGTGCGCCGGTGGCCAAGCAGACCGTCTGGCAGGAACGCATCGCCGAGGCGCGCTGCATGATCGATCAGGCGCGGCTGCTGACGCTGAAGGCCGCTTACATGATGGACACCGTCGGCAACAAGGCCGCCAAGGCGGAGATCGCGATGATCAAGGTCGTCGCACCGAACGTCGCGTGCACCGTGCTCGACTGGGCGATCCAGGCGCACGGCGGCGGCGGCATGTGCGATGACTTCCCGCTGGCGTACGCGTACACGCTGGCGCGAACGCTGCGGCTGGCCGACGGTCCCGACGAGGTTCACCGCAACGCGATCGCCAAGATCGAGATCGCCCGGCACGTTTCGCTGCCGGACAAGGGAGGCACAGCAAGATGATCGACCTGTACTCGTGGCCGACGCCGAACGGCCACAAGATCCACATCATGCTCGAGGAGTGCGGTCTGCCGTACCGCGTGCACGCGGTCGACATCGGCGCGGGCGACCAGTTCAAGTCCGAGTTCCTGCGGATCAGCCCGAACAACAAGATTCCGGCGATCATCGACAGCGAAGGCCCCGACGGCAAACCGATCTCGCTGTTCGAGTCCGGCGCGATCCTGATCTATCTGGCCGCCAAGACGGGCCGGTTCCTGCCGGCCGACGTGCGCGGCAAGTACGTCGCGCTGCAGTGGCTGATGTTCCAGATGGGCAGCGTCGGCCCGATGTTCGGCCAAGCGCACCACTTCCGCATCTACGCGCCCGAGAAGATCCAGTACGCGATCGACCGCTACACCAACGAGGCCAAGCGCCTGTACGCCGTGATGGACAAGCGGCTCGCCGAAGTGCCCTACTTCGCCGGCGAGTACTCGATCGCCGACATCGCGGTCTACCCGTGGACCCGTTCGCACGCGAACCAGGGCGTCGATCTCGCCGATTACCCGAACGTCAAGCGCTGGTACGAAGCGGTCGAGGCGCGGCCGGCCGTGCAGCGCGGCATCCGGGTTCTCGCAGATCGGCGCCGGCCGCAGCTGACCGACAGAGACCGGCAGACGCTGTTCGGCGCTCCGCAATACGAGCGCCGCTGAGCAACCATGGACGTGATCACCGACGTCGAGGACCTGCGCGTCCTCGCGCAGCGGCGCGTGCCGCGGATGTTCTACGACTACGTCGACTCGGGCTCGTGGACGGAAACGACCTACCGCGAAAACACGTCGCGCTTCCAGCGAATCAAGCTGCGCCAGCGGGTGGCCGTGAACATGGAGGGGCGCAGTCTGCGCAGCACGATGGCCGGGCAGGAGGTCGCGATGCCGGTCGCGCTCGCGCCGACCGGACTGACGGGCATGCAGCACGCCGACGGCGAGATCCTCGCCGCGCGCGCGGCCGAGAAGTTCGGCGTGCCGTTCACGTTGTCGACCATGAGCATCTGCTCGATCGAGGACGTCGCAGCGCACACGACGAGGCCGTTCTGGTTTCAGCTCTACGTGATGCGCGATCGCGGTTTCATCGAGCGGCTGATCGAGCGCGCCCGCGCAGCGCAGTGCTCGGCGCTGATGCTGACGCTCGATCTGCAGATCCTCGGCCAACGGCACAAGGACCTGAAGAACGGCCTGGCGGTGCCGCCGCGGCCGACGCTGCGCAATGTCCTGAACATGCTGACGAAACCGCGCTGGTGCCTCGGCATGCTGGGCACGCGGCGGCGGCGGTTCGGCAACATCGTCGGACACGTCAGCGGGGTCGACGACATCGGTTCGCTGTCGGCCTGGACCGCGCAGCAGTTCGACCCGACGCTGAACTGGAACGACGTCGAGTGGATCAAGAAGCGCTGGGGCGGCCCGCTGATCCTCAAGGGCGTCATGGACGCCGAGGACGCGAAGCTCGCCGCGGCCACCGGCGCCGATGCGCTCGTCGTCAGCAATCACGGCGGCCGCCAGCTCGACGGCGCGCCCGCCTCGATCGATGCGCTGCCGGCGATCGTCGACGCGGCGGGCTCGAAGATGGAGGTCTGGCTCGACAGCGGCATCCGCTCGGGCCAAGACGTGTTGAAGGCGGTCGCGCTCGGCGCGCGCGGCACGCTGATCGGCCGCGCCTTCCTCTACGGCCTCGGCGCGCTCGGCGAGGCGGGCGTCACGAAATGCCTGGAGATCATCGCCAGGGAACTCGATCTGACGATGGCGTTCTGCGGCCGGCGCGACATCCGCGAGGTCGACCGCTCGATTCTCGTCCCCGGAACGTATCCGCAGTAGATTCGCTACGCCTTCGAGTAGCGCCAGCCCTCGCGCAGGCGCAGCAGCACCTGGTCGAGCGCGGAAGACACGACCTTCACGTCCGGCAGCAGCACGACCTTGACGTTGCGCCGCTGCAGGTTGTCGAGCGTCTGACCGCAGGCAAGAAAGACGACGTTCGGGTGCTCGCGCCGGATTCGCTCGATGCGTTCGGCGAACGGCGAAGCACCCTGCACCAGCAGGTCGATTCCCGAACTGTTGGCCAGCACCTCGACGCGCAAAGGCGCGTCGGTCGCCGACGAGGCGAGCCGTTCGGCCTGCTCGAGCGCCGCGCGCATCGCGCCGATGTCGCCCGAGCTGACGTGAATGACGACGTTGCCGCTCGGCGCGTTCGCCTGGCCGGCGCCGGTTCCGCCGGCAACGTGCCGCGTCAGATCGTTCAACCCCCAACCGAGCAGCGCCCCGGCGACGATCAGCGCGCTCGCGATCGCCGCGCGCGCGGCCAGCCCCGCGCGCGCGCGCGGCGATCGGTGCTCGCCACCGGGCGCGCGCACGTCGGCGTAAGCGTGCCGCACGAGATCCTTGACCCGGCGCAGTTCGCACGCCCGTTGCGCGAGCTGCGCGTCGGCATCGAGCGCTGCCAGCGCGCGTTCGCGCTCGCCGCCGTCGAGTTCGCCGTCGATGAACGCACCCAGGTATTCGTCCGAACCGTGCAGCTTCTCGTTCACGTGCGCCCCTTCAGTAGTCGCAGCGCCGGCGACTCGCCGCGGACTTGCTCGACCAGCGCCTCGCGCAGCGCGCAGCGCGCACGCGACAACCGGCTCATCACGGTGCCGACGGGGATCGACAGGATCGCGGCGACCTCCGCATAGCTGAACTCCTCCAGGTCGACCAGCGTCACGACCTCGCGCTGCCCGACGGGCAGCGCCGCGACGGCGCTGCGCACGCGGGCAGCGATCTGCGCGCGCGAGCAGTCGTCCTCGGCCGAGTCGCGCAGCGGCAGGTCGGCTTCGTCGATCGCGTCGATGTCCTCGCCTTCGCGTCGCCGCCGCAGATGGTCGCGCCAGCAATTGTTCAGGATCGCGAACAACCACGGCACGGCGCTGTCGACGCTGCGCAGCTGCGCGGCGTTTTGCAGCGCTTTCGACATCGCCTCCTGAACGAGGTCGTCGGCGAGCGCGGGGTCGTGGCACCACGAGAAGGCGACCCGGTACAGGCGATTCCGGTTCGCTTCGACCGCCTGCGCGAGTTCGCGCGGCGGTCCGAGCAGGCCGAGCAGTCGCCTCAATCGATCCTCCCGGGTGGTCGTTCGGCGCCGATGTTCGCTGGATAGACGCACGGCAAGCGTCGATTATTCCATCGGCGGCGCAGCATCGGCGGCGCAGCATCGGCGACGATGGAATATTCGCGGGCGCTGCCGCGTCTTAAGCCCACGAGGGGCCGACCCCGGCGCCCCGCATACCAAGGAGACAAGGATGAAACGGAGCCACTGGGTTCTTGCATCGATCGTGTTCGCGGCAGCGCTCGCTGCGCCGCTCTCGCCCGCGCTGGCGCAGCAGTCCGCTGCCGCGTCCGCAAAGCACCGCGTCGTGTTCCAGGTCAGCGACAAGGACCCGGCGAAGTGGAATCTGACGCTGAACAACATCCGCAATGTGCGCGACGCGCTCGGTAAGGACACAGTGGATGCCGAAGTCGTCGCCTACGGCCCGGGGCTCGCGATGCTGAAGATGGACTCCGAAGTCGGCGGCCGCGTCGCCGAACTGCTCGCCGGCGGCGTCAAGTTCGTCGCGTGCGAGAACACGATGCGCAACCAGAAGGTCACGCGCGCCGACATGCTTCCTAACATCGGCTACGTACCGGCCGGCGTCGTCGAGCTGATGGAAAAGCAGGCGGCGGGTTACGCGTACATCCGGCCCTGAGGCCGATCCGCGTCGGCGGACGAGGCGCATCGCCGCGCCCCGCCGCCGCGCGGCGCGGTTCGAGTCAGGCTACTGCAGCGGATCCTTCAGCAGGTGGGCGAAGGGCAGCGGCATCACGCGAATGCCCTCTTCCTCGAGCGCCTCGGCCTCCTGCTTCGACGTGACGCCGCGAATGCCCCGCTCCGGTGCCTCGCGGTAGTGGATGCGGCGCGCCTCTTCGGCGAAGCGCTCGCCGACGTCCTCGGTGTTGGCCGCGATCTCGCGCGCCATTTTGACCAGCAGGGCCTGCATCTGCGCGGCTGTGGGAAGCGCAGCATCCTGCTTCGGTTCGGCCGCGGACGCGCCGAGGTTCAGCCGCGGTGCGCTCGGCAGCCGGCGGATTTCCTTTGAACCGCACAGCGGGCACTCGAGCAGCCCGCGCGCCTGCTGCGACTCGAAGTCGCCCTCGGAGCCGAACCATCCCTCGAACGCGTGTTCGCTGTCGCAGCGCAGATCGAAGACTTTCAGTGCCATGGTCAGCCGGTGGTGCCGCGGGCCGGACTCGAACCGGCATGCTCGCTTGCGCTTGCGGCGGATTTTAAGTCCGCTGTGTCTACCAGTTTCACCACCGCGGCGTCCGTCCGCTCACGCGCGTGGCGGCGTGAGATCGAGAACTTGGAGGCGGGGGTCGGAATCGAACCGGCGTCCACGGATTTGCAGTCCGCTGCATGGCCACTCTGCCACCCCGCCGCGCACTGCATTGTAGCGGCGCCCGGTGCGCGCACCGGAAGAAAAAGGGGAAGCGCTTGGCCTCCCCTTTGCAAACTGGAGCGGGAAACGAGTCTCGAACTCGCGACCTCAACCTTGGCAAGGTTGCGCTCTACCAACTGAGCTATTCCCGCAAAGCGGCGCGAATTATAGCGGCGTCATCCCGACTGTCAAAAGTCCGGGGCATCGCGGGTCTCACGACCCGTCGCGTTCGACCAGGTGCGGCCAGGCGAGCTTAAGGTAATACAGCATCGAGTACACGGTCAGCGCCGCAGCAATGTAGATCAGCCAGGTT
The DNA here is from genome assembly GCA_040752195.1 of Pseudomonadota bacterium. Classification (GTDB taxonomy): domain Bacteria; phylum Pseudomonadota; class Gammaproteobacteria; order Burkholderiales; family Burkholderiaceae_F; genus DSNY01. The sequence continues at coordinate 28,363 of JBFMFC010000010.1, read as the reverse complement.
CCGATCGTGGCGACCGGCACCACGCCGAACAGCGGGTCGTGGTACAGCAGCACGGGGATCGCGACCATCTGCATGACGGTCTTGAGCTTGCCGAGCCAGTTGACGGCGACGCTCGCCGAGGCGCCGATCTGTGCCATCCATTCGCGCAGCGCCGAGACGGTGATCTCGCGGCCGACGATCACGAGCGCGACGAACTCGTCGACGCGGCCGAGCCCGAGCAGCACGACCAGCGCCGCGCACACCATCAGCTTGTCGGCGACCGGATCGAGGAAGGCGCCGAGCCGCGTGATCTGCCCGTACTTGCGCGCGAGGTAGCCGTCGAAGCCGTCGGTGATCGCCGCCAGCGTGAACAGCGCGCACGCCGACGCGTTCTTCCAGTGGGCAGGCAGCAGCGCGTCGGGCAGATAGAACACGCCGACGACCATCGGGATCATCACGATCCGCGCCCAGGTCAGAATCATCGGCATGTTCAGCGGCATTGGCATTCAACCCGGTTGTCCGTGCAGTTGCGCGTAGATGCGCTCGGCCAGCTTACGCGAAACGCCTTCGACCTGAGCGATGTCCTCGATCGACGCCGCGCGCAGCCCGCGCAGCCCGCCGAAGCGGGCCAGCAGCTTCTGGCGTCGCTTCGGCCCGATGCCGTCGAGTTCCTCCAGCTGCGAGGTCTGCCGCGCCTTGGCGCGCCGCGCGCGCATGCCGGTGATCGCGAAGCGGTGCGCTTCGTCGCGGATCTGCGCGATCAGCATCAGTGCCTGCGACTCGCGGCCGAGCGCGAGCGAAGGTCGATCGTCGGCGAACACGAGTTCCTCGAGCCCGACCTTGCGCCCTTCGCCCTTGGCGACGCCGACGATGACGCCGCTGTCGAGCCCGAGCTCCTCGAACACCTGCCTCGCGACCGAGACCTGACCCGCGCCGCCGTCGACCAGGACCAGGCCGGGCAAAGCGGCCTCCCCGCGCGCCACCGGCGTGTATCGCCTGGTCAGCACCTGCCGCATCGCCGCGTAGTCGTCGCCGGGCGTGACCCCTTCGATGTTGAAGCGGCGGTACTCGGCCGGTTGCAGCGCGTGGTCGTGATAGACGACGCACGCTGCCTGGGTCGCCTCGCCCATCGTGTGGCTGACGTCGAAGCACTCGATGCGCAGTTTCGCGGCATCGCCATCCGCGAGGTCGATCCCCAGCGTCTCGACGAGGGCGCGCGTACGTGCAGCCTGTGAACCCTCTTCGGCAAGCCGGCGCGCCAGCGCGAGCTTCGCGTTGGCCTCCGCCATCTCGAGCCAGTGCCGCCGCTGGCCCTGCGGCTGGCGGACGATCTGCACGCGGCGCACGTCGTCGCCGAGCATGGCCTGCAGTTCGGCCGCGTCGACGTCGGCGTTGACGATCAGCACACCCGGTGGCGCGTGGTCGGCGTAGTGCTGCGAGATGAAAGCCTCGAGGATCTCTCCGGCGTCGGCCCCGGCGTCGCCGCCGCGTCCCGCCGTGGCCGGGAAGTACGGTTTGTCGCCGAGATGGCGACCTCCGCGCACCATCGCGAGGTTGGCGCAGGCCTGCCCGCCATCGAGCGCGACCGCGATCACGTCGGCGTCGGTGTCACCACCCGTCGTGTCGACGGCCTGCTGGTGCAGCACGCGAGCAAGCGACCCGAGCTGATCGCGCACCGCCGCGGCCTCCTCGAACCGCAGCTCGTCCGAGAGCGCCTGCATCCGCCCCTCCAGCTCGGCGATCACCTGGCTCGTCTCGCCGCGCAGGAAGCGCACCGCGCGGTCGACATCTTGCGCGTAGCTCGCCTCGTCGATCAGCCCGACGCACGGCGCGCTACAGCGCTGGATCTGATGCAACAGGCACGGACGCGAGCGGTGGTTGAACACCGTGTCTTCGCAGGTGCGCAGCCGGAACACCTGCTGCAGGACCCGGATGCTGTCCTTGACCGCCCACGCGTTCGGATACGGTCCGAAGTAGCGCGCCTTGCGGTCGGTCGCGCCGCGGTAGTACGCGATTCGCGGGAAACGGTGGTCGGTGAACCTGAGGTACGGGTATGACTTGTCGTCGCGGAACAGGATGTTGTATCGGGGCGCGAGCGACTTGATGAGGTTGTTTTCCAGCAGCAGCGCCTCGGCTTCCGAGCGTGTGACCGTCGTCTCGATCGCGGCCACACGCGCGAGCATGTGCGCCGTGCGCGGACCGACGCCCTTGTTGAAGTACGACGCGACGCGCTTTCTCAGGTCGCGCGCCTTGCCGACGTACAGGACGTTGCCCGCCGCGTCGAGCATCCGGTACACGCCGGGAAGCTGCGGCAGGCGGTCGACGACGGCGCGCGGGTCGAAGGCTTCGATGGTGGAGTCGGGCACGGCCGGACAGGCCCGCCCGCCTATAATGGCGGGCTTTCCAGAAAACACGATGCCTCGATTTTACGAGGCGTTGCGGCGGCACCGCCGCCCCATCTGCAGGAAATTCCAATGGCCAAGATCCTCGCCACCGAAATCCGCGCCGGCAACCTGATCGAGTGGGACAAGCGCCTGTGGCGCGTCCTGAAGAGCTACCACGTCCACGTCGGCGGCCGCGGCGGCGCGTACATGCAGCTCGAGATGAAGGACATCGAGACCGGGCAGAAGCGAAACGAACGGCTGTCGACCGACGAGAAGGTCGAACGCCCCTACATCGACAAGCGCCGGATGGTCTACTCGTACCAGGACGGCGACAGCTACGTCTTCATGGACAACGAGACCTACGAGCAGCTCACGCTGTCGGCGGACTACCTTGAGGGGCAGACCGGGTACCTGCTGCCGGGCATGGAGGTCGACATCAACTTCCACAACGGTCGCACGATCGGCGTCGAACTTCCGGCCACCGTGGTGCTGGAGGTCGTGGAAACCGAGCCGGCCATCAAGAACGCAACCGCGACGACGACTTTCAAGCCGGCCAAGCTGGAAACGGGCATCACCGTTCAGGTCCCGCCGTTTGTCAGCGCGGGCGAGAAAATCCGCGTCAAGACGGACGACGGCACCTACGTCGAGCGGGCGTAAACGCGCGCGCCTGCGTCTCAGGCCAGCGCGGCACGCCAGGTTTCGAGGTCCGCGAGCGCGCTGCGATACAGCTCGCTCGACCGCAATTCGGCCATCGTCGGCGCCGGCCCGCGCGGGCGCAGCCGCTCGAGCCGCTGCGCGAACGATTCGGTCGGCTGCCATCGGATGCCGGACAATGCGCGGTCGGCGGCTGCCGGGGCATTGCACACCAGGATGAAGTCGCAGCCGGCATCGAGCGCGGCCTGGGCGCTCTGCACAATGTCGCCGGCGACGCGCGCGCCTTCCATCGACAGGTCGTCGCTGAACACCGCGCCGGTAAAACCGAGGCGCTTTCGCAGCACGTCCTCGATCCAGATCCGCGAGAAGCCCGCCGGCTGTCGGTCGACTTTCGAGTAGATCACGTGCGCCGGCATGACGGACGCAAGCGAGGCGCCGAGCCAGCGGTAGGGCGCGGCATCGGCGTGCAGAATCTCGTTCAGCGGCCGCTCGTCGACCGGGATCGCAACGTGCGAGTCGGCTTCGGCCCAGCCGTGCCCGGGAAAGTGCTTGCCGCAGTTGGCCATGCCGGCGAGCAGCAAGCCGTGCGCGAGATGGTTCGCGAGCATCGCGACGACCCGCGCGTCGGCATGCAGTGCCCGATCGCCGATCACCCCGCTGCGGCCCCACGCCAGGTCGAGCACCGGGGTGAAACTCAGGTCCACGCCGTGCGCGCGCAGTTCCGCGCCGAGCACGTAACCGGCCGACACTGCGATCCTGGTCGCGAGCAGAACGTCCTGATCCCACAGCCTGCCGAGATCCTGCATCGCCGGAATCGCGGTGAAACCATCGCGGAAGCGCTGCACGCGCCCGCCCTCGTGGTCGACCGCGATCAGCAAGGGCGGAGAGCGCAGCGCGTGGATCTCCGCGGTCAACTCCGCGAGCTGGCGGTTCGACGCAAAGTTGCGCGCAAACAGGATCACCATGCCGACCAGCGGATGCGCGAGCCGCGCGCGCTCCGCCGCGGTGAGCGACTTGCCTTCGATGTCGACGACGACGGGTCCCGGCATCGCTGTCCTCCGTCATTCCTGGTCTGCGGTCTCGGCCACAGCGTACGCCATCGCCAGCGTCCGCTCGTCGGTCACCGAGACGTGTACCCGCAGCCGGCGCGCCTGCAGAAAGCGCGCCAGCTCGCCGTTTGCGACCGCCAGCGGCCGGCCCGACGGCGCGTTGACGATCTCGACCGCGCGCCAGCTCATCGGCAGACGCATGCCGAGCCCGAGCGCCTTGGAGATCGCTTCCTTCGCTGCAAAGCGCGTGGCAAGGTAGGCAACCCCGCGCTGCGGCGAGCGGCGCGCGCGCGCCGCGAACCGCTGCAGCTCCTGCGGCCCCAGGATGCGTTGCGCGAAACGTTCTCCGAAGCGCGCTTGCGCCTGCGCGATCCGCTCGATTTCGATCAGGTCGGTGCCGACCCCGTAGATCACCGCGTTTCCCGCAGTGCCGCGCCGGCGCGGCGGATCTCGGCCTGGTACATCCGGACGGTCGCGGCGAGCCCGAATTCGAGCGCATCGGCGATCAGCGCATGGCCGATCGACACCTCGGCCACGCCCGGCACGGCGATCAGGAAGTCGGCCAGGTTGTGTCGGTTCAGGTCGTGGCCCGCGTTGACGCCCAATCCCGCCGCCAGCGCGGCACGCGCCGCGTCGGCATAGCGCTTCAGCACGGCGCCCTGTTCGGCGCTTCCCCATGCGCGCGCGTACGGCTCCGTATAGAGCTCGACGCGATCCGCGCCGGCGGCTTTCGCGTGCTGCATTGCCGCCGGCTCCGGATCCATGAAGAGACTGACGCGCACGCCCAGCGCACGCGCCTCATCGATGAACGGTCGCAGCCTTTCGGCATCGGCCGGCAGGCTCCACCCGTGGTCGGACGTGAACGCGCCGGTCTCGTCGGGTACGAAAGTGCACTGGTGCGGTCGGACCTGCCGCACGAACTGCATCAGCCCATGAAACGGATTGCCTTCGATGTTGAATTCGGCCGCCGGCCAGCGCTTCAGCAGTTCGGCCAGCTCGGCGACGTCCGGCGCGCGCACATGGCGCCCGTCCGGACGAGGATGCACGGTGACCCCGTCGGCGCCGGCCTCGAGCACGAGCGTGGCCGCGTGCGTGACGCTTGGAATGCCGATCGTGCGCGTGTTTCGCAGCAGGGCGACCTTGTTGAGGTTGACGCTGAGCTTGGTCATCGGGTCGGGGCGGCGCTCACAGCTCTCTGAGGTCCTGCAGGATGCGCCGTGTGTTCAACGGTTTGCCGTTCAGATGGTAGCGAATCAGATGTCGCAGCACGACTTTCGCTTCGCTCGCCGCGCGCGGGTCGCTGAAGTTGCGCTGCGCGAGCGCCAGCACCGTCGCGCCGCTGATCTGCAGCTCGGGGGACGCCGGATCGTACGCGCCGGCCGCCGCCACGCGTGTCACGCCGCGCTGTCCGTCGATGCGATAGCGCGCCGCGGCGTCGATCGGCTCACCGTCGCTGCAGCGGTCGAACGCGGGCGCGTAGCCTGTCTCGCGCAGCAGATCGAGTTCGAACCCGCGCAGCGCGGCCTGGCGGTCGGCACCGCCGTTCGTGTCGCCGGCGAGCACGTGCAGCGCGTGGACGTAGCTCGCGAACAATCCCTCGTGCGGATCGCCCCGCGCGACCAGCCGCACCAGCAGCTCGTTCAGATAGAACGCCGCGAGCAGCGAGTCGCCGCGCAGCGGCGCGAGCCCGCCGCACCATTCGGCGCGCACGAGCGACTTGACTTCGTTGCGACCGCTCCACGACAGCGCGAGCGGGCAGAACGGCACGAGCAGTCCGCGGAACTGCGACGTCGGCCGCTTGGCGCCGCGCGCAACCAGCGCGACCCGGCCGAAATCGCGCGTCAGCACCTCGACGATCTGGCTCGTCTCGCGCCACGGGTACGCATGCAGCACGAAACCGGGCTGCAGGTCGACGCGCGCTTCGTTTGCGCGCCGCGGGCGCGCCGCCGGCCGCGGCACAACGATCGCCTCACTCATAGCCGAACTGCTTCAGCGCGTGCTCGTCGTCGCTCCAGCCGCGTCGCACGCGCACGTGCGTCTCCAGAAACACCGGCTTGCCGACGAGCCGCTCGATGTCGATCCGCGCGAGCCGGCCGATCTCGCGCAGCTTGGCTCCGCCCGCGCCGATGACGATCGGCTTGTGCGAATCCCGGTCCACCACCAGCGTCGCAGCGATCACCGCGCGCCCTTCGCTTTCGTCCCAGCGGTCGATCGTCACGGTCAGCCCGTACGGCAACTCGTCGCCGAGCAGCCGGAACGCCTTTTCGCGGATCAGCTCGGCGGCGAGAAAGCGCACGCTGCGGTCGGTGAACTGGTCGGCGTCAAAGAGCGGCTCGCCTTCCGGCAGCAGCTTGCCGACCTCGGCGAGCAGATCGTCGAGCTGCCACGCCTTCTCGGCGCTGATCGGCACGAGCGCGGCGAAGGCAAACCGCTGTGCGGACGACGCCAGCAGCGGCAGCAAGGCGCCGCGGTCCGCCAGTTCGTCGGTCTTGTTGATGGCGAGCACCACATTGCCGCGTCCGCGCGGCAGCAGCGCGAGCACGGTCTCGTCCTCCGCGGTCCAGCCGCGCGCGTCGATCACGAGCACGATCGCGTCGACCTCGGCGAGCGCCGCGCGCACCGTCTCGTTCATGCGCCGCGTCAGCAGCGACTTGTGCCTGAGTTGAAACCCCGGCGTATCGACAAAGATGAACTGACGCACGGGCTGCGTGTCGGCCGTTTGCGTCAACACGCCCAACACGCGATGGCGCGTGGTCTGCGGCTTGCGCGAAGTGATCGAGACGTGTTCGCCGACCAGGGCGTTGAGCAGTGTCGACTTGCCGACGTTGGGCCGGCCGACGATCGCCACGAACCCCGTGCGCGTCCCCGGACCCGCTTCCGCAGCACCCATGGCGAAACTCAGCCCGCGGGTTCGGAACGGTCCGCGGCCGGCGCCGCTTCCGCCGGCGCGACGGCGGCGGCGGATTCGCCGCCGCGCGCAGCGGCCTCACCCTCGCTGCCGGCGGCCTTGCGCTTGGCGCGGCGCGCCGCCTGCAGGACCGCCTGCGCGCCCTCGAACGCCTGCTTTGCCGCGGACTGTTCTGCGGCGCGCCGGCTGCGGCCGGTCCCGCGCACGCTGATCTCCAGCTTCGGGATCGAGCACTCGACCTCGAACTCCTGGTTGTGCGCGGCGCCGCGCGTTTCGACGACCGTGTACACCGGCAGCGGCAGCCGCTTGCCCTGCAGAAACTCCTGCAGGAGCGTCTTGCTGTCCTTGCCGAGCGTCTTCGGGTCGACGTGCTTGAGCACCGGCTCGAACAGGCGCGTGATCACGTCGCGCGCGGCGTCGAAGCCGCCGTCGACGAAAACCGCGCCGAAGGCCGCTTCCATCGTGTCGGCGAGGATCGAAGGGCGCCGGAAGCCGCCGCTTTTCATCTCCCCTTCACCCAGCCGCAGGAACTCCGACAGGCCGAGCTTTTCGGCGATGTCCGCGAGCGACGACTGCTTGACGAGGTTGGCGCGCAGCCGCGACAGATCGCCTTCGTTCAGCCGCGCGTACTTCTGGTACAGCAGTTGCGCGATGGTGCAGTTCAGCACCGCGTCGCCGAGAAACTCGAGCCGCTCGTTGTGCACGGCGCCGTGACTGCGATGCGTGACGGCCTGCTCCAGCAGCGCCCGGTTCGTGAAGCGGTAGCCCAGGCGCTCTTCAAGCGCCGCAAGTTCCATGCGCGGGGCCTCCGGCTGGGTGGGTCACGGAACCACCTTCGTCGTCCGATCGCGCGTCGTACCGGAGAAGTCGATCACCAGGCGGACGTTGTCGAGGATCGGCACGTTGTAGGTGTACGCGTAGGAGATCACGATTCGGTCGCCCTCCTTGGTGATGTCCAGATCGCGGCTGGTGATCGACTTGATGTCGTCGATCGTCGCGTGGCGGTCGAATGCCGCGCGGATCTCGGCGACGGTGTTGGCCTCGTTCTTGATCTTCTGCACCGCGCGCTCGATGGCGATGTACTCGACGACCGCAGGCACCAGCTTGGCGCCCAGCATCAACAGCGCCACGACGATCAGCCCGATGAACAGGAGCCCGACGAGGCTCAAGCCGCGCTGCCGTCCTCCGACGTGCCCTCTCATACGCATCCCCATGATTTTCAATGGAAACTACCGATCCGGCTCATATTGCCAAAATTCATCCAGATGAAAAAGGCGCGGCCGACAATATTCTCGTCCGGAACGAAACCCCAATAGCGGCTGTCCTCGCTGTTGTCGCGATTGTCGCCCATCACGAAGTAATGGCCGGCAGGCACCGTGCAACTGACGCCATCGGCGGTGTAGTCGCAGGCGTTCGGATGCGTGTGCTGAAACCCCCGCATCGGAGGCATGCTCGGCCCCTCGTTGACGATGATCCGGTGTTCGACCGCGCCGAGTTTTTCGATGTACAGCGCGTAGTACTGGACGCGCCCTTCCTCGAAATAGCGCCCGACCGGCTTCGTCGGAACCGGCACGCCGTTGATGAACAACTGCTTGCCGCGGTAGTCGACGCGATCGCCGGGCAGGCCGACAACGCGCTTGATGTAGTCCTGCGCCGGATTGTGCGGAAAGCGGAAGACGATCACGTCGCCGCGCTGCGGATCGCCGATCGGCACGATCTTCTTGTTGACGATCGGCAGCCGGATTCCGTACTGGTACTTGTTGACCAGGATGAGATCGCCGATCTGCAGCGTCGGGATCATCGATCCCGAGGGGATGCGGAACGGCTCGAACAGGAACGAGCGCAGCACGAACACGAGCAGGATCACCGGGAAGAAGCTCGCCGTGTATTCCATGTACCACGGCCGGCGCGTCAACCTCTCGACCAGCAGCACGCGTTCGGCGGCGAGCGCGCGCTCGTCGCCGCCGCGGCTCTTCGCGTGCGCGTCGAACGCGGTCAGCGCGATCTCGGCGGCTCGTTCGCGGCGCTTCTTCAGCCACAGCACGTCGATCAACCACATGACGAAGCTGAAGACGAGCAGGACGAACAGGATCAACGCGAAGTTCATTTGTCCTCAACCTGAAGGATCGCCAGGAAGGCTTCCTGCGGAATCTCGACCGTTCCGACCTGCTTCATCCGCTTCTTGCCGGCTTTCTGCTTTTCGAGCAGTTTTTTCTTGCGCGTGATGTCGCCGCCGTAGCACTTGGCCAGCACGTTCTTGCGCAGCGCCTTGACGTTCTCGCGCGCGATGATGTTGGCGCCGATCGCGGCCTGGATGGCGACGTCGTACATCTGGCGCGGGATGATCTCGCGCATCTTGGCGGCGATCTCGCGGCCGCGGTGCTGCGCGTTGCTGCGGTGAACGATCACCGACAGTGCATCGACGCGCTCGCCGTTGATCAGCATGTCGACCTTGACGACGTCGGCAGCTCGATACTCCTTGAACTCGTAGTCCATCGACGCGTAGCCGCGCGAAACCGACTTCAGCTTGTCGAAGAAGTCGAGCACGATCTCCGCCAGGGGCAGCTCGTAGGTCAGGTGAACGTGCCGGCTGTGGTAGGTGAGATCCTTTTGCACGCCGCGCTTGCCCGTGCACAACGTCATCACCGGGCCCACGTACTCCTGCGGAACGAAGATCGTCACCGTGACGATCGGCTCGCGGATCTCCTCGATCTTGGCCGGATCGGGCATCTTCGACGGGTTCTCGACCGCAACGACCGTGCCGTCGCGCAGCAGCACTTCGTAGACGACCGAAGGCGCGGTCGTGATGAGATCCATGTCGTACTCGCGCTCGAGCCGCTCCTGCACGATGTCCATGTGCAGCAGCCCGAGGAAGCCGCAGCGGAACCCGAAGCCGAGCGCCTGCGACACCTCCGGCTCGAAGTGCAGCGCCGCGTCGTTGAGCTGAAGTTTCGTCAGCGCGTCGCGCAGCGCCTCGTACTGGTTGGCCTCGACCGGGTACAAACCGGCGAACACTTGCGGCTTGACCTCCTTGAAGCCGGGCAACGGCGCGGGCGCAGGCTTGCGCTCGTGCGTGACGGTATCGCCGACGCGCGCGTCGCGCAGCTCCTTGATGCCGGCGATCACGAAACCGACTTCGCCCGCAGTCAGTTGCTCGCGCTGCCTGGACTTGGGCGTGAAGACGCCGACCTGTTCGACCAGATGCGCCGCGCCGGTGGCCATCAGCAGGATCCTGTCCTTCGGCCGGAGCACGCCGTTGACCACCCGCACCAGCATCACGACGCCGACATAGTTGTCGAACCACGAATCGATGATCAGCGCCTGCAGCGGCGCCGCCGGATCGCCTTTTGGCGGCGGCACGCGCTCGATGATCCGTTCGAGGATCTCGTCCACACCCATCCCGGTCTTGGCGCTGGCGAGGATCGCGTCGTGCGCGTCGATACCGATCACGTCCTCGATCTCGGCGATCGCCTGCTCGGGATCGGCTTGCGGCAGGTCCATCTTGTTCAGGACCGGCAGCACCTCCACGCCCAGCTCGATGGCGGTGTAGCAGTTGGCCACGGTCTGCGCCTCGACACCCTGCGAGGCGTCCACCACCAACAGCGCACCTTCGCAGGCCGACAGCGAGCGGCTGACTTCGTACGAAAAGTCGACGTGGCCCGGCGTGTCGATCAGGTTCAATTCGTAGACGCGGCCGTCGGCCGCCGTGTACTCGAGCGTCGCGGTCTGGGCCTTGATCGTGATGCCGCGCTCGCGCTCGAGCGCCATCGAGTCGAGCACCTGCTCCTCCATCTCGCGATCCGACAGTCCGCCGCAGCGCTGGATCAGCCGGTCCGCCAGCGTCGACTTGCCGTGATCGATGTGGGCGATGATCGAAAAGTTACGGATGTGCTGCATCGCGGTTGCGACCGGGCGCCGCCTCGCTGGCGCGGCCGGTCGGGATCGGGTGTCGAGTCCCGGACGTTGGGGGGGCGGAAAACCAATAGAAAGGGGGTGCACCCCTGGGGCACCCCCTTTCGCCACCGGGCGCGGATTCTACCGCGCCGCCTCGCTACCGGTCGGACGGCTTGATGATCACGAACGTGCTCTGGTCGCCGCGCCGGACCAACAGCGCGACGTTGCGCTTAGGGTCGAGTTTGGCCACCAGGTCGTTGAACTGCTTGGCGTTTTGCACCTCGACGTTGTTGACCGCGACGATCAGGTCGCCCGCGCGCAGGCCGGCGCGCGCCGCGGCCCCGTCGACCGAATCGACCTGTACGGCGCCCCTGATGCGCAGCTCCTTCAGCCGCTCGGCCGGCACGTCGGAGACGACGAGACCGAGCGCGTTGGCGCTGGCGCCGCCGCGCTGCGGGGGTTCGCCGCGCCGCGCGACCGGGCGGTCTGCCGGCAGCTCGCCGACTGTCACGTGCAGGTCGCGCTGAGTGCCTTTGCGCCAGACGGTCATCGTCACCTTGCTGCCCGGCTTGGTGCCGCCGACGATGCGCGGCAGATCCGTCGCCCGTTCGATCGTCTTGCCGTCGAACCGCAGAATCACGTCGCCCGCTTCAACGCCGGCCTTTTCGGCCGGGCTGTCGCGCTCGACCTGGGTGACGAGCGCGCCTTGCGGCTTCGGCAGGCCCAGCGCTTCGGCGAGTTCCTTCGACACCGCGTCGATACCGACGCCGATGCGCCCGCGGATCACGCGGCCGGTCGCCCGCAGCTGCTCCTGAACGCGCATCGCCTCGTCGATGGGGATCGCGAACGAGATGCCCGCGTACGCGCCCGAAGTCGTGAAGATCTGCGAGTTGATGCCGACGACTTCGCCGCGCATGTTGATGAGCGGGCCGCCCGAGTTTCCGGGATTGACGGCGGCGTCGGTCTGGATGAACGGCAGGTAGTCGCCGGTCTCGCGCCCCTTCGCGCTGACGATGCCCGCGGTGACCGTGTTGTCGAGACCGAACGGCGAGCCGATCGCGATCACCCATTCGCCGACCTTCAGCCTCGCGGGATCGCCGATCGGCACGGTCGGCAGCCCGGTCGCGTCGATCTTCACCAGTGCCACGTCGGTGCGGCGGTCCGACCCGATCAGCCGGGCCTTGAACTCGCGCTTGTCGGGCAGCGTGACGATGATCTCGTCGGCGCCTTCGACGACGTGGTGGTTCGTCATCACGTAGCCGTCGGCGGAGATGATGAAGCCCGAGCCCAGGCCGCGCGGGACTTCCCGCTCGCCGCGCGGAGCGCGCGGCGGCCGCGGCTGCTGCGGCCCGGGTTGCGGGAAAAACCGGCGGAAGAACTCGTAGAACGGGTCGCTTTCGTCGAGGTCTGGGAACTGCTGCAGCGCCTGGGCGCCGATGCGTGCGATCGTGCGGATGTTGACCACCGCCGGGCCCGCACGTTCGACCAGCGTCGTGAAGTCCGGCAACTGCACCGTCGGCGTCTGCGCACCGGCCGGAACGAAGCCGAGCGCGCCGGTCAGCAGGAGCGCGGGTACGCCACGTGTGATGAGCGAGAGCATTCGCATTTTCTTTCGAGTTGGTGAGTGAATTGACGGCGAAACTTCAGCGCGACGCCTGGAACTCGACCGACTGCGCCATCGCCTTGACGGTGGCCGGCGGCACCTCGCCGATGACGGTCACGCTGGCGTCGGCCACGCGGAGCGAATACGCGTTGGTCGGTCCCTGCGACTGTGCATACTCGGCCGTCGGTTCGGTCGCGCCCGGTTCGATGAACACCGAGACCGTCGCCAGGCCGTCCGAGTAGACGACCTGCAGCGCGCTGCGGCCGGCGTTTTGTCCGGACCCGATGCGGCGGGCCACCTCGAGCATCTTGCGGAACCCGGCCGGCGCAGCGACCTTCCAGCCGAGCTGCGCAAGGTCGACGCTGCGGTGTTCGCTGCGATCGACGCGCCATCCCTCGGTCGACCACGACGGCTTCAGTTGCGAGCGACTGACGCGATCGCCGATGCGCACGTCGACGAACGCCATCTGCTCGAGCACGTCGTTGCGCTCGTTGAGCGTCTGCGCCTTCAGCAGCAGCCCCGACGCCCGGTCGACCCACAGCTTGTAGCCGTAGCGCAGCGCATCCTTCGGCTCGACGTGGATCACCTGGCACTCGACGCCGGCAACCCGTTCGACCTCGCCCAGCCGCAGCGTATAGCGCTCGAGGATCTCGGCCGGATCGGCGTTGGTGATCGCGGGGAACGACTCCTGCCCGGGCCTGCGTTCGATGACGACTCGGCGCGCATCGGGAAAGATGCACTGCACCTCGTCGCCGCGCCGAATGAACTCGCGCGGCACGCCGTCGAGCATCTGCACGCGTTCGTGTGACCGTGTCCCGTCGAACAGATGCACGATGCGCGAAGCCCGAACCTCCGCGCCGCGCTGATACACGAGGGTGCCCGAGAAGTTCACGCGCTGCGCTGCCGTCTGCATCGCCTGCAGCCACTGCGCCTCGCTGCGGGGCGGCGACGCGCGCGTGCGATCGTTCTGCGCGAACGCCGCGCTCGCCGCAGCGGCGAACAGCACCGCCCACAGCGTCGACCGCGAGCGCGCGCCGACCGCCTTCATGGTCGCCCGCTGCATCGCTTCAACGCTGCGTCGGCGCCGACGCGCGCAAGTAAGGCGCAGTGCGCGGCATCATCGAACCGCCCGCGAGCTCCTGATGGGCCGCGAGATACGCCTCGAGTTCGATGAGCCGGCGGACTTCGTTCGCGGCGGCGCGCACCGGCATCGTCGCCACCGGCGGCGTGGACTTCGCCACCTGCGTCGCCGCCGGCTCGTCGCCGCGCAACTGCGGCACGGCGATCACTGCGAGCATCGCGGCGGCCGCAGCGACCGCGACACCGGGCAGCACGACTCGCCGCACCAGGCGCGCCCGATCGAGGCGCGCGCGCGGCGCGAGGATCGCCGGTTCCGCCTCCAGTGCTGCGCTCATCCGGACGAGGAAGCGGTCGGACTGCAGACTCGCCACGTCGGACGATCGCAACGCATCGCCGGCCAGATGCAGCAGCAGCCACTCGCGCCGTGCCGCACGGTCGGCGCCGAGGCGGCCGAGCAGTTTCGCGCTGTCGGCGGCGCCGAGTTCGCCGTCGATCAGGGACGACAGCGTTTCCCTCGACAGCGGTGCTTCGCCGGAAGCTGATCCGGCCTGATTCGGATGCGTCATGGTGTCACCAGCGTTTGTCTTTGGAAGTCTCGAGCAGCGGACGCAGCTCGTCTGCGATCGCCTCGCGCGCGCGGAAGATGCGCGAGCGCACGGTGCCGATCGGGCAGTTCATCGACTCCGCGATCTCCTCGTAACTCAGCCCTTCGATCTCGCGCAGCACGATCGCCGTGCGCAGGTCCTCGGGAAGCTTGTCGATCGCGCGATTGACCGCTTCGGCCACCTGCTTGGACAGCAGCATCGAGTCCGGCGTGTTCACGTCGCGCAACTGGTCGGCGTCGTCCATCCGTTCGGCATCTTCGACCTCGGTCTCGGTGCTCGTCGGCGCCCGACGCCCCTGGGCGACCAGGTGGTTCTTCGCCGTGTTGATTGCGATGCGATACAGCCATGTGTAAAAGGCGCTGTCCCCACGAAACTTCGGCAACGCGCGATACGCCTTGATGAACGCCTCCTGCGCCACGTCCTCGATCTCGCCGGGATCGCGGATCAGACGCGAAAGCAGACGGAAGATCTTGCGCTGGTACTTGGCCACCAGCAGCTCGAACGCCCGTTTGTCGCCGCGCTGAACGCGCTCGACCAGTTGCCGGTCGATCTCGCGGTCGCTCATCCGCGTGCGCTCCGGACGGCGCGCACGCAACGCGCTGCCCATGTGACCGGGCGTCGCGCCTTTAGTTCGCGCAGGGACATGACTTCACGCAATTCCGTCCGCGAGCCGATCCGCGTCGGGCGCTCGGCGGCGCTGCCAGCGGCCGGCCGCCGCCAGCCGGCGGTAGCCGGCGTCGTCGAGCCCGTCGCGCCAGACCGGCACGAGGCGGCGCGGACCGACCCGCAGGCAGATCAGCCAGGGCGACATGAACAGGGGTTCCGCCGTCGCCGCTTCGTCCCGCAGTCGGGTCGAGATCCGACCATCGGCATCGATTCGCAGCGCCGGCGACGGTCCGCTCGAGCGGCGCGCTGCCGCGAGCGCCGCCCCGGTCGCCGCCATTGCGACGGCGGCTGCCGCCCAGCCGGCGGCCGTCTGCGCGCGAAACGCGACCATGACGAGGAGCGCGGAGGTCATCGCCGATGTCGACAGCGCCAGCGCGCTCAGGCGTCGTTGCAGCCGCGAAGGCCGCAGGACGACCCACGGCAGCCAGGGCTCAGACACGCCGGAAGACGAGCGTACCGTTGGTCCCGCCGAAGCCGAACGAGTTCTTGAGCGCGACGCCGATCTTCATGCTGCGTGCCTCGTTGGCGCAGTAGTCGAGATCGCACTCCGGATCCTGGTTGAAGATGTTGATCGTCGGCGGCGAAACTTGGTGAAACACGGCGAGCGCCGTGAAGACCGACTCGACCCCGCCTGCCCCGCCCAGCAGGTGGCCCGTCATCGACTTGGTCGAGTTGACGACGATTCTGCGCGCTGCGTCGCCGAGCGCGAGCTTGATCGCGTTGGTTTCGTTGACGTCGCCCAGCGGCGTGGACGTCCCGTGCGCGTTCAGGTAGTCGATCTGGTCCGCGTTGATGCCGGCGTTGCGCATCGCGTTGAGCATCGAGCGCCGGGGGCCGTCGACGTCCGGCGCGGTCATGTGGTACGCGTCCGCGCTCATCCCGTAGCCCGCCAGCTCGCAGTAGATGCGCGCGCCTCGCTTGCGCGCGTGCTCGTAGTCCTCGAGCACCATGACGCCAGCGCCTTCGCCGAGCACGAAGCCGTCGCGGTCCCGGTCGAACGGACGGCTCGCGGTCGCCGGATCGTCGTTGCGTACCGACAGCGCCTGCATCGACGCGAACCCGCCGATGCCGAGCGGGCAGACGGTCGCCTCGGCGCCGCCGGCGACCATCACGTCGGCATCGCCGTACTCGATCAGCCTTCCCGCCTCGCCGATCGAATGCAACCCCGTCGTGCATGCGGTGACGATCGCCAGGTTCGGTCCCTTCAGACCGTACATGATCGACAGGTTGCCCGAGATCATGTTGATGATCGAGCCCGGGATCAGGAACGGCGAAATGCGGCGCGCGCCGCGGTTCATCAGCTCCGCGTAGTTTTCCTCGATCATCGGCAATCCGCCGATGCCGGATCCGATCACGCAGCCGATGCGTTCGCGGTTCGCATCGGTGATCTCGATGCCGCTGTCCTTGATCGCCTGCACCGCAGCGGCGATGCCGTAATGGATGAACACATCCATCCGGCGCGCTTCTTTCGGCGGAAGGTAGGCGGCGACGTCGAAGCCTTTGACCTCGCCTGCGATCTGCGTGCGGAAGCTCGAAGCGTCGAAGCGCGTGATGCGCGAGACCCCGGACTTGCCCGCCGTCAGATTGGCCCACGCGGTCGCGACGTCGTTCCCGACCGGGCTGACGATGCCCAAACCGGTGACGACGACCCGCCGGCGCCCACTCATCGCTGGCCGCTCCCCGCGCTGCGCTCAGGACTTCTTCAGGTGCGCGTTGACGTAGTCGATCGCCTGCTGCACCGTGCGGATCTTCTCGGCTTCCTCGTCCGGGATCTCGCACTCGAACTCGTCTTCCAGTGCCATCACGAGCTCGACGGTGTCCAGCGAGTCGGCACCGAGGTCCTCGACGAAAGCGGACTCGTTCTTGATGTCCGCTTCGTTGACGCCCAGCTGCTCGGCGACGATCTTCTTGACTCGCTGTTCGATGTTGTCCATGCACTCCTCCTGCGGGGAAATACTTCGTCGTCTGGAGCGGTCGAGCCCCGAAAAGCGGGCGCGATTCTAACAGAGCGACCTCTCGATTCCGGCGTGCGTTCGCCTCTCGTTCAAGTCATGTACATGCCGCCGTTGACGTGCAGCGTCGCACCGGTGATGTAGGCGGCGGCCGGCGATGCGAGGAATACGACGCAGGCGCCGACATCATCGGCGCTGCCGAGACGCCCGAGCGGGATCTGCCCGAGCAGCGCCTGCGTCTGCTGCTCGTTCAAACGACGCGTCATGTCCGTGTCGATGAAGCCGGGCGCCACGCAGTTGACGGTGACGCCGCGGCTTCCGACCTCGCGTGCAAGCGCGCGTGTCATGCCTTCGACGCCGGCCTTTGCCGCCGCATAGTTGGCCTGACCGGGGTTGCCGGACGAGGCGACGACCGACGTGACGTTGACGATGCGGCCGTGTTTGGCTTTCAGCATTCCGCGCAGCACCGCGCGCGACAGCCGGAACACCGCCGACAGGTTGGTGTCGATGACCGCGCTCCAGTCGTCGTCCTTCATCCTCAGCGCGAGCGCGTCGCGCGTGATGCCGGCATTGTTGACGAGCACCGTCAGCTTGCCGAAGTCCTTCGCGATCTCCTCGATCAGCGAGTCGCCGCGCGCCGCGTCGGTCACGTCGAGCCGCGCGCCCTTGCCCCGCGCGCCGAGCTCGGCGATCCGCTGCGTGATGTCCGCCGCGCCCGCTTCGCTCGTCGCGGTGCCGATCACGGTCGCCCCGGCGCGCGCGCAGGCGTCGAGGATCGCGCGGCCGATGCCGCGCGAGGCCCCGGTCACGAGCACCACCTCGTCGGCCAGCGCGTTCGCGCAGAAAACGGCGCTCGCGTTCATCGCGGCCCTCCCAGCCTGGCGAGCGCATCCTGCAGCGCAGCCGGATCGCCGATGGCGAGGCTCTCGACATCCGGCGCGATGCGTTTGGTCAGTCCGGCGAGGACCCTGCCCGGGCCGATCTCGACGACGTGCGTGACGCCATCCGCGGCCATCTTCGCGATCGTCTCGACCCAGCGCACCGGGCCCGCGGCCTGCCGCGCGAGCGCATCGCGGATGCGCGCGGGATCGGTTTCGATCGCCACGTCGACGTTGTTGATCACCGGCACCTTGGGCACAGCCAGCGCGACGCCGGCCAGCCGCACGCGCAGCCGCTCGCTTGCGGGCTTCAGCAGCGACGAATGAAACGGCGCAGACACGGGCAGCGGCAGCGCGCGCTTGGCGCCGAGCCGCTTCGCCGCCTCGCAAGCGCGCTCGACCGCGCTCCTGTGGCCGGCGATGACGACCTGCGCCGGCGCGTTGAAGTTGACCGCTTCGACGACCTCGGACCCGGCCGCCTCGGCGCATGCCTGTTTTACCTGCTCGTCGGTCAATCCGAGGATCGCCGCCATCGCGCCGGTGCCGAGCGGCACCGCATCCTGCATCGCCTGCGCGCGAAAGCGAACGAGCGCCACCGCGTCCTCCAGCCGCAGCGCTTCGGCAGCCGTCAGCGCCGTGTATTCGCCGAGGCTGTGACCCGCCATCAGATCGGGCATCCGCCCACCGGCGGCGCGCCACGCCGCGAACACCGCGTAGGCCGCGGTCAGCATGCAGGGCTGCGTGTTGACCGTGAGGTTCAGATCCTCGGCGGGGCCTTCCGCCATCAACCTGCCGAGGTCCTGGCCGAGCGCGTCGGACGCGCGCCGCACGACATCCTCGACGGCCGCGTTGCCGGCGAACGGCGCCAGCATGCCGACCGACTGCGAACCCTGACCCGGAAATACGAAAGCGACTCTCATCGATCGATCAGAAGCGAACAAGGACCGAACCCCACGTGAAGCCGCCGCCGACGCCCTGCAGCATCAGGTGCTGCCCGCGACGGACGAGCCCGGCGCGCACCGCGTCGTCCAGCGCGAGCGGCACCGATGCCGCCGACGTGTTGCCGTGGCGGTCGACGGTGACGATCACCTTTTCTTCGGGCACGCCGAGCTTCTTCGCCGTCGCGCTGAGAATTCGCACGTTGGCCTGGTGCGGAATCAGCCAGTCGATCTGCGAAGCGTCCATACCGGCATCGGCAAGCACTTCGCGCGCGGAGCTCTCGAGCACGCCGACCGCGAGCCTGAATACCGCCTGCCCGTCCATGCGCAGGAACGGATCGCCCTGCACGCCCCCCTGCGTGATGCGGCCGGCCGTGCACAGAATCTGCGCCTGCGAGCCGTCGGCATGCAGCCGGCTCGCGAGCACGCCGGGTTCGTCCGCCGCGTCCAGCAGCACGGCGCCGGCGCCGTCGCCGAACAGCACGCAGGTCGTACGGTCGTTCCAGTCGAGGATGCGCGAAAACAGCTCCGCCCCGATCACGAGCGCACGGCGATAGACGCCGGTGCGGATCAGCGCATCCGCCACCGACATCCCGTAGACGAAACCGCTGCACACAGCCTGCACGTCGAACGCTGCACCGCCGGCGATGCCGAGCCGCGCCTGAACCAGGCACGCGGTGCTCGGAAAAATCTGGTCCGGTGTCGAGGTGGCGACGACGATCAGATCGACCGACGCCGGCGCCGCACCCGCCGCGGCGAGCGCAGCCTCCGCTGCGCGGGCGCCGAGCTCGGTCGTCGTGAGCCCCTCGTCCGCGAGATAGCGCTGGCGGATGCCGGTGCGCGCGACGATCCACTCGTCGGAGGTTTCAACGCCGCGCCGCGCCAGGTCGCGCGCCAGCTCTTCGTTGCTGACCGCACGCGCCGGCAGCGCGGCGCCGGTGCCCGAAATGCGGGAGTACAGACGCGCCATCTCGCTCGCTCAGAGTTCGGCGGGTGTGGGCTCGGCACTGCCGGGGGCGCGGCTCAATTGCGCTACGAACGGCTGCATCGCCGCGATCGTGCGCTCGAGCAACCGGTGGCGCGCGGCCTCGAAACCGCGCCGGATCGCCCACTCGAACGCGTAGACGTCGGCCGAGCCGTGGCTCTTGATCACGATCCCGCGCAGGCCCAGCAGGCTCGCGCCGTTGTAGCGCCGGTGATCGACGCGCCGCTTGAATCGCGCAAGCACCGGCAGCGCCACGAGCGCCGCGAACCGGGAAAACGCGCTGCGCGTGAACTCTTCCTTGACGAACTCGCCCAGCATCTGCGCCAAGCCCTCGGAGGTCTTCAGCGCGACGTTGCCGACAAACCCGTCGCACACGACGACGTCGGTCGTGCCCTTGAAGATGTCGTTGCCTTCGACGTTTCCGTAGAAGTTCAGCGGGCTCGCGCGCAGCAGCTCGGCCGCCTGTTTGACGACCTCGTTGCCCTTGATCACTTCCTCGCCGATGTTCAGCAGCCCGATGCTCGGCCGCTCCTTTTCGTCCACGGCGGCGACCATTGCCGCGCCGAGCAGCGCGAACTGGAACAGGTGCTCCGGCGTGCAATCGACGTTCGCGCCCAGGTCGAGCATCGTCGTCACGCCGCCGGTCTGGTTCGGAATCACCGTGGCAATGGCCGGCCGGTCGATGCCGTCCAGCGTCTTGAGGACGAAGCGCGAGATCGCCATCAGTGCGCCGGTGTTGCCCGCGCTCACGCAGGCGTCCGCCCGCCCTTCCTTGACGAAGTTGACGGCCAACCGCATCGAAGAGTTGCGCTTTCCTCGAAGCGCCTGCGCCGGCGGCTCGTCCATCGCGACGACCTCTTCGGCGTGGACGACTTCGATGCGCGAGCGCAGCGCGCCGGCGCCGGCGCCGGCGAGTCGCGACTCGATTTCGCGGCTGCGCCCCACGAGCAGCAGCGCCGCGTCGGGTTCAGCGCGCGCGAAACCCAGCGCCGCGGGCACGGTGACGTCCAGACCGTGGTCGCCGCCCATGCAGTCGATGGCGATGCGAATCGTCATCGGATCAGCGCCGCCGCAGACGTCGCGCGCGTCGTCCCGGTGCCCATGGGTCCGCGGGCCTATGCCGGGAGTGTCGGATTACTGATCGTTCTTGGTCTGGACGACCTTCTTGCCGCGATAGAAGCCGTTGGGGCTGACGTGATGGCGGCGGTGCACCTCGCCGGTGGTCGGCTCGATGGCGATCGGCGGGTTGGTCAGGAAATCGTGCGCGCGATGCATGCCGCGCTTGGACACCGATTTCTTGTTCTGTTGGACTGCCATGGCGTTCCCCGAAAAATTGAAGCCGCGGATTCTACCCCACCGCCTCGGCGCGGGCCAAAATTCCTCAACGCTTTCCTGACCTTAGCCGCGCGAGCGCGGCGAACGCGGGCCGCCCCTGATCGGCGCTGCCGGCGGGGTCCGCGTCGTCGCCGCAGCGCGAATGGCGCGGCGCGAGCGGCAGGCTGAGAATCGCCTCGTCTTCGACCAGCGCGTCGAGGTCGAAGCTGCGACTGCCGACCAGCGGCTCCTCGGCTTCGTCGGGCTCGATCGGCAGCGCGTTCAACTCCTCTTCGGTGCGAACGAAGTAGAAGCGCGCGTCGGCGCCGACATCCAGCTCGACCGGCGCGCCACAGCGGTCGCATCTCGCGGCCAGCGTGGCGGACCAACGAAATCGCGCCGACGGTCGGCCGCGATCGTCGGTGTCGAACCACGCGCGGTAGCGCAACACGCCCTCGGCGTGGGCGAGCATCGGCGCGAGCCGGTCGGCGTCGCGGATCGGCAGCTCGCCCGCAATGTCGCCCCCGGTGCGTGCAAGCTCGAAGACATCGACCGTGTGCTGCAGCTTGGGATCGTCGGCCATGACCGGCAAGCCAGGGCGCGCGGCTAAACTCGCGCGCCGGATCGCAGAAGACATGCCCCGAATCGTACTCGCATCGACATCGCCGTATCGCCGCGAGCTGCTGCAGCGGCTGCGGCTTCCGTTCGAAGTGCTCGCGCCGCGCGTCGACGAAGCGGCGCTGGCTGCGGAGTCGCCGCGTGCCACCGCGCTGCGGCTCGCCCGCGCGAAGGCCGACGAAGTCGCCGCGCGAATCACCGACGCGCTGGTGATCGGCTCCGACCAGGTCGCCGATGTCGAGGGCGCGGCGCTGAGCAAACCGGGGTCGCACGAAGCGGCGCTCGATCAGCTCGAGCGCATGCAGGGGCGCACGATCGTGTTCCACACCGCGCTCGCGGTGGTCGACGCGGCGCGCGGCCGCGCACTCGTCGACTGCGTGCCCACTTCGGTGCGCTTTCGCCGGCTCCCGCGCGCCGCGCTCGACGCCTACCTGCGCGCCGAGCGGCCGTACGACTGCGCCGGCGCCGCCAAGATCGAGGGGCTCGGCATCGCGCTGGTCGAAGCGGTCGAGTCCGCCGATCCGACCGCGCTGATCGGACTGCCGCTGATCCGACTGACGTCGATGCTGGAGGACTTCGGCGTGCAGGTCCTCGCCCGATGAGCCGACCGGGCACGCTCTATCTGCTGCCCACGCCGATCGCCGAGGTTCCGGCCGCGGACGTTCTGCCGGCACGCACACTCGCGGTCGCCCGCCGCGTCGACTACTTTCTCGCCGAAGACGCAAAGACCGCGCGCGCCTTCCTGAAGGCCGTCGGGCATCCGCGCCCGGTCGCCGGGCTCAGGATCGTCGAGATCGGCCACGCGCCCGATCCGGCGCGCTGTGACGACTGGCTCCGCCCTGTCGTCGACGGGATCGATGCAGCCGTCGTGTCCGAGGCCGGCTGTCCGGGTGTCGCCGATCCGGGTGCCGAGCTGGTGGCCCACGCGCACGCACTGCAACTGCCGGTGGTGCCGCTGGTGGGACCGTCGGCGCTGCTGCTTGCGCTGATGGCGAGCGGACTGAACGGGCAGTCGTTCCGCTTCGTCGGCTACCTGCCGCGGGAAACGGCGGCGCTCGCCCGGCGGCTGCGCGAGCTTGACGACGCGTCGCGCGCCGGCGAAACGCAGCTGTTCATCGAGACGCCGTACCGCAACGAGCGGCTGTTCGCGGCCGCGCTGTCGGCCTGCGCGCCCGAAACGCGTCTGACGGTCGCGGTCGATCTCACCGCACCCGACGAGCGGATCGCAACGCGCACGATCGCGCAGTGGCGTGCGCTGCCTGCGGCGCACCGCCCGACGCTCACGCGCCACCCGGCGGTGTTCGCGCTGCTCGGTCGAGTGCGCTCAACGCCAGGTCGCGGCGTCCGTTAGGCTCGCGCGCAGGGCTGCGCCCAATCCGGCGCCGACCCGCCGCGCGACGCGATCGAGGATGTTCTCGCGCCGCGTGTAGTCGACCAGCTCGGGCGCGTTGATCACCTCGCGCGCGACCGAGTGCACCGACCCGAAATCGTCCGCCAGACCGAGCTTGACGCCCTGCGAACCGGTCCAGATCAGTCCGGAAAACAGCTCGCTCGAGCGCTTCAGACGGTCTCCGCGGCCGCCCTTGACCGCAGCGATGAACTGCTGGTGGATGTCGTCGAGCATCGCCTGTGCGTGCGCGCGCTGCGCCTCGTTCATCGGCGAGAACGGATCGAGCAGCCCCTTGTTGGCGCCCGCCGTCAACAGGCGGCGTTCGATGCCGAGCTTCTCCATCGCCCCGGTGAATCCGAAACTGTCGATCAGCACACCGATCGACCCGACCAGCGAAGCGCGGTTGACGTACACCCTGTCCGCCGCGGCGGCCACGTAGTACGCGGCCGACGCGCCCAGCTCCTCGATGACCGCGTACACGGCGACATCCTTGTGTTCGGCGCGCAAACGTCGGATCTCGTCGTAGATCAGCCCGGCCTGGACGGGGCTGCCGCCCGGGCTGTTGATGCGCAGCACGATGCCGCGCGTGCCTTTGTCCTTGAAGGCCGACCGCAGGGCCTCGATCGTGTTGTCCGCGCTCGCGCGCGCATTCGGACCGATCTCGCCCTCGATCGCGATCACTGCGGTGTGCGGGCCGCGCACCTTCGCGTCGCCCACGCCACCCAGGTCGACCAGCCACCACAGGATCACCGCCAGGTAGACGAAGCCGAGCGCCTTGAAAAAGATGCCCCAACGGCGGCGCGCCCGCTGCTCGCGCAGCGATTCGGTGAGCAGCTTCTGCAACGTCTCGCGCTCCCAGCCGGCATCGGCCCGGCGATCGGGCGTTGCGCCGGCGGACATCGGCACTTCTTCGTTCATCGCGGTTCTCCGTTCGTAGCGTCGCCGGCGGAAACGCCGGCATCGGGTGTCCAATAGACGCGGCCGTCGCGCTCCGTGACCTGCAGTGCGCGAAGTGCGCCGCGGCCGCCGCACGGCCCGCCGACGCAGCGGCCGCTCGCGGCATCGTAAAGCGCGCCGTGCGTCGCACAGACGAGCAGTTCGCCGGCGGAATCGAAGAAGCGGCCCGGCACCCAGTCGAGTTCCATCGCCACATGCGCGCAGCGGTTCAGGTACGCGAACACGCGCCCGCGATAGCGCACCGCAAACCCGGTCGCGTCGATTCCGCCGACGCGAACGGCGAAGCGCACGCCGTCACCGCCGTCGGTGAGCGCGTCCGAGCCGCAGATGTCGATCATGCGGGAATCAGCCATCTGCGAAGTTCCTCGACCGAACCGACGAGCGCGAGCGGCTCGCACGCAGCCAGCTGCGCGCGCGGGTGCGCCCCGTACGTGACTGCCGCCCCGTGCGTGCGCGCCGCGCGCGCCATCTGCAGGTCGTGCGTCGTATCGCCGATCATCAGTGTGCGCTCGACGTCGACCGCGAGCTCTTCGGTCAGCTCGAGCAGCATCGCCGGGTGCGGCTTCGGATGCGTCTGGTCGGCGCAGCGTGTCGCGTCGAACGCACCGCTCAAGCCGACCGCAGCGAGCGCGCGCGCCAGCCCGGCGCGGCTCTTGCCGGTCGCGATCGCCAGCCGCAGGTCGAGCCCGCGCAGCGCCTCGATCAGCTCGCGCGCGCCGGCGAACAGTTCGAGTTCGTTCTCCCGCGCGAGGTAGTGCACGCGATAGCGCGACGAGAACTCGAGCACACGCTCCGGCGGCAGGTCCGGCACCGCGCGCGTCAACGCGTCGTGCAGGCCGAGCCCGATCACGTGACTCGCCTGCTCGAAGTCGGGGATGCGCAGCCCCAGGTCCGCCGCCGCGTACTGGATGCAGCGCGCGATCGTCGCAGTGGAATCGACCAGGGTGCCGTCCCAGTCGAAGACGATCAGGTCAAACGGTGGCCGCATCTTGCAGGCTCCGCAGGAACTCCACGCACTCGCGCGGCAGCGCCGCTTCCAGCTCGAGCAACTCGCCGGTCACGGGATGGTGCAGGCGCATCGACACCGCGTGCAGGAACATGCGGGCGAGCGGCACTCCGAACTCGCCGCGCGCGATCCGCCGGTTCAGTTCGAAGTCGCCGTACTTGTCGTCGCCGACGATGGGGAAACCGAGATGCGCCAGATGCACGCGGATCTGATGCGTGCGGCCGGTTCGCAGTTCCGCTTCGAGCAGCGAAGACGCGCCGTAGCGCGCACGCAGGTTCAGGATTGTGTGCGACGGCTGGCCCTCCTCGTCGACGGCGACGCGCCGCTCGCCGGCGCGCGTGACGAACTTCGTCAGCGCGAGCTTCACGTGCTGGCGTCCGTTGACCCAGTCGCCTCGTACCAGCGCCAGATAACGCTTGTCGGCTTCGCCTGCGCGGAACTGCCGATGCAGGCCGAGCAGCGCCTTGCGCGACTTGGCGAGCAGCAGGATTCCCGAGGTTTCGCGGTCGAGCCGGTGCGCGAGCTCCAGGAACGCCTGGTGCGGTCGCGCCGCGCGTACGCGCTCGATCAGTCCGTGCGACACGCCGCTGCCGCCGTGCGCGGCCAGGCCCGCCGGCTTGTCGACGACGATCAGGTGTTCGTCCTCATACAGGATCGGCGGCATCTGTGCGGGCGGCGGCGCGGGTCGAGCGGCTATCCCCAGCCGCATCGGCGGGATGCGGACCTCGTCGCCCGCCGCCAGACGCTGGTCCACCGCGGCACGCGCCCGATTGACGCGCACCTCGCCGCTGCGGACGACCCGGTAAACGTGGCTCTTCGGAACGCCTTTGGCGAGCCGCAGCAGGAAGTTGTCCAGCCGTTGCCCGGCGGCATCTTCGCCGACCGTCACATAGGTCACGCGGTCCGGGGCGATCGTCGCAGCGACCGGACGACCACCCCGCAATTTCGTCGCTCGCGGCGGCGAGCGCCTTTTGCTGCCGACTTCCATCTTGCCTATACTTGCGCGCGTTGGAGTTGGGCAGCGCAGTTAAAGTGACTGCTCAGGTTTGTGGAAGCGCGGGACGACAGGCGTCCGGCGAGCTCAGCCCGAACGAGCTCCAGCGGGCAGCGATTGTAGCGAGGCGTGCCGCACGCGCGGCCCGACCCGATCGCCGCCGATGGGAGCGTCACCGGTCCGGCGGACGACGGGTCGGTGCGCGATGAACAGGAACGGCGCCAGGCCAGGCGGAGATGTCGGCGGCGCCGTTCGGCAACCAGGAGGTGGACGCCCGCTGCGGCCACCCCGGCTGAATCGAGTCGAGCAACGCTGCCGCGCAGTCAGCGGCGCCGAAAGAACAGAACGAGATCTACCGTGCCCATCCGCGCTGTCCACCCCGACGAGTCGCCCGCCCCCTTGCGGAGACGTGGTGCATCCGTCGGCGTTGCGTGCGCCGCCGGTGCATTCGCGCAGCCGCGCGCACCCGTACACGGCTGATCGGCGTCGCGCCGCGGCGCCCGGTTCTTTCGCTCGCCCGATCCGATTCGGCACACAGCCGCGCCCCAGGGCGCGGAAGGAGTGCTGATGAAACGCATGCTTTTCAACGCGACGCATGCCGAAGAGCTGCGCGTGGCCATCGTCGACGGGCAGAAGCTCATCGACCTCGACATCGAGACCGCCGGTCGCGAGCAGCGCAAATCCAACATCTACAAGGGTGTTGTCACGCGCGTCGAACCGAGCCTCGAGGCCTGCTTCGTCGACTACGGCGAGGAGCGTCACGGTTTTCTGCCATTCAAGGAGATCTCGCGCAGCTACTTCAAACCCGGCGTTGACGTCGGCCGGGCAAAGATCAACGAGGCGATTTCCGAAGGCCAGGAACTGATCGTCCAGGTCGAGAAGGAGGAGCGCGGCACCAAGGGCGCCGCGCTGACGACCTTCATCTCGCTCGCGGGCCGCTATCTGGTGCTGATGCCCAACAACCCCCGGGGCGGCGGCGTCTCGCGCCGCATCGAAGGCGAGGATCGGCAGGAACTGCGCGAGGCGATCGAACAGCTCCAGCTTCCGCCCGGAATGAGCGTGATCGCGCGTACCGCCGGGATCGGCCGCTCGGTCGAGGAACTGCAGTGGGACCTGAACTACCTGCTGCAGCTGTGGCGCGCGATCGAGGAGGCGGCCACGCCGCAGTACCGCGACGCCGCCGGCAATCTGACGACGTCGCCCACCACCGACGGCCAGAAGAACAAGCGGCTGAACCCCGCGCCGTTCCTGATCTTCGAGGAATCGAGCCTCGTGATCCGCGCGATCCGCGACTACTTCCATCCGGAGATCGGCGAGATCCTGATCGACACCGACGAGGTCTACGAGCAGGCGCGGCAGTTCATGGCGCACGTGATGCCCGACATGGTCAATCGCGTCAAGCGCTACAAGGACGATGTCCCGCTGTTCTCGCGCTTCCAGATCGAGCACCAGATCGAAACTGCACACTCGCGGACGGTCCCGCTGCCTTCCGGCGGCTCGATCGTCATCGACCACACCGAGGCGCTCGTATCGATCGACGTGAACTCGGCGCGCGCGACCAAGGGCGCCGATATCGAGGAAACCGCGCTGAAGACCAACCTCGAGGCCGCCGACGAGGTGGCGCGCCAGCTTCGCCTGCGCGACTTGGGCGGGCTGATCGTGATCGACTTCATCGACATGGAGGACCCGAGGAACCAGCGCGCAGTCGAGGCGCGGCTCAAGGAGGCCTTGCACTACGACCGCGCGCGTGTGCAGATGGGCAAGATCTCCCGCTTCGGGCTGATGGAGCTTTCGCGCCAGCGGTTGAGGCCGGCGCTGTCCGAAGGCAGCCACATCACTTGTCCTCGCTGCAACGGGGTCGGCGTGATCCGCGACACCGAAAGCTCCGCGCTGCACATCCTGCGCATCTTGCAGGAAGAAGCGATGAAGGAGAACACGGCGGCGATCCACGCGCAGGTGCCCGTCGATGTCGCGACCTATCTGCTCAACGAGAAGCGCGCCGACATCGCCAAGCTCGAAGCGCGACTTCGCGTGTCGATCGTGCTGATCCCGAACAAGTATCTCGAGACACCGCATTACAGCATCGAGCGGCTGCGCCACGACGACGAGCGGCTCGACCAGACCAAGGCCAGTTACGAGCGAGCGATCTCGCCGCCGACCGAGACTCCTTATGCGCGCAAGGCCGAGGAGGAGCGCGCGAAGCCGAAGCAGGAAGCCGTCGTGCGCGGCATCGTTCCGGAGACGCCGGCGCCGGTCGTTGCCCCGCCTGTGCCAGCGCACGCGCCGGTCGCGCCGGCGGTCGCGGCGCCCGAGCCTTCGCCTTCGCTCTGGGCGCGGATCAAGCGCTTCTTCGCCGGCGAGCCCGCTCCAGCCCTTGCACCGGTCGCCGCTGCCGCGGCGCCCAAGGCTCGGGAGGAGCGCGAGGGCCGCGGCGAGCGCCATCGTGACCACCGTCGCGGCCGAGAGGAGCGGCGCGAAGGCCGACGCGGTGAGCGCGGTCCGCGCGAAC